>CAKZOO010000157.1 GCA_937136455.1 uncultured Flavobacteriaceae bacterium | reverse complement strand
ATCACGTTCTTCTAAAAGGTTAGTGTATTGTTCTAATAGCTCCGTCACCTCTAAGCAAACCATACTCCATTTAGTAGAATATTCATCTCGCAATTAAGTTAAGATAGTTGCAAATAATGTGTCCGCTTCTTCTAACGCTCTAGTCGTGTCTTCTACATAAACATCACTCATCAAACCTACCACCTATTTCAAATGAACCTTTTTCATAATCATATTCTACTTTCCGATTAAGGTCTAATTCATCCGAACATTCTGCACTTTCCCACATAGTTTGCTCCCCTCGTCCACACATCCAGTTTACAAAATCTTGAGCAACTTCTTTATTTGGGAAAGTACAATTTACGTGGTAACGTGTATCTGGTGTGAACTGTGTTACCGTATCGATGTTGTAATAATACTCATCGTAATAACTGCCTGAACGACTTGCGTTGATCCAGAAATATTCATCACCAATCTGAATACCTAAACTTCCGAGTTGGTACTTACCGTCATCAACCCACTTAATACCTACGTAAATTTCAAATTCAATACCTAAAGATTCTACAGCGTATTCAGGGTGATCTTCTTTCCCCACTAAAGTTTTTAGTTGTTCAAATACCTTACTCACCATCACCCTCCTTCTTATAAAGTATATTTTGTTCCAACAATTCTACTTTTTGTTCAAGTGTCTTTTCCGAAACATCTAAATCATACCAAAAACCGCAATCCCATTGGTAAACTGTGTCTGTCATTTCTTCGACAGATTTAATCTGATTATACATCAATAATTTCCCCTGTTTGCTTATTACGTTGAACCCATTTGAACATATTATTGTTAATAGTATCAATTAAAGGTGTAACTTTTTCTGAAGTAAAATCTAATCTTTCCACTAAACCATCTTTCTTCAAAGATTTATAACTCTTAAGCTCATTATCCTTCAAACCAGCTAACACACTTAAAGTATCACCAATTAAACCTTCCGCATTGTCTACATTAAACACTTGGTAAGGTTTAGTGTACAAGTTATTGTTTTCAATCTTAGTCGTATCTACTTTAAAAGCTTTACGCAGTTTAAAGAAATCCATTTGGTCCTCATATGAACGTGTCATATAAGCCACTAAGAAATAAGTATTCATATAGGTCAAGGTATCTACGTCTTGGAAATCACCCTTGTGGTCTGTATATTCTACACCGTGTGGTAATAATTCTGCAAAGGTATCTATCGTCTTTTGCAAAGTTTCTTGTACTGTCTTACAAGGTTGTAACACCTTATATGCAGACTGTACCCCAAAATTAAGATTGTAGCCTGCATCCTTTAAGTGACCTAAAGCGTCATAGTTATCGGCCGAATCTAGCCCCAAAGCACACTGGTACATAAGGAATTTAAAACCGTAACCTTTCACTTCTGGACTACCAGATGTTGTAACTAATTCCAGCTTACCTGTACACTTATCTGTTGCCTCGATTAACATCATTTGAGGAAACTTAAACTTTCCTTTTAAAGGGTTGTCTTCTCCTGTATGCAAATCGGGATTAATAACCATACCTGCACTGTTCATAGAGTCTTTATCTGAAGATAAAATAATTTTATCAAACCACCCGTGTCTACGGTAATGTTTATACCCTGATGACTTATAATACTCAATTAGGTCATCACACTCAATCATTTCTCCATCGAAACGTGGTTGTGCCATTTCTGCACCCATTTCATCTAATAACCATTTACGTAAAGTTTTAAGTAATAATGGTCTAAGGGAATCAGAACGATTACCTTTATAAGGACGAACTGTAGGTAACTTATTTCTAAAGTTTGAACCTTCCCCAAGTACAATAACAATCTTATTTAGAAGGTATTGTTGTCGAAGTTGTTTCAACTTTTTGTGTACTAATATTTTACCTTGTTCGATAGCTTTATCTTCTTCGTATTTAAGTTTCTGCTTTTCTTCTAAGGTAAAATCCTCTACTGATAAAGGTTCTAGTCCAGCAACTTCTCGTTCCGTATTTAATAAACCTAACCAAGAACCCTCAGACACTTTCTTGGTGCGTCCTTTAAACTCTGTTTTGTTTTTAAGTTCTGCACTGATTGAAGGATCTTTATTACATGTGACACTTAAATACTTAGTCTCTAACTGTTGTGCGATACGGTATATTGGTGTATCGAAATCTGAGTAACCTACAGTTTCTTCTCGTACAAGACCACTACCTAAAGGATCTTTGACTTGAATTTCTGGAAAAAGTTTATTATCACTTTCATCCCGAACAAATACCTTTTCCTCAACAACCTCTTTATCATTAGAAGCTGTCATCCCCATACTATCAAAATTATTCAAAAGTTATTTCTCCTTTTATTACAGACCTAACACTCTTTTATCTTCTTCAGATATTTTAGATAACGCTTCTTTACGTTTCTGCTCATCTGCCTTTTCAGAACCTTCTATATATACAGGGGATTCAATCTTTAACAAGTAATAATCTTCTCCGTCAACTATAGCTTTATAATCTTTACTATAAGAAGCGTAAGCTTTGTGTTTATTTTTAGAATAATTATCAGCTAACGTCTCAGTTTTAAAATAAACACCTTCTCCGAAATTCCTACACCCATTTGAGTACTGTGGTTCATAAATTGTTACGATTTTAATTGACATAATAATCCTCCTATTTAATTCAACAAAGAACTCTCGAAATGAAAACTCTTTGGTGAAGAGGGAAACTTGTCCCTCTAAGATTAATATTCTACTAAACTAACTTGTTCTTCCAAAGAGTTAACAATATCAAACAACACTGGTAATTGCAATACATATTGACTCATAAAATTTAAACTTTCTGCTGAATCATCTTCTGGTTCGAAAGCTAAATCCTCTTTGAACTTAATACCCTTAATCTCAAACTTATTGGTGAACTCTAATTCTACCACACCATCATAATCTAGTTGAAGTAGTTTTACAACTTTATTACGGTTTAGTATAAATCCAAGCGTTTCTGGGTCTGAAGGGTACTCTTTCTTGATTGAGATAGTAGCATTTTTAGGTGATTTGTCAAACTCACTTTTACTACCTAAGTTAACCTTTTCCACCAACATAAACGGATCTGGTAGATTTTTACTTTCATCTAACAGATAATTGGTTAATAACTTCTCAATCAAAGGTGCTTCGAAATCCACTAGTTTCAAATCTTCATACTCACCTTCTAATGAACCAATCACCAAACTCATCATCTCATCAGTGTTCTTAGTGTTAGTTGTGATTAGTAATTTACCAGATTGATTATCAATGATCACTAAAGCATGTTTGTTTGGCTTAAAACCCGTATATTGCATCAGTTCACGATAAACATCTTCTGACATAGATTCATACTCTTCCAAAGTAGCATCTTCACCTACACGTTGACTTGTCACCTCAGAAAGTACATCTTCGTCTACAGGTTTACGTTGTTGAAGTGTAATCTTCGCTACCTGAAAACGTTCTACTTGTTGGGTGAAAGTGTCATCATAAAGTGGTGAAAATTTCACTAAAGTGTCTTCATCTTTTGTCAAAGGACGAATCGTATTATCCAAAATAAAATCTTCGTTAAAAAAGGTTTTACCTGTAAATGTGAATGCTGTTACTTGTTTAATCATTAAGTGTGTTTCTCCTATTAACCTTTATCCAGACCAATTAATAGTACTACTAAAGATACTACCATCTGGATTAACCAAAATAAACCGTTTGTTAATACTACTTCAAAAAAGCCTAACTCTGTTGTAAACAGTTGGTAGATACCGTGACCAATCCATACCAAATTACCAGAAATAAGACCTAACCATCCTAAGATAATTGCTATAATACCCATAATATTTTCTCCTACATTAATCCCAAACTTCATCATAATCTTCATTGTAGTATTCAGGTTTGATTGTAATCTTACCCATATACTCATTTTCTAAAGTGTAACTTACCTCTCCGAAATCATTTACACCATCTTGGTAGAAGTTACCAAACCCTTCGACAAATTTAAACCATTTCTTAAATACCTTGTCGTAAGAAGATTCTGTACTCAGAAACATCTTCCCTAAAACAATACGTACTTGTCGTAAATTAGTGTAACTCCCGCAAAAGAAATCATCGCACTCGGAAATAACCTTATCTGGTTCAGTAAATTCAAAATGTAAACCAGTTACAAACCTTTCAAACATATTACCCTCCTCTTTGTTAATGTAAGACCCATTTTCACACGAGTCTTATTGTTTGTCAACGATTATTTTTGGTTAATTGCGAGCTTTCCATTTACCATTTTTGATAGTAATGATTGCACGTTTACCATTAGTGTATGTAACTATATGAGAGTTTGACCAAGAACTGCCACCGTTATTGTAACCCATATCTAATAGTCCACTAACACCTGCTGTCCAGACCCCATCTTTTATCGAGCATGAGTGAGTGTGACCTGTATTAAATTTACCACCTTGCATTTGGTAAGCCCGTACAGACCCTTTCCCACCGTTATTGCCTACGTGCCCATGAGAACCACATTCGATATTACCACAAATTTTATAACTCTCATCTGTAGTTAAGAATATAGCTTCTTTAGTTCTGTCATCCACTAAGTGACAAGCTGTCTCAAATGTTCTTAACTTTCGTCCTTCTTCCATAGCATAATAGTTTTGCAATTGCATTTCAAGGAAAAATACGGCATTAACAGGATCTTTCTTATAATCCTGCTCCTTTAACCACCGTTCCAATGCTAAGTCGTGGTTCGACTCCACTACAACAACATTCGGACACTTATCTAACATGCTCGAAATAACTTCCGCAGTTTGTTCCACTTCTTCTTTAACACTCTCAGTTTTATCAACATACATCTTAAACAAGAAGTAAGGGTCACGTATATTGTGATGGTTCCTGTTTTTATGATCAAAAACATCGTGTAAGAATACATGTTCTGGTGCTAAGTAATTGATCATGCTTTCAGGAGAGTCTCCCCAACTTACTTCTGCAACTACATTGTCAATCTTAGCTGCGTGAATATCACCCCAATTAATAGCTTCGATTGTGTGTTGTACTTCATCCTTACCTTCAGGTGTGTAATACCAACCAAGGTCGTAAAAATTACCCGTATCACTTTCTGCACAAAGTTGTCTCACAAACCAATCACCATCGTCATCAATCTCCACTACTAATGCACTAAACACATGATGATGTGATGCTTTCTGTCCAGACTTCATATCAATGTAATTACGTTGAGTTACACAACCCGTTGTATACATAAGTTTTGCTGGTTCGTGTTTAGGTGTTGGTAAACTTTCCAACTGTAATTTAGCATGAGGTACAATAGCAGAATCTTTATTGGTATAATTATGTAATCCAGATAAAGGGTTTACTGCTGTAGGTAAAATGTTTAACTCACCACACCATAACAACTTGTCTGCAATAATACAACTTTCATCTAAAATATATTCTCGTATTTTAGGATCAAACCAAGTCTCCTCGGAATTACCATTTTGGAAACCTGATTTATTGTAGTGAAAAGTGCCAACAATTAGTTCAGCATCTTCTTCTTCACAATAGTGTAATAGACTCTTTAGAAAATTATCGTGTACGTAAGTGTTGTTCTGTGCTGATGTAAATACAAACTTATTACCTTGTAACATTTTACGTTTTGTTGTTGGACAAGCTACTTCACCAGCTACTAATGGTTTATCTTCCTGAGATTCCCAAAACTCCTTATAAGTCTCTTTACGGAGAAAATTCCCAATAGTAGATTTACCCACTCCATACATTTCACCGATGTAACGGCTAGACCTTTTTTCTTGATAGGTTAACCTTAGTATCTCCAAAAGATCATCTGTCGTAAAAACTGTTTTACTCAAACTCACCCTCCTCACAATATTTATCAAACAATTCCTTACCTACATTCCACCACCAATTAAGAAACTTTTCCGAACCAGAGTCATTCTCAAAACTAAGTAACAATTCGTGTTCAGGTAGTCTTACCTTAAGGTGATCGATTATTTCTAGCGGTTCATTACTCATTTACAACCCTTCTCTAACATTTCACTCAAACAAGTACCTCCATCATAGAAAGATGTTACGAAATTGCCTGTAACCTCATCAACTTCACAAAAATTAGAATACTGTAAATCCTCTAACTCCATCACCTCTTGAACAACCCCATCTTTAATAAAGAACTCGTAGTGTTTAGAATCTTTCTTATTGCAAAGTTCCCAAACAATTTCATAAAACTGTTCTAATTTCTCAGCTTCTTTGTAGTATTCAGGTAAAATATGTATATTATCAGAAATAAACTCTTCCACTGTCAAACCTGTTGACACAAAGTTACCCTTATATGTTTGCATTTCACTCACTTCTCACTCCTCCATTCCTTCACTAAATTAATCAAATTTTTACGTAATTGTTCAAAATCTTTTTCCGACCATTTACTTTTCTTATTTGAATCTACTTTTTGCACAACTATACCTCTCCACATCATAAACAAACTCTTTTGTGATAGATTGAATTGTATCAGGAGAGAAACCTGTTTGCAAATCTTTCTTTCCATCAGAATAAGCTTTTACATAGAGTTGTTCCATCACGTAAAGTAATGTATTTTGGTCAACGGTTATTTTGTTTGTCACGGCATATTTTCCTTATTCTTAATTAAAGTGTAGAAATTATCAACTTTCATAGTTTGACCTCTTTCAAAATGGTCAACCATCATTTTCATGGTACAGTTGTCTCCTATAGACCTGTGTCCTTCAATATCTAAATCCATGTACTGGTAAAAGTCTTCTTTGTTGATGAAACCTTTACTCTCTATCTGCCTTAAAAACTTAACATACCTAAGTTCGAGTTGTAATCTCTCGATTTCATTACCCATTGCCAGAAGAAGATTATCACCTGCTAACTCCTTTTCTTTCCAAGGAAATCCGTAGCGGAGAATTTGTTGTTTACCATTATCATTGATGTAAGTGTATTTACCATCTTCTAAACTAGCTTTAAACATCACCATCTTCTCTTTCAAAAGTTCTTTTAACCAAAGTGACCACTTCTTCTTTAACAACTTTTACAAATACCGACTCACTTATCCAATCGATTGATTCTGGTTCAGAGTGTTTACCTCCTCCATACCAATAATCCCATCCAACCCAACGGGTTAAAGTTTCACCTTCTGCGGTAATACCTGTCAATTCTTGAACATGAAAATCCACTTCATAATGACGGGAGAACTTATCAGAAGAAAGATTACACTCGTCCGTAATTTCTCTAAACTCATTAGGAATATCGTAGAAACAATCTTCGTAATAACCTTCTTTCAGACACCACTCTGGATTCTGGAACATATCTTCCGCATTTTCCAAAGAAAGGTAATATTCTTCTTGTAAAATATTATTCTCATCTTGTAATGCTTCTTCCATCATTGCATAGTAAATAAAGTCACTTGGTTTGTAATTACTCATCAATCTTCCCCTAAATCAATGTTATAAATCTCCGCCATACGCTTTGTTTGCTTATATAACGCAATAACTTCCCTTTCAAACGAGTTCTTCTCAGCCCATCGGGGGAACAACTTGAAAGAGTGAAATAGTGCGCCTGAGTCATCTTTACTGCCAATTTTCCACTCTTTTGCTACAAAATAGGGATCTAATTTGATAAATCCGTTTTCTAAATCTTTCTGAGTTAGTTTATATGTAAAATCATAATGTGCATCTGTCCATTCACTTTTAACAGGAAAATGTAATTCTTTTACAGACTCTTTCAGGTTATCGATACTATCTCTATTTTCAAAAGATTCAACCGTACTTCTCCAAGTTTTATTAATCTCAATAATATTCAACATCTTCTTAAAAGCTTCAGGTTTGTGTGTAAAATTAATCCTTGTTGGTAAACCGCTATCATCATTAACTGTATAACCTTTCATTGGATTATAATGTAAGTACACACAATTAGTATCTTCATTGTAAAAAATACCTTCATCCAACTCTGTACAATCTTCCACACAACGTTCAAACTTCTTAGGTGAAATTGTCTGAATCCAATTCTCAAGTGGACGTTTTGGTTTTAATGGTTTATTTTGTGTGAAAGTACATAAACTTTTATCGTCACTCACATACTCAATAATAAAATCTTCCTCCAACTCATTAATATTCCAACGATGCTCATTCCCATCTTCATTTAGGAAATAAACTGCTCCACCAACGGTATTATATACAGGGTAAATGTGCCCTTTACAGCAGATTAATTCGTCTTCACAACCAGTTAATTCTTCCCAGTAAATATTATCTTTTGCGGTAACAGCTTTAATTTTCTTAGTCATATTTTCTCCTATTTAATACGTTGCTTGTCTAGTATTTCTTCATAGCAATCTGAATCTTCGGGAAGTTTATCATAACGAGGACGTTTGTAAATAGGTAAGAATAAACTTTTTTGTTTAGTTTTCTTATCTTCTGTCACAGAGTCGTATTCTACTTCCACAACTGGTGGTAG
>CAKZOO010000156.1 GCA_937136455.1 uncultured Flavobacteriaceae bacterium | reverse complement strand
CAACGCAAAATCCGTATGATGCTTCAGGAAAGAGATCATCAGGACAAGCCCTTATACAAAAACCGCTCGGCAGCTACAGTAAAACTCATTACCGAGTACCTACGCCACCACGAAACCGGACCGAATTCTCCTTTTGGTTCGTAATTCCCTCCTTCTATTTGATATTCGGTAAATGTTTTTATATCACAAAATGATATAAAAGCCAATCATTTTAGTATCTTTAGCCCGAATTATTATGTCTAGTTCAAAAACGATAAAGATGAACAGGATAAAAGAGATTCTTGATAAAAAAGGAATCAAGCAAACCTGGTTAGCAGAGCAGCTAGGTAAAAGCTATAACATGGTAAACGGTTATGTAAAAAACAGGCGACAACCTACTTTGGAAGTGCTGTTTGAAATAGCTCGAATACTTGATGTAGAAGTAAAAGAATTAATTAACGAAGAGAAAAAATAACAGATGCCAACATTACATTGGATAGGAAAAGATAAAGTAGTAAACCATCACAGGGACGTTCCTTTTAGGGTGTTGGAACATCAATACGGTTTTGATGCCAAAGGCGATAAAAAAGAAACTACACAATCAGGAAATAAAGTGATTCATGGCGATAACTTGGAAGCTTTAAAAGCTCTATTGCCTGAATATGAAGGGAAAGTTGATTGTATCTATATAGATCCACCATACAATACCGGAAATGAAGGATGGGTTTACAACGATAATGTAAACCACCCAAAAATCAAGAAATGGTTAGGTGAAGTTGTTGGTAAAGAAGGTGATGATTTAACACGCCATGATAAGTGGCTGTGCATGATGTATCCTCGACTGAGACTACTACATCAATTACTGTCTCCAACGGGTTTGATTTTTATCAGTTTGGATGACAATGAGATTCATTCTTTGAAATTTATGTTAACCGAAATATTCGGAGAGAAGAACTTTCAGTCAGAAATTATTATTCAATCAAATAAAAGGGGACAAACTTACAAGCAGTTAGCTAAAACACACGAATATCTGCTTGTGTTTTCTAAAACTCAACACTCTATCATAAAAGGGCTTCCTGGAGACACAAGCGATTTTCCTTATGAGGATAGTATTGGAAGATACTCTATACGAGAGTTAAGAAATCGGAATCCTAAATTTGGCAGGTTTAACCGTCCAAATTTATTCTACCCTATTTACATAAATCCTAGTAAACCCGATGAGCATGGATTTTGTCCAACTTCTCTGATAAAAACAGAAGAGTTCAACATTGAAGTATTACCACTAAATAGTAGCGATGAAGAAAGTTGTTGGCGATGGGGAACTCAAAAGTTTAATGACAACGTCCTAAATGATGAAGATATGAGCTTTGTTTTTGGAAAACCGAAGCAAAACGGCTCTTGGGGTATTTATGAAAAGTATCGAAAAGGAACAGTTACGGTTAAGACAATTTGGGATGACACAAACGTAATCAGCGAACAAGGAACTAAAATGCTAACTAGTCTAGGATTGGGTAAACAATTCCAGTTTCCCAAACCTGTTGAGTTGATAGAACGAGTAATTCAAATATCAACCAACAAGAACTCAATCATACTAGACTCTTTTGCCGGCTCAGGAACTACCGCTCACGCTGTTTTAAACCTAAACAAACAAGACGGAGGCAATCGAAAATTCATTTTGGTAGAAATGGAAGATTATGCCAATGGTATTACAGCAGAAAGAGTAAAGCGAGTAATTAAAGGTTACGGAAAGGATGCTAAGAAAACGGAAGGCACAGGCGGTTCATTCGATTTTTATGAATTGGGCTTGCCTTTATTCGATACCAACGAAAACCTAAACGAAGCCGTTGGAATTGAAAAAATTCGTGAGTACATATGGTACAGCGAAACAAGAACGCCTTTCATTGCTCCAAAACCAGGAAACGACAATGAACATTTCTTAGGTTCTAAAGATGAAACTGCCTACTACTTTGTGTACGATAAAAACGCCCTCACCACTTTGGACTATGATGCTTTAAGCAGCATTAAAACCAAAGCTGGTCAGTACGTTATTTATGCTGATAACTGCTTGTTGCCAAAGGAGTTTATGGCGAAGAACAATATTATATTCAAAAAAATCCCTAGGGATATAACGAGGTTTTAGCCCATGAGTAATTTAATTCCAAACGAATCAGAATTTATACTCTACACCACACCCAATGGTGAGGTAAGGTTAGATGTACTGGTACAGGATGAAACTATTTGGCTTACCCAAGAAGGTATGCAAGAACTTTTTGGCAGGGCTAAATCTACTATAAGTGAACATATTAGCAATGTTTTCAAAGAAGGAGAACTGAACGAAGAACTGGTTGTTCGGAAATTCCGAACAACCACTCAACATGGTGCTATTGAAGGTAAAACGCAAGAAAAGGATGTTCGCTTTTACAATTTAGATGTTATCATATCGGTAGGCTATCGGGTGAAGTCACCAAGAGGTACTCAATTTAGAATTTGGGCAACCCAAGTTATAAAGGAGTACATCATTAAAGGTTTTGCAATGGATGATAATCGCCTAAAGCAAGCCGGAACCACATTTGGTAAAGACTACTTCAAGGAATTACTGGAGAGGGTTCGTTCCATCCGTGCAAGCGAACGCAGAATCTACCAACAAATCACCGATATTTTTGCAGAATGTAGTATCGACTACGATCCACAATCGGACATCACCAAGAACTTTTATGCTGCGGTACAAAATAAATTTCATTTTGCCATTACAGGAAAAACGGCTGCTGAAATTATTTATTTAAATGTAGATGCCAAAAAAGAAAACATGGGATTGACCACTTGGAAAAATTCTCCGGATGGAAGAATCTTAAAATCGGACACTGAAGTAGCTAAAAACTACCTGCAAGAAAAAGAGATAAAACAACTGGAAAGAACCGTTACCGGTTATTTCGATTACATCGAAAACCTGATTGAACGCAGAAACACCTTCACCATGGAAAGTCTTGCTGAAAGCGTAAATAAGTTCTTGACGTTCAACGAATACAAAATTTTGGAAGGCAAAGGAAATGTATCTCGAAAACAAGCTTTGCAAAAGGCAGAGCAACAATACACCGTGTTTAACAAAACACAGAAAATAGAATCTGATTTTGACAAACACATCAAAAGATTAAAGAAATAGAGCATGGAACTAAAAGGATACCAACAAAAAGTAATTACAGACCTGGAGCTTTACTTGGAGTATGTTCAGGAACACAAAAGCCTTGACCTTGCTTTTAATAAATATTGGGAAGATAAAATTGGACCATACAACGCATTGGATGGTACAGGTATGGAACCCTATAAAAATAACGTGGCGAAAGCAGCCAATGTTTGTGTAAAAGTGCCTACGGCAGGAGGAAAAACCTTTATTGCTGTAAATGCTTTACACACTATATTTTCTGCTTATGATAGTGCTAAACCAAAAGCGGTAATATGGCTAGTGCCTTGGAGTAACCTGTTGCAACAAACCGTTGCAAACCTCTCCAATCCTGAGCATCCATACCGCCAAAAGTTAAATTCACTTTTCAATCACAGAGTTGAAGTGTATGAAAAAGAAAACTTATTGCAAGGTTCTAATTTCAACCCTACGGTTGTGCAAGACCAGTTGAGCATTATCGTGATGAACTTTGCCAGTTTACGTGCAAAGAAAAAAGAAGACCGCAAAGTATTTCAAGAAAATGGTCAGTTAGAATCCTTTGTGTCACAATATGCCAATAAAGAACACTTACTCACCGATACGGACGAAACAGCATTGATTAACGTAATCAGAAGCTTAAATCCCGTAGTTGTAGTAGATGAAAGCCACAATGCTGAAAGTGATTTAAGTGTGGATATGCTGAAGAATCTGAACCCTTCTTTCATTTTAGACCTAACAGCAACGCCAAAAAACAATAGCAATATTGTGAGCTTAGTTCCTGCCATAGAGTTAAAAAAAGAGAATATGGTTAAGCTTCCAGTTATCGTTTACAACAACCACGATAAAACGGAAGTCATCAACAATGCACTTCATCTTCAACGCAAACTAGAACTACTGGCAAAAAAGCAGGAAGAGGAAGGTGGTAAGTACATTCGTCCCATTGTGTTGTTTCAAGCACAACCAAAAACGAATGACGACAATACTACTTTTGAGAAATTGAAAGAACAATTGCTTGCTTTGGGGATCCCTGAAGAGCAAATCAAAATAAAAACCGCCAACATAGACGAGCTCAAAGGTGTGGACTTGATGAGTCGTGAATGCGAAGTGCGATACATCATTACGATTAACGCCTTGAAAGAAGGTTGGGATTGCCCATTTGCATACATCTTAGCCTCGTTAGCCGATAAATCATCTTCGGTAGATGTAGAGCAGATTTTGGGAAGGGTTTTACGTCAGCCTTATGTTCAAAGACACAAATCTTTTCAGTTGAATCTTTCCTATGTGCTTACAGCATCGGCAAAGTTCAATGAAACATTGCAGAGCATTGTCCAAGGACTGCAAGCATCTGGTTTTAGCGAAAAGGATTATCGCAACCGTGATGTTATGACCGAAGAAGAGAAAACTACATGCGTTGTAGATCCAGTTGATCAATTCCTATTCCCTGAAAAACATGAAGAACAAGAAGCGGAAGAAACAATTGACACAAATAGAATTTCTTTCAATCCAAACATTGAAGAAGACGAAACTCCTGCCTCCACCCCTGTGATAGATGAAATTGAGGCTATTGCGGAAGAGCAAAACAGAGAGCTAGAAAAACAAATAGAGGAACAAAGTAAGCAACCGGTCGATGAAAACATATTTCAGGAAATGGGTGAAAAAGTAAAACGATACGGCATGAAAGAAAACTGCCGTGAGAGTGCCACAAGCATAAAACTTCCACAGTTCTTTTTAAATGTGATAGCCAGTGATATTTTCAATACAAGTGAAGAATTGCTCAATAGAGAATCACTTTTGAAAGACTTCAAATTGGCGGACGAAGATACAAAAATTGACTTCGACCAAATTTCGT
Organism: uncultured Flavobacteriaceae bacterium; assembly: GCA_937136455.1. Lineage (GTDB taxonomy): Bacteria > Bacteroidota > Bacteroidia > Flavobacteriales > Flavobacteriaceae > MAG-120531. Next base: position 10,689 of record CAKZOO010000156.1, on the reverse strand, counting down.
CCGACCTGTATAAAATTGACTTGGAAGAAGCCAAGAAAAATGAGTATCGACCATCTTTCACAAAGATTGAAGACCAAATAATCAAAGATCCTATTGCCGAATACATTTTGGCAAAACCGAAAGAAAATCAGATAGCAGACATTACATACCAAATAATGAAGATTATTGGGAATATGTACCCCATTGCCGATCAGGAAATCCAAAAGTATGTAAGCAGAATTTTAGAAGGATTAAATGCAGAGCAACTCCGAGATATATTGGTAAGGAAATGGAGCTATACAGATAAAATAAAGGCAAAAATCCGAAGTCTTTCAGATGAGTATGCAGAGAAGCGATTTAATGACCTTATAAAGTCTAGGAAGATTAAAGTAATGTCCAACTGGACTTTACCCGAAGCTATTGTTCCAGGAAACTTAGGTTCTTCAATCGGTAACTCTTTATATGAAAGAGAGGGTTCAATGAACAACTTTGAAGAGAAAGTAATCATGGAAATTGGAACCTCTTCCAACGTAGTGTTTTGGCACAGGAACTTAGAGCGTGGAAAAGGATTTTATATCAATGGATTTAAAGCCAACCACTACCCGGATTTTATCCTATACACCAAGTCAGGTAAAACTATTCTAGTAGAAACCAAAGGAGACCACTTGGATAACACGGATAGTGCTGCAAAATGTCGATTAGGTAATGAATGGGAAAAACAAGCAGGACATGATTTTGCCTACTTTATGATATTCGACCAAAAAGAGGTGGATGGTGCATACACCTTGGATAAAGCAAAAGAATTAATAAAGGAGATGTAGGTATGGATGGAGGGTACTATGCTATAAAAGGCTTTGAATTTCAATTTGATAAAACACTAATTGAAGCACTAGATTCTGCTGATGAAAACGATGTTTTGTGTCTTGAACAAATTCAGGACATCAATAACAGCGATTTTGTAATGCAAGTGAAATACAAAGAAGCTTCAAAGCTAACTCCTTCTGTAATACGAGCACCTATTATTCAGTTAATAGAGGAATTTCAAAATGACAGATCGAAAAGGTACATTTTGTATTGCTATTTTTCGGACACTAATGGACATTCTGAAAACGTAGATTTAACGTTTTTAAATAACATATTAGGAAAAGAACAAGGACGTTTTACTACCGGTGATAAAAATGACTTTTTGAATGCGTTTGAGCTTAGATTTTCAGAAACATTTCAGACTCAATTTGAGACAGCACTGAATAAACTACAATTATTGGGCTTTGTTAATTCCAAAGATGATGCTATTTATTTCTATTCAATATTAGTTGATTACTTAAGAAAAAAGGTTGTAGATAACTCTCCTAGCAACCAAACAGGAAGACAAATTACAAAAAGAGAACTAGTCGATTATCTCAATAAAGGTCGAAAAATTATATTTCTTAATTCATTTAAAGAGTATAAAGGTGAACAGGAGTACTTCAAGCTTTTAAAGGCAAGGTTCAAAAAGCCAATTAAAAATCAGCATACAATTATGTATTTAGGAGAAGTGGCAGAAACAGATTCTTGCAATCTTCCGTCGTTTATACTTCAATTAATTGAAAAACATTATCATAAGGCAACTCACGATGTTAAGCCTCTCATATTTGTAATTCCTTCTGAAAAAGTTGAAAGCGTAAAAAGGTATCTTATAAATCAACACTGCCCATTTAATGATGGCTACGAGGCTATTCTCTTTAGTCAGAAGCACTTCGAATCTCCTGCAATTATTAATAAAAAGATACTGGGTGGAAAGCCAACAAATAGTCTTTCGAAAACTTCATTTAAAGCAAGGATTATATCAAGTGAAACTTTTGATAATATCAGCGAATTCGGATTAACTGCTTCATGGATTTTAGTTGACTGTGCAACACATAATTTAATCGGTGAATCTACCCATCAAGTTGTCAGTAAATTAAATACAGAACAAATATTAAAACTCTTTTAGAATGGATTCAAACAACTTTAAAATAATAAACGTTTCATCTACCTCAATTAGCATTGAGATAGTTGATCCAAGTCTTTTTGATGATCAGTTTAATTTGGGTAGCTACATCAAAATTCCTTACAAAAACAATGACACTAAATTTGTTATTGGAATAATCGAAAACTACCGTATTAAAGATGAGGACAACGGTGACGAAGAAACAGAATCCACCCAACCATCATTTGTTTTGGAGGTAAAACTTACCGGAACACTTGAAATTAATGGTTCAGAAAGCACATTTGAACGTGGAGGGCATGGAATACCATTACCGCCTAACAATGGAATCGCTTTACTATCTGAAGAAGAGCTTAGCAGCATCTTCACCACTAGAATTAAAGAAAATGAACAGTTTCATTTTTCAAAACTAACAACAAATGATTTGAAGGTTCCTGTAAATGGGAATAAATTCTTCAATAAACATTTCGCAATTGTAGGTTCAACAGGGTCTGGTAAATCACACACAGTCGCAAAGGTTTTACAACAAGCGGTGAACTCAAAAAATAGTGGATATACCGGGTTAAACAATTCACATATTGTGATTTTTGATATTCATGGCGAATACGAACAAGCTTTTCCAGAAGCAAATGTTTTGAATGCTACAAACTTAACTCTTCCTTATTGGATGTTAAATGGTGATGAGTTGGAACAGTTATTCTTGGATACGGGAGACAGAAATAATTACAACCAATCATCTGTATTGCGAAAAGTAATTACGGAAAATAAAAAGAAACACAACTCCGATATTGATAAAATACACTTTGATTCACCCTTAAAATTTGATATTCAAGAGGTTTATAACTGTTTATTTAACATTCAGACGGAAACGGTTAATTCCAAGGCATCCGATCGTTATATGATTGTTGGAGAGTGTGGTTCCTATAAGAATGGAGAATCTACTAAATCAGAAGATGGGGTTGAACTTTCGCCTCAACAAAGAATTGAAAAATACTTTGAAAGCAAGCTGCAATTCTATCCATCAAAATCCCAAAGCGTTACTAGTGGAACGTATGCCGATGGAACGTTGGATAAATTTATTGAAAGATTAGAAAACAAACTTCAAAATACACGTCTGGAGTTTTTATTTGGAGAAAAATCAAGAGATATTTCATTTGAAGAAACAGTCAAGCAGTTTATAGGGTACGAAAATTCAAAAGAATCAAACGTAACTATAATTAATCTTGGTGGAATTCCTTTTGAAGTACTTAGCATAACAGTTTCGCTTATTTCAAGAATATTATTCGATTTTGGTTTCTTCTTCAGCAAGCTCCTTTCAAATGGTCAAAAGGCTGAAACCCCACTATTATTGCTATATGAAGAAGCTCATATTTATGTTCCGAAAAGTGATCTCTTAAAATACAGATCATCAAAGTTAGCTATTGAAAGGATAGCTAAAGAAGGAAGAAAATATGGTGTTACGCTAGGAATTGTGAGTCAAAGACCTTCTGAAATATCAGAAACGATCTTCTCTCAGTGTAACAACTTCATCGCTATGAGGCTAACCAACCCGGAAGATCAAAATTATGTAAAACGTTTGTTGCCTGATACGCTTGGAAATTTGACAGAAACACTTCCAACCCTTCAATCTGGTGAAGCATTGCTAATTGGCGAATCAATTACACTTCCTTCTTTAGTGAAGATTGATAGATGCGATCCTGAACCAAAATCTTCGGATATAGAATATTTTGAGATATGGAAGGAACAATGGAAAAATGTTGATTTCAACAAAATCCTTGCTGAATGGAAAAAATAAGAATGTTATGAGCAAAGAAACACAAATAAAATGTCCCAACTGTGGAACTTCAATTGATGTTCAAGATATTCTTTCACATCAGTTAGAAGATGAAATAAAGCAGAAATATCAAGCTCAATTAGCGGAGGAAAAGAAAAAGTTTGAGAAGGAACAGGATGCTCTTCATCAAGAAAAGATTGAGTTTGAGAAAAAGAAGAAACAAGAAAATGAACTTTTTCAGGAAAGACTTGAAAAGCAACTCAAGGATGAGAAAAAGCAGCTCGAAGAAAAGCTTCGATTAAAATTAGCAGAAGAACAATCCGAACAAATAACTGCGTACCAAAAGGAATTGCAGGAGAAATCGGACCAAATCAAAGAACTTAATCGAACTAAAGCTGAAATCGAAAAACTTAAACGAGAAAAAGAAGAGTTAAAAGAAGCTGTTGAAGCAGAAGCTCAACGTAAAATCAATGAGCAAATAAGCGTTGAGAAAGAGAAGATTCGTAAATCGGAAGAAGAAAGAAATGAGCTTCGATTTAAAGAACTTCAAAAACAGCTAGAAGACCAAAAGAAGCTTACTGAAGAAATGAAGCGTAAGCAAGAGCAAGGTTCTATGCAAATGCAAGGTGAGGTTCAAGAATTGGCTATTGAAGAATGGTTGGCTAATAACTTTCCTTTGGATTCAATTCAAGAGATTAAAAAGGGAGCTCGTGGCGGAGATTGTATTCAGGTTGTGAATACGAGATCCAAGCAGAACTGTGGTTCCATTTACTATGAAAGTAAAAGAACAAAGGATTTTCAACCTAGTTGGATTGAGAAATTTAAAAACGACATTCGTGATCAGGGTGCTAATATCGGTGTCTTGGTGACAGATGCTATGCCTTCGGATATGGATAGATTAGGTATGAAAGACGGAATATGGATTTGTTCTTATGAAGAGTTTAAAGGGTTGTGTTTTGTGCTTCGTGAATCCATTATTCAAATAAGTAATGCTGTATCTACTCAGGAAAACAAAGGTGATAAAATGAGTATGCTCTATGATTTTTTAACTAGCAACGAGTTTAGATTACAAATTGAAGCAATTGTTGAAGGTTTTACTCAAATGCAATCTGATTTAGAAACAGAAAAACGTTCTATAATGGGGCATTGGAAGAAACGAGAAAAGCAAATTCAAAAAGTTCTTCTGAATACAAATTATATGTACAGCTCAATTCGTGGTATCGCAGGAAATGCTATTCAACCAGTTCAGGCTTTAGAATTACCCGAAGCGGATGACGAAATAGAAGATTAAAGTATGCAGTTGTCATTTGATGAAATAAAAGATGGAGACCAGTTTGAAGACTTGGTAGCTGATTTTTTCAGGAAATTGAAAGATGATCCGGAAAACAATATTACCAATGTAGAAGTTTTTCAAAGCGGTGTTGGAACCGATGGTGGTCGTGATATATTGATTGAATTTGACCTTTCTGATGATATTAAGATTTTCAAAAGAAAGTGGGTTGTGCAGTGCAAATTCCATGAAGACACCATTTCTACTTCAAAAATTAATTCGGTTAACATCCCAACTTTGATACATTCATACGGTGCTGCCGGGTATTTATTGATATGTAAAACTAGACCGACATCAAAATTGACAGAACTATTTGAACGCTTAAATAAAGAGTGCAAGGATAAATACCATTACGAGTGTTGGAATAGTAACCAATTCCTTAACAAACTGTATGTGAGAGAAGATTTACAACCAATATACTTCCCTCAATATCATCAAAAAATCAGTTCACTTAAACAGAAAACAACATGAGGGCATTTTTATCATATTCATTAAATGATCAGGACCAGTTTATCCTGACCTTGTTAGCAAGTGAGTTGAGAAAAAAGAACTTTCAGATATTCCAAAGCAATGACTTTAATACTGAAATGAGCTCACTAACAAAAGTGAACATAAATAAAGCACAGCTATTTATCGGAATAATAACGGGAGACGGTTATGAAACCAAGCGAGTTCAAAAAGAATGGCGTTTAGCTAAGGTTGCCAATGTCCCTTCTATTCTTTTGGTTGAAGATACTGTTCCGGTCGATCCAAATTTCAAATTCCCTTACATAGTCTTCAATCGCCACAATCCTCACAATGCCATTGAATCCCTGAATAAAAAAATGAATGCTCAAAAGAAGAAATCCACGGAAGATTCAAATGCTTGGGCATGGGTTCTTGGAGGTGCAGCATTACTTGCAATAATTGGGTTGTTATCTAAGGATGAATGATAAATCAAAGGTTCCTCCAATGCTCCCAAATAATCACCATGGCAAGCGTATCCAGTTTGCAATAGCGTAATAAAGCCTCTTTGTAGGCTTTTTTTATTTCCAGTTGGTGTTTACTGATACCAAAAAGCATATCCTCATAAGCTCGCATGGCTCCGGTTCCTTCGTTTACCTTTTCGGCATTTTCCAACAAGTCGATGGGTGGCAAATGTTTGTATGGATTCTCGATTATTCCATCTTCGCCTCGATGCAACAAATTGATGCCTTCATCAAAATTAGATAGCCAGTTTTCAGTGCGTTTTGATTTGTTGGCAGCCAAAACAGCCGGTAACGTTACTTTGATGCTAGTACGTCCTTTCATTATTGGATGAAAGTAGTATTTCAATGCCAAGTCGTTCATGTCCGTAAAAGCTCCGGCTCCGTTTTTATCAAATTTCACAACGTATTCTAACCATCGCTTTAATCCCGGAATGGATTGATTGTACTCTTCCATTTGATAGTAGATGTTTCGCAAGGTGGTATTTTCATGTGAGCTCCACATCAACAGTGTACCATCATATCCGACCTTATTCATCAAACTTTCTGCAAAAGCAAAACTGGGGAATTTAGGATCGGTATTGAGCCATTCGCTATGAATAGGTTCCGCTCCGGGTTGTTTAATGGTATGGCAACTCCACTGGAAAGCACTCATTTCATAAGGTCGCATGCCTTTGTGAAAAGGTAATGCCGTAATACAGGTTTCAAAGTCAATAAAATGCAGCGGATATTTCCATGAGTTGATTTCCTCTTTCAATTCCCTTGCAATCCATTCTGATTGAGCTTTGGTATTGTTTATCTGAATCAATCTACGTTCACCCCAAACACCTTCAAAAGCTTTTTCAGGCAAAGCATCTACATCTAGTTTCTTTTCTCCGATTAAGGAATTGGCAACGGATTCCTTATTTTCTTTGATATTTCCCAAACGGTAAACATCTCTGATATGTAATTCCGGTTCCGGCATTCCCTTCCAACATTCATGGTAGCCGTTTTTATCTTCTCCGGCATTGTATTCACAAGAGAAGCAATTTATATTCAAAGGCTCTTGAATTTTCGCTCCATTCTGCAAACTTTCACAATAGACCTTCGTGGCGTTTTTAATGATGGAGCTGCGTTTATTGACTTCATCGTTTACATCCACCTTCACCATAATATCATCCTTTCGGATAAGTTCAGGATCACCAATAAATTCAATCTCGTAAAATTTAAACTGATTGTGAGCTTCTACTTCTTTGAGCTCAAATAAAGCGTTTAAGCCATCTATTTGGGTTCGTTTGGCTTTGTCCGGAACAAACAGAAAACAGTCGATATGAGCATTAGGAAATACTTCTTGTAAAAGCTCCTTTTGAAAAGCAATATCCTCTAAATATTCATCCCAACCTTTGTCAAATTTGGGGTTATCAGAATCAAAGCCTTTGGACTTCACCTCAATAATCTGAAAACGATTGCCTTGCTTGACTAAAATATCAATGGCAGCTACTTTGCCTTCCGTTAACAAAGCCGGTTCAAAAAGGACTACGTTTTCTTTTTGCAGCTTTTCTTTGGTTTGAGCAATGGCACTCTCCAGTCCGAGTTCGTTTTGTATGCGAATACCTTCCGGAAAATGAAGCGTAGCCAATTTACCAACGGCATATCCACCTTCGGCAAGATACTCCATGTATTCGTTGCCATCATTGGCAGATGGGTAGCCATTTTTCTTGTAATACAGCTTGGTCGAGCAGCTACGAGCTACTTTAAAATCGGACTTGGATAATATTTTTGAAAAGTTGGTTTTCATTTTCCAAGTTGTAAGATTTTTAAAGCTCCTTTTATTACAAGTATAAATACTATGCTACCAATTATTAAATCAGGGATACCTGAATTCAATAACATCACACATAAGCCCGCTACTATCACTCCTAGATTGATAATTATATCATTAGATGTGAAAATCATGCTAGCCTTCATGTGTGCTTCATGATTAGATTTTGATTTTTGGAGAAGTAAAAGGCAAAGGGCATTTGCAACCAAAGCAAATATGGAGACCAGAATCATGGTTGAAAAATTAGGTAATGCTTCTGATCCAAAGAATCGTCTTATTACTTCAATAAACCCAATTACAGCAAGTAGTATTTGAAAATAACCTGCTAAAGAAGCTACTTTCTTTTTGCTTACTGCCGTCTTTCCAACCGCAAACAAACTCAATCCATATACAATTGAATCTGCTAGCATGTCTAAACTGTCAGCAACCAATCCCATTGATTTAGAAAACCATCCTGTTATGATCTCTATTGAGAAGAATGCAAAATTGATAATTAGAACAGTCCATAATAATTTGCTTTGATTTTTATCTTCTTGAATTTTAACACCTTCGACCTTTTCTGACGATATTAATTTATCACCAAGTTTTAAGTTATTAATGGCATTTTCAATTTCAGCTAAATTTCCATCGTGAATTACAATTAATTTGCGATCAGGAATATTAAATTCAAGCATTTTAATTCCTTCGATAGTGTCTAGCTTCATTCTAATTAAACTTTCTTCTGAGGGGCAATCCATCTGCATTATTTCGAATGTACTTTTATCCATAATAAACTCTTAATTTAACGCCTTATACCAATAGAAAAATGCTGCTTTGTCTCTCGACTTTTTGAGTTTATTCAGGAAGTTCAGCTCTCCGGCAATTTCCAGTTTACTGATGTCCTGACCATTAAATTTCTCTATGGCTGAATGGTCTTTATTCTTTAATTGTTTGGTGAGGTAAGCTGCTTTACCTGCTGCAAGTATGGCATCTTCTATTTTGAAGTTTTCAGCGATCAAGAAGCCTTCAAACCTGCGTATTCCGGTAGTGAGTTCGGTAAACCTTGTTTTGTCCGGCTCTTCCGTGTTTTTGGTTCGCTTGGCTATGAGCAAAGAAGTAGTGAAAATATCATCCAGTATGTCCGTTAAGCCAATTTCCAGTTCACGGTAGTTGATTTCCTTAGCTCCAATTTTCTCAAAGCTCAATGCAATTTCTTCTACGTTTTCAGCTTCATCAAACAGACAGCCAATATCAAAAAGCTGCTTAATGATTTCCTGTTCTTTGTCTTTTCCGTACAGGATTCCAACAGTATTTGGTGCAAATGCAGTGAGCTTATCGCCTAAAATAGATTCAATAGAAGGTACAGTTACTTCCAACAGTTCTTCGGATTCAATCCACTCCGATTGGATGGGAGCTGCTAATAACCTTGGGTAATCGGTTTGCTCAAAAAGAATATCTAACAATACAAAGTGAGCACTTTGATTGAGACTTGATTCATAATCAAATTCGTAATGTGCTTTGGGTACACCTTCCTTGTAGCTTCTTCTATCTTGCAAATCCCACTTGTTGAAATGTGAGTTAGCCACAACTTTGTCCAGGATAGCTTCTACTTCTTCTCGACTTTGGGTGGTAATGATGTCAATATCTACCGAAAATCGTCTTGACTTGGCAAGTAATAACACAAGGCTTGTTCCACCTTTAAAAGTGAAATCCAAACCATGAGCTTTGAGCTGCTGCAATAAGGAAAGGGCGTGTATCATTTTCTCCAGTATCGGAGGATTGATCCGCTTCAAATGCTTTTGCTGCTTAAAGCCGTTGATCCATTCTTTGGTAAAACAATGTGCTTTTATCATTCTAAAATATCTTTTAATAAATCTCCAAAATGCTCGCTCATGTACGCTTTCAATTGAGGCTCTTTTTTCCGTCTCCTAGCGTAATTCAGCATTCGGCTAAAATTGATATGATACCTTTTTAGGGCATTTTCAAATAGCGTTTCCATTTCACTTCCTTGAACCGTGTAAAAGGTTACGTGGTCGCAAAACACATCCACCAACATTTTTTCTAAGGTCGGAACCTGAATTTTATCCTTTGATTTGGGTTTTATGGAAACTTTCTGCTTTGGAGAACGACTGATTAGCGGTTTAATAACGATGGAAATTTCAGTTTCCACATACCTTTCCATGATGTCCTCGTTAGGATCGAGATACACCCTGAATTGTTTGGATTCAGAATAGGCATTGAATACTTCTTCTACAAAGTCTCTTTCCACTTCTAACAAGTAAAAGAAGGTTCCTATTTGATGTCTTGTAAAATCATTAAACCATTCAGTACTCCATAAGCAGTAATCTAGGTCGTCAAATTCCTTGGCTACAATTTTTGAGAGCTTTACAAGTTTATCAGAAATGGCAGGAACATACTTCTTACTGTTTGAAATACTGTAAACCCCTCGTTTTACGGATTTAATGATGTTCTTATTTAGTAAGTCATGGATACGCCATGATAAAGCCGTTTCGGTCATTTCCGGATCGAATTGCTTTAAAAAGGCGAATAGCTCATCCCGATCGAATTGAGTTTCGTTCTTAAAAGTCTCTATTAGCTGTTTCTCTATGAACTTTGTCATTTGCTATAATTAACCACTAATTTTAAATGAGTGGCGATATTTAGTAAAACTATATTTAACCACTAATGCAAATATAGTGGTTATTTTTGAAAAAACTATAATTAGCCACCAAAAGCCGTTTAGTGGCTAATTATAGGATTTTGCGTTTTCACACGAATTTATCCCCCTAATAAATTCCATTACCCCTTTAATTTATATCTAGGATAAATTAAATCCCTTCCTTTTTTGTACCGACCTATATCCGGTTTTTGCCTTAAAGTTTGTCGATAAACAAA
>CAKZOO010000155.1 GCA_937136455.1 uncultured Flavobacteriaceae bacterium | reverse complement strand
TCAGCCGCACCATTAAACATTTCTGCGTTAGGTACTTCGAAAGCTGCTTGGAAGTTCTTAACGAAGTTAGGACGGTCATTACCAGTTTTATCTTTAGCGTAAGTTTTGTTATTAACTAGTGCTTCATACATAACATTCTTATGTAAACGAGCGTGACCACGTTGAATACGTGCAATTACTTTCTCAACACGTGAACGTACAGTTTCTGGATCAGTTGCAGTTAAGAACTCACGTAATTGATGTACGTCAGAAGGTTTAACAACTTTATCTAATGTGAAGAAAGGTACTTTAAGCAATGCTTCTTTCGCTTCATCATCACCAGCGTACTGACGGTCAGCACCACGAGCAACTGAATACATTTCATCAGTACCAAGAACACGACGCTCAAAAGTAGTGATTGACTCAGTAACATAATCTTTCTCTGCGAATAAACCCATACGCTCAAGCATGTTTTCTTCACGTGGTACAAGATCCATTAGTGGTGTGAAGTTCTGTAAACTCTGTTCACCGTAACGTAAATCTGCCATTTAAATATTCCTCTAATTATTCTTATTATTAAGCGTATTGCTTGCCGAAAGCTGTTAACTGTGCAGTAGTTAGTGCAGTAGCACCTACTTTAAGATTAGCACCGTAGAACTTAACCCGATCTAGTGCTTTAACAACACGTGCTGTATATTCATCACCAGTTGCAACATCAGCGATTAGTAAATCATCAATTACATAAACTGCATCACCAGCAGTAATATCAGCGTCAGCAGCTTCTGTACCGTCTGCTTTTAAAAGTGTACCGTGTGACATAGTAGCTGTCTTAGTTACTTCTAGTGAATCCCAAATCATATCTGAGTCAACACCAGCACTTTGCAAGAAGTTAGCTACTACTTGTGGACGTGAAATTGCCATTATTTAATTTCCTCTAAATTATTTAGTTTTAAGTTTAGCCATTTGAGCAGCTAGTGTTTCAGTAACGTTACCTTTCTCGATAACTACTTCTGCTTCTTCTGTAACTTGTTCTTGAGTTGCGAACTCTTTCTTAATTTCAGCAATTTCTTCATCTTTAGCAGTAAGTGCTTCTTTAGCTGAGTTAAGAGACTTAAGTACGATAGTTGCTAGTTCTTGGTTAGCTACTAAACCTTTAGCAAAAGTTTCAACATCTTCTTGAGCTACAAACTCTTGAGCTTCAAGTGCTTCTGTAGTAGATTTAAGTAGTGCTGCTGCTTCAATCTCTTGTTGAACTGCTAGACGTTCTGCTTTAAGAAGTTCAGCAATTTGATCTTGTTGAGCTTTAGTAAACTCTACTGGAGCGTCTTTCTTATCAGACATATCATCCTCATTATCATTATTTTCTGGATTATCTTCTGAGGCAGGAGAAATACCCTCTTCCTCAATTTCTTGTTCCTCAGAATCATTTTCCGAGTCTTTTTGTTCCTCAAGAGCATTACCCTTAAGAATCAAACTGTTTTCCGATGCAGTAGTGTATACATCGTGATGAATCACTTCTTCCATATCTTCCGCTAACTCAATAAGACCATTATCAGCCTTAGAGTAACCAATTGCGTAAGATTTATCGTCCATTTCAAACACAGCCTTTTGTGTCTCAGGATCGAAGTCACGTAACCAAATCCACGTATATGTTTCTGCCGAAGCAAACTTATCTTTAAGAACAGCTTCTAACATACGTTTATCATTACTAACAGAAGCCTTAGCTAATACTTCAGGAGTATCAGATTTAAGCATTTTAAGTAATGCGATTTCTTTATCAGACTTGATTTTAGATTTTTGGATAACTGGAAGATTGTGCTTATTTGCTGAACCATCGTTGATAGTCATTGAGCAAACAGCCATGTGTGGGTGGAATTCATTAGCATCTTTTACAATATTAAGAGGCATCTGTGTTTCCTTCTTCTAATTGAGCGTAGAAATCTTCTTTAGTGAATGCTAAGTGAGTAATTTCACCAGTGTTCTTATCAACCTTGCCTAAACAAGCAGGAGATAAACCACCAAGTTCACCTGATTTCTTTAATTCCCATAACTCATCATCTGGGTAATGAGTCCATGCCATCCAAGTACCTTTCACTAAAGTATCATCAATAGCTTCGTAGTAAGTATCTTCTTCAAGGATAAACGTCTCATCTACAGTAAAGCTTTCTGTATCAACTAGGTGAAATAGGTTGGCAGGAATGTTGTCTTTGTTTTTCTCGTAACTCTCATAACCTTTACTAATCGTTTCTGCTGTATACCAATTCTGATGAGCATCACGCTTATAAGGTTCACAAACAACTTCAAGACACTTACGTAACTCTTCATTGTTCTCTAAGGAAACACCTTCTTCCGATTCATTGTAACTCTTAATTACAACTTCTTCTTCAATAGGTTGATCAATAGGTTGTGATTGTTGACCGAGAGCTTTCTGAAATGCCTGTGCCATACGCTCTAATAACGTATTATCATTCTGAGACATCAGTTTCCTCGCTATTTAAAAATGCAGTCCACCAGTTAATAGGAGCTGTAGATTCTTTAACTTCTTCTCCAAGAGACTGTCTAGCAGCTTCAAGGTTAATACCTGTTAAATGCTCATAAACTTCTTCTACATCTAGTGGTGTTAGAAATTCTTTATCATTGATTGTGATAGAGTAGATAGGTTCTTTTGACGCTAAGTCATTTATCTCACTATGTTTACCAACTGTGTCTTGACCTTTAGCATATGTTAAAGTAGACTTATCACTCTTCAAGGTGACTTTCTTATGAACTGCTGTATCACGAAGAACAATCTCCAGCAAAGTATCATCTTTACTAGAGAAAGTAGCTTCCATTTCATTCAAGGAGAAAGTGTAATTCTTGTAGGTGTTGTAAGTGTCAAGAGTGGTTAAAGATATGAAATATTCACTGACTTTTGTTGCTGCTGATTTCTCAAGATATCCTGATTCAACAAGAACATCATAAGCAATAGCATCGAAGCATCGGACAACCTCACCCTCTCTAACATTAAATTGTTGAGTGTAAGACATATAATCTATTGTCCTTTATAATGTTAATTATATCACTGTTATTTAGTCAGTGCAAACTATGCAGCGTTTTCGCTATTTGTTGCCGAATTATTACCTAAAGAGTCTCCGATTCCTGATGGCATCCCAGAAGCCATACCCTCTCCACTTCTAGACACATCTGCACCTAGTTGTGACATAACTTCTTCTTCAGTAAGTTCTTCATCAAACCTAAACCTGTAACCAAGATCTTCATATAATTCATTAAGAAACTTAGCGTTAGCTTTTGGTAATAGACCTACCGCACCTACACGTTGAGCTGTCTTAGATTTCTCATCTTGAGATAATTCTTGCACATTACCACTTTTCCACACAGGTACATCTTCTGGTGCAAGTTTATAACCATTCAGGCGAAGTAGTTTTGGTATGATCTGTTTATTCATCATATGATCAACAACCATATTATCTAACTCTACAGCGTGTGCCTGTAATGATGATTGACCTTCAAGCAAGTTATAAGAACCACCACCATTTTCACCAGAAATCATATTCTGACAAGAGAAACAGTTGAAGATAGCTTTACGTCTTTGTTCAACTATCTCTACTATATCGAAATTTTTATTCACTATGTTCAAGAAGGTTCGCAAAACCTTCTCCGTTCTTGAAAGAACTGCTGTACGTTACCGTACAGATCAGACTATATCTTAACCTACAACATCACTTGTTTAGGTTCTTGCCGTTTCCACTATCATAAGCTTATAGTGTACCCTACTTGATTCTATTAACAATAGTCTTTCGGTAGTCGTTGGGGTTGTAATCGAAAAATTTATCAGAAATTTCTTTATAACATTTCTTGTAACGAATGTTTTTAACTGCTGTAAGATTAACTTTCGGGTTAGTAGAAAGATTAACAATTTCGGTATTACCTAAACCTTCACAGATTTTTATACAAATCCATTCCACTGTAGATAAAGATAGACCTCTTCTAATAAACTCAGGAATATCATATTGACTTGAAATATCTTTTCTTAGTTTACCTGCTTTAACAGCTTTTACGTAAGCTTTACTAACTTCTAGTTTTTTTGCGACATCTATATTTCTCATACCTTGACTAAGGAGTTCGCAAATCTTATGAACTACTGAATCAGGGTGTATAGTTAAATTACAATCTTCACCGTATTTACAATTTATGGATTGTCTGCCTTGGCTTACCATGTGTTGCATATTTTCTGCGGGAGTTACCCATTCTAAATTATCTACGTGATTATTGGTTCTGTCACTATCTATATGGTTAACTTGTTTCTTGTTATCAGGATTAGGTATAAAAAGTTCAGCCACCATCCTATGCACTAGGTGTTTACTTTTATAGTAATAACCGTGTGTACCTGTTTTACAAATAATAATTTTATCTGTTTTAAACACTTAACCTTTCCTTCACAATTAACTGCGAAAGGGTAAAACTTTTCGTTTGTTCTAAAATCATTCGTCATTCTATTAATCTCCTTACTGTAATATTCAGGGATTACAACCTGCTGATTGTCCCTATAATAAGATTTTTACGGGTCGCTCAATATTACTATTGAGTATCGTACCTATTATACTAGGAGTTTCCAGCATTTAGCAAGTTTTTTACTTTCCTATTTCTAAGAAAGGGAGTCATAAAAGTTTAACTCCGTCAATTCCTTGGAATTTAAGTTCAAATTGTCTTTGACCAGATCCATTTTCGGAATGTGTATCGGTTGGGATAATAGCGAAAGCTTGATCACCAGCATGTAAATTAGCTAAGTTAGCTTTAAGCTGCTCAACCATTTGTGCTTCTGCTCCACTGGGGTTCTCTGCCGCTGCTGCCAACAAGGAACTAGGTGCTCCCATTACTGGCATACCAGCTAGATCCTTTTGAACACCTATAAGCGCCAGATCTTGAAGCATTTGCTTCTCTTTCCAAGGGACATACGCTGCATCGAACAAACTACTACCTGTTGGTTGAGAATCTGTACCACTATAACTAGCGTAACATACTCTGTTAAAAGGTATTTCCTTAACACCACCATGTGCAGCAAAGTTACCAGTTGAGTAACCATTACTTCCCATAAAGGCATCAGGTTTTTGACGAAGCATTGAGATTGTCTTACCATCTGGTAAAACTCTCCAAGGTTCAAAACTATCTAAACTCATCGGGTGAATGTAGGCTAATTTCTTTAACCTCCACTTATCCGACCACTCTCCTTCTCCAGAATCAAATACCATCTCAAAAGGTGACCATCCATCACGTATCATGTGACTAGCCATATAACCAATTGTCAAAGGAGATTGATTATCCAACTCATGTAAGCAGTAGTCAACGAAACGTTTAGCCTCTAGTGATTCCTCACTATTCATATTAGCTAACACTTTACCCTTAGCCTGTGCTTTCGCTACAGCCATTGTACGAGCACCAAAACAAGTAGCTACAGCATCATCCTGTAACATAATTTGGTAAGTTCGTAATCTCTGGGAACGTGATAACTCATAAGGCTTAAGAATGTCTATCTGCCTACGTACAAACTCTATCGCAGTAGTAGATAACTCTTTCTTAGATTGACGTTGTTCTGTCGTATTGGTTGGTGGAGAAGAAGCTTTAGTAATCGGAACACCGTTCTTAATACGGATTCTCTCTTTCATCAGCTTCCTCACTGTTATTGTATAATACCTATTATAACAAGGTTAATATTTTTTGTAAAATAGTCTTGCATTTACTGGATAGATGACTTATGCTTAGTGTAAGCTGTTGTTACCGTAGAACAGTCTGGAAGTGAGAAGGGTTTAATAGTTCTTTCTCTTAAGATATAACTTGTACCAGAAGATATTGCATCCAACACATCATCTTTATAACCATTATTCTTATCCCCGTCAAAGTTCTCTAACTCAAGATAGATATAGTCCAAATCTTTACGAGAGAAAGTGTCTGCTACAAAATACACATAACCATTGTGACTTGCCGCGCAAAACGGTTCAAAACGTTTATATTTTGATTTATTTGATGGCATAGGGTCTGCTTTTACTATGAAACCTTCTTGTTGTAATTTCTTAGCAGATTGTTCGAATTCATAAGCTCCAGCTTGCGCTGGATCCTTTGCGAAAATGATAGTAACATTAGGTGTGTCATATTCAGCTTGTTTACGGATAAGTTCATCTCTAGGTCCGGGCTTTTTCCTGAACCTCATAAGATCCTCTCCGAATTCATCACAGATATAATCCCCTGCATAATACAAGTTACCGTCTCTGTCTTTACCTACTTTACAACTAGCTGTGTAGTCTGGATCATAAGATGAATTCTCTTTACTAGGTTCTGTACTAGCTTTATCGTAAGCTCTGCACCAAACAATACCGTTAGGTAATTCTTTCGAACTTATTTCTTGGATAGTTTTCCTGTCCCAAAAGCCATTGGCTGCTGGCTGATAATTCCAATTCCCGTCTAACAACATTGCTGCATTAGCAGGATCATTCGCTTCAAGGTCATCGGCATAATCACTGTTAATTTCGAGCATCTTCTTGTTATCAGTGAGACTAGAACCTATTACTGTATAACTTCTAATCGCTCTGTTTGGGTATTCATTTTCTAGATAACTTTTATCCCAAGAACTTACGATCTGACCTCTATCGAACAAGTAATAACGTAATTTACCATTAAGATTCTTGTCAATAACACCGTACAAGGGGTTGTTTGGGTCACTAACTAAGAAAGGCTCAACATATTTACTTTTTACAAAGTGATTTGGGTGAGGGTTCATCGAACAACGTGTAAATGAAGGGTATTTGGATTTACTCCTCATACGTGTACGGATGTAGTTGAAACTTGCCTCATCAAAGTGAGTAAATTCATCATATATTGCTGCGGTAAGTTCCGCACCTTGGAAGTTATCTATAGCATCTTTTTCACAAGTAAGGTAAGAGAACTCTATAACAGCTCCGCTAGGGAAAGTAACTTTGTAATTACCCGCACTGTCGTTAATCTTAGCTTTACCTATATACTTACCGTTACTATCTGTTATAAGTGGTCTGTATAATTCTTTAGCTTCTCGAAATAAAGCCCTCTCTAACTGTTTAAGCGATTTCCTAAAACAAACAGCGTAGAAATGGGGGCAATCTACAAATCTTAAAAGGTAAGCTAAAAGTGACCAGCTTTTCCCGCCACCTGCTGCTCCACCGTAAAAAATTAGAGGAATTTCAGGAGGTTGTGAAACAAAGAGGGTTTGTGGACCCTCTTGTGGTTTAGGTAACTGTTTACTCATTGTACCTCTTTTCTTTTTCTTTTAATACTAATTTTCTTTTACGTGACGCTGTGCAAGAACTCATACCGTACTTAACAGATAAATCTTTTAACGAAATTTCTGGATTAAGAAGGTCTTCTCGCATGGTCTCAGTGATCAAGTGTTTATCTTTCTTATATTTTCTGTTAAACTTGATACCTAATTGTTTACGTTTCTTCTGGATAGTGTTTCTAGAGATGTTTAATATTTTAACTAGAGTTTCAGTGGTTAAACTTTCATCTTTTATCTTAGACATCTCGTATTCTGTCCATTCTCTTTCTGAAACCCAAGAAGAATTGCTTGCACCTTCTATGTTTAAAGACCATCTCTTGTTTTTAACAATATGTAAAGGTATTCCGTACTTCTCAGAAATATGGGGGTCACTTTTATTTCCTAACAGAGAAATAACCTCTTCTGTAAAATAATGATTTATATCTTCTACATAGAATGGGATATTTAACTTCCTGCGTCTATTACCTACTGCGGATGAAGAAATGTTGAATTGGTTAGCTATATCTTGGTCGGAATGTTTACCTAACAGGGGATCTATTTCTCCCCAATCTGTTTGGTTTTGTTCTGCGAAAGACTTTATTCCAAGGGAGTTTCTTCTAGATATTATCACATCATAAGTAACGTTTAGATTTCTTGCCAAGTCTTGGTCTGTTTTAGTACCTAGTAGTTTATTCCAAGAATCATCCCATTGATATTTTACTGTACCATCACCGCCAAGTGTCAAGTTGTACCCTTCAGGCGCTAAACTGTTGTAGAACGAAATAGCTTTAACTTCTAAATCATCTATATAACTATCTTCTCCACAACATATTAACTTAAATTCGAAACAATCTTCGCCATACTTATCTATCGCACCTTTTAAGGCAGAACAATTAGTTTTCTTAGTCCTGTGTTGTTTCCACCTTCTGTCTGGGTCAATAGTAACTCCAATGTAAATCTTACCGTTAATCTTATTGGTTATTTTGTATAACCATTTCATATTCATATCTCCAACTACATATCTCCTAAAAATAAAAAGGTAGGTCACAAGGGAGATATTTCTTGCAACCTATTTTCTCATCTTACCCCGAACAGGTAGCTACTCCTACCGAGATAAAACGCCTCTTAAACTTTAACTATAAGTACATTGTCTACTAAAAAGTTAATTACTGAACAGTACCACTTCCATCAAAATCTAATTCAATTAAAGGAGTAAACCCTTCTGACTGAGAACTTTCTTCCACAGATAAACCTTTTTCCGCAGCTTCTTTCTTTGCGGCTTTAAGTTCTTGCTTAAGCTCTTTTTCTTTTTGCTGCATCATACCGATAATATCATCGTGTTTCTTAACTGCTTGAGCTAATGTTGCATTAACGGTATTTTCTTTGAAGCGATCAGGTTCATATACTGGACGATACACATCTATGAAGAACGGATTAGTTTTCTCACAAATCTTTTTATTCTGATCAAACTCTGGATTCTCGATTTTAACTTTTTCGTATTTATCCTGATTTTTAGGATTCATACATTTGTGCATTTCGTTTAATCGCCACTCGAAGATATCAAACGCTTTCTTTGCATTATTTGCCGAAGCCTTTTGTTGATCTACGAAAAGTGCTACATGTTTATTGTGTCCCTCTACTTCCTTGGTAGGACGTTGTTGACCTACAGGGATCTTTTCAGGAACAATTGTTTTCTTAACGATATTTTTATCTAAATTTTCTGACATATCATTTATATCCTCTAATTTTTGCGTATAATCTGACAAAGGAATAATAGAGTCCTCTCCATTTCCATTTAACTGTCTTCATATCTTTTTGGAATTCTTTATCGATTGTTTTTCGGGGGTAGATGGATGGATTTTTACTGTATATTTTACACAGCACATCGTGTTTTAGAGAAGCATGAAATAGTAGAGGATAACCATCTTGTCCAAGGCATCCATCCGATGTGCCGATGATAAAAGTTTTACCACCGAGAGTAATTTTAAACTTAGGTGTGCATCCGTCAAATGTGAAACCAGTATGGACATACAAAATCCCTTTGGATGTAAGAGTTGCTAATTTTTTACCAGATGAGTTATATAATATATAATCTTTACCACGAAAAGAGGGAACTTCATAATATAGTTCCCTCTCCACAGTATATAGATTTTTTAATCTATTTATCACTTTCCTGTTTCTCTACATTGATAGTTGTTCGACCTGTTGGTGATACATTATCGACATTAATATTTAATTTACCTACAGACTTAAATGTCACTGTTGCATGGTAATTATCTTCTAGTGTTACACCAACAATGTCCAATAGTGTCTCTAAAGAGAACGTCGACATCTCTAAACCATTAAGTGAGCTTAACTCATAATCTGTAAATACCTCTGTAACCTTATTCATACCTGTACCAGCCTTTGATAATACCATTTCAAAGAATACTCGTGTATCTTCCTCTGGAGTAATAGTGAATACAGAGTAGTACTGTGAGTTACTTGCAACATGGTATACATAAGGTACTGTGTATTTGTTTAGGTTAGTCTCGCCTGAGAACAGTGTTGTGGTTGGTAAAGGGAAACTACCATTAACTAAAATATCTACCTTAACTTCATAATCAAAAATTGATTCTGGCAACGTTAATTTAATAGGTTGAGATTCTGTAGGTAACATATTTAATTCTACAGTACAATCCTCTGTACATACCGTACCACCTAATTCTAATTTCATACCTGAACGAATACCTGTAAACGCTAAGCTAAAGGTTTGATGCGGAACATTACTAATGTCAAAATCACTTTTAAATGATAAAAAGTCATCTTCCACTACAGGTACTAAGGTGCTTTGTAGATCTACCACTGTACCAGTATCTCCATAAAGTACTTCAAGACTACCACCTACAGGGTAAACAATATCTATTACGGTAAATTTTACTGAACTTGATAGTTCAAACTGTATATCCACTTCACGAGGTTGGATCATGAACTGTACATTTGTTTCAAAATTACCTCCTGTTGTAATAGGTCTAAATGATGTATCCTGACCAATATCTTCTACACCAACAACATGTGGATTATCTAAACCATCATTTGTTGATAGATACAGATGTTGATCTACACCTTCATAATATACCTCAAAAACTAGACGGTTATCATAAAAATCAGTTAAACTACCAACTTCGATCCAACCTGTCTCTACTCCCCTAACGTATAATCCTAGTTCAGGTAGATCTTCTGTCTTAATACCTGTTGGTTCAAGTACAATAAAACTCCCTGATTCCACCTCTGCTTCAACAGATACAGCAATATTGTTTACATCAAATACATTAGGCAATACAGCTAACTCACCTTGAATTGGCGCTGAGTTTTGTTTCAGTGAGCCTGTGTTTACATCACTGACACGTTTAATATCTACTGCATTTACAGTTGTTGCTGATAACGCGATAAGACCTGCTGCTAGTGTTTTACAAATGTTCATATAATTTCTCCTCTATGTTGTAATATGAATCTTATTTAAGATTAACCCGATTAAATAAAGAAGTCAAGTATTAATTTTCAGATTTTTCTAATTTAAATCTTGCGTGTCTAAACACTATCTCATAAAGAGCAGTGATACTGCCGAGTATACCAGTGATAGCTACACCACCACCCATACTCATAGCTTCTAGCCCTTCTTTACCAAACCCTGTAATCCATTCAATTACAATATAGAGTATATATGATACAAATACAAGAGATAATGTTGAAATTACTCTATATTCTTTTAACCATTCTGATTTAGTCATTTTTTATTCGCTTGTGTATTTCTACTACCAAACCACCATGCAACTGACATACTGGTGAGGGTCATTACGGAGATTATGACATCTTTGTACATAACGATTAATTCGCTTACGGGAAGGGATTCTAACCCACCTACAAGAATATTTAACTGGAAACCTAAGTAAGAGCATACCCAAACTAGATACCCTGTTAAAATAGGCCTCACTGCCATTCTAATAGTGTCTGCCCAAGGTGAAGATGTTTTCTGAGATTCTTTGAAAGCTTGTGCATCGTACTTTTGTACGGTTAGTTCACCTTCTACCTTGGCTTCATTAATTCTGATCTGAGAGTTAATATTAGCCATATCTTTTTCATGAGCTAACTCTACTTCTCTCATTTTACGTTCTTCTCTTCGTGTCCATGCCGAAGATATACTACCTACTATTGTCCCGAATATAGGACTTAAAAAGAATTCTAGGAACCCCATTTTTCTTTACTCCAATTATCTACATAATTATGTAAGGACACTAAGTTACGTTTTAACCAAGGATATATTACTGATGTAGTTAAGCATCCGTAGAAAAGTACTTCAAACAGTACTATGTTGAAATAATGGTAGTACTTAATAAATACTTGATACATAGCATCTGTAGTGATAAGCATTGGTATAATGTTCAAACACAGTGATAAGAACATTGTGAACATCAATATCCAACCTATCCTACTAAATATAATAAAAAAGCTTGCACAAAAGAATACGAAATCTACAGCAAAAACTGCTTCGTAAAGGTTTAGGTCAAAAGTGGTTTGAAGAAAAGGAGATATGTACTTATCTCCTATAACCATCAGAAAACATAGATAGGTGGCTATAAAACCTTTAAATTCTTCTTGTAAACACATAAGTGCAAAAAACACAGTTTCATAATAAGGCATATACCACCTATTCTACTTTATTCTGAATCTTGTTCTTCGTTAACTTTCTTTTTCTTGAATGGATTTTCTTTAGGTGGATCTTGTTGTGTTGGCATACTATTTCCTTACTTATTATCTTTAAGATCTTTTATATCATCTTTCATATGAGTCATATCGTTTTTCATAACTTCGATACTTGTATTCATGGTTGAAAGAGATGTGTTGGTAATATCAGACTTATCTGCCATAACCTTTAAAAGATCGTGTATTGCATCTACTTTTTGCTTTGTTGGTTCGAGCTTGTCATTGACGAGTTTTTCCGTTTCTTGCTTAGTGTACGTATTATCAAGTTTGGTTTTATCTCGTCTAATTGACCAATAAAGATGTCCGACTGCTCCAGTAAAAAACGCTACTACTGTGCCACCGAAGATCTTGATCCCTAAACCAACACCCAGTTCAGCACTCATAATTGCTAATTTTTCCTGTCGTGTCGTTTCTCTTGTTGTGTGCAGCTAATACATAGCCATACTTAATATTATACTAGTGTATAAACTTTTTGTAAAATTAACCCTTGACTTGACAAAGTAACAATGTAATACTCTCAACTACTTAAATAAATGGAGATACTTATGTGTAAACATTTAAAACAATTTATTATCGGACTAATGCAAGCAATCTTCGTACTAAGTGTGTTTGCGTTGTTTATTAATCTTTAGAAGGAGGGTTTATGGAAAATATTGTTCAGGTAGAAATGACTAGTTTGGAAATTGCAGATATTACTGGTAAACGACACGATAACGTGTTGAGGGACTTCAATAATAAGATGAAACCCTTATTAGAAGATGCCCTCAAAAATGAGGACATCTTTAAGGTTAATGAAATCAAATACTTAGATAAGTATGGTAGAGAAAAACCAGCTTTGTGTTTCAACAAGTATGCTGCTAATGCTTTCATGGCAAACTATAAACTTGAACATGCTATGGCTGTTGTTACTCATCTTAATACTTTAGAAAATAAAGTTGCTCAACAACAAGAAGAACTGTCTGTAATGAAAAATATTGTGTGGACGGTTATTAATGGTCAAAACTATGTTAACCAAACACAGGCTCTTAAAATGGCAGGTGTTAAACATCCTAACTTATTCATGCGTTACTTAAAAGATAATAAGAAGTTTCACGAAGACTTAATCTATGATCGATGTTTCCTTGTGAATAAACAAGTAGGTAAGACTGGTATGGATCGTTGTTGGAGATTCACCAAAGAGGGTTTTAAGTGGTTACTTACCAATCGTGAAAATATTAATGACTGGGTAGAGAAACAAAAAGCTGCCCGAAAGAGTTACAATTTTTAGAAGGAGAGTTTATTAATGCTTAATGTAAAAGAAAATCTGAAGAATGTTCAGACTCAATTATCCAAATATAAGAGTTACCATTTCAACGATATTGTGTATAAAATCCCAAAGGAAGGTTTTGGTTTGATAAAAATGTTAGGTTCAAATGTTGATGTTCATCCTATGGAAGATGATCTAAGGAAGTCAACTAATTTCTATAACAACCTATTGGAACAGGAACAAATGTGGCAAAGAGGTTGTGATATCGTGAAAGATTTATTATCAAACAAATAACCCAACGGAGTATTTATGACAGATATAGATAATTTACAGCAAGATAAGTTTAGTTTAGAGCGTCCTACTTTTGTAAGTAAGTGGGGTAATATTCTTACAGTGATTGGGTGGAAAGGTAAGAGTGGTAATAATAAAAAATATGCCGTAACCTGTAACCAATGCGGTGATGAGGTTTTTTATAGTACTAAGGGTAGTCTTGTAAAAGATCAAACACCCTGTAGATGCTCACCTAATTACAGAGAGAAATCACTCGGTAAATGCTCTAAAACAGGACTGAACCTTGATACCTATTGCGGAACTAAGATCAATATGGGTAAGTGTGTTTACACTGTGCTTGGGTGGAACGAGAAACAAGGGTTTAATAAAAAATACATCTACTCTTGCAGTGTTTGTTCTCAGGATAGTGATCTTTTTCCTTTGGGTAGTATTAGTAGTACTAAAAGTGGTATTACAAAAGGTCGGTTGTGTTGCGGGTGTACTGCTAAGCCTCCTTGGTCACAGGAACAACGGGAGGTACAGATCAAGCGTGAATTGTCTAAATGTAATAGTGTTTGGGTAGGGTGGTCTGATGGTAGGTATACTACACACAAAAGTAAGTTTAACTGGATATGTGATCAAGGGCATGAGTGCGAAACAGATGTTAATAGTTTCTTAAATATTAATAGTCGCTGTAACACCTGTCGAATACTAAACAACCCTCAACTATACGGACACTACCCTGACCGAAAAGATGAACTTGATTACTTATACATATTCAAGATCAAAGGTGTTAACTACTTCAAAGTGGGAAGAACTTTTGACAAGGATAGACGTCTTGGTGAGAACCAAAAAAGGATCAACTCTCACTACAATGACACTTCTCACGAGATATATGATATCCTTTACTTCAAGGGTACTCATCAGGAAGTGTTTGACTTAGAGCAAAAGTTAATTGGTTTAGACGATAGTGTATTTGACGATTATCGTCCAGAAGATCATTATGGCAGTAGTGAGTTAATATTACTTGAAAAGTATGACGAATGTTTGAGAATTATCGAAAACACTTTAGAGAAAATTAATTAACTTTTAATGAAATATTTTTGTTGACACCAAATATTTTTCGTGAGAATATAATACACACTTAAACAAAAGGAGAAATTATTTATGAAAAAACTATTACTTACAATCTTATTTTTATCTACACCAGTTTTAGCAGAAAGTGTAGACATTTATGAATATGGTATGGAAGTCGCTAAACAAGAACTTAAACGTGAAACTCGTAAATCTTGTGCAGATGACTCTTATGTAAAAGTTATTGAGAAAAAGATTAAAATTAATGCTGAAAAGGAAGGTATCGATAAAGTTGAGGTGTTAGGTGCTACTCGTTTATCTAATTATGCAACACTCTACGGTATTACCACAAGTGATTACAATGCTCCTGAAGATGCTCAAGTGTGTAGTATTCTAGTTGATTACGGAAAGGATACTTTCAACGTTATATCACTCGTTTGGAATGTAGGTAAATACTTTGTGTGGAAACCTATTAACACAGAACAGATTAACTAAAGGAGATTAAGTAATGACACCAAAATATGAACCACTAGTACAGGCTTCCATTAATGCAATCAAACGTCAACGAGAACGAATTGTATCACAGTTAGAGAAAGAGTTTTATGAAAAGGTGAACCAACACACCAGTCACTTAGATAAGGCTCTAGAAACGCTTTACAGGGAGAATGAAGTTATTGGGTGGGAACTTAACCCTTTTGAGAAAGAAGAAATTGAACAAATGAATAAGGAGTTAGATGATGAACTATAGTTTTTGGAAATTACTACGAGCACAGTGGAGTTGGAAAAATGATAAGGATGGTTTATTGATTAGTTTTGTTCTTGCTGTGTTGTTAGGTTCTGTTATGTACTTTACGAATATGCAGATTACCGACACAGATACAGGTGAAATTATTGATAAACTATCAAAGAATGGTTTTATTGCGTGGGGAATTTTGTGTATCACACTTACACTATGGAATATTATGTTATATCACACAGGTAAATTTATCTTGATGTGTTTGTTTTGTGGTATTTTAGTGTTTCTTTTGAAAAGTGATAAAACAACAAAAGAACTTAAACAGCAATACCATCTCGATTACTTGGAGGCATTAACTTGGAGGCAGTGATGAATAAAATTGAATTAGCTAAAATGATTGGTTTGATTACTACTGGCTATACACAACAAATAACCAAACACGATATTGAAAACTTATTAGAATATGAGTGGATGACTATTTCAGAAACTTTCAGTGGTAATATTGAAATAGAAATTGAACAAGAAGATTTAGCTTCAGATTGTCTTGATATAAAACTGGTTGATCTGGAACGGGACGAAGATACTAAAGTATGTATTCAACAAATAGAGGACTTACCAAAGTATTTAGAAGAAGGTGAGTTTGAGACAGAGGATAAAGAACTTTACGATCTACTTTACCACTTAGATAGAAGATTTGTTCAACTATGGGATAAGGTTATTTATGAAAAAGATTATTTTAATGGATAATAATTACTATAGCAACTGTCTTATTGGAGTATTGTATTTAAAATATAAATATCCAAACTCCAAAATACACATTAAATATAATAAGAGTAATAGCCCCTTCCCACACTTTTGTTTAGAGTATAAAAACAAGGTGTTATGGTTTAAGGGGCAATATTGTGATGAACCTTGGTATAAACATTTATGGTACAGGGGTTGTTTTACTTTTAAAAATAAAAGGAGAAGTGATAGTGAATAAACAATTAATCAAAGATACTATCAAAGAAATGGTTCATGATGGAGAACTCAGAATTGTATGGGATTTCTTACCGCCAAGTAACTATATAGATAGTGTAGAACATAAAGGTGATATTGAAGATACGATTAATTGGATGGAAATTAGATTGGAGGTGGATGATGAGTAACTTAGATGTGAAAGAAAGGTTTGGGGAATAGGTG
This sequence comes from uncultured Flavobacteriaceae bacterium, assembly GCA_937136455.1. Lineage (GTDB taxonomy): Bacteria > Bacteroidota > Bacteroidia > Flavobacteriales > Flavobacteriaceae > MAG-120531. Next base: position 3,339 of record CAKZOO010000155.1, on the reverse strand, counting down.
TTTGTGAGACACCAGTAGTCATCAGGATTCAGTAGTGTTATAATATTTTAAGGAGGTATTATGATTAAACAAGATTTAGTAGAAGCCTTTAGTAATATAAAGGAATCTAACAAGTTTACTTACAAAGATTTAGAAATAATAACAGGATTATCTCATTCACAAATCTCTAATATTTTAAAGCATAAAGGAGATTTAGTAAGTAGTGATAAAATTGAATCCGCTATAAACAAAATAGGTTTTCATGTAGAACCTTTAGAATTTACCTTTACAGGAGATAAAGAATGAGTATCAGGACATCCTTATCGGAAGATAACATGGATTTAGTAATGAGTTTAGTAAGGGATATGGATAAAAATCCAAGTGAAATTTTAAATTTTCTATTAAATAACCCTGATCAGATAATTAGTGCGAGGAGCAAATTAGATGAAACAAGAAACCGTAAAAACATCAAAAAACAGTGAAAAACGTAACAGTTTTAGCTTAAATTCTGAATATAGGTTTAAATTGAATTTTAGAGGTCTTTCTAAAAATCATAAAGAAATCATAAAGTTAGATAAGAATTTATATAATAAGATAAAATTTAACAGGCCTGTTAAATCCGTATACAGGGGAAGTAATAATATTAGTGATAATAGTATTAATTTAAATATAGATGTATGGAAAGATTTATTAAAGTTTATTGAATTATTAAATGAAGATCTTAGCGAGTCTTTATTTGATAAGGATTGGTATGTTAGTAGTATAACTTTATCATATTTGTATGATGTAACGTCTATAAAGGGATCTCCTGATTATAGTGGTTACACTGATAAATCTTTAACAGATATGGGTAAGTGTCTACTTGATAAGTTTATAACTTACAGTAGAGATATTTTAAATATAGAACGTATATCTAAAAAGAAATACATCTGTGTAATTAATTGGTTTACACACTACTTATACAAGATCAAGAATAATTGTATAATGTCGCTTATTTACACAAGAGATGAAGGTTTCAGAAGTACCTTTAATGTAAGTAATACTGATTATTCGTACAGTGTTTTAATTAGGTTTATAGACTTCTTAAGAGAAGAAGGTATGGTATTAAGTTTTACAGGTAACAAGCTTTACTCTTGCAGTGTTGGAAGTATGCTTGTTATAAACCCTTCTATATTTAGTTTTATAGGTAACTGCACTTCACATGCAGATACTAAGGTCTTAAGTAAAGAAGATAATAAAGATACTGTGCTGAAAATGACCTGTTCTGATGGTAAGGAGATTTCTCCAGACACATTAGAAGATGATACGTATTACAAAAGTATGTACAAGGATGCAGATAAAGTATTATCTAAATACCACAGTGTTATGGATCTTTCAGAGCCAAGGATCAACGGTTATCCATTAAGTACAGTGAGACTTCATAGGACGATAAAAGAAACTTATGGGGAAAGTTCTAGGTGGTTTGATAATGGTTCTTTCCAAGGTAAACCTAAAGATGTTAGGAAGATGTTGACATTGTTAGATGAAAAGACAGTAAGTCTAGATTTTAAAAGTTTACACCCTGCTATACTTATGTATTATAAAGGTGTATCACTTAAAGATCACGATCCTTATCCCAAGATTTCTGGTGTAAAAGTATCTAAGGTGGATGTTAACAGGTTTAAAAAATATTATGGTCTTGATAAATACGACCCTTTGAGAAACCTAGTTAAGAAATTATTCCTATCTATGATCAATGCCGACAGTATAAATGATGCCGTAGGAAGTATGTATGATGACCTAAGAAAAGATAACCTTAAAAAAGGGACTTTTAGAGAGCATACTATGAAGTATATAGGTTTAGGTGAAGTAGACCTTCATAAAGTAGCAAAAAAGATTTTAAGACATAATAAGATTATTAAGGAATATTTAGGAACTGGTGAAGGTAAAAAACTTCAATTTAAAGATTCCAATATAATAAGGTATTGTCTTGATAAGTTATCCGATGAAAAAATACCTTGCATACCAGTACACGATTCTATATCATGCAGGGTAAGTGATAAAGAGACAGTTAAATCTGTTATGAGAGAAGCTTTCGTCCTTGTTGTTGGTGAAGGTTCAGAAAACAATTGTATTATAGAAGAGGAATAGATTATGGATTTTAGGAATATTATAGTAAGTAATGTAGATGTGAAAGGTAACAAAGGTAAGCCAAATTCTTACCTGTTTTTAGATAAAATTCCTATCGATTTATATAAATTACTATACATAAAAACTTTAACCTCTGAGGTAACTTTAGATAATTTTACGGTTTCTATCTCTGATAAAGATGGTCGTAACACTTTTAATGTTAACCAAGGTGGTGCGATAAGTGAAGACTTCTATGCCTATCTTGAACTAGAGTTTAGAGGTATGTTAGATCATATAACCCCAGAGGGGAATCTTACTTTATCTGAGGATTACACCGTGGTTGCTCATTTTTGGTTTCAAGATACTGCTGTATGTATTGCATTAGAAGATCACGATATTGTTTTAAAAGATATAAAGAAGAAACTACAAACTAATAATGTTAAAGTTTCAAAGAATATAGTAAAAGGTGTAAGTAATAATAAGCCTGAATATTTTCCAGAAGTAACGAAGTATTTTACAAAAAGATCTGATTCTGAGAAGTTTCACACCGAATTAGAAGGCGAGGACTATCAGGTAAATATTGTTACGACTAAGATTAAAGTGTCGGACGTAGAAAGAGATATTTTGGAATCAGATTTATTATAAATAACCCTTGACAACACAAACCCTCTTAAGTAATATAGCTACCAAGTTAATTATTTGAGAGGGTTTTTAGTATGGCAGGTATTGAGAAGGTATGTGAGTTTTCTGGAGAATATCCATCTTATCTTATGTATGGGTACAAAAATAATCAGTTACAGATTATGCCTAAATACAGGAAAGAGTTTAGAGGTGCAACCGCCACCTTGTACATTTGTTTCGACAAACTTGTATGGTTAAATAAGAGATACGGATGGAAGAGTGACTATGATGAAGCATATATGCAAGCTTATGAACCACCTTTCACAAACAGGAAAGAGTGGATACAATATGAAACCAGTGTCAACAAAAAGAAACTTATTAAACAATTTGATTATTGTCTTATAGTGGAAGATAAACACTTACAAGGAGAGGTAGAGGGTAAGTATCTGAATTACACAACTCATTTACCCACTGTGAAAAGAAAATTGAAACGTTTACTTCGTTGTAAAGAGTTAAATATTGTGTATGTAAAAGATAAAGAGGTTTTTGATAGATTGTTAGAATAAATTCCTAAATAACCCTTGACCACCGAATAAACTTTCTGTAAGATTGGTTTATAAATTTTTGAAG
>CAKZOO010000154.1 GCA_937136455.1 uncultured Flavobacteriaceae bacterium | reverse complement strand
CATCTGCTTTAGTAGTAGCTTGTGCTCTTAACCCACTATAAGTTCCATTAGTCAAAGCCAACTGAACTTCAGACCCTGCTAATCCAGCCTTCCAATAATCATTTGCTTCATCCCAAATTAAAGAAGCATTAGTAGAAGTTCCCCTCTCTACTATAATCCCAGCATTTTGAGTTGGTGTTCCTGTTACATCATTATTTAAAACAATCTGGTTGTCTCCAATACTTAAAGTATTTGAGTTTATAGTAGTAGTTGAGCCGTCAACTTGAAGGGTTCCCCTGACTACAACCGTGGTATCATCGCCAGCATCTCCAATATAAATTGTATCATTACTATCTAAAGCGGCCAACCTGTTTAAGAGATTTGTTTTACTAACATCATTAACTGTAGTATTACCAGCTAAAGCAGTAGTGGAAGTTGTACCTAAACTTGGCAGGGTAACTGTCTTAACATTTTGTGCTGTAATGTGACCTTGCGAATTTGAAGTAACTGCATCAACAACTGTAAATGATGCCCCAAAACCTTTTGTCTCAGAACTAGTAGTATCGCTTCTAGAAACACTAGCATGATTAAATGTAATCGTTTCAACACTACTCTGGTTAGTAGTGAAGTCACCACCGCCACTTAGTGCCGTTCCAGCAGAAAGAGTAATTGTCGCGTTATTGGCGGCAGAAGGAATAGTCGGGGTGTTAGAAAAATTACCATAATCCAAATAATAAGAACCCTGCTGACCATCTAATTTATCAGCATCTAAGTTGGAGTTAGCACCATCTACACCTAATAAAGCCGCCAATAACTCAGCTGATGTAGAATAAGTCTCATCAGCAGTGGTCATATAGCCTTGATCACTCAAATAACCCTCTGTAACAACATTAGAACCTGTGACTTGAACGGAACTACCACTAACCACTAGAGCATTAGAGGCAAACTCACCCATTACAACTCTATCATCACTGAATACCTCCACTATAGGTAATCCAGCAGCGTCATTTACAGAAAAAATAGAACCAGAGACTGTATTATCTACAGTAAATAATCTACCATTAGACCCATCAATGCTAAACTTCTCAGAAACTGCTGTCCCATAACTAGTCAAAGCTAGTTGACCACTGTTTTTAAACTCTAAGCGAGCAGCTCCCATAAGAGAGTTGTCAAATGCACTCCCATAAGCAGCTCCAGTGTTAAACTCAAGAATCCCTGAACTTGGATCTATTACTATATTTGACATTGTATTCTATTTTACACTTATTTTAATTACGATTCGTCCAATTCTACGAAAATAACCTCACCATCACTAAATGTCGTAACGACAAGGGTTTTGTCGCCACTTTCATCTACTTCTTCTTTAATTATATATGGATCATTCATGAAAGTATTTGTGAGTAGTCTTTACCCCCCATTTTGGGGCCAACAAACATATTAGCTATAGCAAAACTACCATCATTTGGGCCTGATCTGTATGTATAATTTCTTAATATTAAAAATTTAAGATATTTAACTCCCCAAGGCATATAATTACCCATACCAAAATTACCCATAGTAGTATATGTAACAGCTACTCTAGTCCAATCTGTAGGATAAGTATGCATATAATTGCCATACATATATGTACTACCAGCTACACCATTTGAAACAGGAGTTCCTGATGGGGTGTCATAACCGATATCAGGAAATGTAGTCGCAGTATTTGATGAATTAACTAATGTTAATTTATAATCACCTTGAGCTGTCAATTCTGGGCCATTGGTGCTATAATAAATATTATAGTCTCCTAATCCTATTCTAGTATACCTATGCGGCCTATAGTATTTTGGATGATCTTCTGGATATATCTGAAGATGTCTATAAATATAATTTGATCTAGTATCCCAACCAGAATTACTGGAAACATAGGCATAGGAATCACCAGCACTTAAATCTCTAGAAAGATAAGTATTAGCTCTTCCACCTAAATGCCTTTGGTAAATTATGTTATTATCTTCATCAAATGGAACCATGCCAATATGTCCTCCAGATTTATTGCCATTACTATCTAAAGTTAAAGTTTTCATATAAGTGATTTGGGGGTAAGCCTTGAGTAAGGTTGCACCATCATCACGAATATCTGGGTAAAATTTATCAGTACCAAAAGCCGAACTTCCATTACCCCCATTAATTTTTAAATAACCATTATCTCTATTAGGTAAAGGACCACCAGAAGATACATACTCACTAGCCCAAGGAAAACCCTCAGATCCATTATGCAAATCTCCGTTCTCAAACATTCCAAATGTGTTATGTAATACTGTTGCCCCCATTATATTCCAAATCTTGATCTAATTGCGTTAAAATTTCGTGACACTTCTTCTGCTGTTAATTCCTTATTGTATACTTTTATTGTCGGAATTTCTCCTTGATAGTACCAAGTGCCATTACCCCTTTGACCTATCCTCCAAACACTTGACCAGTCAAGTGCGGTAAGGGTAGCGGCTGCTGAAGTTTCTAACGCTCCATTGTAGTATGCTTTACCTCCTTCAGATTGTTTAAATGTAAAAACCACATGGTGATAGTTGCCAGATGATAGTTGAGTGGAAGTCTTGAAATTTTGACCACCACTATCTGCCGCAGGTATCATCCTAATATATAATCTACCGCTACTATCGAATCTAAGCCAGTGATCTATTCCACCACTGTTAGGGACTATCACCGCAGGAGAAGAAGTTGGATTATCTGGCTTAATTATTAGTTCAATACTAAATCCATCAGAAGAAGATACATTAGGATCTGATATTTGAAAATAATCATCTGTACCATCAAAACTCATTTGAGCATTACTGTCATATGACATGTTTGATAGAGTGATTGTTGTATTTTTAGTGCGATCTAATAATGCTTGCGTGTTTGATCTTGTTCCTGTTGTAAATTGTGTGGCATGTCCCTTGTTTACTTCTACCATTGGCATAGTCATTTCAAGGTATATGTTTGCGTTATTTGTGTATGGTCTAAATTCTACATAATCACTGCTCATGCTAGACTGATTGACTGTCCACTGTACTTTCTGCCAATCACTATTTGCTGCTATACTTCTAATGCTACTAAAGTCATGCCCAATAAAAGCATACATAGAATATGCTGTAGAATTATTATTTCTTACCATGCAGCTCATGGTTACAGTACCTGACGAACCTGCCACTGTCCTAAGACCTGAGACTGTTTTATATAAGCCTACCCAAGAAGAACCCACTTGTGTTCTACAGTTATATGTAGGCTGTCCTCTGTAAGTATTTCCAGTAGCAATTCTTTCTGCTGTACCTTCCGTACTCCAATCTGCAAAACTAGATGGGCCGTAATTAGTCGTAGGCTCACCTGCATAAGACTTGCCATCATCTCCAATATCATACATGGAAACCAAGCCATCAGTAGTAATTTTTGGTAAGTGACCCAATCCCATTATATTCCGAATCTACCCCTTTGGGCGTTAAAGTTTTGAAGGACTTCTGCGTCCGTTAATGGTTTATTATAAAGCCTAACATAAGCTATATTTGAATAAGATCTATAATAGCCATAACCGTTAGCTACAGTAAAGTCATCAGACTGAAATGACTGCAATCCAGAAGATATAGTCGCGCTTTGATAGTAATCACCATTAGTGTAGGTTTTAACGGTTTCTCCATTTACAGTTACGCACAAAACCATCCAATTATACTGATTAGCTGAATAAAAAGATGAATCATGAAAATCGAGAGATGTGCGTGTGTCGCTGGGATTGTGAAGATCAGCAAAATATCTCGACGTATTTTTAATACTTAATGCACTTGGGAAGCCACCAAAACCAGCATGACCTTGACTGTTACTAGTTGGTGGAGATTCATTCTGTTTAATAGCTATTTCTAAAGAAAAAGAATCTTCTGATAAGTTTAATTCAGAACCATTTTTATATGTATTTGCAAAATCATTAGCCTGATCGAAGCTAAAAACACCACCATTTACGTTACTAAAAGTTGGTCCATTATGTAAAGTTGCATTGTGTCCGCCACCACTTCTATCAGTCCAAGTAGTACCAGTACCAGAATAAGACTTATGGTCCCCCGCATCTAAGCAGAGAACCAAGCCATCAGTTACTATTCTGTTATTATACTTTGTACCCATATTATACGTTCACCTTTAGCTTCTCAACATCCTTACGTTCTCCATATACAGTATAATTGTATTTACCATTAGTAGCCAAACCACCAATTTTAATTGTTTTATTATCCTGTGAGATCACAAAGAGTTGTTGCATTTGGCCAATTGATGTGAGCTGAACTGTGACGCTATCTTCATCAACCAACCACTCCCACTCCTCTGGGAGTTCAATAGTGTTTGTGTCATTCTTACCGCGAACAAATACGCTGTGCTGATCGCTCTCAACCACACCGTACTGAAGCTTTCCACCAGTTTTGGGGTTGTCTACTATAAATGATTTAGTTGTAGCTGCGAAGTGACCATTAACTTCAAGTTTAGCAGAAGGACTAGTCGTTCCTATACCAACTTCACCAGAGGTAGTAATAGTAATATCTTCACCTAAAGACCAATCATTACCTCTACCTATCT
>CAKZOO010000153.1 GCA_937136455.1 uncultured Flavobacteriaceae bacterium | reverse complement strand
TTATTCTTTTCACACATAGCATCTAGTATCTGGATAGGTCTATCTAAACCAATTTGCTCTAAGAATCGGTTTTTACGAATATTACCTTCTCTTTCATCAATGCCTAACATTAATGCTAATTTCTTACCAGAGCACCCGAAAATTACTCCAAAAGTAGCACCTTTGGACTTCTTACGTCTAAGTCCTATACTTTTTATCAATTTCTGGTCTTGAGTTTCTATAGCCCTCCTCACTTCCTCAGGAGATACTAATCCAAAGGCTTGCATGTTAGTACAGTGTCCAGATTCACCTATATACCAAGGTTTACCTGTTTCTGGGTGTAATATATCATTACCCTCGCTATCAAGTTTAGTTTCCTGTCCAAAACATACAGCTTTGAAATAGTCGTAATTATTAGCATAGTAACTAGCAAGTGAAAGCTGAGCTGAATTCATGTCGTGGGAGACTAGCTTCTTACCTGCATCAGCTACAATACATTTACGGATTTGTTCTCCGTACACAGCACTCTCAGATGGTGCGTTCACCCAAATTTTATGACTCGTTTTTGTTCACTCAAGGTCGTTAATCTTGAGCCGTCCACGTACCTCTGAATCTATAACACGAGATACTGTAGAGATGGTTATATTTTTGTACCTATCTGCGATGGTTTGTCGGGTATCTCCTTTCAGAAAATCCATCAACAGTTGTTTGTTGAAAGCGTTTCTCGTAGCAAACCCATTAACTTCTGCAACAATACTTTCCTTACTGATAATATTTTTAAAATCTTCTCCAAGTTTATACCTAGCTACCCAATGCTCTATTTCTAAGAGTTCACAAGCTTTTATGAATGTAGCTCCATTCCTCATACATTCTTTCAACTTAAAAGTGTCTAGTTCCACTTCTAGCTGTTCAAGACTTAACCCTTTCAAAAACCTTTTGAAGAATCCATTACGACCATAATGGTCATCCATAGACTTAAAAGATATAAAAGTATCTCTCCTATCTTCTAAGTATTTAAGCACTCGTTGCCCGTTATTACTAAATCCTTCCCTAATTGCCGCAGCATCTAATCTTGCAATAGTGCTGTTATGCACTGCAATTTCATTAGTAGTCTGTCCGTAAAGGTTTCTAACTTCAAATAGTTTACCTTTAGAGATGCTAGGGTGTATTTGTGTAGCTAAAACTTGATTCCAACATTTATCAGATTTGAAATTGTTCAGTTCTTGCCAGTAAGCTTCTCTTTCTAATAAGTTTTCACGAAGAATATTATCTTCTAAGACTTCAAGTTCAAGATTCCCTTGAACTAATTCTTCCCAGAAGGATTCTGATTTGCAAGAGGAAAAGTAATATTTACCACTCTTATCTAAAATCTTACCTTCAACAATCTCACATTCAACTTTACTACCTATGTAATACTTACCAGAAACTTTAGATATAAACTTATAAACAATATTCATAACCACCTCTCTTGAACTGCTGTATGTCTCCACACAGACCAGACTATATCTTCACTTTACGTGACCCCTGTTACCCTGAGACTTCTCAGGTCTTATAACTATTATAACGCATTTACCGAGAGCAGTAAATCGTTAATGTCTCATAGTTAAACTTAGTCGTTGAACCTTACGCATACTTTATTCAGCGTCTTGGCTGCTGATTGTGACATAATAGAAGATTTTTAAACATTCACGCCCACCTTTTCAAGTCACGTTGTAGTTCTTCTACCTTAGACAGTTCCCAGCAATTAAAGGGTTTTCTTTTATTATACTCTGAGAAGCTAAATCAACTACGCAGAGTTCCTGTGGAGGATACATTAACACCACAAGGAATACGTCCATCCTCTCTAATAGCTGATAAAAGTCCTTTATTCTCAGGATCTTTAGGGTTCGAAAGAAACCTTCTACGGTGTACTAGTGTATTATATAATCCTACCTTTTTACCATCTTCTGATTCAAGTTGCTCGTATTCTTTCTCTCCGAATTTAGGACTTGTTACTAAAGCTTCTCCTTTCTTAATCTTTAAAACCATTTGCAGGTCAGGTCTTGCTTTCGCGGGATACCTAATCTCAGTATCGAACTCTGCCTTCATCACTTGGTTGTTTTCATCTTTCTTCAAATTCCACTCTTCAGCCCAAGTGATACCTTCTTTAATAAGAAAACCTTTAACAACTTCGTGTTGGGTAAGCTTACTAGCAACCCACTTAATCTTTGTATGAGCACCTATAATAATATCAGTATCTTCTGGTTCTACATCAAAATACTCACAGGTATTCTTATTAAGTAGTTTAGTTTCTTCTACATCCTTTGTAATCTCCCACTCTTTTATAAATGCAGATAGCTCTTTAACTTTAGCATTCTCCCCGTCAGGATGTTGTCGTTTTATCCATTTTGTAAGATCATTTTTCTTTACAAATTTAGGACTAAAACCGTAAGAGATGCTAAACGCACTGTATTGATTGACTTTCTTCACGGTATGAAAGTTAATAGTAGGTTTATAGTAAGGTTTTACAGGAACAGTGATAAGCTCCCCATCCCTTTTAACTTGTTCCATCTGGTCTTTCATCTTACTAGTGTCGTAGCCAAATAAACTAGCCATTTCTACTCTAGAAACCTTACCACCAGAAACTTTACAAGTCATAGGAAGTTTAGGCTCAATTTCTTTAGCTAGGGCATCCGTCTTGCTGTCTAGGTCTACTATACACTTCTTTATGTGATCTACATCAACCTTAGCTCCATACACTTCTTGTTCAAAACAAGTCTCTTGGTACTCTGCATCCATCTTTCTTGCAGCAGTAAGGTCTATACCTAAACCTTCTAATAAATCACTCTCCTTTTTAAGGTACTTAGTAGTGTATTTCTGGATTTTTACGTCTTCAAGAACTCGATGGAGTTTGTAAGCGTCCATTGTCTCCCATTCAGTTATATCAGGTTTCTTAACTCCAGCTCTGATACCGTATGCAGCCAAACCATGTTGCCCTTTAGCGCCTTTAGGGGTAGGTCTATCTTGCCATTGCAACTTACTGTCTATAAAAGAATCTCTCCACTTATAGAAAGGTATCTTACATTTAGCTACAACCTTCTCAGTTACAGGTTTATCATACCCGTGGCAATTTTGGATATGAAGTATCCCTTTCTCGGATTGACCTATCATGTACCAATAACGAAATCCTTCTAAAAGAGTACCTACCCTTGCAGGTATAGTGTACTCTTTACTATCATGTTCATCCCATACCTTTACATTGTCATATTCAGGATTATCGTGGAACAGTAACATAATATCTTCGCCTGTATCTGGATCTTCTACTAGAGATGCTATACAATGTATGCCACTTATATCTTTTATTCTGGGGTACAAACCTTTACCTTCGATATCACTATAATTATCAAGGTTAGCATATACCTTCATTTTTTCTTTAAACCACTCTGTCATTATTTCTCCTATAAATTAATCATGGTTATTAAAAATGGCAGTACTTATTAGAGTACTACCCCATTATCTAATTCAATATTAAAACTATCTACAGGTTCTTCCTTTTTAGGTGAAGGTTTCCTTTTAGAAAAACCACTACTTCCTTCAGAAACACCATCCCAACCACGACCACCTTCTTCCCAATAAGGTCTGTCGAAGCTACTTACAGATAGATCATAACCTATCGGAAGTTTATCAGGATTATCTTGAAAAAATTTATCCCTATCATAACATCGTCTAGTTTCTGGGTCGTAAATCCAAGGAGTAGTATCTCCCGTCTTGCCTTGCCTCATCTTAGCAACAGTGACATAGGTAGAGTTCTTTTCAATCCAATCACTATCAGGAGCTTCTTTGTTACGGTTTATAACTATATTACCTGCAGCCTTTTGCACAAAAATTGAACTACCCAAGGCATCATATTCTGTTGCTTTGACAGGAACACCATTATTAGAAGAAGCTAGTTTACGAGTATGTAATACATTAATAATAGTAACACCACTTTTAACGAAATTACTTTGCCAGTTAAGGTGTTTTGCTTGTTCTTCATTACTGGTGACTCGAAGTAGATCTGTCAATACATCAATAACTATTAAAGTCACTCCATACTTATTTCTTAAAGTTTCGCATAATTTCTCTAAAGAAGCAACAGTGCCTTTACGATCATCTACGACGAAAAATCTACTCTCACCGTACTCATCTATGAAAAGTTCATTAGCTTTTTTAACAATCTCAGGATCATCTAGGTATTCTAAAACATTATCCGCTTCTTCCCAATACAAATTCTTTTCTAGGTGAAGAGAAAGTATATCCACACCATACTCACCTTTCGTTGCCTCTAGGGATATAACAGCACACCTCTCGGTAGGTAAGAATGCAAAATGGTGTACCATAGCATTAACATGTGTTGATTTACCTGCAGATGTAATACCAATAAGGTTATACAATCTATTTTTTATAAGACCTGAACCTTTTGTCATACTTTCTAATCCGCACATATAGTCAGGTAAAGGTATCCTGTCAAGTTTTAATGCTTCTTTGATATAAGGCATTAATCCACTAGATGCAAAAATACCACTATCTTCATACTCTCTTGCTGCGAAAAAATCTGATATGAATTGTTTAGAGTAATCTTTGTTCTCTGGATTATAAATGTAACTATTAGGGTCTTTCTTAGACCACTTTATTATACGGATCTTATCTTTAGGTAAGATAGAGCAGATATCTTCTGTAGCTGCAATACCAGCAGCGTCATTATCTAAACCTATGTATATATTCTCAGCGGAACAAATAAAATCATAATTGTTTCTGATTTGCGTTATGAGACTGCCTTCTCCTGTAGTCCCTGATACAACTGGCATGTAATCATATTCATCAGCATCTATACCTTTCTTTTTAGACTTAACTCTCTGATTCTCTACCCACATCTGGTATGCAGACACTTTATCGATCTCCCCTCCAGTCAATAATATGTCTCTGAAGTTTTTATCTTTAAACTTCACTTGACCGCTTAAATCAGATTTAACCCCCGTAATCCCTTTATTATCATATCCGAAATTTTTAGGGAAGTGTCTACTTTTATAACCAGTAAGTTTACCTTCTCTAGTTTCTGGATACCATTCAGCTACAGGCCTACCATCTACGATTTTTATTGCGTGACCGAAGAATTTTCTGAATTCATCTTTTATGCCTCTATAACCTAAGCCTTGATAGCCATAAGATATAATCTCTTTTACCTCATCTTTAGTTATCATTTGCCTTTTGTCTTTCCTTTCAAAAGTTTTCTTTTCAACTACTAAACCTTCTTCTGATAAACCTAAATCCTGAGATAGACTACTCTTAGCTAGATGATTAACATTAAAACTTTGATTACAACTAAAACAGTATCCAGAATAAGACACACCATCATCAGTATCTCTTTCATATAGAGCATTACCATCACTACTAGGACAATCACTATAATACTCTCCGTCTGGACGTTTAATACCTAACTTTTTCATCTCAGAGGCAACACAGTATTCATGTTTTATGAAAAAACTATCTTCTGACATTAGAACACCTCTTTAATATATTCATTAGCGACCCAATCCCACTCAGGAGATTTATAATTCCTAAGCGCACTTATTATTTCAGGAACAACAAGTCCTTCCCACTTATCAGCTAGTTTACGAGCGGACTTTAGTTTTTCCTTTTTATATATTTCGTAACCCTCTTTAGGACACGAAACTAGACAAAGATACTTATTGGTATTATAACCACTTTTTATAGATACTTGGTACTTATTATTTCTCTTTTTCCAACTAACACCTGTAGGTAGGTTAGATTTCCTAGAATCACAATGGACGTTATTAGTAAAAGAGTTTATTTCTTCTGGAACTAACCTACAGTGTTCAGGAGAGTAAACTTTTACATCAGGGTGCAAGATATCTTTGTCTATCTGGTAACCTTTCTGATAGAAGCCATTAACTTTTTGCTTATCATACCATCTATGGAAGTTGTAAAAATTGTGCCAATCTTCACATACAGAACAATCAGTGTATGCTTTATCTTTTTCTGATGGACCGTAACAACGTTTTATCATTTTAATCCAAGTGTCAAGTATACTTCTGTTTGCTGTAAAATCCTTTTTTAAGTATCCTATATAACCGATACCTGCTGCAGATCTTTCGAAAGGGTAATCAATACAACCATCATTAATATAATACTTAGTGGTGTATCTTTCATAACCATCTGGACACAAGTCATCAGGTTCAAATTTTATTAACACTTTAGTTGAGGATACGTACTCTTCAATTTTATACTTGAAACCTTTATTGGTGACATATTCATCACCAACCTTCAACTTGGTGCAGTTTCTACACCTAGCTTTTATTGGATTTATTCTCGTATCTCTTAATTGATTATTAAAAACCTTTCGCTCAACACCACAGTGAATACATTTACAAAAATAGGATTTACCATCAACCTTATACAGTATCTCCCAATTATTTATTACACTACCTGAACCTAATACTTCCTCACTCAATTCAAATCTCCTATTTCAAAAATTAATTAACTTATAAACTTATAGATAGAAAAACTTATAAGTTAAGCAACTCATAAGTTACACCCACCTGCCTAATTGCACTTCCATCCGTATAGGCCACCACTTTTGGCAAATTCATACTATCTCTAAAACTCCTATACAATTGTCCAAACTACCTTCCACCTCCAATTCATTATTCACCATACATTCGAACTTTTCCCTAAAACTTTGATCTTTAAACCTACTATCATAGAATAAAGAAAACCTTTGTTGTAAATTAGTATCATCTAGGAATAAAGTATGTTCATTAAGGTGATCATATACCACACCATTAAGAATACTCTCTCCTATGTAATCATTATCCGCAACTGTAGGTAACTTTTCCGCAAAAGAAAATTCATCTACACACAGCATAACCACCCCATAAGAGTTCTCCACTTTATTTTTTAATCTCTCTTTCAGAAAGGACATTGTATCTTCAAAAGACCTTTCATTAGAGTATACAAATTCTACATAATCAGTTTGCACTATACAACTCCTCATACACCAAGCGATTATATTCTTCCTCTAACAACTTCTCAAGAGATTCTCTATGAAACTTAAGCTGAGATACATGATGCCAAATTACAGGGTTAACCGAGGGATCTAGAAACACTGGTGCGATATCTGCAAACCCTTCATCCAAGTTGTAATACTTTTTGATTACGGTAATTTGATTTATTGTTGGTAACTTACTCACTACTCACCCCGCCTCCAAAACAATACCTAACCTTTCACACAAATCTTTCAATCCTTGCAAAGTAAATCCTTCGTAGAGTGCGTAAGACCAGTGACTCATTTCAATATAATCTTCGTCATATTCTTGTGCTTTATGTGCAACTATGGCATCTACGTGTAGATCAAATAAACTTGTTGCTGATCCATTCTGATTCCAACCTACCGCATTGTAACACTCGAATTCGAATCCACTACAACAAG
>CAKZOO010000152.1 GCA_937136455.1 uncultured Flavobacteriaceae bacterium | reverse complement strand
ACTTCTGCTACCAGTATAGTTATGACTATTGGCGGCGGGTCTCAAAAAGGTAACGTTGGTATAGGAACAACGAGTCCGACTAATAAATTAGACGTAGATTCAGGGGCAGTAAACGATGCGAGGATACGAGTAAAAACAGGCGATAGCAACGCTGGAGCTTACTTCCAAGCAAGATCAGGGTATGATGGATTCTACGGATTAGAACTCTTTCATCAATCCACGGCAAAATGGTATATTGGAGGGTATGGAGCAAATAGATTAGGTTTCTTCGCAGGGTCAAAAACCATCGCTGCAAACGAGAAAATGTCTCTGACTACTGACGGCAACGTTGGTATAGGAGATTCAACTCCATCTTACAAACTAGACGTTAACGGAACATTAAGGTCTACAGGAGCAGCATATTTTAATAGCACTGTTGAAATTGGCTCTAGCTTAAACATGACCGATGGGGACATTACCAACGGTTATAATATTTATGGTAATTACTTTAGGCAAAGAACGCATGGCATACCTAGAAATAATTTAGGCGATCCTACTGTTACTGAAATGGCTCTTTTTGAGCCTCAGTTTACTTGTAAGACTGACCTTTCAAATAGTTACAATGATCTTTCTGATTTAGAATTCTATGTTCAATCTACAAGCTCTTCTGAATGGACAGAAGTTACATCATACAGTGATGATCAGAAGAGGAGATTTTTAAGAACTAATAACAGTGGAGTAATCATCCCTAATTTAAGTTACAAGTACAGAGTTGAATTTAATGCTAACGGTTATACATTTGCTAATGCTTTGTATATGTATTGGAGTTCTCAGTCTCACAGTACCCAAGTTCATATTTGGAAGCAAAGAGCTAGTGATGACACTTGGATTCAACACACCTCATCTACGGCGACAGTCAGTAGTTGGCCCGGGCATATGTGGTTGCCATTTTCTTCAATAGCTTGGCATGAAACTTCTAGCAGTCTTTATCGAAAAATTCGTATTGAATTTACGCCTAACTGGTCTGGCCACGCTACATACGGAGACCGTGATATAATACTCTACGGTGGTCAAATTTGGGGCGGATATCCATCAGGCAGAAGAACTCCCCACTATTATGATCAAAATGGATTATTAACAACATGGGGCCAATTTAAGATTGGTGATATCCCTAGTCATAGTTCAGAAGCTACTGCTCTTGTGGTCAATACTAGTAATATTGTCGGTTATAGAGAGCTTGGTTCAAACGCTTTCAATAGCACAACGATCCCGACAAACAACAACCAGCTTACTAACGGTGCTGGCTACTTAACAGGCAACCAAACCATCACTCTTAGTGGGGATGCTACTGGTTCTGGAACGACTTCAATTTCTGTATCTCTTGCAGCTGATTCGGTTGCCGCGAATGAGATTGCAGATAATGCAGTCACAGCTGCCGCAATTGCAGCAAACGCAGTTGGCGCAAGTGAACTTAATGTTTCTGGTAATGGAAGCACATCACAGTTCTTGCGTAGTGACGGAGATGGTACATTTACTTGGGCGACTCCACCTGATAACAATACAACGTATTCTGCTGGAACTGGGTTATCATTAAGTGGGACTACCTTTAATTTGGGTAATCATTCGGCAGATTTAATAACTTCTGGGACGTTAAATTCGGCTCGCATCCCAACAACACTATCTGGCAATAGAACTATTGGAGGTGATTTATTTGTTAATGGAAACCAAGTAATTACTGCGGGGAGTGACGCTGACGTTAAGTATTCTGTTTGGTCTAACACTACATACGGTATAGGTATGACAAGCGGGGTGACCTACGGAGGTCTTAATGATTACGCGATGACCTTCTGTATGAATAACGATACAGACAGAGGATTTTGGTGGGGTTATAGCGGCCAAACTAAATCGTCAGGAGCTATGTCCTTGACGACTGCTGGTGTATTAACAGTCTCTTCTTCGATCAAGGTTGGATCGACTCCTGCCTTTAGCCCAACGAGAAAGATGATTATTACAGATGACGGGACTCAATACGCTGCGCGTATGTCTATCATTGGTACGAACGACACCTCCTATCCAGCTATTGAGTTTGTTACTGCTGGGTCACTCTCTAAAAGAACATTAGTTCGACATGAGGGAGAGGGTAGTAATGATTACGGTCTATCAATTTGGACCACCAATAACTCATCCGTATCTGAGAAGGCGAGATTTACTGGGGATGGAGATATTGAAGTGAAGACTAATGACAGGGGGATTATACTTAAATCTCCTAATGGTTCACGTTATCGTATAACTATTAATGATAGTGGAGAAATACAAACAGCTTCTGTTTAAAATAAAATACCATTTCATCTTTAAATTAGTGTAATAAAAGGTATAATAAAATAAAGTTATGGCAATTCCAAGATCATCATCATTATTAGTGCCAGCAGTGGCAGAGCAGTCTTTTGACTCAGTTTGGGTACGTAATATCAATATTCACTGCCCACAGTTGAATGAGTCTGGCAACCTTGAAGGATCCATTAACCTTGAGTTGGTTCCTTACGACTCAACTTCTGGTTCTGAAGCCCTTCATATTACCCTCGATAACGAAGGTGTTGAGTATCTCAACGTTCCAAATCGCGCTAATGGGCGTAAGACTTTTTGGGAAGCTGTCAATGAAGTCCCTGAAGTGGCGACAGCAATGAACGCTATCATTGCTGCTGTTGAACCTCTTAAAACTTGGGCGGAAACTGCTCCAGTTGTTGAGGAACCAGTCTCTGAGGAGCCAGTAGAGTAAAAAAAATAAAAAATTTCGTAGAAAATGTTGTCAATATCGCTATTATTAGACAACTATGAACGAAATTAAAATTTCTCTACAAGAAAACGAAGTTAACGCACTTCTTCAACTTATCGATGCGGCAATCAAGGCTCAAGGTCTTCAGGTAGCTGAAGCTGGGTCTTTTTTGGCGACTAAAATTAGCGAGCAAGCTAAATCGCAAACTTCTCTCCCAGAGGAGGAAGCAGCTCCAACTGAAGAAGGCTAAACATGCGTTTCTCAGGAAAAAGTCAAATCGTCAAAGATATCCAATCGGAATTAGAAATTACCGTTGATGGTGTTGATGGCGTTCAAACATGGTCAGCTATTGTAGCTGGTCTCCTCAAAGATAAAGAGGAAAAGGAGCTGATCCAGTATGTGCAGAGAATCCTTCAAGTTGAGGATGATGGCATTGATGGGCCAGTTACTTGGAAAACTCTAAAATCTTTACTTGTTGAAGACGATTTTGTAACTCCTTCCACTTACCAACACGAGTCAGAAGACAACGCCGAAGAGCTACTTTCCCCTAATGCTCTTAAGTTGATTCTTGATTACGAGGTTGGAGGTGGCGAGGGTTACTATAACAAACGTTTAAAGCGCCCTTGCTGGCCCAAAGGGGCTAGCGGGGTAACTATCGGAGTTGGCTATGATCTTGGCTACAATAGCCAGTCTCAATTTGCAGAAGATTGGGGAGGCAAGATTAGCGACTCTGATTTCAGCCGTCTTCGTAAGTGTTTGGGCTTCAAAGGAAGCGCAGCAAATGCTAAGGTTGGTTCAGTGCGAGATATTGAAGTACCTTGGGAAGCAGCTCTAGCAGTGTTTAAAGCGAACACCCTTCCACGCTTCATTAAGCTCACACTAAAAGCATTCCCTCAGGCAGACAAGCTCCATCCAGATGCTTTTGGAGCTTTAGTCAGCATTGTGTTTAATCGTGGCAGTTCCTTAAAAGGTTCTCGTCGAGCTGAAATGGCTCGCATTCGTGATCTCGTACCAAGCAAAAATTATTCAGCTATTGCTCAGGAGATCCGCAACATGAAGCGGATTTGGAAGGGCAAAGGTTTGGATGGTCTCCTTCGCAGGAGAGATAAAGAAGCGTCTCTAGTAGACTCTTGTGCATAATTGGTTCGTTCGTTAAAAAATGCATTGACAGCCCTTCCATACTTCGTTATGGTGGGGCTGTTACCTTAAATATGAGTGAGGAAGTGATAAACATTTCAGTAAACAAGTCAGACATATTTAATTATGTTGTGGGCAATGCGTCTTATGATCCTATTGAGAAGTGTATTGACCCAACCCTGTATGAAACATATTCAGATTTTATTCTACGTAATGATGGAGATCAGAAAGAGTATATCTACCAAGACAAAGATTATGAATACTTCTACAAGGAAATGACTAAACTTAAAAAATTAAGCAAAGACATGAGTAAGGGCGAAATAATTAGGATTTGTGAAGAGCTACAAGAGGTTGCGCCAAAAATTATTAGCTTATGAGACCTTTTGAAGAAAATTTTGCTAAAATGTTAGCTAGAGAATCTATGAAATACGAAGAACTAAGCAAATTAGTGTCACAATGGGGAGAAGAAAAAGGTATTTTCGCTAATTCTACTCCACTCCGTCAACTTGACAAGACCCAAGAGGAGCTTGACGAAACGAAATCTGCCCTTGAGAAGTTAAATGATTTTGATTATCAGGGTGATTTAATGGAAAGCCTTGGTGTTCCAACTCCAAGCGAAGAAGATCTTCGTGCAGAGGTTAAAGATGGAATCGGAGATATGTTGGTAACTATTATCTTATTGGCTAAGATGGTCGATATGGACAGTGTTGATTGTTTGCAGTCCGCTTATGATGTAATTAAAAAGCGTACGGGCAAGATGGTAAATGGGCTATTTGTTAAAGATCAGTAAAGGAAGAGGGCTAAAATGAAAAAAATAGATAATTACGAAGCAAAAAAGAAGATTAGACGCAAAGGCGTTCATGCTAAAAGCAAAACTTCTAAGCTGAAAAACTCAAAAAACTATAAGAAAGCTTACAGAGGGCAAGGAAAAATTTGATTTTTGGCGATTTTCGGTGTATATATATATTAGAAATAATTAATTGTTATGGATATTATTACATCATTCGTCGAAGGGCAAGCTTGGTTCAACTGGGCAACTGCCGTTATCGCTGCTGCTAGTGCCTTTGCAGCATGCACTCCTACTCCTAAAAAGGGATCTCTCCTTGCTAAAGCATACAAGGTGATCGACTTTCTGAGTGTCAATTTTGGCAAAGCTAAAGACAAAGGGGATAGCTAAGGCAATGCTTATTGTTGGTTAAGTTTGAATTGAATATTTGGAGGCCCTGCATAGCGGGGTCTCCTTTTTATTTAAATATTATAAAAAATTAGATATGGCTAAAACTCCAGATTTATTTCCTAGAAGACCTATGGAGCAATTAACTAATGATGACAATCTATTTATTCGTTTAGAGCATTCTTCTCTGCGGTATTATTTAGACGATCAATGTGAAAAGCTGCATAGGGAAAGTGGCCCAGCGGTTATTCATAACAATGGGTGTGTGGAATACTGGAGACTGGGTCAGCTCCATAATATTTCTGGCCCAGCTATCCAGACGAACTCTGGGAAAAAAGTCTATTACTTATATGGGCGTAGGCTCTCTTACGAGAAGTGGATACAGTCTAAGCAAAAATATTCTCTTGACAAATAAGTGTTAACTGGTGTAGTAAATGAGAATGAAGATAACGGGGAATCAGAAAGTGGAAGTTGAAATCTCAGAAGCTCAAAGACATTTGATTGCTCTAGATTATATTTCTGAAATATTTGATTGGGATACGGACTACTTTATTGAGGATGGCTGGGTGATCAAAAGAGAGATCGCTCACACCTCACACTCTTTTGAATTGAAGAGTAAAGTTAGAGAGGCTAACAAAAAGGACCAGTGCCTCTATGAGATCTTTAAAGTTTTAAAGAGGCAATCTTTTTAGCCGTTAAACGTGGATCCATCTCCAGTATACCTTAATCCTGCATCATAAGGAGAGATGTCCTGATTTAAATCTCTGATTTTTTTATCTTTTTTAAGTGTTGATGCTCTAAAACCCAAGGGAGGACTAGGTTTTCCACGCACCTGACGTAAGCTTCTTCGTCGTTTTGTTCCATATAGGCTACTCCAGACATTTCGAATATCATGTGGGTGACTTCATGAACAAGTGTCCACCAGTGGGTTTCTGGGCTACTCAAACACCTGCTACTTAGGTGAATTTCCTTTTGGTCTGTGAGGCATTCTCCCCAGTCTTCCATATCTGTGTAAATGATTTTAATTTTTTTACCTAAAATATTAACGGAAGAAAGTTTCTTCATACCTTTAATTACACTTAGTTCTTGACATTTTTAAAATTTTAATTAGTATAAAAATATGACTATTGAAGAAGAGTTAGATTTGATTAAGAAAGCTAAAGTATCTGTAGCTGAAATTGATTTAAAAAAACAAAAGATTTTTGAAGATTTAGTTGGGCAGATCAAACCCTCTGGAAGGTTGGAGAGTACAGTTTGGGATTATGTAATGGCTGGGATCAACTGTTATGAATATGAGCTTAAGCCCCTCCTACAAAATAGAAAAAAAAATCTTGACGACGAGTGATCAGTTGATACCTTGAAGGGGTTATGAATATATTCTGCCTCGATAAAGACCCTGAAGTTGCAGCTCAGCAACATTGCGACAAGCACTGTGTCAAGATGATCCTTGAGTGTCACCAGCTCCTTTGTACGACTTTCTGGATGCAAGACATGGAGGCTCCATACCGTAAGACTCATTACAATCACCCATCTGCGATCTGGGCTAGGGAATCTCGTGGTAACTTCGAATGGCTTGTCCAGCATGCGGCAGCGCTACTCATGGAGTATACAAAGAGATATGGGAAGCGCCATAAAAGTACTGATGTTCTGATTTGGGTTCTAGAGAATAAGCATCGTCTGCATTTCGATAAGCAGGAGCAGACAGAATTTTCTGTAGCTATTGCCCAAGATCAGAAATGTCGCCAGATCTCAGGTTTTGATAAACTTTCTGTTGTCGAAAAGTATCGACAGTATTATAACCACGACAAATCTTACATGGCTAAGTGGCAGTATAGCAAAACTCCAGAATGGTATGTCCCAGCATAAAGTAGCTTTTTTAAATTTAAGTTTAGACTCTTTCAATCACAAGAGTATTTGGAGATCTTTCTTTGAGGGAGGGGATCAAGATGACTTTAACCTTTACATTCATTCAAAAAATGAGAAGTGTAAGGTGTTCAAAGATTATTTCATTCAGAATAAAGTTCCTACCAATTGGGGGCATTTTTCATTAGTTGAAGCTACCATTGAGTTGATGAAAGCTGCTTTGAAAGATGAGCAGAATGAATACTTTTCTTTGATTAGTGATTCTCATTTGCCGTTATACAGCCTTAATGACACGGTCAAGCTGATTAAAGATCGTTATACAACGCTAACTTTCTCAAAGCATTTTAGTTTTCACACCAAAGTTAAGAGCCAATTGACTTTTAGGGAGGGAATTAAAGGTTTTAAATTTGACGAATACAATGCTGTATGTCAGTTCTTTAGTTTTAGGAGAGAGGATGCAATCAAGTTTGTAGAAACATTTGATCATTGGTCTCAATACTTTGTGAAGAATAAAGTTATCTTTGCTGATGAGTTTTATTTTTGGGGTATTGCAAAAGAACTTGGAATGGATTTTAATATAGGCCAAGCGACAACTTACTCTGATTGGAGTATAAGGAGAATGCCTGATGGAAAGATAGACAGAAACCCAAAAGTGCTTAATACTTTTAATTCTTATTGGCTCCATAAGATGAGGAGCGAGGGATTCTTGTATGTCAGAAAGGCTATGCCAAAAACTTTAGTCACAACAAAATTATTTTAGTTTAAAAACATGAAAAATACAGTAGAATTATTGGGGCACTATGGATCAGACGAGGTTATCGCTTGTTCCGCATGGACATCCACCAGTAGAAAACTAGATGAAAAGAAGCGAAAGAGAATTCCGAAGCTCATCGACATGCTTTGGAGTGAGGGTCATGAAACGCCCTTTGAGAAGGGTAGCGTCCACTTTCTTGTGGATTGCGATATTGCCTCTCATATTCATCTACTTAAGCATCGAATATCTTCTCTCAACGCTGAGAGCGCGAGGTACAAAGAGCTAAAAGAAGATAAAATTTTTGTCCCTGATGATTGGCCAGAGGCATGGCAGAATGAATTGATGCTGTATGCTGCTCATGGCAATAAGCTTTATCACGAATGCATAGAGGCTCTTGAGTCTAGATTAGGACGGAAACGCGCAAAAGAATCCGCTCGTTTCTTCAAGACTTACAATAGTCGTATTCAAGCTGATGTTCAATTCAACATGAGGTCGTTTGCGAACTTCCTTAAACTCAGGAATAGCGAACACGCTCAGAAAGAAATCAGAGAAATTGCTCAGAATATGCTTGACCTAGTTAAGAATATAGAAGACAATCCTTTCAGACACACCTTAAATAGTTGGGGTTATTAACTAATATACTGTGATGAGGGAAAACAGAAGAACACTAAAAGGCAAGCTAAAAGACTTGACCTCAAAAGTAAAAAGAATTAGCCTTGGTAAGGAATCAAATCTTGATATTGATAAGATCCTAAACCCTCCGACTTGGAGGGAAAGGCAAATTCAAAATAAAGCTATTGACAGAGAGTACGAAGAGAATATAGTCGCTCTAGAGAAAACTGCTAGCTGGGCGGATAAGTACGATAAAGACTTTAAAAGAATGAAGCAAGAAGTTGTCCGTGTAAGAGAAGTGGATGAATGAACTAGAGCGTCATCCTTACTTTTACGAGACTTTAGAATACTTTTTATACTTTTATGAACAAAATGGTTAACAAAATGGTTAAGAAAATTTTTTATATTATAGTAGCGGCTTTGCTTTTAGCTTTGATTAAGGCTTCTGGTATAATTGATTTTCTTTTTCCAGAGTTATTTTAAATAAGAAAAATAACGAACTTCATTAATAATTAGGTATGAACAAGGAACAATTTATTCACGTTGATGAGTACGGACATAAGCGCTATTACTCTGATCGTGAGATGAAAATTAAGCATCGCGAGGATGGTCCTGCCATTGAAGGAGCAGATGGATCTAAAGCGTGGTGGGTCGATGGTAAGATCCATCGCGAGGATGGTCCTGCCATCGAATATGCAGATGGAGCTAAATCGTGGTATGTCAATGGCGAGCTCCATCGTGAGGACGGTCCTGCCATCGAACGAGCAAATGGAGATAAATGGTGGTATATCGATGGTAGACGTCTCTCTGAAGATGAGTTCAATAAGCGCATGAATCCTGTTGAGCTCACCCTCGAAGACATCGCTGAGAAGTTCGACGTAAGCGTTGATCAGCTCAAGATCAAGAAGTAAGGAACTCCGATATAATTAGATATGAATGAAATTTTTACTATAGTAATTATCCTACTGTTGGCTTTCTTTTTGTGGCTCGTATCAGATGGATTATAAAAATTGACCTGCCATGCCTCTGCTTGTATGCATAATTTGGCGAAAAAGTATAAGAAGCTGATCGAAGCTTATATTGGTCTTTTAGATTGAGTTTGTAAATCCTCTGTGACGACGGAGGTTGATAATGAGGATAAGCCCTGCGTAGCGGGGGACTCCCTTGCAATTTTAAAATTATTAATTATGACAGATAAAGAACAATTTATTCACCTCGATGAAGAGGGTAACAAGTATTACTACTCTGATCGCGAGATGAAGAATCTCCATCGTGAGGACGGTCCTGCCCTCGAATGGTCAAATGGAGATAAAATGTGTTTTATCGATGGCAAGCGCCATCGTGAGGACGGTCCTGCCATCGAATATGAGAGCGGAGCTAAAGAGTGGTGGGTCGATGGTAAGCGCCATTGCGAAGATGGTCCTGCCGTTGAGTGGCCAAATGGAGATAAGTCGTGGTGGGTCGATGGTAAGTGCCATCGCGAAGATGGTCCTGCCGTTGTGTGGTCGAATGGAGATAAGGAGTGGTGGGTCGACGACAAACGCCATCGTGAAGATGGCCCTGCGATTGAATGGGCAGATGGAACTAAAGAGTGGTGGATCGAAGACCAGCTCCATCGTACGGATGGTCCTGCCATTGAATATGCGGATGGGTCTAAGCAATGGTGTGTCAATGATCATCTTCACCGCGAAGATGGTCCTGCCATCGAACGGGCAGATGGAACTAAAGCGTGGTACATCGATGGTAAGTGGCTCTCTGAAGATGACTTCAACGCTCGTATTAAGGTGAAGAAGTAAGGAACTCCGATATAATTAGGTATGAAAGAACAATTTATTTTCGTCAGTAGGTACGGTGGGAAGTTTTACTACTCTGATCGTGAGATGAAGAATCTCCATCGTGAGGATGGTCCCGCGATTGAATTTGAATATGGTACTAAAGCGTGGTATATCAATGGTAAGCTCCATCGCGAGGACGGACCTGCCGTTGAATGGTCAAGTGGAAATAAAGAGTGGTTTATCGATGGTCGTCACCATCGTGAGGATGGTCCTGCGATTGACGATGCAAGTGGGTATAAAGCATGGTATATCGATGGCAAGCTCCATCGCGAGGATGGTCCGGCTATTGAATATGCAGGTGGAGCTAAGCAATGGTTTATCGATGACAAGCGCCTCACCGAAAAGGAGTTCAACGCACTCATGAATCCCGTGACTGAGCTCACTCTTGATGAAATCGCTGAGAAGTTTGGAGTGAGCGTCGACCAGCTCAAGATCAAAAAATAAGGAACTCCGATATAATTAGGTATGAAAAAAGAGCAATTTATTCACGTTAATGAGGCCGGTACTAAGCGCTACTACTCTGATCGCGAGATGAAGAATCTCCATCGTGAGGATGGTCCTGCCATCGAATGGGCAGGTGGAGGTAAAACGTGGTATATCAATGGCAAGCTCCATCGTGAAGATGGTCCTGCGTATGAATATGCAGATGGAGGTAAAGCGTGGTTTATCGATGGAAAGCGCCATCGTGAGGATGAGTTCAACGCACTCATGAATCCCGTGACTGAGCTCACTCTTGATGAAATCGCTGAGAAGTTCGGAGTGAGCGTCGACCAGCTCAAGATTAAGAAGTAAAAAATTTGTTATGAACCGAAAAACTGCACACGAAATCCTCGACAACGAGGAAAGCACCAGAACGAGACATGTGAGAAACTTCATTGGCTCACACTCGCACACGGTAGCTGAAGCCCTCGTGATTTGGTCACAACTGGAAGACTGTCCGCCATGCTTGAGGGATAGGCTTGATTCTTTACGAAGCGAATTGAAGCACCTTCCAGAATTTTCTGAGCCTAACACCAAAGGTGACTCACAGAGTCCCGACCAACAAACTATGAAAACACAAGAAACGCCCGCTGAGGTGGGCATTGATGTCCAGCGGCTTGTTCGCGATGCGATGCGATACAGGGCGATAAAAAAGCGGATTGATTACTCGGAAGGCGATGACGGCATGACATGGGCAACGCTCAACTGGTGCGTAGATGTCCACTCACTTAGCCCCATCGACCTAGACGAAGCCGTCGATCAAATTCTTCTCTCTGATAACAGCCAAGATCAGGAGTCGTGAAGCGGTCTGCTATATCGACCAGCTCAAGATTAAGAAGTAAGGAACTATAATAAAATGAAAGCATACATATTAACGTCCGAGTGGCACCGCTATGACCAGATGGGGGAATACTTCATCGCATGGTTCCACCAAAAACCAACCCCAGATGAACTTCGGCAAGTGATGATTCGAGAAGAGGAAGAAGATTCTTGCGAACTTTGCAGCCATATACTCGCCGGCGGCGGCAGGACTAAAAAGATGGAAGACCAGTGGTTTCACCTACGCGAAATTTCTTCTGCGAACTCTAAAGGAACTCCGATATAATTAGGTATGAAGCCAGTAGAGCTTACCGAACAAGACGCATGGCAAGAAGCAACTGACAATTGGATTAAGTTGACCCTTGAGAGGTATAATGGATTCGATCCTGACGAACTGACTCAAGTCTTTATGAGAGGTCCGTTTTCTGGATGGAGTGAGCGTATGGTTTATGAGTTAGCCTGTAATATGGATGATGCAAATAAGAGAGCGCCGAGACACAAATAATCATAATGAGATATAGAAACGTAGAATTTAGAAGAGCAGGCATACCAGACTCTAATGGTTATGTACCGAAAGATCGTAAGCCTGAGATCATTGCTTGGAATTATAGTGAGAGTTTTGACAAAGAAACTTGCTACACACTCTGTTGGTTAGAGACAGATAAAGAAGGATACTATATGAAAACTATAGGTAATCGATACGTTGAGTATGAAGATATGGAAGCACTAAATAATGTAGCTAAATACGCAATGAGAATTTTGAATCTCCAATTCGAATTTGAGGAACTCCGATATAATTAGGTATGGCTAGTGCAAGTAAAGGTAAGGGTTCGGTGAAGACAGTGGAGTGGTGGAAGCATCTACGTAAGTTTGCAAAGCGCCGTCAGAACAAGAGAGTTCGTAAGGATGGTAAAAAACAAGTAAAACAAGAAAATGACTCATAGTCCCGATAAATGGTTAATCGTGAGAACAGATCAATTCAACAAGATTTTTGCTGTTTGGAGTGGCGGTTATCTTGATGGTGATTATTGGAGATGCAGTTCTGTAATCGAAAAAGTCACCGAAGAAGACGATTACTTCTTGTTTCATTGTGAAAGTGGTAGTACCTACAAGTGTGGTAAGAATTACTATGGTACAAGTGTTTTTGGTTCAAGTGTTTTGAGTAAAGTATCTGATAACTTAGAGGTGGTGGAGAATCCAACTGAGTATATCGAAGCTATGAAAACAAGTAACAACAGAGCATAAGGAGCTCCGTTATAATTAGTTATGATGAAAGAACAATTTATTCACATCGAGGAAGATGGTGCTAAGCTCTACTACTCTGATCGCGAGATGCATACGCGCCATCGCGAGGATGGTCCTGCCATCGAATGGGCGAATGGAGGTAAAGAGTGGTTTATCAATGGCAAGCGCCATCGCGAAGATGGTCCTGCCGTCGAATGGGCGAGTGGAGATAAAGAGTGGTGGGTCAATGACAAACGACATCGCGAGGATGGTCCTGCCGTCGAATGGGCGAATGGAACTAAATCGTGGTGGGTCAATGGAAAGCGCCATCGCGAGGATGGTCCTGCCGTCGAATATGCAGATGGAGATAAAGAGTGGTGGATCAATGACAAACGACATCGCGAGGATGGTCCTGCCGTCGAATATGCAGATGGAGGTAAAGAGTGGTGGATTAATGACAAGCTCCATCGCGAGGATGGTCCTGCCGTCGAATATTCAAATGGAACTAAAGCGTGGTGGATTAATGACAAACGACATCGCGAGGATGGTCCTGCCATCGAACGGGCGAATGGAGATAAAGAGTGGTGGGTCAATGACAAACGACATCGCGAGGATGGTCCCACCGTTGAGTGGTCGAATGGAGATAAGGAGTGGTGGATCGACGACAAGCTCCATCGCGAGGATGGTCCTGCCATTGAATATGCAGATGGAACTAAAGAGTGGTGGATCGATGACAAGTTCCTCAACGAAAGTGAGTTCAATAAGCGTATGAATCCTGTTGAGCTCACTCTTGATGAAATCGCTGAGAAGTTCGGAGTGAGCGTTGATCAGCTCAAGATTAAGAAATAAGGAACTCTAATAAAATGAAAGAACAATTTATTAATGTCAGTGAGTACGGTACTAAGCTCTACTACTCTGATCGCGAGATGAAGATTCTGCATCGCGAAGATGGTCCTGCCATCGAATGGGCAAATAGGTATAAAGCGTGGTTTATCAATGACAAGCGCCATCGTGAGGATGGTCCCGCCGTCGAATATGCAAATGGAACTAAACTGTGGTATATCAATGGTCGTCCCCATCGTGAGGACGGACCTGCCGTTGAGTATGCAGATGGAGCTAAAGAGTGGTGGGTCGATAACCAGCGCCTCACCGAAGATGAGTTCAACGCGCGCATGAATCCCGTTGAGCTTACGCTTGAAGATATCGCAGCTAAGTTCGGAGTGAGCGTTGACCAGATTAAGATTAAGAAGTAAGGAACTCTAATAAAATGAAAGAACAATTTATTCACATCGAGGAAGCTGGTGATAAGTATTACTACTCTGATCGCGAGATGCATACGCTCCATCGCGAGGATGGTCCTGCCATCGAATGGGCGACTGGAACTAAACAGTGGTACATCAATGGCAAGCGCCATCGCGAGGATGGCCCTGCCGTTGAGTGGGCAGGTGGAACTAAATCGTGGTGTATCAATGGTAAGCGCCATCGCGAGGATGGTCCTGCCATCGAATGGGCGAATGGAACTAAACAGTGGTATATCAATGGCAAGCGCCATCGCGAAGATGGTCCTGCCGTCGAATGGGCGAGTGGAGATAAAGAGTGGTGGGTCAATG
>CAKZOO010000151.1 GCA_937136455.1 uncultured Flavobacteriaceae bacterium | reverse complement strand
TTATTAGACCGTTTAACTGAAGAATATGGTTACTATATCGAATACCACCCAAAACCAATTAAAGGTGACTGGAACGGTTCTGGTATGCATGCAAACTTCTCTGATACGACACTTAGAACTTGTGGAGATAAAGATACTTTCTTAAGAGTTTGTGAAGCATTTAGACCACATGTTGACGCTCATATCGATGTTTATGGTGAGTTCAACGACCAACGTTTAACTGGAAAACACGAAACAGCTTCTATCAATGATTTTAGCTATGGTATTTCTGACCGTGGAGCTTCAATTCGTATCCCTGTATACACAGTTGAACACGGATGGAAAGGTTACTTAGAAGACAGAAGACCTGCTTCTAACGCTGATCCATACAAAGTAGCTTCAAGAATTATCAAGACAGTTAAATCTGCTGAATAACAAAAAGAAGATTAGTACTTAACTATAGAAAACACCGCTCAAAAGGCGGTGTTTTTTTTTATTGTATCGTATGGTAAATAAAAAAGGAATAAAGAGCTAGTAAGATCAATCCATCGGGCCAAGAAAGCCTCATTCCTTTTGGAAAGAACACCAATGGAAAAATAAGCAGTGATACACCTAACATCCAAAACACATCAGAATTGATTAATTGTTGATCGACTACCTGAATAGGAACAATCATAGAAGTGATTCCCAATACGGCTAATAGATTAAAAATATTAGATCCGATTAAATTTCCAAGAGAAATTGCTTTCTCCTTTTTAAGTACGGCAATCACAGAAGCTGCCAATTCAGGAATACTAGTTCCAACAGATACCACAGTTATTCCTATGATTCTCTCAGAGACTCCAAATTCATAAGCCAACGACACAGCCCCTTTTATGAGCAGTTCAGAACCTCCCCAGAGTGCAACCCCTCCTATTCCCAAAAAAGTAAATATTTTTAAAAAGGGTAATACCTGATCATCTTCGGGCATTTCATCCACAACTGCCGATTTTTGAAAGCGCACCAAATACCAAATAAAAAAAATGAGTATCACAAACATACTAAAGCCCTCCCAAAACACTAAGCTGTGGTCGTTATAAATAAACCACATAAATAAAAGGGTCGCGATCATCATCACAGGCCAATCTGTTTTATAAAAAGATTTGGTGACATCAATCTTACCAAGGAGCAATGTAATTCCAAGTACCAATCCCAAATTAGCGGTATTGGATCCTACTACATTACCAAGTGAAAGATCCGGATATCCATCCATTGCCGATTTAATGCTCACAATAAGCTCAGGAGCAGAAGTCGCAAAAGACACCACCGTAATACCGATTACAATCTTAGGAATATTTATTTTAAGTGATAAAGCAACAGAAGCTTTCAACAGC
Source organism: uncultured Flavobacteriaceae bacterium (assembly GCA_937136455.1). Taxonomy (GTDB): domain Bacteria; phylum Bacteroidota; class Bacteroidia; order Flavobacteriales; family Flavobacteriaceae; genus MAG-120531. The sequence goes on along the minus strand of CAKZOO010000151.1, from coordinate 4,940 downwards.
CAATTACCGCCTAGAATCAAAATTGCCAACCCTAAAACGATGTATAAAAAGTCAATCATAAATCAAAGATATGGATTTGTTATAGGAATTTTAAAGCATTCTATCGATTCACCATAAATTCTGCCACATTTGGAAAACAAGCATAAAGTGTAACTTTGAATTCTGGATCTACATCCAAGCTATCGATAGAAGACTTCATAAGTGACAACCACTCTTCTTTTGCAGCTTGATCTATTGGGTGCGGTAAATGTCTCATACGCATTTTAGGCTGTCCGTACTTCTGATTATATCGAAGAGGACCCCCTAAAAACTGTGATAAAAAACAAAATTGCTTGTCTTTAATCACCTCTTTGGGAGTTGATTTAAACATATGTCCGATCACCTTACTCTCAAATACTTTGTCGTAAAAAGCATCGAGAAGTTTTTTGAGATTTTCATCCCCGAGTTGATCGTATAGTGTCAGCGGTTCTTCCATAGTCACAAATGAAAACAAATTTATTGTAACTTCACACTGCAAACAACAAAAGAATGATCAAAAAACAATTGTTTAAAATAACCGCCAAAATCAACAAAACAGTTCTTCCCTCTTTTACAAAAAGAAATTTAGATTTATCTAAGGCTAGTAAATTACAATTAGGAATTATTGCTTGGCGTTATTTTATTACTAAAAATGCGCTCTAAGCTAATTATTACTTATTGGAGTCCGATGAGCAGAGATTTAAAAACAATTGCAAGACGCTGATTAATTTTGTTAATACATTGAATTAAAGCGACTTAAAATAAATATACTCAAGTAAAATGAGTGTATTTTAAAACCACTTGTAATCTCAAAGAATTCTATACAAGAATGAGAGTCAAAAATGATCTCAAAATTTACATATTGAGAAAAAATGCAATTTATTTGAGAAGTTTTTTATACAGGAATTCATAACTATGAGCTATCGTAATTCCTAAAATCAGGTGAGCTATAAGGTAGCTTAGGGACTTCAATAAGATGTCAGGTTCTTTGGGTAAACCACCTACTGCATTTAAAATTGCCACTAATAGTTCTGTGAAAAACACAAACATAACAGCTCCAAAAACAATGCCCTTTAAGGTAGTTGATTTAATTCGAATCATTTGCTTAAATCTTCTATAGATCAAACAAAACAACAAAACAATACTGTAAAAGATGACCCATCCCACCTCAACAGAAACTCCTAAGGTATTTCTAAAGAAATTACTGGGTCGTGTTGGATACATCCCCAGAACCTCTGCATTATACCCATACAAAGAATAGGCAATCATACCCAATAGGGAAACGATGATTATAATGAGTATACTTCGGGTACGATTCACCGGTTTGTGTTGTAGATATTTTAATAAAAATAATAATTTTCAAAAGTAAAAACAAAAAACATGCGTTTTATACAAATTGATATTTATCACTAGAAATTTACCGCTCAAAGGTAATTTAAGTAAAATACCTATTAAATATGCTTCATTTAATTGAAAACCAAAATCTTAGTAATACCATTTTTTTTGCATTTCACCAATATATTGACTAACTTAAAGCTATAATTTGGTTATTCACCTAAACGTTCTTCTTATGAAAAAATTTGTCATTCTATTACTCACACTTGTGACTTCTTTTGCCTTTGCTCAAGAGACCGTCTATGCTCATTTTTATTTTGGTACTGTTGATTCTCAAAAAGTCAAAAAGCATATCGAAAATGAACTCTCAACGTTTAAGAAAATTCACGAATACCGTATGAAAAAAGGAGAAATTCTCGCTTGGGATATGTGGCAAATGGTCAACTCTGGGACTGCAAATGCCAAACAGACGACTTTCTTATACGTAACTCTTTTTAACGATTTTGACGATTTTGAAAAATGGGAAATCCTATGGGATGAACGCGTTTCTGAGATTGAAAAGCACGAAAAAAACAAAGAGTTTAGAAGCGTTGTACAATCCGTGTTTGACGACTACACCTCTATTTCTGAATACATGGTATCTTCCAAAGGGCATTTTGGAACTCAGCACAACTCTCAACCATCAAAATTTATGGTTTTAAACTACATGAGTGTCGAGGAATTTAGAGAGCGTGATTATGAAGATTTAGAAATCAACACGTTTTTACCAATGCATCAAAGAGATGGCGTTCGAACTGGATGGGAGCTCTATAAAGTTCTCAATAATTACTTAGGAACTGATCAAGTCATCAATTATATAACGGCAGACTATTTTAATAGATTTGGTGATATTATGGAGTCTCGAGACGCTCCACTGCCACAGGAACAAGTCAGCACCGTTAAAGAAATCACAGAGCTTCGAGAATTAACTATTTCAGATATTTTCAAAAATATTTCCTCATTAAGACCTAGTGATTTGAACTAAGTTTAAATAAAAACACCAAACTATAACTAGTCTGGTGTTTTATGAAGTCGGGATGACTGTATTTGAACTTAAGAGTTAAATATTTGATAATCATATACTTAATTATTAACAATTTAGTGTTTTATATCAATTTGGTGACCATTACTCACCAAAATATTATTATAAAATCCAACCTCTGTTAAATTTAACAGAAGTTAATTTGAACTTTTTTCTTCAAATTTTTATCGTTTTCTAAAACTTTCTATACTTATAAGTGTAACCTTCTCTCCATCATAGGGGAAAGAGGAGATCACCCAAGAGGGTCCTGTGGATAGTTATTGGGAAAGACATTGGTTAGTATTCTGTAAGATTGAAATAATATCTAAACATAACGGAAGAGGTTTCACCGGTAGTTACAAAAATGATTTTACTATAATTCTGATATGGGTGGTTTAAACGAACTGGTCAGTTGAAGTGTAAGATTTATATTCTCGAGGGAGTAAAAATCCTTAAAGGGGTTTACTGTATTTAGTTTAAACTGAATTAGTGTTTAAAGTAATTAAAGTTTGAAAAAAGAGTATCAACCTCGAACTGATTAAGTAATAAAGTATTTAAGTACGAGGTTATTACTATTTAATTAAAATCTGAAGAATTATGAAAGAAGAAATCAAGAGTAACATATCAGATAAAGTATATCCAAATGAACTTATTAGAGATTTAATGGATATAAATGATATAATACAAAACAAGAGAAGTGAATTAGAACAATTAAAAACAAGAGAAGAAGTAGTGAATGCAACTTCTAAGATAGTAAGGAGTTATTATGATAAAAGAAAGAATGAGTAAACAAGACTTAATGGATTTATATGGAGTAGATAGAGTGACAATAGAGGACTGGAGAAGGAATAAAGGATTGAAGATGATAGAAGTATCCTCTCACTCAAAATACATCACTAGAGAAGAGTTATTACAGTGGGAAGATAGTTTAAGAAACGATGTTTCTATTTAGTGGTTAATTAATGAATGGGTATCAAAATGAAGAAGATTGAAGTATTGATATACTCTCATGGTTAAGTCTAATTGAATTAATATATCAGTATATATGAAGACCTTGTTTGTGTTGATAACCTTTCTCATGGTAACATCAGAAAGATATTAGGGAGTAAACTCTAAATCCTTGATTTCTTGATTACCGTAATCAGATAATCTATATATTTTGTATTTTTAGAGATACCAACTCATTAAATGATGAAAAATATTTTTTTATTATTACTCTTTCTTTTTAATATCAACTGTAAAACTGAAATTTCAAATAAAATTAATCCACCAGAAGAAGTTGTAAACCTATTTGAGAATTACACTAAACTTTGGTCAGATGGAAATCAAAGAGGCTGAAGAGTGGCCTGACCTCATCGACATCGTGAGCAGAATTGTTAAACCTGAGCGATTGAGACAAAAAGATAAACAAGGTAAACAATATTGGTGGCGATTTCTCCGCCCGAGAGTGAATTTGTACGAAACCATCAAACCCCTCAAAAGATGTTTAGTTACTGCTGCAGTGAGCAAGCATTGCATGATGTCATTTCAGCCAACCTGGCGGGTTTTTGCAAACACTCTATATGTGTTTGCACTCACTGAATACGCCCACTTCGCTCTCCTACAATCTCGCGTGCATGAGTTCTGGGCTTGGCTCCTATCATCTACAATGAGGAATGCCGGGATTCGCTACACTGCTTCTGATTGCTTTGAAACTTTTCCCTTCCCACCCAAAGAGTTGTTGGGAGGTGATGGTGAAGTAGAAGCAGGCGGTAAAGAACTCTATGAGTCTCGAGCAGCGTATATGGTCGGGACACAGCAAGGCCTTACGGATACTGACAACAAGCTCAAGGGCCCCGACTGTCACGATGCCCCTATTGTGATGCTCAGGCAGCAACATGAGGCGATAGACAAAGCTGTCTTGGCAGCTTACGGGTGGGGCGACATTGAGGTGCCGCCTTATCTGACCCCCGTAGACCACAACGGCGAACCCACACCATCAGCAGCTAAAGCCCTACAAGCCTTTAAGGATGAGGTGATTGACCGCCTGATGGCGCTCAATGCGGAACGTGCTGCGGCTGAAGCTCCCAAGCCGAAGAAAACCACTCGGAAGAAGACATCCAAGAAGCCGTCTTCACGCAAAACTCCGAACAAGTCCGATGAACAGACCACCTTGCTTTGATTTGCCATTGGTTTGATTCAACCAGTGTGATAGTAACAAGGCTTTACGACCAACTGGAGGCAGCCGATGAGTGAGTTCAAAGCCAGTGCTCAGGTTCGCGGGCATCTTGTCAACGCGCTAAACGCCATGCTGGTGGGTCCTTTTGATCCTGGACATGGTTGCGAGGTACTGAACGTGCCTCCTTCGCGTTGGTACCTGACGGGTTTCTTGGCTCCTCAAGAAGGTCGTCTGGTCAATGACCCCACGGATGATGAGCAGCTTGATGAGGCTGCTGAAATCCCTCCAGATGAAAACGCCGAGACCGAAACGGCACCTCGTCGTCCCAGCATGCTCCCAGCTTCACTGGGAATGAGCATTGTTTTGCCC
>CAKZOO010000150.1 GCA_937136455.1 uncultured Flavobacteriaceae bacterium | reverse complement strand
GACGTTGTGGATGGACAACAACGATTAACCACACTTATTATATTAATGGCTACCATTAGAGATTTATTTCCTAAAATAAATGCCGCTGAATGTGAAGAAGATCCCTTTGCGATTGGAATAGATCAAATAAAGAATGCGATCATGGTGAGTGATAAATTTGGTCGTCTCCGTCTGGCAACCCATTCTAATCATAGTTCAGATTTTGAAAAACACATTATCAAGGGTAATACGCTAAATTTAAAAAAGCCTTTCAAGAAGGATATTAGAAAGGATGAGGCTCCTGTATTTAAGTTTATTAATACCTCTGTTGAGTTTAGAACTAGGTTAGAAGAATTAGGTGAAAAGGAATGTGGGAAGTTACTTAATTACATCTTTAATCAAATAAAAATCATTCGTATTGATTGTTCAAATGTTGGTTTTGCAATCAAGCTCTTTCAAGTCCTGAATGCAAGAGGCCTTGACCTGACAAATTCTGATTTAATTAAGAGTTACTTAATTGGTAAGCTTCATTCTATGTACGATAATGAAGTTATCGATTTGAAAGAAAAGCAGTTTTTGCAAGATTGGATATCTTGTGAAGAGATGGCATTGGACGTAGAGGAAAGCATGAATGATCTTCTTGTGATGTACGAATATTTTTTATTAGCTGCTAACCCGAAAAAGTCGCTGTACGACGAATTGGAAAAGCAATTTGAAAACGAAGATCCTTTGGATGTGATTTCAGATTTTAAGGCATTTGTTACAGCCTATAGTGACAACATATATAATTCTAAAAGTGCTGTTGATTATTCCTTCTTCTACTTAAGATGGACTATTTATTGGAAAACTATTGTAACAACGGCACTGCATTCGGGTTACCCTGAAATTGAAGAATTAAAAACGTCTGTTCGTAGATATTTCTATTTATTTTGGATTGCTGGCTTTACCCTATCACGAATCAAACAAACGTCGTTTAATCTTATAAAGTGGTTAAAAGAGAAAAAGCTAATCAATGAGATAAAGCAAGAACTTGAAAAATCTATTTTGGAGAATAAGGTCAAAGAACGTGTTGAAAGTGCCTTGGCAGGAAATATTTACCAAGAAGCATGGTGTAAGCCTCTTTTGATGCTGATTGAATACAATCAAACAGACAAGCCTGAGTTCATATGGCTAGGTGATAGAAGTATTCATGTAGAGCATGTCTTACCCCAAAGTTACAAAGAGGTGTATGGGTGGAAACATATTATTGAAGATGAACGGGATGGGGCCGAACTAGTTCATACCCTTGGGAACTTGACGCTATTAAGTGGCAAAAAGAATATTGAAGCCAGTAATGATGCATTTGAAAATAAGGTTTCAATCTATCAGGGAAAAGGAAAGCATGAAACTTCTGACGAAAAAATCACTTCCTTCAGAATCACCCAGCAGATTTTTGATGATTTCAATCAAAGGAAGATGGAGCGTTGGGACTTTGAGACGGTGGATCATCGAAGAAGATCACTACTCAAAGAAATCGAACAGATTCTTCAAATTAATTTACAGAACATTAAATGACAGACTCAAGCATAATATCAAAAATATGGAACCTCGCAGGTGTTTTGCGTGACGATGGTGTAGGTTATGGAGATTATTTGGAGCAAATCACTTATTTGCTATTCCTTAAGATGGCAGATGAATTGAATAAACCTCCATACAGTAAAGGTTTGAAATTTCCGAGACTGAAAGATGTGGAAGGAAATGAAATTCCAGATGGTGAAACCTGTGATTGGGAAACACTTTCAAGTAAGAGAGGTGCAGAATTAGAATCGTTCTACAGCCAATTGCTTCGTAGTTTGTCTACAGAAAAAGGAATGCTCGGTCAGAT
>CAKZOO010000149.1 GCA_937136455.1 uncultured Flavobacteriaceae bacterium | reverse complement strand
GTTAGTGCAATCTTTTAGTAGCAGGTATAATAAGTGAATATCCTCTCCATTAGATTCTACTACAAACTTTACCTTAGGGTTATCTATATTAAAACGATCCATTTTATTCTCCTCTAAATCAATTTCCACCTATATTACCAACCTATTTTCACAAGTCAACAATTATTTTAAAATATTTTAATTTTATTTACCTATATAATGCAGAAGGAAGTTAATTAAATTTAACTTATAAAAATGTTTGACAAAGATAATTGTTATAGGTAAAGTGTGTTTAACTTTTAGAGAGGAGAATAATTATGTTACTTAAAGATATTATTTCAAACTTAGATAAGTCAGAACAAAACGAAGATAAAAGTATTGTTTGGGAATTAGAGGATCTTAGTGGTGAAGTTGGTGTACAATCACGATGGGATACTCATCAACACAAAGATAATTATAAACTAAAATGCTATTGGGTGGCCAATCATTATTGTACAGATACGTTTGTAGGTTACCGAGCCTATTTTTTAGAGGATGAGTTTGTGGTACTGTCTTATCAACCAGCTCGTAAAAGTGACGAGGTGTATGAGTGGGTTTCAAAAGAAGCATTTATTAAAGTGAGAAACTATATATTATCCCTGCAAGTAGAAGAAAGTGTAGATTTCCCAGAAGAGTTTTTGGACATGGAGGAAGATTTTGGAAAAGGTTATCCTGTGCAGTACACAGGTCAGCTTCTGCGTAAAGATGTTTGGTTAGGTGATGAGATGGTACGTGTCAAAGAAGAACGTTCTTCTATAAACGGAGATCATAATTTTCATCAAATTATTGTCCAAAACAGGAATAAACTGATCGAGACAGATATTCGTAATATTTTAGTACCTTGGTATACGATGTAAGGAGATTATTATGTCAGAGAAATACGATTTTACCGCAAACAGCAGACCGTCTTGGTTCAATAAATTATTACTATCACAACCTGTTGATAAGCTGATTTCACAAGAGGCTTGGGATGCTTCTAATATGAAAGTAGAACTAAAGATTAATGATGAACAACTATGTATTGCAGATTTTAATGAAATACTCCAAGTGTGGGCAGATAGTCTAGTTCGAGATATTAAAGAGGAATTAGATTACCACGACTCAGAAAAGGCTGTCCAACGAAAAGCGGAGGAACTTATTAAGGAGAAACTAGGCAATATTCATAACATTCTCTCTGACGTTGAGAATTCTTTGTGGAAGTTGGAGGATTAATGTGAAAGAAGATAAACCGTTTATCAATGTCGGTACTGTAGGACACATAGACCAAGAAGATATACCTTCAACTACAAAAGTTGGTGAAACAATTATTTTTACGGAATCAGGAGAAGGTTTGAGAATACCTGTAGTTTCAATAAACCTTTCACCGCAAGAAGAAGAAACTACTTTACAAGAACCTCTTTGGATGGTAAAACAACGTAACAAACAATTTAAACGTGGGAGGAAATAGTGAGTAATTTTAAGAAAGGTGATTTGGTTGAGGTTATTGGTTCTATTAGCTTTCCAGAGTTTATTGGTGAAAGGTTTACATTAGAGGACAACAGCACAAGTACCTACATTGAATCTACAGGAGAAATTGAAGATATGTTTGTGTGGGAGAGCCCTTTTAGAAAGGTTGGTATCACCAGAATAATAGCTTTCCAAGAGAAACACCTTCGAAAAATAAATCCTGACTCGGATGAAAAATCTGCCTTTACATTTGAAGAATTAATGGATACAATGAAGTCTGGACAATTAGAGGGGAGTGTTGATTAAAACCGAAACAGATGTAACATTTAGTAAAAATATTACTTGTTTTCTATGAAAACATAAGCCACTATTACTAAAACATATCAATTTTAAAAAGGAGGTCGTTATGTTGTTAGCTCATAAGGTCGAACTACGACCTTCTAGAGAACAACATGAAAAGCTATTACAGTGGGTTGGAACAACCCGACATTGTTTTAATAATCTATTAAGTAACTTTTCTAAAGAAGGTGTTAAGTTTTCTAAGAAAATTGCTAGAGAATACCTTTACAACACTTTACGTGTTGAGAATGAGTGGTATTCTGACGTTAGTCAGGTAATACTCCAAGAATCTATTAATGATTTAGAAAGCTCGTATAAGCGTTTCTTTAAGAAGCTCGGAGGTTATCCGAGATTCAAGAAACGTGGTAGTAAAGATTCATTTTCTATCAGAGATAAAACTAAGTTTAAGGTAGATGGTAGAAACCTTTATTTAGAGAAGTTTAATAAAGGAAGAAAGGCGAAGCCTTTAAAGTTACGTGAGAAACTACGTTTCGAAGGTATTCCTAAACAGGTTACTATTTCTTACCGTAACGGTAAGTGGTGGGCTTCTATTTTAATAAAGGGTTGCTCTAACTATAAAGGCAGTTTTCCGCAAAGCGGAGAAGTTGGTATTGATCTGGGTATTAAAGATTTAGCTACCCTTTCTGATGGAACTACGTTCCAGAAGAGTAATAAGCTTAGTAAAAGTCTTAAGCGTTTACAACGTAAACAAAGAGTATTATCTAAGAAAAAGAAAGGATCTAATCGATATGCGAAAGCCAAGCTTTCGATTAGTAAACTTCATCTTAGGATAAAGAATCAACGTGAAGCATTGCTTCACAATGTAAGTCATGCTATTACATCTAAATATAAAACAATTTGCTTAGAAGACTTATCTATCTCGTCTATGACGAAAAGTAAGAACAAATCTTTAAACAGAATGATTTTAGATGTAGGTATGTATGAGTTGCGTAGGCAACTAGAGTATAAATCTTTCTTAAGAGGTGTTGACATCTACTTCGTAGATAGGTATTACCCTTCTAGTAAAATCCACAACGAGTGTGGATTTAAGAATGATACTCTTAAGTTAGGAGAGTCTTCTTGGAAGTGTAGCAACTGTGGTCAACTTGTTGACAGAGATTTAAATGCTTCCAAGAATATCCTAGAAGAAGGTACTAAACACTTACATGTTTAAAAACAGAAATTGTGAACATAGTTCACGAGAGGAGACAGATACAAGCTCCTCTATAATCCCTACGAAGTAGGAAACGTAATCCTTATTTATAAGTTGTTTCTGTTAATAACGTAGATAACCTAACGAATGTTTCATTCGTTGCGGTTTTATGTATCTGATGAAACATGTTGGTGAGGAGTCCCTGAGTCACGCAGGAGAGCTTTTTAGTGATGAGTTGTCCTCTCGCAGCTTAAATCAACATAAACTTCGTCAGGAAGCTAACAAGCACTTTGGAGAGGGTGATGCTTAATCAAAATATTGGTTTACTTCCTTGGGGAGTTGGTTTAATATTACTTCTATGTGTTGTGGCAATGTTATTGGCTATGGTAGGTAGTTATTTAGAAGATAAAGCAGAGGAGAGAAAAGATGAAGGGTAAACTTGATTACAAGTTATTAGGAAGTCTGATAATGGAAAATGGTTTGGAACAAGGACTAGGTATATTCTTTTCTTATAAAGGAGAAGAACATTTTGCAGAACAAGTAGACTTACTGGAACAAGATTTGTTTGGTTCAACAGAGTGCTTGGAACAACTAATCAAACACTTAATGTACAAGTATCTAGAGGAATATGATAAAGAGGATCAAATTGAAGAAGTGTTTGGTAAACTATTAGAGGTATCAGGTAATGAATAATCTAAAATTCCCAAAATTTAATTTCACATATGAAGTTATTGTTGATGAAAAAGTTATTGACACAGGTAAGACTTCTTGGCAAGATAGAAGCCCTGAAGTAGCAAAAGATAATTTACGTCTAGCGCTACAAACTAGTCACAAAAGTAAGACAGGTGTTTGGCCTAAAGTTGAGCTTGAGTGTGTGGATAATATTATTAAGAATGTAGGAGAATAGTATGACATATAACGATCTTTACAATAAAGGTGAAAAGGGTGATGCCCGACAAGTGGCACAAG
>CAKZOO010000148.1 GCA_937136455.1 uncultured Flavobacteriaceae bacterium | reverse complement strand
TACTTAGATTTTTTTCAATTATATAAGACTGTCTAATTATTTCTTGACATTCTTTAGATGATAAATTATCATCTGGATTATACACTTCATAATTTGTTTTATGCATTATAATTAGTTATATTTATAACGTATTCAAATAATAATATATTAATTAATATAATTTATTTAAAATATTTATATATTATTAAATCAATTTTTAAAAAAATTGTTTTTTGTCATTATACTTTATCTTTTTATAAATATTAATAAAGTATAATTAAATATAAAAATGTTTAACCAATTATTATCTAGCTCTAGGATTAAAGAATCTTGGAAAGCAATGTTTAATGAATTTAAAAATAAATGCAATAATGATAATAATTATAAAGATACATATCTTGCTATTAAAAATATTTTAAAACAACAAGAAGATGGTATTAAAATTTATCCTCCTAGAGAACAAATATTAAAAGCATTTGAATATTTTGAAGTACCCGATTGTAAAGTTATAATTCTAGGTCAAGATCCATATCATCAACCTGGACAAGCAATGGGTTTATCTTTTAGTGTTACTGGAGGTACAAAAATACCACCTTCTCTAAAAAATATTTTTCAAGAAATTATTAATGATGATTCATGTCCTAGAACAAATCCTCCAAGCTGGGGTGATTTAAGCGAATGGGCTGCGCAAGGTGTTTTATTACTTAATACGTCATTAACCGTACAAGATTCTATGCCAAATATTCATTGTAAACAATGGCAAAAATTTACTGATTTTGTAATTAGTTGGATAACAGAAAATACAGAACAACAACTTGTATTTATGTTATGGGGTACTCACGCTAAAAAAAAGAAAAAGCTAATTAAAAATAAATCTAAATTTTTCTCTAAAGTTAAATTTTTAAATATTGAATTCCACGATAATCAAGATTACGATTTAAATTTAGATGGAATTAGTAGAGATATCATTTGTGAATATCTGGATTCTTTTGATAATCTTAAATACGAAATATCTATTTAAATGAAGAAGGTTGTTATCACAGGAGTCACAGGACAAGATGGTAGTTTTATGGCAGACTACCTTTTGAAGAATACTGAACACACTATTATCGCTGGAGTTCGGCGTTTAAGCGTAAAAAATCATGGCAATATTGCTCATCTGGTAGATAACCCACGCTTCAAACTCATTGACTTAGACGTTGCTGATCAAGCTAATACGGAGATGGTTATCGCAGAAGAGAAACCAGATTATTTTATTAATTTTGCAGCAAATTCTTTCGTAGGTGTTAGTTGGAAAATGCCAGTCAATCATATGGAGACAAACGCTATGGCTGTTCTGTACCAGCTTGAAGCAATCCGTAAATACTGTCCTAAATGTCGTTACTATAATGCTGGATCTTCAGAGGAGTTTGGAGACGTTTTACATGCTCCTCAGTCAGAACTTCATCCATTGCGCCCAAGGAGTCCATATGGTGTTTCTAAGGCTAGTGCTAGGCACTTAGTAAAGGTTTGGAGAGAGTCTTATAGGCTTTTTGCTATTCAAGGCTGGCTTTTTAATCATGAAGGTACTCGTCGAGGTGAAGAGTTTGTGACGCGCAAGATTACTAAAAATGTAGCTCGTATTCAAAAAGAATACCCTAGCGGTGATTTCAAACCTCTTGAGTTAGGAAACGTGGACGCAAAGCGAGATTGGAGTGATGCAGAAGACTTTGTGCATGGTGTTTGGCTGATGCTTAATCAAAAAGAGCCAAAAGAGTACGTCTTATCTTCAAATGAAACTCATACCATCCGTGAATTCGTTGAGGAGGCTTTTAATTTCGCAGGTTTTGGTTTTGAGAAGTGTCGCTGGGAAGGTCGTGGAGTTAACGAAAAATATTACCACGAAGATAAGGTTCTGGTACAGATCAATCCTGAGTTCTATCGTCCTGCTGAAGTAGACCTGCTTCTAGGAGACTCCTCATCAGCAAGAAGAGATCTTAACTGGAACCCTCAGACTGATTTCTTAGAATTAGTGAGAAAAATGGTTGCCTACGATCTGAATCAATATTAGGATTGGTCTATGCCAAGAGGTAAAAGGACATGCCCTAAGTGTTCAGCTTTATGTTCAACCCGTTCTCACGAGTGTGAGTGCGGGTTTAGTTTTAAAAATCAAAAAAAATCACCTAAAAAGCCTACATATTACAAGGAAAAAATAAATTTCGTGAAGAGGATGCTTGGTGGTCAGCGTTCCATTAGTGCAAAGTTGGACATGATTACAGCAGCTAAGGTCTTCAAGAGATTTGAAAACGATGTAGATTTTTTACTGAAAGTCAAACCTCCCTTCAAATTAGACGGTACAATAAAGTACTTTTTAAGCAGTGATGGCTTGGCTTACTTGGACAAAAAATACAAGGAATTTCACTACAAACCAAAAAACTCAGAAAAAATGGTTGACCACAAGCTCAAAGTGGGAGAAGATAGAGTGATCGAAAAAAGAAAAACCCTGAGAGATTTTTTAGATGAGTAAGAAGAGTGAAAAAAGCAAAGTTGGGACTTCGGAGTTTATGTCGAAGTTTTTTGAAAGCAATAAGGAATTCCACTACAATTTTGAAGATACTGCGGAATCATACCTTGCCTCAACTGGTTCCATGATTTTAGATAAGTTTATCGGAGGTGGTTTGGGAGCTGGTCTACAGCGTTTTATTGGATGTAATGAGGGAGGCAAAACTAACGAAGCTCTCCATGTTATGAAGAACATGTTGGAGACCGTAGAGAAAACAAAGGGCCTCTACATCAAGGCGGAAGGTCGTTTATCAAAAGATATCCAAAAGCGGTCTGGATTGAAATTTGTTACTGATCCTAGTGATTGGGAGCTTGGAACTTGTCTCGTGTGGGAGTGTCATATTTACGACACTGTTTTTGATGGTCTTAGAGAATTACTAAAAAATAATCCAGAAAAAGAAAGATTTTGCATTGTCATCGACAGTATGGATGGCTTGCTTCCTAAATCTGATTTAGCTAAAACCACTAGTGACGCAGCAAAAGTCGCAGCAGGTGCAGCTTTAACTTCAGACTTCTTAAAGCGGGTTAGTCTTGGTATGGGTAAATTTGGTCATATGTGCATAATGATCTCTCAGGTTCGGTCAACTATTAAGACGAGTCAGTATGCCAAAGGTGATCCAAACAATCAAACCAATTCTAGCGGTGGCAATGCAGCATTACATTATCCAGATTGGATTATTAACTTTGAAAAAAGAAATCAAGCAGATTTAATCCTCAAAGACCCAAAAGCTAAACCTAGCCCAGAGAACCCAATCATTGGGCATTATGCTAAAGTGCTAATCCAGAAATCCACTAACGAAAGTACTGGAATGAGGATTAGGTATCCAATTAAGCATGGTCGCTCTGATGGTAAGTCAATTTGGATTGAGCGTGAGATTATAGAAATGCTTCTTATGTGGAATTTTATTGAGAAGTCTGGATCTTGGTTTAAAATCGACGAAGAGCTTCTGGATTACCTCAAGAATAGAGGGATCGATATCAACGAAAAATATCAGGGAATGCAGTCTTTGTATGATCTTCTTGAGAACAATGAAGAAGTACAAAAAGGCATGAGGTTTTTTATTGCAGAAAATGTATTCTCATGATTTTTTTAACGACAACAGGTCGTGAACAAAAGCTCAAGAATTCCTCTAAGTACTTAATTGATTGGGACAAGAAGTGTCGCAGTAAGATTCAGAAAAGGGTAAAAGATCTTTTGCACCGACATTGGATCTCTGACATTGTTTTTGAAGAGCTGCCTGTTCTTGGAACAAGGATGACCCTTGATTTTTATAATGCTAACAAAAAACTAGCAATAGAAGTTGATGGCAACCAGCATTACAAGTTTAACAAATTTTTTCACTCTAATTCTAGACAGAATTTTTTATCTCAACTGCAAAGAGATGAGAAGAAGGAATATTTTTGTGAGATTAACCAAATTAGGCTTGTAAGAATACTAGAGAAGGATACTCTTGACCAAGACCTTCTTAAAAGACTTGAGGTAATATGAATAATTTTGACAAGACAGACAATACGTTACCAAAGAGTGTTCTCACTAAGCTGTTTGATTGCACGGGTTCTCCAAGTGGTAGCAATAAAGGGTTTTTCCTTTTTTACATCAACGACTTAGGACAACCAACATTTGCGACTAAAACAGACAATAGCTGTGTAGATATGGCTCTTACAAAATTGGTGGAGATATCTTGTGAGAAGGAGGTCGGAGAATGATTCATAGCATGGATCTAGAGAAGACTGTGCTAAAAGGTCTTTTGCAACACCCCCATAAGTGGGCTGAAGTTTCAGTTTTTTTAAATGAAAAAGATTTTTTTAGTGAAGACTCTCAAGTTCATCTTTCTATCTTTAAGTTGATCCGCAATGCGTTGAACAATGCAGAGACAATAGATGACACGATACTTATCCCAAGATTAGAGCAGCTAAAGGTTAGTTTTCCAGATAGTATTGATTTACCAGAGTATATTCGGGCTCTAGTATACCACAAGATAACAGAAGAAATTTTTATTTCCTCAGTTAGAGAATTGAAAAAGTTTTCTGCTCGTCGTGAGATTTATTATTCTTCTAGAAATGTCGCCTCTTTTGTTAAAAAAGCTGATCCAGACTTGAAGTATTCTGAGATCATAGATAAAGCAGATGAGATATATAATAAGAACATAAAAGAGTTTGAGTTCAATGATGAAGGTCCAATCAACCTTTTCGACATCATGGAAGAGTTGGTTGAAGATAGGGGTAATAACCCTGTTGAAGAATCTGGCTTAATGGGTCCACACCAGAGGATCAATGACATTTATGGATCTTTACTGCTTGAGGGTAATATCTCTGTTATTGTAGCTCGCTCTGGAGTTGGTAAAACTCAGTTCTGTATGGATTATACCACTAGGACTGCGGCTAAGTACGACATCCCTGTTTTACACTTTGATAATGGAGAGATGAGTGAAGAGGAACTTACTCTTCGTCAGTGTTCCGCTATGACAGGCATTCCCATTTACCTCTTACAAAGCGGCAAATGGAGAACTTCTAGCTATAAGGATTGGACGGTAGAAGAGGTTGTAGCAAAGGTTCGTGGTGCTTGGGATCAGATTAAATCTGGCAATATGAAATTCTATTATGAAAATGTTGCTGGCATGTCTGCTGAAGAAATGTGCTCTTACCTAAAAAGATTCTACTATTCTAAAGTGGGCAGGGGGAACAAAATGATTTTTAGTTTTGATTACATCAAGACTGACTTTAATAACCTTGGTAAGAATGAGGGTTGGCAGCAAGTGGCTTCAATGGTTCACTTATTCAAGCAGACAATTCACAGGGATCTTTGTTTTGATGGCAAGCCTTGTGTATCAATGATGACTTCTGTTCAGGCCAATAGACTTGGAATTACTGGCAACCGTGGTGCAGATGCAATTGTTGATGATGAGAGTGTCGTTTCCCTTTCTGATGGCATTACTCAATTCTGTTCTCACTTGTTTTTGCTCAGAAGAAAAATTCCAGATGAGATACATGAAGATGGAGATCGCTTTGGTACTCATAAGTTGGTCAATCTAAAAGCAAGGCACTTGGGCAAAGAAGCTCTACGTGCAATTAATCCTGTTGAAATGCCAGATGGATCTAATCGTAAAAACTTTATCAATTTAAATATTGAAAACTTTAGGGTTGAAGAGAGAGGGGATCTGCAAGACGTTGTGAATTCAATCAATAATGTTGATGTTAATTTGCAGGAGGGAGAGTTGAGTGACGATATACCAATGGTCCTTTCAGAATGACTGACTACAAATCTGTTTTAGAAGATCTTGGCTATCGATTAAAAGATCACGGGTCTTACTGGAGAACCAGTGCGGTTTACAGGTCTGGAGATAACTCTACAGCGTTACAGATCTACAAAGATACTGGTGTTTGGAAGGATTATGTGGAGGATTCTATGTTTCTTCCTTTTGAGGCTTTACTTAAAAAAACCCTCAATACTAATGATAATAGTGTTTTAAGTTCTTATTTGAAGAGCGATAGTGTAAACATATATGAACGCGCTACTAAGAAACACCTTTTGAGTGAAGAAAAAACATTTCCAGATTCCTGTTTGAATCGCTTGCTACCTCATTACGACTTTTACCTAAACAGAGGCGTATCAGAAGATACTTTGAAAAAATTTAGATGTGGCTTGGCTATGTCTGGTAAAATGTATCAGCGTGTTATATTTCCTATTGTTCGCTCTGACGGCAAGATACACGGCTTTTCAGGTCGTAAGGTAACAGATGACCCCAGACCTAAGTGGCTTCACAATGGGAGGTGTTCTGACTGGTTTTATCCATACTATTCAATAGATGAAGTTGCTGGCGCTATTGAAGAACATCGTTGTGTCTATATTGTAGAATCTATTGGAGACTGCATTTCTTTGTTTGATTCTGGAGTAAGGAATGTTCTTGTTTCTTTTGGATTGAATATCTCTCCAAAATTTATCTCAAAGTTACATTCTCTTCCATTGGATAAAATTTTTATAGCTTTTAATAATGATTTTAATTCAGATTCCAATAGGGGTTTTGAAGGTTCTATTAAGTCTATTTTTAAGCTTTGTGATCAAATCGATTTTGACAAGATATTTTTCTCTCCACCTCCAGAAAACGATTTTGGTGATATGAATGAAGATCAGATTAATAAATATGTTGAATATTGTTCTTCTACCCAACATAATGAATCAATGGCTAACGTTATTGATTTCGCCAAAGAGATGAATAAACGTGGGGTCAATAAAACTTTCTCTAGTAATTTAAGGAAGTTTGAGAAGAAATTCGACTTCCATTATGGAGAAATCTGAAAATAAGCCCTTATCTGCATCAAGAATAAAAACGATGCAAACCTGCACTTGGCAATATTGGTCAAAGTACCACTTACGCTTGCCAGATAAGTCCAATCATGGATCTCTCCGTGGAACTATTTGTCACGCTATTTTTGAAAATCTAGGAAACCCTAGACATAGAAAGCATTATAGGGCGATAATAAAAGCCCAAGATATTAATGTTAGTCCTCCCATTAAGAGGATGGTCGATGCTTATGCAAAAAAGTATGAGATAGATGACTTTGAAAATATGGATCTAATCAACAAGATGACAGTTGAAGGTCTAAATTTTGATTTCTTTGGGGATACAAATGGAAAGCCTACGGAATCCATTTCAGAGAAGGACTTTGATATTTCTGTGAAAGAAGGAGACAAGGATTACAGAATATTAGGGTTCATAGATAAACTTTTCTTATTTAAAAGAAAAAAAACTGCAATCATCAGGGACTTTAAAACTTCCAAAAGTATTTTTGAGGGAAAGGAATATTCAGACAACATGCAGGACTATATGTATTGTCTTGCTGTAAAATATTTATATCCAGAATACCTCAAACGTAAGATGGAATTTTTATTTTTAAAGTTTGATCTTGAGGGAGAAGGTTGCTTAGAAATGGAGCCCTTGGATGATCTGGATTTAGAGGGCTTTGAATACTTTCTTACTGACGTGCAAAAAGTCATTAACAACTTCAATGAAAAAACTGCAAAGAGTGGCTTGGCTTGGGATAAAGGATACCCAGCAAAAGAAGACGGTTTCGCGGGTAAGATTGTTTGCGGTAGAGCTACTTACGTTGGTCAGTTGAAAAAAAATGGAGATTTGATGTGGCACTGCCCATTTAAATTTCCTTTCGACTATTATCACCTACTTGGAGAAGATGATAAGTTCATAAAGTCTTCTTACGCAAAAAAAGATTTGCAAGAGATGTTGGATGATGGCAAAGGAGTCAGGATTGAGAAGAAAAAATATGCGGGTTGTCCAGCTTTTTCGTTTGACATGGACGAGGATCTTCTCTAAGATCAACTCATGATACCTCTCTTCAAGAGTCAGTACAGTATAGGTAAGTCTATATTGACTACAGAGAAAATATTAGACATTGCAAAAATAAACTCTCTAGAAAGAGTAGTAATGGTAGAAGATTCGTTTTATGGGTTCAGGATTTTCAATCAAGTATTTCAGGAAGAGGGCATCCCACTGGTTTTTGGCTTGAGGATAAATGTGTTACAAAATGAGGGAGATGTCAATGAGAAGCCAAGTAAGCTTGTTCTCTTTGCGAAGAACAATCAAGGAATACAAGATCTGAAGAGGCTTTATTCAGATGCTTCTTTAAGCGATAAGAATTCCTTAGTTTTATCTGACTATAGTGATAAAGACTTTGAGAACCTAAAGGTATGTGTCCCTTTTTACGATTCTTATGTTTTCAATAATTTATTTTTCTTTGGTCTATCTCATATTGAGATAAGTCATTTGAACCCGACTTACTTTATTGAAGACAATAATCACCCTTTTGATTTTCAGATTAGATCGGTTATCAAAGAGCTAAATGTAAAAACTCAGATGGTCAAAACTATTCTTCATCATAATAAAGATGATTTTGAGGCTTTACAAATGTACAAGGCTGCTTGCAGTAGATCTGGAGGCAAGTCTCCAACTTTTCAAAACCCAAACCTAAATCACTTCTGTTCAGACGAGTTCTGCTGGGAGTCTTATAAAGATGCTACCACATAATCAAAAATATTTAGTTTTCGACACGGAGACTGAGGGTCTTAATCTTCATTCCTCTCGTACTTGGCAAGTTTCTTGGTTGATTTGTCAAGGCAATAAGGTAATCAAAGAGAATGATAGATTTATTAGTCATAAAGACTTGCAGATAAATAAGACAGTAGAGAGATTAACTGGTTTTAGTTGGGATAAGTATAACGAAAGGAAGGAGCCTTTGAAGAAAGTTTGGGCTGACTTTAAGGAAGATCTGTTTAACCCAGAATATAAAATTGTTGGACAGAACTTGCTTGGCTTCGATGTTTACATGGTAGCTGGGATGCAGAGATTATTAGGGGAGACCCCAGATTACTCTTACCTTGAACGAATCTATGATACTAGAGCTTTGGGGAAGGCTTATAGGGAAGATCTAGACAAGCCTAAAACCAACATGCTTAGTTGGCAGTATAAAATAATTCATGACAGATCTCTTAAAGCGAGGGTTTCTCAGAATCAGTTGCTGAAGTTTTTTGGAATTGAATTTGAAGAGGAGAAGCTTCATGATGCACTGTATGATAACAAAATGTGTTTCAAGGTTTTTTCGGCACTTAAAAAAGAAATGAATTTGTAATGTTTGAAGATTTTACAGTATATGATGATTGTGAACCTGCTGGAGTGGAACTTCCTAAAACAGAGGTTTCTTCAAAAGTTTTGCAAAGCTTAGGTCTTGGTGAAAACAGCTCTACAAAAGAAATTATGTATGAGTTAACTCGCAAGGGCTTGCGAGATAAGGGGATCACTAAATATAATAATAGAGATGCTTACTACGTAAGAGCCAAACAAGAATTGGAGACTTTTGAGGAGCTAGGGTTTACAGATTACATTTTGCTTAACTGGGATGTACTGAATTTCTGCCACGAGAATCACATTCCTACAGGAGCAGGTCGAGGATCTGCTGCTGGCTCTCTTGTTTTATATTTATTGGGGGTAACTAATATTGATCCAATACCTCACAACTTGTTCTTTGAGCGTTTCGTTTCAAAGAGTCGCGCTAAAAAAGTTTACGATAAGAGAAACAAGGAGTTTCTTGTTGGCAGTCTTCTTCCTGACGTTGATTCAGACATTAGTTATGAGCAGAGACAAAAGGTTATTCAATATATTGAAGATAAACACAATGGCAGGACTGCAAAAATTTTAACATTCAATACTTTTAGTTCCAAACTTTGTATTAGAGAAGCGACAAAGTATTTCGATGAAGCAAAAGAGGATCAGGCTAATTTTGTTAGTGACATGATCCCAAAACTCCATGGCAAAGTTTCTTCTTTAGAGAATGCTAGAGAAGAGAATGAGAAGTTTGATCAGTGGGCAAAAAATCACAAAAGAACTTTTGTTAACGCCAAGAGAGTAGAGAATTTAATCAAGAACACTGGAGTCCATCCTTCTGGTATCGCGATCTGCTCGCAATCAATTGGCGATGTAGTTCCATTACAGAGAACTAAAGATGGAGATTTAGTCACTGGGTACAATATGCATGATGTTGCTGACCTGATGGTTAAGTTTGATATTCTTGGATTGAGGACTTTAACTATTGCCCACAGGACTTGTGAGAAGATAGGTATCAACATAGATGACATAGATCCCAATGATTCTTTTATTTATGAAAAGCTTCAAGATTACAACCATCCAGAAGGTCTTTTTCAAATTTCTGCTGACACAAACTTTAGGGTTTGTCAGGAGGTGAAACCACAAAATCTAAACGAGCTTTCTGACGTTGTGGCTCTAGCACGGCCTGGGGCTCTACAATTTGTTGATGAATATATCACTCAAAAAGTGTCTCTTAAAAAGAGTGGATTACATGAAGATTTAGATGAGATTTTGTCTTGGTCAAAAAATGTAATTCTATATCAAGAGCAATTGATGCAGATTGCCAATAAGGTTTTTGGTTTAACCTTGGAAGAAGCAGAGACTCTCCGTCGAATTGTTGGAAAGAAGAAGGTTGAGGAGATGCCCAAGTGGAAAGATAGAATTTATGATGCCGCAGAGGATTTAGGTTTGGATGGTGTAATCAGTGATTTCTACTGGACTGCACTTCAAGCTTCGGCAGATTATTCTTTTAACAAGTCTCATAGTTTTGCTTATGCTGAGTTAGCTGCTAAAACAGTTTATTTGAAATACAAGTATCCTAGAGAGTTTTTCTTGTCTGTGCTTGAATCCTCTGAGTTTGATCCAGATCCTTTGGCGGTTGTTGCTTCTGTTCATCATGAGCTAGATCACTTTGGTATTCGCTTGTTGCCACCAAACTTATTTAAATCTCAAATGAATTTTTCTATTGAGGATAATAATATTAGGTATGGTTTGAATAGTATCAAGGGCATCTCAGAAAAGTCTATTGAAAGCCTTATATTCTTTAAAGGTGCCGATGGATTTGAGAGCAAGTATGATGTATTCTCTGCTGCTAAGAGTTGCGGGATCAACATATCTGTTCTTGTCGCTTTGATTCAAGCTGGAGCGATGGGAGAGTCTACAGAAAAAAGAGGTAGGTTAGTATTAGAGGCTCAAGCTTTCAACATATTGACGGATAGAGAGAAGAGGAATTTTATTTCATTTAAAGACAGGTTCGGTGATGATATTTTAAAAGCCATATCGCAAGCGATAGAAACAAAAGCTATTGCTGACGATGGTCGTCCTTTAATGAAAGAGTCTAGGTTTGAAACGTTCAAAAGGAACTTCAAAAATTACAAAGAAATCTTTGACAAAAATAAACCTTATCAAAAGTTCACTAATTGGTGGTATGAAAATACTTTGCTGGGATATAGCTACTCTTTTGATTTGAAGGATTGTTTTGAAGATGAGTTTGGGGCTATGTGTTATCTCAAGGACATAGATGAGATATCAGAGAGAACTAACTTTAAGACAGTTTGCCAAGTAAAAGATTTTTTTACAAAGACATCTCAAAGCGGCAATAAATACATGTTGATTCAAGGTTCTGATAACACAGGGGCAGCTAGTTTTCTTATGATGGATAATTCTAGATCAACCACCCTTACTGATTTCCTTGAGCAGTACAAAATATCAAAAGACTGTATTTTGATCTTGAATGCTAGCAAAGGTCGTGGTAATAGTTTTGTGAACTCAGCAAGAGTCGTAGATACAAAAATCATGATGAAACTGAGGGACTTAAGTAAAAAATGAACGATCTTCCATTTACTCCACAGCTTACTTCTATTTTTAAAAAATCTCAAGAGTTAAACCAACTACTTGAAAGGAATAGGGTAGATATAGATGTTTTTTTTCATAGTTTTATCAATGACTTAAGTCTTTCCTGCTCGACTCTACTTGAGAAGTTTTCTTCCGAAGAGGCTCTACAGCTTGCATCGCTTCAAGTAATAGAGAAGAAAAAACCTCAAAAAATAACTTCTAGAAAATATTCCACTAATCTAAATAAGCTAATTGAAGAATGTGAGATCATCCAGAGAGATATTTTTGGTTTAGATTATATCGGACCAGAATCTATACTTCTCGGCATGTTGAGCGATAGCTTTGCACCCAAAGCTTTAAGTTCAGTTCTTGGGGAAGAGGAAAGAGATATTCTGATTACAGATATTACTAGATTCATAAAAGATGAAGAAGACGAGAATGATGAGTTCATGAGTTATTTCGACTCAGACTCTTCCTTAGAATTAGTTGACAAATGGATTGGCATGTTCGATGAGAACCCCATTCTGGATCAATTTGCAGAGAACTTAAACTTAAAAGCTTCTCGTGGAGATTTCGATAAAATTGTAGACTTTGATGACAAGATATCAGAAATAGCCACAATTCTTTGTAGAAAGAAAAAGCCTAATGCAATTCTAGTGGGTCCAGCGGGAACAGGTAAAACTTCTTTAATTGAAGGTCTCGCTTGTCAGATCGTAAATGGGGAAGCTCCAGAACTCATCGCGAACAAAGTCATTTATTCTTTGAGCTTGTCTAGTATGGTTGCTGGCACCCAATATAGGGGACAATTTGAAGAGCGGCTTGAGAAGTTTGTTGATGAAGTTAAAAAATATGACAATATTATTTTATTCATAGATGAGATCCATACTTTAGTTGGTGCTGGAGGAACAACAGAGAACTCTCTTGAAGCTTCTAATATTCTTAAGCCTGAATTAGCAAGAGGTACTATTAGCTGTATTGGAGCAACAACTATTAACGAGTATACCAATACAATTAAGAAGGACACTGCCTTGGATCGTCGCTTTGAAAGAGTTACCATTAAGGAACCTTCAAAATTCCAAATGGAGGAGATCCTGCCAACTATCACCTTATACTATGAAGAGTTTCATGGAGTCAGTTATACAGAGAACTTTATTAATCATGTGATTGATTTTTGTGAGAAATATCTTCCTAATAAGTTTTACCCAGATAAAGCTATTGATGTTATTGATCACTGTGGTGCTCAAGCCAAACTTTCTCATTGGCAAGAAGACTCTTCCTTTAAAGAAATTCAGGATGAAATAAAAGCTAGTGAGGTAGATCTAACTTCTACAGAGTCCATAATGTCTTTTGTATCGAATAGACTTTCAGGTTGGGCTGAAGATAAGCAAAAAAATACTCCTGAAGTAGCAATGAAGCACCTTGAAGAATTCTTTTCTAAGAAAGAGAATCCTTTGAGGAAGCCAGAAGTCTTGTCAGAACTTTCGAAAAGTTTAAAAAGTAAGTTTGTAGGAAATAAAAGTGTTATAGATTCTCTCGTTGAGAGCATTTCACTATCAAGCTACGGCATCAACAAAAAGGGGGCAGCTCCTAATGTCTATTGCCTAACTGGGGTAGAATCCAGCGGTAAAAGCTTCTTCTGCTCTACTTTAAAGGAGTCTTTAGAGAAGAGAGGGGTTAATGTTTTAAGTTACAGCGGAGTTCATTTCTCAGACGAGTTTGCTAAGTTTAAAATTCTACCAGAGGTAATGAACAATACTTCTCTTTGTGAGAAGATTAATATTCATCCGAATAGTGTGATCATTATTGATGATTTTCATAGGCTACATGTTTCTGTTAAGACTATATTTGCTCAAATCCTAAAAGAAGGTAGGCTTCAAATGGCAAATGGAGATTTAGCTGACTTTTCAAATGCTAAAATATTTGTCACTAGCGGTGTCGAAAACTCTTCTTCTATGGGATTCAATTCTGAATCTGGCCCTCCTACCTCTTCTATTTTTAAAGAATTATTATCGTTCTTTGACTGCAACTTAGTATTGAAGCAAGTCAGGAAGAAAGATATATTCAGGATTCTTTATCATAAGCTTCAAAAGATCAATGAGGATTTGAGGTTGAATAATATAGAGGTTGTGTTTACACTGAGTTTTCTCAAGAGATTTGCTTCTTCCTCTAAGAACCTAGTAGACTTTGAAGACAGGTTTGAAAAGCAGATAAATAAATTTATTTGTCAAGAGATAACCAAGAATTCTTCTGAAATAAATCTAGGTGAAATGAGTTTTTCTAGTTGAAAAAATGGCCTATATTTCTACAATAACGTGTTATGAAATTAAATCGTAAGCAGAAAACTGCACTAAATGCTATCCGTGGTACACGGGGTCGTTTCTTTGGACTCCAGACAACACAAGGGGAAACTCTGAATGCTCAATTCCGTGGAGAGACAGGGAGCTATATTCAGGTATTTGACCGGAATAACGGACTCATTCGTCGTTTTGCTAAAACTAGCCTTGACAAGGTTTCGTTTGGGAAGTAATGAGTGGGTCTACTGCAAGATATCTTAGGAGCTTAATTTCTTTTCAGAAAGACCCAATCATGAAAAGGGTTTACAAGAGAATCAAAAAGCGCTATACTGAGCTTCCTCACAATAAGAAGCACTTAATTAAAAGCTATACAAATCTATGAACGAAAATAATACATCAAGCGAATGGTCAGAACGTGAAATTGGTGCTCTCTGGCGTAAAGGCGGAGATAAGCCATTTTACTCTGGAAGCGTAATGGTTGGAGGTGAAAAACTAGAAATCGTTATCTTCAAGAATAAATACAAAGAAAAGGATAACCAGCCTGATCTGCGAATTTATAAGAGTAAGCAATTACAGAAGTAATGGCTCCTGATCAAGAACAAGAGCTTCACGAAGCCCTTGTTAATCATATTACAAGTAATCTAACTTTTGCAGAGTTAATAGATATAATCTCTACTCTAGTAAATGAAGAGGTTGATCGTAAACTTGATAATATGACCGACGAAGAAAAACTTCAAAGTTATAACGAAGTTTTTGAAAAACAAGTGTAACATTTTTTGATGGAATACGATTTTTCTAAAGAAGCTAAAGAATTTCTTGAATCTCAGTCTGCCAAGCGTTCTGGGCCTAAAAGTGGAGCGCAAACTCCAGCAGAGCCTAGCGAGCGCAAAAAAGGTTCTAGTAAGAACGAAAAAGGTAGTGCTGGGAAAGATGGGAAAAAGATTACCTTCTCAGAAAAAGTAGTTACTGCTCTAAAAAATAAAGTAAAAGAGCATAATGAAAAGCATTCCAAAAAAGTTACACTTTCTCAGTTAAAGAAAATTTACCGCCGTGGTGCGGGAGCATTTAGCTCTAGTCACCGTCCTAACAAGACCAGAGGTCAATGGGCGATGGCTAGAGTAAATATGTTTTTAAAGATGATGCGCGGAGGTAAGGTTAAAAAATCTTACCGTGCAGCCGATCAGGATGTAGCAAGAGGTTCTGAAGATTATTATATTGAAGAGGTTGGACGAGCTTTTGTTGACTACGAGGAAATTGATTTCTCTCTTGCTCGTTTGGATTTTGTCAGGATGGATGCTTCGTCTGAATCAGATCAAGATATTGAAGACATTGATTACTCTGAAGCAGAGAAAAAGACTCTCAATAAGCCATTCCGACTTAAGGACGGCAAAAAGAAGTTTGGTGTTTATGTTAAGAACCCCAAGACTGGCAATGTGATTATGGTCAAGTTTGGAGATCCTAACATGGAAATTAAACGTGATGATCCGGATCGTCGTAGGAGTTTTAGAGCACGCCACAAGTGTGACACTGCAAAAGATAAAACTACCCCACGATACTGGAGTTGTAAATTCTGGTCTAAAAAGCCTGTTAGTTCTATGGCTTCAGAAGAAGTTTTAGCTTGGGACGAAGAAGAGAAGTTTTCTGAGTGGGGCTGGGACGATGAGTCATTTGCAAGACATCAGGATTTACTTAATGGGTTCCCATTTTTGGCGGAGATTAAAGAAATTGTTGAAGACGAAGGAGACCTTTGATAGGCTGAATGACAGATCATGAGCGAGACAAAAGAGCATTGCCGAAAGTGCGATACTTACATGATGGGGGCTGGGTATGATCCGCTCTGCGACGACTGCGCGAATGGCGGTTGCTCTCCAGTGCCTTGTTCTCAATGGCTTCCCCTATTTAAACACATGGAGAGGCAATATGGAGTGACCCTCACTGACGGCGAAATGGACGACATCGCCATGATTGTTGACAAGACGAGAATGAACAAAAATGGGGTGGCCATGATTCTAGTAAATTGCCTTCGACATCTCTCGACCGAAGAAATGATAAAGCTGGGAAAGGATATTGGAGAGCGGTGTGGGCATTCTTTTCAGGAGAACGCTGAGCTGACACACCCCGATTCGAAGCCAAAAGATCATGAATAACCACGAATCAACACCGAAGCCCTCACGCTCCAAACAACGGAGCGGTAAGGGGTTGTCTGTCCAGCGACTTGTTATGCCCATGCTTCGGCACCTTCTATGGCTGGCAATCTGTATCAGTGCTGTCGCTGCCCATTATCTATGGTTCGATATAGGCAAGCGCGGTATTCTTCAGGCTGGACTTGATGGGGTGTTCCTTACGGTCTCAACAATGGTAATCGTGTGGATACATGGGAAACTGATTTCTAGGCATAACAGCAAAGATCAGTCACCCCAGAGGGGTTGACTGTATCGACATGTTCTAATTTTACCGATGAAAACTGACTAAAAGATTTAGATATCAGTTCCTTAATAGAATATAATTGATCATGCAGCGTGTTTTAGTCACTGGTAGCGAGGGTTTTATAGGTAAAAACCTTTGCCCCTATCTTGAGAAGAGAGGTATAGAAGTCATACCTTATGATATTAAGTTTGGTGGGAATTTACCTCCTTTGAATGGTGTTGATGCAGTTATCCATCTTGGTGCTAATTCAAGCACTACAGAAACTGATTTAAAAAAGATTTTAAACGAGAATTTTATATCCTCTGGCACTCTTTACCAGTTATGTGCAGCTATGGATGTTAAATTCCAGTATGCTAGCAGTGCTTCTGTTTATGGATTAGCTGAGACATTTGAAGAGGACCAATTTTGTATTCCATTGAGTCCTTATGCTTATAGCAAATATATGTTTGACAATTGGTTGTTAAACGAGAATCATCCGTATCAAGGATTTCGATACTTCAATGTGTATGGCCCTCATGAGGAGCACAAAGGAGATCAAGCGAGTCCTATTACTAAATTCGTTAAACAAGTTCAAGAACATGGTGAGATCAAAGTTTTTAGAGGAAAAGCCAGCAGAGACTTCGTCCATGTTGAGGACGTTTGTGAGGTTCATTATAGGATGCTTCATCATGATGACTCTGGTATCTTTAATGTTGGCACTGGTAATTCTGTTTCTTTTAGGGACATTGCTGACAAAATGGCAGAGAATTCTGGAGCAAAAGTTAAGCAGATAGCAATGCCAGAAAAATTAAAAG
Source organism: uncultured Flavobacteriaceae bacterium (assembly GCA_937136455.1). Taxonomy (GTDB): domain Bacteria; phylum Bacteroidota; class Bacteroidia; order Flavobacteriales; family Flavobacteriaceae; genus MAG-120531. Next base: position 8,189 of record CAKZOO010000148.1, on the reverse strand, counting down.
GGCAATATCAAAAATTCACTCAGGCAGATATAACAAAACTAACTTCTGTTATTGGGGACATACAATGGAAGCAGGTTTTAGAGTGTATATAATAGAGCAATGATGTCCTTAATTAAAACTCTTGCTCAAAGTCTCAAGCTTTATCTTGCTTTAAGGAATAAGCTTGCCTTCTTTGAAATAACAGAAAAACATAACAAAAGAAAAAATGAACTTATCGAAGAAATTGAAAAGTTACGCGCTGTTGGTGACAATGAGTCCAATAATCGCGCTGACTTCCTGCGGGGGCAGCTCCGCACCGAAAACAACCAGTTTAAACATATATCAACCGTCTTCCTTGAAGCTCAAAGCGGGACAACCGATTCAGACTCAGGAGGGGACGTACACCCCCCAAAGTGATGAAGTCTGGCATTCAGATGCTCGTTATAGAAAGCTAGAGCGAGAGATTTACAATCAATAAAAAAAGCCCCTCCGAAGAGGGGCTTTTTTGTATATTTTATTATTTATTATCTCCTTTTCCGCTGTAAAAGAAGCAGCAATCCCAGCCCTCCAAATAAGCTTGAGCTAAGTTCTGGTATAGGTTTCAACTCAACAGAGTTACCAATGATAAGTTCTTGTGGGATAACCTCGTCGAAAACAAAGTTATCCATTCCAAAACAGAAGGCAGACCATTCACCTTGGACATACTCGCCCGTTGTCCATTGCGACAAATCACGGATAACAACTTTGTCAACATTATCGAACGAAGAGGGAAGGAAGACATCTTGGTATTCGCCTCCCCAATCTTCACTTGGCAATTGAAACTCTTGAGTAACTATTACTCCATCTAACCATCCTTGGATAGCAATGATTTCGTCTCCAGTTGCTGCTCCCCCACCGATTTCAGTGTTAGATGTCAAATGGAAGAACTGAAGATCAAAAGGAGTGTTTCCCTCACGGGAAATCTCAATAGATGAAATTGCGCTCCAATGACCATGAATTACATCATCTCCAGCACTGTAGTAATTTCCTACAGTTTGAAAGCTCCAATCTTCATTAGGGGACAAATATTCTAGGATGACATCTCCTTCTTGATAGCTCATCACGCCATCGTTATAAGATTGTGCATCAGTGATGACGATTTCGCCATTTTCAAGATTTGCGGTTCCTCCAGTAAAGGTGACAATAGCCGCCTTAGCCAAAGAAGTTACGAATAATAGTGGTAGTATTAGTGGTATTAGTTTGTTCATTTTTTTACTTTTTTAAGTAGATAGTTTTTAAATTTGGTTAAATTGCCAGTTATTTTTCCAAGCATCTTCCCCAACTTACTTTCTTCTGGTACAATGCAAGCAAGTGTACCAATAAGACCCATGACGGAGACAACGAACTCTGGCATGGAGGACATGTAAGGGGCTAAAATTTTATCGAATATTTCTTCCATTATTCATTGCCTAAAGGCGTTACGGATTTTTCTTTTTCTAATTCTTCTTTGGTTTTGGGAAGAATTCCCTTTTCTTCTAGTTCCTTCTTCTTTTCAGCTGCTTCTTTGAACCTAGCTGACTGTTCTTCGTTAGAAAGCTCTTCATCTCCACCCTCGCCTTCAGAGGATGGACCAGTTCCTTCGATGTCGCCAAAGCCTTCTTCAGCATACCTAATGACACTTTTAAATGACGAGAATCCAAGAGCTGACTCTGTAAACTGATTAAATTTGGAGAATACTCCATATTCTTGTTCGCTAACAACTGCTATTTCGATACCCTCTGCTTTAACGGTTTTAGCTTGAAAGTAGGCTCCGCTACCTATAGACATAACACCAGCAGTACCAATCGCTGCAACTTTTTGACTAGCTTCTTGGAAGAATGTTGTTGTTGCCGCAGTTATACTTGGGCTTGTTGCTGCCGCTGCTGTTTGAGTTGTAGCTGCTATAGCGCCAGCTCCTGCCACAGTTTTTGTGGCCTTTTTAATTAATTCTTTATTATTTTCAGCTATTTCTGAAAGCTTGTCTAGAGTAGAAGTATCTGGAGTTTCCGCTTTAATTTCTTGCGTTTCTTTTTTCTCAGCTTTTTCTGTAACTGCATCCTCGACTTCTTCGTCTTCTACTTCAGAACCGCACTCCTCACAAACACACTTTTGATTCTCTAAGTGTTTTATTCTTTGTAGTAAGGCCCAAGCAGACTCTCTAGCATGTCTATCCAAGGCAGAGATTATTTCACTGTCTTGAGGATTGCAATATTTCAGAGCAAATTCTTCTGCTTCAGAAAGATCTTTATTATTTTCCCCCATCACTTATTCATACACAAAAATTTTTTTTTAGTGTAATGTATTTTGCATGGATTTTAAAAATCTTTTCAGGGAGTTTTTGGATGGTGGTTGGGTGATCCCTGTGATTGGCGCAGCTGGTATGATTGCGCGTATGCTTACTTATAAGGGTAAGGTTTCAATAAAGTCTTTTTTGAGAAATGTTATAGCTGCGGCTTTATTGTCAGGCATTTTATGGTTTATATTAAAAGATGCCCCTATAAGTGACTTTATAAAAGCGATTTCTTATGGTGTTGTTGGAGTAGTAGCACCAGAAATTATTAATGGTATTATTGCTTTAGCTAAAAAGTTTGAGAAGAATCCTGATAAATTCTTAAAAAAGTAATAAATTAGTGTAACATAAAACAATGGCTGGGACAAAATATGATATCGTTATTGAGCAGGGAGCTTGTCTTGATATTCCAATGACTCTTACGGATGATTCTGACAGTCCATATGATCTTCGTACAGATGCAGTTTATTTAACTGGAGTTATTTATCGCGATTATGATCAAGCAGTTCAAGCCACTTTTACTTATGCAGAGACTGATGCTGAAAATGGCGGTGCAAAAATGTCTTTAAGTAGTGCGGATACTCAGGCTATGGAGCCAGCTTACAGTTCCTATGATATATTTTTAATTAAATCAGATGGTTGCGTTGATCGGTTGTTATATGGAACGGCAACCATTAGCGGAACTGCAACTCCTCTTCCATGAGTATCAATGTAACAGTAACAGAAACTCCAAATGTAGACTTGACGATATCTTCATCGACAGGTCTAAATGTCGGCGTTGGTGGTACTTCTCATAACTCTCTCATTGGCATTCAAGGTGGTGCTTCTGGCGAATATTATCACCTAACAGAAGCTGAATATTCATTACTAGCTCTTAATGACTCTAACTTTGTTAATATAACAGGAGAAGAAACCATAAGTGGAGTTAAGACTTTTGACTCTGGTTTTATTATTAATGCTGGTGGGCAGGAGATTCTTATCACGGGAGACCTTGATGGTTCGGATAGGAAGCTTTATGTTGATGCTGAATCATTTGTCGTTGGAGAAAACTCAGTCAACTCTCTTTACTCTGCTGCTATACTTGGTAGTGGCAACCAAATTTTTGGTAATTATGATGTCGTAGCAGGAGGTGAGTTAAATATTATTAGTGGAGACGAGACTAATCCATCTGATTTTAACTTTATTGGCGCTGGAAGTCAAAATATTATTTTAAGATCTAGTAATTCTGTAATTGGAGGAGGTCAAAACAATAAAATAGAAGACGCAACAGTTAGTTTTATTGGTGGAGGAGACACGAATAAAATCAGTGATGCTGTATCTGCTATAGTTGGAGGTAATTCGCACCTGATTTCAGGAGGCAACGGTTACTCTTTTATTGGGGGTGGAGAAGAAAATGAAATTCATGGGACATTCAGTTCTGTATTGGGGGGAGAAGGGAATAAGGTTTATGGTAGTGATGCTGTTACTCTTGGGGGATGGTTCACTGAATCATCAGGACAGTTTGCTCTTGTAGGTCCGGGAAGAGCGTCTAAAGTTAGCGGAGACTATGCTGTTGGTTTGGGAAATAGAGTGGAGATACCAGAAGCTCATAGCGGAGCGACAGTATTTGCAGACGGGCAAGATAGAGTCCACCCCTCTAGCGGTTCTCACACTGCTACTTTAGACTTTGCTAATGGGGTTTATGTTAATGGTGGTGATCTGAACGTCACACAGGACATTATAATGGCTGGAGAGACGGTGGCTACTAGAGCTTGGGTTCAAGATAGAGATTTGGGACAGAGGTTTGATACTGTTTTGCCTTCTGGTATTGATGAAACTGGAATTGAGTTTGCTACTTCATTTTCTTCGGCTCCCGTTGTTCAATGCGAATTGCAGTTGCCAGATGATGGCGAGAGAACTTATTTTATAGCAGTAAGAAGTATAACTAATACTGGTTTCTTCGTTGAATATGCAGATAATAGAGGAACAGGATACACATTACAAACTAGAGCAATACCGAATACATAATGGCGTTAGAAGTAAAATTAAAAAATTTAGTTGTAGAGACTCTTAATACTGAGAATGTCTCTAAAGCTATTTTTGGAGAAGGATCAGATAATCCAAATTTAAACTCTCAGCAAAGTCAGTTTATTATTTCTAATGGTTTTTTCTCTACCGCAGGAGATGCTCAGACTTGTTTATTTTTGCTTCGCGGTAATTCTACAGACGATTCTGAAACTGAGTTATTTTTAGACGGATCTAGTGCTAGATTTGTTTTAGAAGATAATACCTCTTACTTTTTTAGCTGCCAATTTATTGCTAGAGCTGAAAATGGCGATAGTGCGGTTATGCATGTTAATGGCGGGGCTAAAAGAGGTTCAAGTGCAAACTCAGTATCGTTAGTTGGAGATCCTCACAATCATATTATTCATGATGAAATTGGGATTGGAGATGTTAAATTTGCCGTTAGTGCGTCAAATGGTTCTTTGAAATTTTTTGCTACTGGTAAATCTGGTACTAATATACGTTGGTTGGGTAAGGTTGATTTGACTCAATTAAAATATTAATTTTCTTATTTGCTGTTTGTGGTGTAACTAGCATTAACTAGTTATTTTTTTAAAACACCATGGCAACGAATATTATTTATAAGGGAGAGAAGGTCGGCACTCAGGTCGATTTTCAGACTGGTAGTCTGACAGATATTTCTACTTTTACTGGGGACGTAAGGGGAGCAGCTATTCAAGACCAGATTGTTGATGGAGTTACTGACATTGGTGCTTCTCAAGATGCGATTCATGCGATGTCTGGCTATTTGGCAGCTAATGCTCACCCAGCTGTTACCCCAGCAGCAGATACAGGTTTAGATCTTTCTGATGGAAATGTTATTCAGGATATTTCCTTCACATTTGATGACGATGGTCATGTTACAGCAGCTAGTTTTGCATCTGCCAACTTAGATGATCGGTATTATACTGAGAGTGAGGTTACTGGAATTTCTGGCGCTTTGCAGTCTCAAATTACTAGCAATGATGTTGATATTACAAATTTATCTACTGATATCGACACTGTAAGTGGTTTAGTTACAGACAACGATGCAGAACTTTCAACTTTAAGGACTGCTACTGGTTCATTAAATAATCGCCTGAGTTCAGCTGAAAACAATATTGATGACCTTGAAACTGCTACTGGTTTTCTAGAAAATCAGATTGATGAGCTTCAAGCTAATTCTGGTGTTTCTACTTTAGATGAAGTTACTAATGCTGGTTCTTCAACCACGAATGATATTACTATTGGTGATATTCGTGTCGGTGGCGGCAATATTACTGGTCCTGCTATCATTACTATTGACCCAGATGCTGTTGGTTCTTCTGGATTAGTTGTTATTCAAGGAGACCTGCAAGTTGAGGGAACTACAACTACGATTAGCTCTACCGATGTCCAAGTCGGAGATAAAAGCATGATCCTTGGAACTGGTGCAGCTAATGATGCTGCGATGGATGGAGGTGGAATTATTCTCTCTGGAACAGCGGGAACAGTTGCTGAATTTATTTATGACGGAACGCAAGACCGATGGAAAACAAACAGTTTAGATATTGAGGCTGATATTATTGGTACTGCTACTGGTGCAGATGCTTGGACAACTCCTCGTACACTTACTCTTGACGGAGATATTGGTGGTTCTGCTATTGTTGATGGTTCTTCAGATATAACTATTTCTACTAATATTGCGGCTAATGCTGTCACTTCTTCTGAGATCGCAGCAGATGCAGTAAACGGATCTAAGATTGCTGATAATTCTATCGACAGTGAGCATTATGTTGATGGATCTATCGACAATGAACACATTGCCGATACTACTATTGCAAATGGTAAATTAGCCAATAGTTCAATTAACGTTGTCGCCGGAAGTGGTATTCTTGGTGGCGGGGATACGGCTCTTGGAACTAGTACAGAACTTAATGTTAATACAGATGGCATTACTCTTACTGTTGCTGGCGATGCTGTTAAAGTTAAAGATGGTGGTATTGATACCACTCAGCTTGCTGCTGATGCAGTTGATGGAACTAAGATTGAAGATGATGCTATCAATAGTGAGCATTATGCTGCTGGATCTATTGATAATGAACACATTGCAAATCTCACCATCCAAAATGGTAAATTAGCTAATAGCTCTGTTACAATCAACGCTGGAAATGGTCTCGACACAACTTTGGCATCTGTTTCTCTTGGAAGTTCTTCGGAAATCAGTGTTGTATCTGATCAGGGTCATTTAGACGAGATAGAACTTGGTAGTGATGATAATTCAATAGCTAATGTAGTAACAAAGGGAGGAATTTTAATACTTCGTGGAACTGATAATAATGGAATTACTACTGATGGAACTGATGCCAATGCAATTGACCTAAATGACAAAACAACTGTTGCTTTTGAAGGTGTTGTTCAATCAGCAAGAACAGACCAAGATTCTGATAACGGTAGTTATGTGGCGATGTGGAAGATTCAAGGAGTAATTCGTCGCGATGCTGACAGCACGAACATGCTGCAATCTTTTGTAACGAAGACTTTTGCAGGATCAAATGCTTCATCTTACGGTTTGTCTGTAAGTGTAAGTGGAAATGGTCTTAAAATCAACAGTGATCAAATCACTGCTAACTTAATTACTTCTGCTACAATTAATTATAACTGGATCGAAGACGTATCCTAATACATAGAATATACATAACCTGCCCCAATTAACTTTGGGGTGGGTTTTTTTATGCCTTTATTTGTTAAATAGTGTAACAAGCTATATAATTTTGTAGATATGTCAGAGTATTTCGTAGGAACCACAGGATCAAATAGCCAAACAACCTTCGAAGCTTTAACTACTTCTGAAGTTTTAGATGATTTGGGGCTTAATACTGGCGATGCTCCAACTTTTTCTGGGTTATTTCTAGATGGTAGTGGAAGTACTATTTTTTCTGTTGATGGTTCAAATGGAAGACTTTTTGGGGTTACTGATGAAGTAACAGGAACAGTTTTCTCAGTTAATGATGCTGCTGGTTTGCCTATTGTGGAGGTAGAAAGTACTGCTGACTTTGATAAAATAACTCTTGGTGAATATGGTAGTGATTTACTTGTTTTAAGTGGGCAGACTACAGCTGAAGTTACTGGTTCACAAATTGCCACACAATCTTGGATTAGCGATCAAGGATTTTCTGAGAACTATTATTTAACAGGAGTATCTAAATCTGGTAACACTTTTACTTTTGAAGTAAATGGAGCTTCTGATCCAACTTATACTTTAACTAGCGGAGATATTACTGGGGCTTTAGGATATACTCCAGTAACATTAGAAGAGGATGGTTCAATTGAAGCAGAAGAGTTTATTGGTGATTTAAGAGGGGCTGTTTCATTTAAAGCTCAAGCAGGTGAAGCTATAGCAAAAGGAGAAGCTGTTTTCATTTCTGGTATTTCTGGAAATACAACTGTTGTGGGTCTTGCAGACGCAAATGACGCTACGAGGATGCCAGCATTTGGTATCGCATCTGAAGCAGCTAGTGCCAATAATCCTGTCACTGTTATTAATTTTGGTAGTCTTGGTAATTTAGATACAGATACCCCAAGCTGGGATGAGGGTGATGAGCTTTATGTTTCGAATACTGCTGGTCAATTAACAACGACTCCTCCTACAAGTGAGAGTTCACTTTTGCAGAAAATTGCAAAGGTTACTAGAAGAGACAACGCTGCTGGTTCTATTACGGTAATGGGTGCAGGAAGAACAAACGCTGTACCTAACTTGAATGAGGGTAGGTTGTTTGTAGGTAATTCTAGTAATCAGGCTGTAGCGGATGGGACTGTTCATGTTGATATTGCTAATAGTAGAGTTGGTATAGGAACAACAAGTCCGACATCGCCTTTAACTATAAAATCAAACAGTGTT
>CAKZOO010000147.1 GCA_937136455.1 uncultured Flavobacteriaceae bacterium | reverse complement strand
GCTCGAAGAGAAGATAAGCGTATCGCTTTGAGTATTTCTTGAAAGTCGTTTCATTATAATCTGTAAAATCAAAACTCTGGATAATGTTATAATACTCTTCTTTGGATTCCACATCCACAGTAAACCCTTTGCCTCGATAGTGGGTTTTTGAAACCACAATACATGGTATTCCCAATAGAGGAAGTTCCATACCCGCAGTTGTGGTATGAACAAGTCCCATATCTGTTATTGCATAAATAGACCAACTGTTGACTTTCTCTTGTGGCTTGATAATAACGATATTTGGAGGTAGAGACGGAAATTTTTTACTTATAAGCTCAGCAAAAGGCTGATTGGTACCGATAACTACTTCTGCGGGATGAATTTTTACAATAAGTTGAAGATTCGGTTTTTCGATAAACCACTGGATCGTTTCATAAACCCAGTCAATTGGATTGTCAAAGGCAATTTCTCGTTGGGCACTTGCTGCATCCCAAAGCACATTTGTAAACAAGGAAAAAATCGGGCTGTCGCCATCTAGATTAAACCGTCTTAAAGTTTTTTCTTTATCCTCTAATCCTCCAAAGTTGTAAACTAATGTATCATCTTTATGCGTTACCCGAGATTCTAAGTAAGCATCGATCTGAGCCATTTCTTCAGATGATAATTTAATTTCCTTCACCTTGTTCCACTCTTCTTCTACATCCCACCAGTCAGCTGCATATGACCAGTTAAATTTCTCAGAATTCTTTTTCTTCGTCTTGCTATATACTAAAACTGGTATATCAGCATCGTTTAAAACTTGTCTTATAGGTCCCCATGTAGAATATATCCCTGTACTCATAATCGTACAGTCTGGCTGCATTTTAATGATGGCTTTGCCTAGCTTCGCAGTTTGAACAACAGCTTTTTTAAATAATAAAGTTCGTTCAGCTAATTCCCCCTTATCTATATTATCCAGAATACCAACCTTGTAATGCTTTAACAATGAGGCTTCAATAATATCCTTATAATCATTAGGATTAACATCCGACAATACTTGATTTAATAAGTTTGATGTATATATAACCTCAAAGCCTCCTGCCTTTATCATCTGCCTTCCAAACCAAAAGCCTTTCTGAGCTATACTTTTCCAATTAGATTCATTTCCAGCCTTCATGTCTGTAGTAATTGGAAGTTGAAAGTCATCTAAGATGAACTTTACTTCATGCCCTCTAAGCCTTAAACCAATGCCTATCAGTATTTCCATACACAGATTATATGTGTTTCCACATGTAATCGATAAAATTAAAATAGTCTGTGATTCTGAACTTTTCAACGAAAGTGATTTTCCCTCCACAAGATATCTTAATTGCCCTATCATTGACTCTCTCCCAAGGAATGAATGACCGAGTTTTTTCCAAGGCACTCCAATCTTATTTAACCATGTCCCGATTAAGGGGAATAGATATATTTTGACAAAATCTTTATAATTAAGATTCTTCACTAACTAACTGAATTAAAGACTGTTAACAAAAATGGAATTTCTAGTACTGGAAATTCGGGTATTCACCTATTCTGATTTTATTCTAAAATATATTCAATAATTAATTTCTATACAACAGGAATTAGCGTCTTCAATTCTATCCCACTTTTACGAGAAATATCAACAAGATCGTGGCTACCATCAGAAAGGTTCAGTATCCACATCATGGCTTCAACAAAAGCAGCCGTCTGCTTCTGTGATCCAAGGGTAGATTGCAATCTTACCACCAAGTTCTTTTATTATCGCAAAGGGAGAATCCGGCCCGTAGCCACTTTGGTTGTTTATACCGGCAAACTTATCTGCGTGTTTGTCTCTGACCGAAAAAGATTAGCTTTCATGAAAAAGTTTTTATTTTAATTTCAGACCTCAGCCTATCTCTAATCCGCTCACTGGATAATCCATCTATTCCCTTTTGCAATTGTTTGATCATCTGTCGGCGAGATTCTTCCGAATGATAAAGTGACAGAAAGGGAGTAGCAATATTGATAAGTTCTTTTGCACATTCTACCCAGCCGAAACCTGCTGCCATTCCATTCTCGACTAAACCTTTATAAATCAGTGCCTGATTATCCACATAATAAAGGACTAACATTGGTTTGCGTAAAGCAACCGCTTCAAAACTCAAGATACTAGCCGAAATCAACAATACACGCGATTGAAGCATATACTTTTTCATTTGATTCGCACTAAGGTTGTGAAGTAGATGAAAATTAGTGTAGGCTAATAAACACTCCAATAATGGACTTTCAGCTGAACTTACCAGCCAGACAGGGGCTTCAAAACCTGCTTGTAATATGCTCAGTGCAGCCTGATGCCCCAACTGGTAGGGGTCGGCACCACCAAAACAGATGAAAACACCCTCGCCCGCTAAATCCAGCTTGGCGGTTTGGGCATATGCTAAAAAAGTGATTCTTAGTATGGCGTACTCCATGCCAAGCAAGAGAACTGTATCAGGTTCTACTTCGTATTGATTAGCGTTTAATCCTGGACAGTGATTAATAATAATATCTGCTCCGAGTATTTTGCCCGGAATATCATTAATGTCTACCAGACAAGCTACCAGTTCTCGGTGTTTCAATCGCCATACGTTATCTATTGCATAGCTGTCTACTACCAGCAAGTCTTTTGGGTTCAGCAGCGTCTGTAGTACATCATCATGCTCAAAGTAAACAACTGGCCAGTCTGCTAATAATGGTTCACAAAAAGCTTGATTTGATGCTTGCATTAAGAAACATACCGACCAGTCTTCTTTAATCATATCGGCTAGTGCCAGGCATCTAGACAAGTGCCCTCTGCCAAGTATTTTATTGGCATCTACTCTAATCCAAGCTGTTGGCAGATCTCTCATAACTTAATATAACCGCAGAAACCTGCTATTTTCCACTGTTTGGCTACTTTCCGCAATAAAAACAAGCTTCTCCATTTCATCACAATAGCCTCTTGCTTTTTTACGGGAATGTCTCCATCAAATACTTTGTGTACCAGTGCTGTTTCCCCCTGAATGTTAAACTGTTCCAAGTAGCATAGTTCGTATAAGCGTAAACGAGGGTCGACGGCGAAGTTGATCTGCTGAAAATTCGCCGCATCAATCAACCATTGCTTTTTGTAGCTTTCGAGGGAGGGGAAGTTTAGCCCCCATTGTTGGGTGTCTGCTGTTTTTCCAAAATCGATCCCAAAAAAGCCTTCTTCTAGGTAATCATTTGCTACCATATCCCATCTATTAGCCAGAAAGCCTTCAAAATCGTTTTTCAGAAGCGTTTCCCAAATGAGGTACTCACTAGTCGCTGCTACAAAGGGATTAATGGTGTGATTTTTCACTTTTAAAGTAGCTTTAGTCCTCAAAGTCTTTTGCTTCCAAGTGCTGGCCCTCGGCTAAAGCGACCGTTAAGGTTTTACCTATGAGCTTATCCATTTCATAAGGAGGAAATGCTCCGGTGGGGCAAGGCCGTAAAACAACCAAGTCTTCCCTACTAATCTTGGTTCCGGCAACTAATGGTTGAGCTGCCCTTATCGCTCTGCGCTGGACGATGATGGTGTTTTTTTCATTAGCCTGCACTTTTTTTATCCCGTCCCCTATAGCTAGCTGCAAATAATCAGGTCGGTCCACGTGCTGAACTGTTATGTTCCACCGATCTTCAAAACTCATATCTGTTGACAGCCTCTTTTTTAAGTCTGCTGTTTCATTAACCATCTTCTTCCATTCATGAGGCATCATAGAAAACAGGTGATCCTGCCCTTCCTGAGAGCTATCTAACGTAAAGTGCTTTTCGACAGCACAACAATCGAATAATCCTACTGCTCCTAATACAGTGAGGCTACCATGAGTATGATCTGATAATCCTAGTGGTATATAAGGAAATAAATTGGCATAAGTATTAAGTACTTTTAGATTTATACTGGCTAACCGTTCTCGGGTCAGAGCTTCTGGTTCTCCATGCTTTGCTGTATAATTGGTATTACACTGCATAAGCAAGATTTTTTCTGTACAAGCCATCGCAACTTCCATTGCCATCTTTACCTCACTAATGTCACTTGCACCTGTGGCAATAAGAAGGGGTTTATCATAGGAAGCCATCGCCTTGATTTCTTCGTGCCAGGTGATATCGCCAGATCCTAATTTGAATGCGGAGACGTAGGGCGCAACAGCCTCAACTATAGAAAGGGAATAAGGAGAGGTGAAATAAGCCATCCCCATACTTTCGGCTAACTCTTGAAGTTCCAGTGTCCAATCAAAAGGGATAGAAGCGGCTTTGTAAGAGTCAAAGACCGAAGTTTTCCAGGAACTTTGGTGGGTTTTGATTCCACTTAGACTCTTAAAGCCAAAGTCAGAAACGATTGTCTCGGCACTGAAATTTTGCATTTTGATTGCATCTACACCTGATTCAGCACAGGCGTGAATTAATTCTTTAGCGAGTTTGAGGTCACCGCAGTGATTAGACGCAATATCAGCGATGAAAAATACGGGATGCTGCGGACCGATGTTGTGTTTTCCAATTTTAAATTTCATTTGGTAAGCTTTGTTGTTGGTCAGTTACTTTATACTTTATCAATCCAGGAATATTACATAAATATTCCAGCGTAGCTTCTTCCGATTGTCGGTATTCCTGACCCAGTTCTTGGAATATCCTATTAGGTACAGCGACCAAATTGACCCTCCTAAACGAACCTCCCTGTACAAAATCTATTGGATAGCCAAAGCGTACTGCTTGCTTTTGCAAAAAATGAAACTCCTCTGAAGCATCCGTACTTCCAAAGTGTAATATACCCGTGATGCGTTTCTTTATTATATCTACTATTCCTCGTATAAGAACACTAGCGGGCATTCTGTTTTGAACAACTCCCCGATCAACGGTTACTACCTGCCCTTTTGCCAATTTTTGTAAAAAGGCTTCATTTCTAGTGATTTTATGAGGCACCCATCCCTGTACTGAAGCGAACCTTAGGATTGTATAATTGATTCTACTTACTTGTAATAGTTCTTCACATTTTGCTTTGAATATTCCATAAGGAGAAAGACTATGTGCTTTCAGGTCTTCCGTTAAAGGAATATTTTCGTAGGCATCTAATGCCAGAACAGATGAGGCGTATAAATACACAGCACCATTCAAGTGACAATAATTAATGATGGTTTTATGGATTTCGAGCCCCTGTTCATCTTCTCCTCTTAGGAAGTTCACTACAAAATCAGGCTTTCTTTGTTCTAATGCTCTGACGTAATCCTTTGGTGTTGTCGCGAAAAATAGCTCAAGATTATCTGTGCCAAACTCAGGCTGCTGCTGATATAATGATCCTGAAACAGGATACCCACTGGAGACTAATCGATTGATAAGGAGATAGCCGAGCCACGAAGCAGCTCCAAGTACCATAACTCTTTGGCTTATATTACTCATTGACTTCAAAATCTGGGAACAAATTATCCTTAATCAGCTTTCGTATTTCGCTTATGCTTAACCAATCCTTATTAGTTCCTGAGTTATAAGTAAA
>CAKZOO010000146.1 GCA_937136455.1 uncultured Flavobacteriaceae bacterium | reverse complement strand
TCTAGGTTTTGAAATGCTGACAATTTTGAATCTTTAGGATCTAATTCGGTAATCATGGTATTAATGGCGTTAATATCAGCGGTTTTATAACGTTGTTGAGAGTTAAATTTCTCAGAGATTGACAACAATACGGTCTTTTTAGAAGCTTTGATAATAGCCTTCTTTAACTGAACAATATCCCAATCAAACTCCGTTAATCCATAGATAGGATCGACATACCCAGTTCCTATAAAGGAATAGTCCAATCGAATTTGAGACAGGTTGTTAATAGCGGAAGCTCCAATGGCCATTTGACCATCTTTAAAGAGTTTTCCACCAATAAATATAACCTCTGCATTAGGTTTGTTCATCATTTCTAAAGCTACTGGTAAACTGAGGGTAAAACAGGTGATGTTTTTTTTGGTAGGGATCTGTCTTACAAACTCCATACAGGTTGTGCCTCCATCGATTAAAATCACAGAACCGTCCTTGACGAGTTCTGCAGCTTTTTTGGCAATACATTGCTTTTGTTCTAAGGCATACACCTCCGTTTGAGGGTTATGACTTACAAATCCAAGAGAGACCGCTCCTCCGTGTACCTTCTTAAGTCGCTTCTTTTTATCGAGTTCCTTGACATCTCTGCGTATGGTATCGACAGACACATTGAGATCATCAGCAATATCGGTTAGTAGTATTCTCGAGTGAAGTGCTACTTCTGAAAGTATTTTTTGATGTCGTTCTTCCTTTAACATTCTAAGTGTTTTGTACAAATATACAATTTTTTCATTGCAATAATTTTCTACTTTAAAGGTTTAATAATCAATTTAATTGCAATTTCTTGCAATATTTATTGCAAAAAACTGCAAGTATTGCATTTATTTTCTATATTTGTACCATTAAAACAATTATATGAGTCTTATACATTCAGATATCGAAAACAACATCTCTACAGAAGAGATTAAATTTGAAAAGATTCCCACGCTTATCTATCAGGATTCTGATGAAGCGTCCAAACAAATAGCGACGACCATCGTCAAAGCAATCAACGACAAAGTAGCTTTAGGAGAAAATTTTGTCTTAGGACTAGCGACTGGTTCATCTCCAATAAAAATATACGATTACCTCATCGAAGCCTATCAAAACAAAGAAGTGAGTTTTAAAAACGTCTACACTTTTAATCTCGATGAGTACTACCCCATGCAAGCGGAATCGATTCACTCCTATGTGCGATTCATGAAAGAACACCTATTTGATCACATCGATATTCCTAAAGAGCACATCCACATTCCTGATGGAAGCTTAACGAAAGATCAAATAAAGTCGTTTTGCGAAGCATACGAAGAGAAAATTTCCGATCTCGGTGGAATTGACATACAATTACTCGGTATCGGTAGAACCGGTCACATCGGATTTAATGAACCTGGATCTTCTATGCAATCAAAGACGAGATTGATTCGCTTGGATAAAATTACAAGACTTGATGCAGCTTCCGACTTCTTTGGTCAAGAAAACGTACCCTCTAAAGCAATTACCATGGGAGTTGGAAGCATTATGCAATCCAAACACATTATCATCGTAGCGTGGGGAGAAGGCAAATCTGCCATTGTCAAGTCCTCCATAGAAGGACCTATAATTGAAAGTATTCCTGCAACCTTTTTGCAAAAACATCCTAGTTGCACCTTTATTGTTGATGATGCTGCATCTTCAGATCTTACTAGAATCAAAACACCGTGGCTTGTCAAAGACTGTCAATGGGATGATAAATTGATCAAAAAAGCGATTATATGGCTTTCTGAAAAGGTCAATAAGGCAATTCTCAAATTGACCAATGAAGATTACAACGAATACGGAATGGGTAATCTTGTTGCCGAAAAAGGTTCCGCAGAAGATATCAATTTACTAGTGTTCAACGCCTTGCAAAGAACTATCACTGGATGGCCTGGAGGAAAACCCAATGCCGATGACAGCAATAGACCGGAACGCAGTGATCCATTCCCAAAACGCTCCGTCATCTTTAGCCCTCATCCAGATGACGATGTGATTTCTATGGGAGGCACTCTCCTTCGTTTAGCAGATCAAGGAAATGAGGTTCATATCGCTTATCAAACCTCTGGAAATATTGCCGTATTCGATGACGAAGTGATTCGATTTATGGATTTTGCTATAGATATGATGCCCAACAATGAGGATCTGAAAAACGAATACGAAAGAATAACTCAAATTCTCAAAAACAAGCAAGTTGGTGATATTGATGTTCCTCTAGTTCAAGATTACAAAGGAAATATCAGAAAAGGAGAAGCATTAGCTGCCTGTAGAGCTAGTGGCGTCGATGAAAAAAATGCACACTTTTTAAACCTTCCCTTTTACGAAACAGGAGCGGTTAAAAAGAAACCTCACAGTCAGGACGACGTAAAAATCGTATACGATTTACTCCAACAAATTAAGCCGCATCAAATCTTTGCTGCAGGTGATTTATCAGATCCTCACGGAACTCACAGAGTGTGCTTAAGTATCATTTATGAGGCTATCGATCAATTGATAAAAGAAAAAGAAGAGTGGATTTCAGATTGTTATATCTGGCTTTACAGAGGAGCCTGGCAAGAATGGGATGTATCAGAAATTGAAATGGCAGTACCTATAGGACCTAGAGATCTATCTCGTAAGAGAAACGCCATATTCAAACACCAATCTCAAAAAGACAAAGCGATGTTTCCCGGTTCAGACCAGCGTGAATTCTGGCAGCGTTCAGAAGACAGAAACAGAGCGACAGCAAATCGTTACGATGCACTTGGATTAGCAGAGTACGAGGCAATCGAAGGTTTTGTTCAATATTTTCCTAAATAAATGTTGTAAGTTTAAGTTTGGTAGCGGCAGGCTGAAACCCTCTTCAGTCTGCCGTTTTTTATGGAATAAATACAACTCCAGAGCTACAATCTCTCGAAGCTCCAGTAACTGAGCTAAGACAGTTGTTTTGATTTAATTCTCTTAACAAACCCATAAAACCAAAGATCAATGCTTCTTTATAAGAAATAAGCTCTTTACTCGGTAGTACTACTTCAACAGTTGAACCAAGGCCTTTTTGCAGTAACTCCATAAGGTAATCATTATAAGCACCTCCACCTGTTACCAAAAGCTTAGAGTTATCAGAAGTACTGCATTCTTTAATGGTTTTCACCAACTGATAGGCTATGTGTACACAGGCTGTATGCAGTAAATCTTCTATCATTAAGGGAGAGTAATCAAAAAGTGGTCGAACCTCATTTGTAAACCATTCGTAACCGATAGACTTAGGGCCACCTTGACTGTAAAAATCCAGCTCGTTTAATTGATTTAAGAGGGAAATATCCAAACTTCCACTTCTCGCTAGAGCACCTTTATCATCGTATTCAAATCCCTTTTTTTGACTTAAATAATTGAGTAACATATTGGCAATACTCACGTCAAAAGCTTTTCGAACGCCATTCTGATCTTCAAAAGAAATATTACTGATACCTCCTAGATTTAAACAAAAGTCATATTCTGAAAACAACAACTGATCTCCTATAGGAACTAATGGAGCTCCCTGTCCTCCCAAACTCACATCGAGTGTTCTAAAGTCACAGATGGTTTTAATTCCAGTCTGTTTTGCAATTTGAGCCCCATCGCCTATTTGAACGGTAATTCCCTGATCTGGTTGATGATGTACCGTATGACCATGAGAGGCGATTAAATCGACCTCTAGCTTATTAGATTCAACAAAGTTTTTGAGTTGCTTTCCAATCCACCTTCCAAATTCCAGATCGAGCTTTTTCAACTCATGCTCTGGTAATTCAATTGATTCTTTGAGTTCTTGTTTAAATTTTTGATCGTACTCAATACACTGAGTACGATCGATACTGTAATTCCAATTGTTTTCTGATTTTGTAAAGTTACAATAAGCGATATCCAAACCGTCAAGTGAGGTTCCAGACATCAATCCGATAACGCGATATGATTTCATAGGTTGAAGGTAAAAAAAAATAGCCTAGAAAATGCTGCCTAATTTTATATCTTTGAAGTAAAAGAGTGCCCATGTTAATTATTGGAATTGCAGGAGGAACAGGAAGTGGAAAAACCACTGTTGTCAATCAAATCACAGACGAATTATCCACTTTAGATGTGGGAGTCATCTCGCAAGACTCTTATTACAACGACTTGTCGCATTTGACTATGGATGAACGAAGAAAGGTTAATTTTGACCATCCATCCTCGATCGATTTTAAGCTTCTTCAAGAACATTTAAGCATGCTTAAAGAGGGAAAAGCGATAGAACAACCCCACTATTCTTTTGTAGAACACAATAGAACAGGAAAACACACCAAAATAGTTCCAACAAAGGTTTTAATCGTAGAGGGAATTCTCATTATGACGGATCCAAAACTCAGATCGCTTTACGATATTAAAATATTTGTACATGCTGATTCTGATGAACGCCTAATTCGCAGACTCAAAAGAGATACTAGAGAACGTGGAAGAGATGCAGAAGAAGTACTTAGTTGGTATCAAAAAAACCTCAAACCAATGCACGATGAGTTCATCGAACCCTCAAAGGAATTTGCAGATATCATTATTCCTAACAACAGATACAATACTGTAGCGATTGATATCGTTAAAACGATTATAAACAATAGATTGATCAATGTTTAAAAAAATAAAATCCATAAGAGACAAAAAATGGTTTGCAGTAATGAGCAATTCCTATGTACTGATCTTGACCATTTTTGCTATTTGGATGCTTTTTTTTGACACCAATTCACTGTTGATTCAAAGAGAACTCAACAAACAAATCAATGAACTTGAAGAACAGCGAGAATATCTTAAAAAGGAATTAGCGAAAGACTCAGCAACCGTTAGGATGCTGTCTTCAGATAAGGCGATTGAAAAATTTGCAAGAGAGCATTTTTACTATCAGAAAAAAAATGAGGAGGTCTACCTCATTGAATTTAAAGACAGCATCAAAAATAAATTAGATGAATAATCTTGAAATTGATAAGCGTTTTCCAAAGCTGAATCCTTCGGCCTGGAAACAAATGATACAATTTCAACTCGAGGGTGAAGACTACGCTCAGCAAATGATTTTTCACAGCCTAGAAGGAATCGACATCAAACCTTTTTACACTGAAGAAGATCTAAAACAATCCATCGACTTCCCTAAAACTGACTGGTCTATTGAGGAATCTATTGCCGTTTATCAAGATGTAGAAGCCAATAAACTAGCTCTTGAGGCTATTAACTTCGGAGCTGAATCCATTCATTTTAAGGTCTTCTCTCCAGATTGCAACTTCAATCTACTAGTTGAAGGTATCGACTTTAATACTGTAAAAGTCCATTTAAGTCTTCAACAACTGAGTGAGGAGCTCATCAATCGCATTGTTTCTTCTAAGTTAAAACAAGTCGTTTTTAGTATTGATCCACTTTCAAAATTCTATGTAACTGGAAATTGGTATGTAAATCAAAAAAGTGATTTAAAACTTCTCACTACATTTTTAGAATTATCGGAACGAGATTTTAATGTTTGTTTAGAGCTCGACAATTACAGCATTTCTGAAGCAGGAGCTAATACTGTGTATCAAATAGCTCTAGTACTTGCACATCTTGCTGAATACCTCCATAATTTTGAGGCAGAAAACAAACTTCATCTCATTAAAAGAATTGTCATTAGACTTGGTGTTGGAACTAATTTTTTCTTTGAAATTGCAAAAGTTAGAGCCTTGCGATTACTGCTTCCAAGTTTGCTGGAAGCTTTTCAGCTAAAGGCTTCATACCTGCTATCCTCTAAAACGAGTTCGCGTTATTACTCGGCTTATAATTCAGTTCAAAATCTGGTTCGATCTTCAAACTCACTACTTTCCTCTGTACTTTCTACAGCCGATTCGATTTCTGGGATCGCTCATGACAGCTTGATTCAAAACTCCAACAAAAGCAGCAACCGACTCATCAGAAATCAACTCTTACTGCTCAAAAATGAAGCTGGATTAAACAAACATCAAGATGCTGCCAATGGTTCGTATTACATCAATTATTTAACTGAACAATTTTCTCAAAAGGCACTTGGAATATTTAAACTCATTGAAAAGAATCAAGGGTTTTTATTTCAACTCAAAAATGGTAGTATTCAAAAAGAAATTGAGAAACAACATCTTAAAGAACTCGAACTCTACAAATCAAATAAAGAGGTACTCATTGGAGCAACTGCTTACAAGGATAAAAGTGAACGCCTTAAAAAAGTAGCAGAGCGAAAACCCTTTCTTGTAAAGAAATCTAGAAAAACTGTAATTATTCCAATAGTAAAAAGAAGAATCGCCACTTATTGGGAAGTAAAAAGATGGAACCATGAGTAGAAGGTCACTACAACATATAGAGCCAATATACCCAAAAAGTTCCGAAAAAAAAGGATATGAGCACCAAGGGTATGGAGCTGGTGCGCCTCCTTATCTCAGAGGTCCTTATGCGAGTATGTACCTCAAGAAACCCTGGACGATTCGACAATACGCTGGTTTTTCAACGGCTGAAGAATCCAATGAGTTTTACAAAAACAACCTTAAAGGCGGACAAACCGGACTTTCTGTAGCCTTTGATCTCCCTACTCATAGAGGATATGACAGTGATTTTAAAAACATCTATGCCGATGTGGGTAAATCGGGTGTTGCAATCGACAGTATTGAGGATATGGAAATGCTTTTCGATGGTATTTCACTAAGAGATATCTCTGTATCCATGACCATGAATGGTGCAGTTCTACCAATAATGGCTTTTTACATCTGTTGTGCACTCAATCAAGGAGTGCCCTTAAATGAGCTTAGAGGCACCTTGCAAAATGATATTTTAAAGGAATTCATGGTGAGAAACACCTACATCTACCCTGAGAAGGCTTCGATGAAAATAGTTTCTGACATTATAGCGTATTGCAGCGAACACCTGCCCAAATTCAATCCGATCAGTATTTCAGGATATCATATGTTAGAAGCTGGGGCTCCTGCAGAAATAGAACTAGCCTATACCCTAGCCGATGGATTAGAATATGTAAAAACAGCTTTAGACGCAGGCATGAAAATCGATGATTTTGCTCCTCGTCTCTCCTTCTTTTTTGGAATTGGGATGGATCACTTTACTGAAATTGCCAAATTGAGAGCCGCTCGTGTTCTATGGGCTCAACTGATGAGCGAATTCAAACCTGAGAATCCAAAATCGCTAATGCTTCGAACACATTGTCAAACAAGTGGTTGGAGTCTTACGGCTCAAAACCCCTTAAACAATATTTGTAGAACTGCTCTTGAGGCTGCTGCTGCTGCTTTTGGAGGCACTCAATCTCTACACACCAATGCACTTGACGAGGCGATGACCCTACCTACTCCTCAAACAGCAAAGATCGCGAGAGACACTCAATTACACTTACAATTAGAGACCAAAATCACCAAAACCGTTGATCCTTTTGGTGGCTCTTATGTAGTGGAACAACTCACTGATGAACTCATTTACAAAGCATCTAAGCATATTCAATCAATTGTCAAATCGGGTGGAATGACAAAATATATTGCAACTGGAGCTCCTAAAGAACACATCGCCAAGGCCGCTATTGAAAAACAAGCTCAAATTGACAGTGGTAAAAGCCTGATTATCGGACTGAACTCATTTACCACAGATACTGATGATACTATAAAAATACTGAAGGTTGACCAGGAAAAAGTGCGAAGACAACAGCTAGAACGAATTCGAGAACGAAAAGCTTCAAGGTCAACTAAATTAGTGGATCAGGCCCTAGAACAATTGTATTTAGGCGCTAAAAACAATACCGACAATCTCTTAAAGCTCAGTATCATCGCTGCACAAAAGGGAGCTACCCTCGGTGAAATAAGCAATGCTTTAGAGCGAGTTTACGGTCGATACAGTGCTAAAGTTAACCCGATCAAAGGAGTATACCTCGCTGGAGTAAAAGACAGTGAAGACTATTTAGAGGTGAAAGCGCAATTAAAAGATTACATCTCTAAAAAAGGCCGTGCTCCTCGAGTTTTGATGTCAAAAATGGGACAGGATGGTCACGATAGAGGTTATGGGGCCGTTGCATCTGCATTAGAAGATTTGGGATTTGAAATTCACATGACTCCTCTTTTCCAACTTCCAGAGGAAGTTGCTAAAAAAGCGGTAGAATTAAATGTAGATGCAGTATCCATGACGAGTTTAACAGCCGGTCATAGCAGTTTGATTCCAGAACTAAAGAGCTCTTTGAAAAAACAAAACTCACAAGCCCTTGTCATACTCGGAGGGATTATCCCTAAAAACGAATTTACTGAACTTCACAAAAAAGGTGTGGATCTCATATTTGGTCCTGGTACGAATATTTTAAAAGCTGCTGCTCTTATTTTAAAACAGCTATAAGCTTCTCTATCAATAAGGGAAACGAAACAATTTTAATTTCTCAGGTAAATTTTATACTGCTGTTAACAAATAACCTTTTTATAGCAGCGTATTTAATTGTATTTTTATCCGCAAAACATTCGTTCTATGGGCAAAATAATTGCTGTCGCAAATCAAAAAGGTGGGGTTGGTAAAACAACTACAACTGTTAATTTAGCTGCTTCACTAGGGGTTCTTGAAAAAAAAGTGCTTCTTATAGATGCGGATCCACAGGCCAATGCTACCTCTGGATTAGGCATCGATGTGCAAGGAGTTGAATTAGGCACCTATCAGCTATTAGAACACACCGTTTCTGCACAGGACGCAATTGTTGCGACCAATTCTCCCAATGTAGATATCATACCTGCTCATATTGATTTGGTAGCGATTGAAATTGAATTAGTCGACAAGCAGTACAGAGAATACATGCTCAAAGAGGCATTAAAACCAATTGTTGACAGCTACGATTACATTCTCATCGACTGCGCTCCATCATTAGGTTTATTAACCTTAAATGCATTAACAGCAGCACATTCAGTTATTATTCCGATTCAATGTGAATACTTTGCACTAGAGGGATTAGGAAAGCTATTGAACACCATTAAGAGTGTTCAAAAACTTCACAATCCGAACTTAGATATTGAAGGCTTGTTACTCACCATGTTTGACAGCAGACTTCGACTCTCCAATCAAGTAGTTGACGAGGTCAACACACACTTTAGTGAAATGGTTTTTAAAACCATCATCCAACGAAATGTTCGATTGAGTGAAGCTCCGAGTTATGGAGAAACCATTATCAAATACGACGCTAGTAGTACGGGAGCAAACAATTATCTAAAATTAGCTCAAGAACTACTTTCAAATAATAGTTAAAATGGCAAAAGCAACAAAGAAACAGGCTTTAGGAAGAGGATTATCAGCCTTATTAAACGATCCAAAAAACGATATCAACACGGTATCCGACAAGAATGCAGATCAGTTAGTAGGTAATGTCATTGAGTTGGATTTAAATTGCATTAGTGTAAACCCACATCAACCTAGAACCAATTTTGATCAAACTGCTATCGAAGAATTAGCCTCTTCTATTAAGGAATTAGGTATCATTCAACCCATTACGGTTCGAAAATTAAAGTTTAATTCCTATGAGCTCGTTTCTGGTGAACGTCGTTTTAGAGCATCTAAATTCGCAGGACTTAGCAGTATTCCTGCCTATGTGAGAATTGCGAATGACCAAGAATCCTTGGAAATGGCGCTTGTTGAAAACATTCAACGTCAAGACCTCGATCCTATTGAAATCGCTCAATCTTATCAACGATTGATCGAGGAGGTCAACCTCACTCAAGAAGAGATGAGTAAACGCGTTGGAAAGAAACGTTCTACCATCTCTAATTATTTGAGATTGCTCAACTTAGATCCTCTTGTTCAAATGGGAATTCGCGATGGATTTATCTCCATGGGACATGGAAAAGCCATCATCAATTTCGAAGATCCGCAACAACAAATCGATCTCTACAACACCATTGTTTCAAAAAAACTATCGGTGAGAGAAACAGAACGCGAGGTTCAACGAATCAAAGCAGGTCCTAGTGCTAAACCGGCAAAGACTGATACTCCACAAGAAATTAAAGCTTTGAGTAAGGCCTTAGAATCTCAGTTGAATTCAAAAGTAAAGATTACCTATGCCTCTGGTAAGGGTAAGATAGAAATTGGATTTAAATCTGAAGAGGAACTCAATCAAATCAAAAAATTTATTTTAGGTGAATAACCCGCTTCTTCTATTAACCTTCTTTCTCATTCTCGGAAACCTAAGCCTTGCTCAGGATTCAGAATCGGTTTATATGATGGGTGATGACAAGAAGAAAAAAGAAGAAAAATTAAAGGGGTTTGAGAGTGGTGCATACGAAAAGATGAACCCCTTAGCTCCTGCAAAAGCAGCCTTTTATTCAGCAGTGTTACCGGGTTTAGGTCAGGCCTATAACAAACGCTATTGGAAAATTCCATTGGTATACGCTGCAATTGGAAGTTCTGCTTATGCCTTTGTCAACAACAATAAGGTGTATCACAAATTTAGAGATGCCTTTAAGTCAAGACGAATGGGATTTACTACTGATCCCTATTACGATTTAAACGATTCTGGAATTGTCATAGGACAACCGGATGTTTCTGACAGCTCTTTACAAACCGCTCAAAAACGCGCTCAAGAGTCTCGAGATTTATCACTGGTACTCACCATTGGAATGTATGCTTTGAATATAATCGATGCCAATGTGGATGCCCACTTAAAACAATTTAATGTCAATGAAGATCTCAGTTTGGATTACCATCCTGATTTAATCATCAATCCAGTCACTAATACTCCTGTATTGGGATTGACTGTTAACTTAACATATTAGAAAATGAAGATTGCCTTACTAGGATATGGAAGAATGGGAAAAATGATTGAAGGAATCGCTTTAAATCGAGGACATCAAATTCCTGTTATTGTAGATACAGACCAAGAGGTTGATTTAAGCACTGTCGATGTAGCTATTGACTTTAGTATGCCCTCAGCGGCTTTTGACAATATTGTCAAATGTATGGATGCGGGAATTCCAGTGATTAGTGGAACAACCGGATGGTTGGATCGTTACGACGAAGCGGTTACCTACTGTAATGATAAAAAAGGAGCCTTTATGTATGCTTCCAATTATTCACTCGGAGTTAATTTATTCTTTAAGATCAATCGTATACTTGCAAAGCTAATGGCTCCCTATAAGGAGTACGCTGCAGATCTTACAGAAATTCACCACACTAAAAAGTTAGATGCTCCAAGTGGAACTGCTATTACTTTAGCAGAAGGGGTGATTGAAGCTGGCAATTACAAAGAGTGGAAACTCGATGCCACTGAGAAAGACTTACTTTCTATTCATTCCATCAGAGAAGGGGATGTTCCAGGAACACATACTGTGAGCTATAAAACAGAGGTAGATTCCATCGATATCACTCATACTGCTAACAACAGAGAGGGATTTGCACTTGGGGCTGTAATTGCAGCTGAATGGATTGTAGGAAAAACAGGAGTCTTTTCTATGGAAGACGTAATTGATCAAAATTAGAAGCTATGAATGGACTACAGTGGTTATTGTTTATTGGAATTATTCAACTCATTCACTTCGGTGGAACCTATAAACTCTATTTAAAAGCAGGTAGAAAATCTTGGGAAGCACTCCTTCCTCTATACAATGCTTATATTTTAATGAAAATCATAGGAAGACCTACATGGTGGGTCATCCTACTTTTTATCCCTATCATCAACTTGTTGATGTTCCCGGTGATTTGGATTGAAACCATCAGATCTTTCGGGAAAAACACAGAAAAAGATACTTGGCTAGTCGTTCTCACCCTAGGACTCTATATTTACGCTGTTAACAATAGTGATGTTAGCTATGTAAAAGACAGAAGTTTAAATCCTAGAACTGCCCTTGGAGAATGGGTCAGTTCTATAGTCTTTGCCATTGTAGCTGCGAGTATTGTACACGCTTATTTTATTCAACCTTTTGTAATTCCAACTGGTTCCTTAGAGCGAACCCTTCTTGTGGGAGACTTTCTATTGGTGAGTAAGTATCACTATGGAGCTAGAGTCCCTATGACTCCCATTGCTGCTCCAATGGTTCACGATACCTTACCTATTTTAGGAACGAAGTCCTATCTTAAAAAACCCCAACTCCCCTATATGCGTTTACCTGGAGTTTCTACTCCAAAACGCAACGACAAGGTGGTCTTTAACTGGCCCATCGATACCGTTCGTTATTTTAGAGATCCCTCTACGATTCGAGTTGATAAACCCATTGACAAGAAATCAAATTACGTCAAACGTCTTGTTGGTCTACCAGGAGATGAATTCTCCATTATCGACGGAAAAATACACATCGATGGTGAGCCACTTGTCTTGGATGAACGTGCAAAGCCCCAAATCAGCTATACCATTTACGCACAAAAAGGGGTTTCTTCTAAATTATTGATCGAAGCAGGCGTTAAAGAATTCATGAGAACCTATAGCGCTCAAAACCTCAACCAAACACAGGCCAATGCCCTTTATAGGTCTGGACACGGGGTGTATAACAATCCCAATGGAAACGGTTTTTTAATCACTACCATGAGTTCTGGGATTGATCCTAATTTAATTCGTTCACATGGATTAGCACTTTCTGAAATTATCGACAAAGAGCGCAATGCGAGTCTAACCGAGCAAATGGTTCAAAAACTTCAATCCTACACTGGTATCGATTCAGTTGTTAAAAAAGTACAACCTAAGGGACAATTTGATGCCACCATCTATCCTCATTCGAGAAGACTTCTTTGGAATGTCGATCAAATGGGACCTTTTAGGATCCCTTCAAGAGATTTTGAAATTGAGCTCAATCCAACGAATATCGATCTGTATAAGGAGGTTATTACTGAGTACGAGGGACATGAATTGAATCAAAATGGAACTCAGGTATTGATCGATGGAGAAATCGCGACTTCGTATCGTTTTGAGAAAGACTACTATTGGATGATGGGTGACAACCGCCATAATTCTGAAGACAGTAGGTATTGGGGATTTGTACCTGAGGATCATATCTTAGGAAAACCAATCTTTATTTGGATGAGTATTGACGGTATTAACGACGGTATCTCCAATTGGAAGATTCGTTGGAATCGCGTTTTTACCACTGTTGACGGTGAGGGTGAACCAAGGTCTTATTTTAAACACTTCTTGGCAATCCTTATACTTGGATACGGTATTGATTATTTTAGAAAACGCAAAAAGAACACAAAAGCTTAACAGTCCTCTAGATGTATCTCCATCCTGCATACCTACCCAATATCGCCAACCTAGCCTTAGTGGCTCAAGAATCGATCATCTGGGATATCTCTGGCAATTTTCAAAAGCAAACCTACAGAAACAGGACTTTTATAGCCACCGATCAGGGTAAATTACTGTTGAGTATTCCAGTGATTCACAAAGGAAAAAGAGGTCATCAAAGCTATAAAGACATTTTAGTTGACCACAGTCAACCCTGGATGCGCACCCATTGGAGAGGAATAGAAACAGCCTATCGCACCTCTCCTTTTTTTGAGTATTACGAGCACTATTTCAAACCACTCTTTGAAAAACAGGAACCTTACTTAATCGACTTTAACTTAAGGAGTGTTGAGATTTTATTGAACTGCCTTCAGCTCCCCATGCCACAAGAGCAAAACGAAACCTATCTCAAAGATTTAGATCCGAGTATCGATAGACGTTATCTGATTGATGCTAAAAGCGACCTAAAGTATAGCCCCAGTGAATACCACCAAGTGTTTAGTGACAAACACGGCTTTATTAGCAATCTTTCAGCATTGGATCTCATCTGTAACGAAGGTCCCTCTTCGGCTACCTACCTAAAGAATGAAGTACTTAATTTTTAATGGAAGTACTTCGCTTTATTGCACACTATGGCATTCACTTTATCCTTCCAATAGGTATTGCTTTTTTCTTTTACAAATCTAGCTTCAAAAATTCACTGTTTATTTTATGGGCAGGGATCCTCATCGATATCGATCATTTGTTGGCTGACCCTATCTTTGATTCAATGCGTTGTTCGATTGGATTTCATCCACTTCACAGCTATTGGATGATTGGAATCTACCTTTTATTAGTCTTTATTCCCAAAACAAGATTGATAGGACTAGCGCTGTGTATTCACATTCTTGCAGATGCGATGGACTGTTTGTTTTTATAAACTGAGAGTGGAACTAATAGGATAGTGATCTGAGAAGGATACCTCAAAGTTTTGGTGATCCACCACTTGTAGTCGATCGTCTGTAAGAATAAAATCTATTCGCATCGGAAATAATTTAAAGTCAAAACTTCTTCCAAATCCACTTCCTCGTTCTATAAAACTGTCATTCATACCTCCTTTAATGAGGCGATAGACCCTTGAAAACTGAGTGTTGTTAAAATCACCCGTGACGATGTTGAAATGAGAAGATGCATCGATTTCAGATCGAATAAGCTCTGCCTGTTTCTCTTGTTTTGAAAACATAGATGACATTCTCTTTAAGAGTCGTTTAGGTTCCTGATTGCTGATCGCATTGGGATCAGACACTCCCAAAGATTGTAAGTGAATATTAAATACCCTTAGGGTATAGTTGGCAACTTGAAGATCTGCATAAAGAGCCGCGTTATTACTCGATTCAAAATCGAGTACCTTAAAATTTTTAATGGGGTATTTAGAAAAAATGGCCTGTATGGACTTGTTGTTGTCTTCTTTGCTAAAAACCTGATAAGGATAGGCTTCGAAGGCATCTTTGTATTCCATATCAAATTCTTGCATACAGAGAACCTCTGGGTCTTGCTTATTGATAAAGTCAATAATTTGTTCGGGGATATTTTCTTGATCCATCCAACCGTATTTATTAAAAAGTCTTGTGTTGTAGCTCATAATATCTATGGAATGGGATGGAACGAGCTCTGTCTTCGGTTCTAGTTGATAAAAGGAATCAAAAACTAACAAACCCATCACAATAAGCGAAAGGGAGATCATAAAGTGTTTTTTAGCTTTGTAAATCCAGTAAGCACAAAAAAATAGATTCACAATAAACAAGAGCGGGATCCCCAAACTCACCACTGCTAAAATTGGAAGGATTTTCAAAGGAACATAGGGCATGATCAATGAAAGCAAAAAGAATACAGCAACGATGATGTTGAGCAGGTAAATGAGTTTATTCCAAAAACGCTTTAACATAATTATTGTTTTCCAGCCCTAAACAAAAAGTCTTTTTCAGCCTTTGAAAGCGAATCGTATCCAGAGTTAGAGATCTTGTCTAAGATAGCATCTATTTTCTTTTGATGTTCATCTTTACTAATCGGTTGACTTTTTTTCGGTTTTGTAGTGCGATGAACTGTTTTCAAAGGTGAGGACTTCTTAAACAAGGACTCAAAATAAGCAAAGAAGGAAGCACCTATTTCTTTGGAAGACTGAATACGACGAGCGTATAAAAATCCGAGATAAGCTCCTCCTAAATGAGCGTTATGTCCTCCTG
Organism: uncultured Flavobacteriaceae bacterium; assembly: GCA_937136455.1. GTDB lineage: Bacteria > Bacteroidota > Bacteroidia > Flavobacteriales > Flavobacteriaceae > MAG-120531. The sequence goes on along the minus strand of CAKZOO010000146.1, from coordinate 42,366 downwards.
CATTTCCATTGGGTATTTGAACTAAATCCAAGAGCACTAAAAATAACCCAACATACCACAACTTTATTTTAAAACTAAAAAAATGAAGTAAGTAGTTTGGGGTATAAGTCGAAAGAAAGATGATCAGTGCCATAACCGCTGCTGAGGCTCCAATAAGGGATGAATTCATTCCCATAAATGCTGGAAACAACTGATAACTCACCAGATAGAATAGAGCACCAAAAATACTACCCAAAAGATATACGCGAATAAAATAGCGCTCGTCAAAGATATTTAGAAACATTTTTGAGATTCCCCATAGCATGATCATATTCCAAAATAGATGCGAAAAATCTAAGTGAAAAAACGAATAGGACACCAATGTCCAAGGCTTATAGATCAATTCTCCTAATTGTTGGGATAGTTCAAACCAACTCAAAAGACTACTAGTTTGAAACGAAAAGAGAAAAGGTATCAATCTGAGTAGTAGATAAACCACTAGATTTACTACGATGAATCGCTCTGCAATTGAGGCTCTTTTCCAAGCGGTCCTTATCTCGTATGCTAATCCCATCGACGATTGTTAAATTGGTTTTTCTTCCAGTACCAAGCCATTATAAATCCGATAAGAGCTCCTCCAACGTGAGCAAAGTGAGCAATACCGGAACCAAAAATACTGTAACCCGTTACTCCTGAAAACAAATCGAGTCCAATTAAAGCAGGAATAAAATACTTAGCCTTTATAGGAACTGGAACAAACATCAAAAAGAGTTTGGAGTCTGGAAATGCCATTCCAAAGGCTACTAAGACACCGTAAATGGCACCAGAAGCTCCAACAGCAGGAGTGTTTACAGCGCTTAGGAAATTATTGATTACCGAGGCATCTACCATTGAATACCAGTTCGTATTATACCTTCCGCTACTGACGAGCTCTAAGGCCTGATTGATATCAACTCCCTGACTTCCCAAAGCCTCTAAAGCTTGATGAACGTACAAATAATTAACTCCGGTGTGTAATAAAGCGGCACCTAGTCCTGCAGAAAAATAAAAGAATAGAAACTTTTGTCTTCCCCACATTTGTTCCAAGGGTGTTCCAAATGCAAAGAGCGCATACATATTAAAAAAGATATGCATCAACCCTCCGTGCATGAACATATGGGTAACAAATTGCCAAATCCCGAAGTGTTCATTTTTTGGAAACCACAGCGAAAACCATCCATAGAGTGCTTCTCCAAAAAGAGCAGTACCCAAATAGAAAATGATATTGATGATAATTAAATGCTTAACGGTATCGGTTATATTGTTCATTGAAAGTAATTTGTTGACAATTCTTGTGTACTGATATTTTTATAAGTCAAACGATTAAATGGACTCAGTTGGGGTTCTTTACAGGAAAACAAATCGTTGACAAGAGCGAGTTGTTCCTCTCTTGAAAGCTCATCTCCAGTTTGAATACTTCCAGATTTAGCAAGTGCCTTTGCGAGAATATCTGATTGAGAAAAATGACTACCTGATTCTTCCTCTTTATAAGCCTTCAGCATTGTTTTTAAAATGTCTTCTAACTGTTCTGCTCTAAAGAGTACCGGCAGTGACATCAGTTGCAATTGCTGCTCTTCAATAGTAAAATCAAAACCTATTTGTTTGAGATTAGGAGTCAATTCTTCAAGTAGTCGTAACTCAGGTAAGTCAAAATCAATCAGAATTGGAAAAATCAATGCCTGACTCATTCCTTCATCCAAGGTAATACAACTCAACAAACGTTCGTATAATACGCGTTGATGTGCTCTTTGTTGGTGGATGACTATCATTCCAGATTTGTTCTTAGAGATGATGAATTTCTTGTCCAATTGAAAACAAGTAACGGCCTGATTGTAATCTTCTTGAGTCGATAATAACTGGGCTCCTAAATCAGAACTTATTTCTTCGCTTGCGGTCTGAACACCTGCGTAAAGACCTTCCCATGAGGATTCCTTTTTATAAGAAGCAGTACTAAACGATGATTTATATGAAGGAGCAATCGTTTTTAGCTTCGAATCCTCCTCAAAAGGATTAAAGCTTTTATCCACGGTTACTTTTGGAATCACTGCTGATTTATTCTTGTAATCGTAAGGAGTTTGAAGGTTTTGATCTGTTTCAAAATCAAGACTTGGAGCCACATTAAACTGTCCTAAACTGTGTTTTACAGCCGAACGAAGTATGGCGTAAATACTGTGATCATCTTCAAACTTCACCTCCGTTTTTGTCGGATGAATATTGACATCGACTGACTTGGGGTCCACCTCTATATCGATAAAATAACCGGGATAACTATCTGCTTTAATAAGCCCCTGATAGGCATCACTAACAGCCTTGTTTAAATAAGGACTCTTGATATAGCGTTGATTGACAAAGAAGTATTGATTTCCTCTACTCTTTTTGGCAGCCTCAGGTTTTAAAACAAAACCCGACAACTTCAACAGTGGGGTTTGTTCCTCAACAGGAACTAATTTATCGTTCATCTTAGTCCCAAAAATCTGAACTATACGCTGACGTTTATTCGATGATTTTAATTGAAATAAAGCCTTTCCGTTTGAAAAAAGTGAAAATTCAATTTCGTTATGAACCAAGGCTACTCTGTGAAATTCATCGATGATATGATTGAGTTCAATACGTTCCGATTTTAAAAAATTTCTACGGGCTGGAATATTGTAAAATAGATTTTTAACACTGATCAGTGTCCCATGTTTACAAATGGTATTTTCTTTATCCTTTTGAGTTCCTCCTTCGATAAGGAGTTGAGTTCCCAATTCGACATCCTCACATTTGGTTTTTAAACTCACCTGAGCTACAGCAGCAATGGAAGCAAGAGCCTCGCCTCTAAAACCTTTAGTCATAATAGCAAAGAGGTCCTCAGATGTTTTGAGTTTTGAAGTAGCGTGTCTTTCAAAACACAGAACCGCATCTTCGGGGTTCATTCCCCTTCCGTCATCTTGAACTTGTATGAGACTCTTTCCAGCGTTTTCAACATGCAAATCGATCTTAGACGCTCCTGCATCAATGGCGTTTTCGAGCAATTCTTTTACAACTGAAGAGGGGCGTTGAACCACTTCTCCTGCTGCTATTTGATTTGCGACATGAGGATCTAAAAGCCTAATTTCTCCAGCCATTATTGAATGAATTGAATAAAACCACTTTGAACAGCAGCGTAAAACATTAAAAACAAGAAGATGAGAATTACAAAGAATCGTATTCTTCTATTTTTATCCTGAGCCTGTGATTTTTTTCTACGCCAATCCTCTCTAAAAGATCGAGCAGCATTACGTCTGAAGTAGTCTTTAGAGTCCTCTGAAGCATTTTCTCTAGCTTCTTTATCTCTTTTTAAACGTTCAATACGTTCTTTACGCTCATTGTAGTAACGAGGTTCGTAGCTATAGGTTCTATTCTTCTGTTGCTTAAATAAAGTAGGTAGTCTCATAATTGATGATTCCATCAAAAATACTTAAAATCACCTTCTTTAACGACTAAAGAATTATAAAAATTGTTAACAATCTTAAGAAAGTTGGGCCATTTTAAGGGCAGCTACCGCAGCTTCAACACCTTTATTTCCGTGTTTGCCTCCAGAGCGATCTTTAGCTTGTTGCAGGGTATTATCAGTTAGAACACAAAAGATAACAGGAACATCGGTCTGCGTGTTGAGGTCCATAATCCCATTTGCCGTAGCTTGACATACAAAATCAAAGTGTTTGGTTTCACCTTGAATCACCGATCCGATAGCAATTACCGCATCAGGGGCGTGTTTGTGAATCATTTTTTTACTACCATGAGCTAATTCAAAACTACCAGGCACTTGGTAAGTATAGATGTTTTCTTCCTTAACACCTTCATTGACTAATGTTTGATAAGCACCCTGATAGAGTGCTGAAGTAATCTCTTCGTTCCACTGAGAAACAACAATCCCAATACGAAGCGAAGAAGCGTCTTCTAATTCACCTGAATTGTAATCGGAAAGATTTTTGAGTGCCGTTGCCATAACTATTCTAACATCCCTATATAAGCTTCAGCTAGATTCGCTTCTGAAGTACCTACATAGTTCGATTTCAATTGATCGAAATAGTTAGCCGCTACTGATTTATCTCCTAACTCTAAAGCTGTTATACCTGCTTTGTACAAAAATTTAGGAGTAGAAAAATCATTGGTATTAACGCTTAATGCAGCCTTGTAGTGAGATAGTGCTGACGAATGTTCTCCTAGTGCAACATAGGCATCTCCAATGGCTCCTTCAGCTAATGCTGCTAATACTACATCATCTGAAGAAAAAGCCGACAAATGAGTAATGGCATCTTGGTATTGTGCTAAGTTTAAATAAGCGATACCTGCTTCATAACGAGCGAGGTTCGCAGCCTTAGTTCCAGGATACACTTGGATAATATCAATTAAAGAGTATTTTCCATCAGCTCCTTGAAGTGCTTTTAAAAATAATTCTTGCCCCCCTTCAGAAGCATTTACTGCTTGATCAAAATACTGTTGAGGGTAGAATAACTCATTTGCTGCAGCGGTTTCTTTAGGTTGTTGAACAAATTGCTCATACCCTAAGTATCCCAATACACCGAATGCTACTACTGCAATAATTCCTAGAATTATATTTTGATTTTTAGATACCCAAGCCTCTGTTTTTCCAGCACTTTCATCTAGGGTTGAAAATACTTCTGCCGTTGTACTATCTTCATGAGCTTGAACATCAACCTCTTCATTTTTGGAATTTTTATATCCTCTCTTGTTATAAGTTGCCATATTTGTTTTCTTTGATGAGCAAAAATAATTTTTTTATCCAAATTCAAAAGCTTATTTATCCGTTAATTTTCGATAATTTGCACAAACTATTAAATCTGCCTCCAATTTATGATTTTAAAACAGCTTTCTCTGCTTAATTTCAAGAATTTTGATTCAGCTGATTTTCAGTTTGACAAAAAAATCAACTGTTTTGTAGGAATGAATGGAGTGGGCAAAACAAATGCCTTAGACGCCATTTATTATTTGGCTTTTGGCAAGAGTTACTTCAATCCGCTTTCCTCTCAAAACATTAAACACGGGGAAGATTTTTTTGTGGTTGAAGGACTTTTTGACAAAGATCAAAAGGAAGAAAAAATTGTTTGTAGTCTTAAAAAGGGCTCTAAAAAGATCCTAAAGAGAAATGCGAAAATCTATGAGAAGTTATCGGATCATATCGGTTTTTTACCTCTGGTTATTATATCTCCATCAGATCGCGATTTAATTGTAGAAGGAAGTGAAACTAGAAGGAAGTTTATCGATGGTGTGATCGCTCAATCGGATAAACTGTATTTGGACAATTTAATATCCTACAATAAGATCATCGCTCAAAGAAACGCTCTACTTAAATACTTTGCTCTAAACCAAACCTTTAACAGTGATACCCTTGAGGTGTACAATCACCAACTTTCAGCTCTAGCCACTGAAATTTACAAGGTTCGAAACGATTTTGTGGAAAAACTTGCTCCAATATTTCAAGAGCAATACCGTAAAATCTCAAACGAAAAAGAAGAAGTCTCTCTGAGTTACAGAAGCCAATTACACGATTCTTCTATTGAAGACTTATTGAAATCGAATATTCAAAGAGATCGAATACTTCAATACACCTCTGTAGGAACCCATAAGGATGATATCAAATTTAAGATTGGGAACTACCCCATCAAAAAATTTGGATCACAAGGACAGCAAAAATCATTCTTAATCGCTTTAAAACTTGCTCAATACGCCTTTATCAAAGAACGATTAAAAACCAACCCCATCTTATTGTTAGATGATATTTTTGACAAATTAGATGATCAACGCGTAGCTGAGCTGATCAAACTGGTCAATATGGATACCTATGGACAAATTTTTATTTCAGACACACACAGAGATCGAACTGAGGAAGTTATCAAAGCGACAGATCAATCCTATGCCATAATTGAATTGTAATGAAAAAACTAGTTTACATCTTATCACTCATTCTGTTGAGCTCCTGTGGTTCTGATATACATCTCGAAGAACTCAATGGTTATTGGGAAATTGACCACGTCATGTTTGCCAATGCTACTAAGAAGAAATACGCCATGAATTTAACCGTTGATTATTTTCAATATCAAGATGGCAAAGGATTTGTCAAAAAAGTTCAACCTCAACTCGACGGGAGTTTTAAAACCTCTAATGATAGCCAGTTATTTACTGTAGAAACTACAGAAGATGGGGTATTTCTAAATTTTGAAAATGGAATTAGAGAAAAAATAAGTCGATTAGACAGTAAACAGCTTATTATACAAACACTAGATTCTACAAGCTTTCACTACAAAGCTTTTGAACCCTTATCGATCACACCCAATGAGTAAAGATCCTGAAAACATATCAGAGATCCTTAAAGAGTTTATTAAAGACAATAAACTCGAACAAGGAATTGACAATGTTAGAATTGTAGAATTGTGGAAGCAACAGATGGGATCAGGTGTTGCCAACTACACTCAAAGTATCCAATTGAGTAATAAAACCCTCTTTGTAAGTCTTTCTTCCGCAGTGCTTAGAGAGGAACTATCTTATGGCAAAACAAAGATTATTCAAATGATGAATGAAGCTCTCGGTAAGGAGCTCATCACTAAAGTTGTGCTACGTTAATTAAGCGTAAACTTCTTCTTCAACAAAGAAAAAATCAGATTCAATTTGTGCGTTTTCATCTGAATCTGAACCGTGAACCGCATTGTATGAAATGGATTCTGCGAATTTATTTCTGATGGTACCTTGAGCTGCTTCTTGAGGATTTGTAGATCCTAAAAGCGTTCTGAAATCTTCGACAGCATTTTCCTTTTCTAAAACTGCCGCTACAATTTTACCAGAAGTCATAAAATCTACTAAGTTTTCAAAAAATGGTTTTCCTTGATGAATCTTGTAAAAAGCTCTAGCATCTTCATCCGTAAGGCGCGTCATTTTTAGTGCGACAATTTTAAATCCAGCTTCATTGATCATTTGTAAGATAGCACCGATATACCCTTTTGCAGTGGCATCAGGTTTGATCATTGTGAAGGTTCTATTTGAGCTCATTTGTTAAATTTTTGGCGAAATTAAAGCCTTTATGTAAATATCCAAACAAAATTTACATTTAGTTTGCTCTTAGTTGTAGTTGATCAAAAGCTCTTGTTTAAAAGGGAGTGAATCAAGATGTATGCTAAAGGAAACTTTTTTTGCAGATAGATCAAATCCCAACAAACCAAAACTTCGATCTGCAACAACTTCACCTACTCTATAAGGATTCGTTTCTGATTCAAAACTCGAATACGAATGCGTCAGTCCACTAGATGTAAAATCTACAAGAGGATAGTCGAGTTCTTTATCGTTTAATTTTGAAAATTCTGATATATGACGATCTCCAGATACCATCATCACATTAGAAGCCTTAGTCGACTTTAATAAATCTATCAATTTTTGAACTTCATGTGGCATATTCCCCCAAGATTCAAATCCGTGCTGGTTGGATAAAAATTGAATACTGCTAATGATCACATTAAAATCGATATTCGGTTCTAAAAGTTCTTTTTCTAACCAGTTCCACTGAGCATCACCGAGCATGGTTCCCTCTGAATTTGAATTGGGTATATAGCGCTTTTCTCCAGAAGGGTCCTTGGTGAGATCTGATCTAAAATAACGAGTATCCAATACAATGACTTTTATCTTTGAGTCTTTGACTTGGTAAGTTTTCGAATGATATACCCCTGGTTGACTTCTTCTTGAATCCTCTTTTGAAACACCTAGGAAATCTAAAAAGAGTTGTTGACTTTGATCCCTATCTTCAAAATCACGACCTCCATCATTGAGTCCGTAATCGTGATCGTCCCATGTTCCAATTACTTCGGTATGCTCTTTTAGTTTTTGATAAGCTTCTATATTATTTTGCTGTTGGTATTGAAGTTTGAGAGTGTTCATATCACCTCCATCGGCATAGACAATATCACCACCCCAAACAAAAACATTGGGATTTAGACCAATCATATCATCCCACAGTTCATTTGGCAAACTCACATTATTACAAGAACCTACAGCAATTGAAAAATCAAAATTCTTATGATTCGACTGTTCTTGTTTTTTCTGGTTGTTACAACTTGTGATTCCAAGTGCAATTACGAGCCCTAGTAGCGTTGTTGTTTTCATTGATAGAAGCTATTTTAAAGCTTAAATGTATGAATTAATTGTATCTTTACGACCATGAAAAAAGAAGATTACACCAAATTTAAACATTATTTAACCTCAGGAAAGAAGTGCGTTGTGATCCCTCATAGAAATCCTGATGGCGATGCGATGGGATCGACTCTAGCCCTTTGCTCTTTTTTAAAAAAAATGGGTGCAAATTCTGTAGTTATTTCTCCTAATGAGGCACCTTCTTTTTTACAGTGGCTCCCTGACTTTGAATCTGTGGTGTTTTTTGACCGTCAAAAAGAAACTGCATTAAAACTCATCGATGAAGCTGAACTCATATTCACACTCGATTTTAATGATTTTTCAAGAACAGGTTCTGATATGGAAGCAGTTCTTAGAAAAAAGGAGGCTACCTTTGTTATGATCGATCATCATCAACAGCCTTCTGATTATGCTGCATTTATGTATTCAGATACTTCAATGAGCTCCACTTCTGAAATGGTTTATCACTTTATCAATCAAATTGGAGCTTTGGCGCTTATCGATAAAAATATTGCCACTTGTATCTATACTGGAATCTTAACCGACACTGGGCAATTTAAATTTCCAAATACCACAGCGACTACCCATCAAATTGCTGCTCATTTAATGGAATTGGGGGTAGATCACTTTAAAATACATCAAGAGATCTACGACACCAACGATCAGAGTAAATTAGAACTTTTGGGATGTTGCCTCTCCTCTATGGAAGTTCTCAGAGATTACAATACTGCAATTCTCAAGCTCTCAGCTGAAGAATTAGAGCAACACCACTACAAAAAAGGAGATACCGAAGGCCTTGTCAATTACGGTTTATCTCTTAAAGGAATTATTTTTTCTGTCATTTTTATCGAACACAAAGACGAAGGGATTATTAAAATCTCATTTAGATCACAGGGAGATTTTTCAGTGAACGAATTTGCTAGAGCTCATTTTCAGGGAGGTGGTCACGACAATGCTGCCGGAGGTAAATCAAATGACAGCTTAGAAATCACTATAGAGCGATTTAAATCACTACTACCTCAGTATTTAGAAAAATTAAATCAATAAGTTAAAAACTACTAGAATTGCTAGAATTAATTTAACTTTCCACTTTTAAAATTCAAACTATTAACACTAAGTACCAATGAAAAAACTATTAGGATTTTTTGCTTTAGCTGCACTTCTAATCCAAAGCTGTAACACTAGTCCAAGACCTGATTTAGGGGATGGAATATTTGCTAAAATCGACACTGATTTAGGTGACATAATTCTCAAATTAGAATTTGAAAAAACACCTGTTACAACTGCGAATTTTGTAAGTCTTGCAGAAGGGACTAATCAATTTGTAAGTGAAGAGTACAGAGGAAAATCATTTTATGATTCAATATTATTTCACCGTGTGATTAAGGACTTTATGATTCAAACTGGTGATCCTCAAGGAACTGGAATGGGTGGCCCTGGATATCGTTTTAAAGACGAATTTGACGAGACACTCTCTCATAATGACAAAGGTATTCTATCCATGGCTAATGCAGGTCCTGGAACCAATGGATCTCAATTTTTTATCACCCACACTCCTACTCCTTATTTAGACGGAAGACACTCTGTATTTGGAAAAGTTGTAGAAGGACTCAATATTGTAGATTCTATAGCGAATGTAGCAACGGAATCTGATCGTCCAATTGCTGACCTCTATATCAAGCACATTGATATATACAGAAATGGATCAAGTGCTAATTCTTTTGATGCCAATAAGGTAATGGCTGATTATTTCGAAGAGGAAAAACAGGCTCAAGCTGATTACCAAGCTAAGAATTCTAAGTGGGCACAAGAAGCGGAGGCTCAAAAAGCAAAAGCATTACGTACAGATTCTGGCTTAGGGGTCTACATCCTCAAAGAAGGAAACGGCGATAAAATCAAAAATGGAGACATGGTCAATGTATCCTATGCCGGTTATTTTGAATCTGGAGCTCTTTTCGATTCTAATATTGAAAACATCTCAATGGAACACGGGAAGTTTAGTACCAGTAGAAAAAATGCAGGAGGCTACAGTCCAATCCCTATGGAGTGCAGTATGGAAGCTAATTTAATCACTGGATTTAAAGAGGGATTACTTCTTATGGAGATCGGTCAAAAAGTAAGACTCTTCATTCCTCCACATTTAGGATGGGGAGAAAATGGTGCTGGAAATGTCATTCCACCAAACGCCTCAGTCATCTTTGATGTAGAAGTGGTAACAAGAGTTAAAGAATAAACCCTCAGCTTCAATAGATCAAAAGCCTCTTTTATAGAGGCTTTTTTTATACTCCTATTTTTTTGAATCAGAACTTCTCTTATCTTTATAGTTCTAACTTTAAAAAAACCTTCATATGAAACTCAACAAACTTTTGGTTTGTCTGGTATTTAGTAGTTTCGGTATTGTCTCCGCACAGGAGTATTTCCCCAAACACGATGGTGTCAAAGTAAAAAACAACAACTTTTACGCCTTTACCAATGCTACTATTCACACCAGTCCTTCACAAACACTTCACAATGCGACCCTTTTAGTACAAGACGGCAAGGTGGTAAGTGTAGGAACATCTGTTCAAATACCTGCTAATTCTGTTGTAAAAGACCTCAGCGGGAAACACATTTATCCATCATTTATAGATGTTTACAGCAATTTTGGGGCTGAAAAACCTAAAAGAGCTACATCTAATGGAAGATCAGCTCAGTACGAACCTTCGAGAGAAGGCTTCTATTGGAACGATCACATTCTAAGTGAACAAAGTGCTATTGAAGGGTTTTCTTTTTCGAAAAAAGATGCTGAAAAACTACTACAATCCGGATTTGGAGTGGTTAATAGTTTTGTTTCAGACGGTATTATCAGAGGAACAGGAACCCTTGTTTCACTTGATTTAGACGCCTCTAATAGCGTTCGCGTCCTTTCAAATAAATCAGCACAGTACTTTTCTCTTTCAAAATCGATTACTTCAAATCAGTCCTACCCTACTTCACTTATGGGATCTCTTGCGTTACTGAGACAGTTTTATGCCGATTCTAAATGGTATGCACAGGGTAAGAGTTCAACAAAAGATCGCTCGATTGAAGCCTTTTTGTCCAATAAGAACCAAGCTCAAATTTTTGAAGCAGGTAATTTAGACAACTTATTGAGAGTGGATCGATTGGGGGATCAAAATGCGGTACAATACACCATTCTTTCGGGTGGTGACTCCTATAAAAATCCTCAAAAAGTTAAAGCTAGTGGTGCAACCTTAATTGTGCCTTTAGATTTTCCTAAGGCCTATGATGTATCCAATCCAGCCGAGGCTGAGATCTTATCCTTAGAACAACTACTAGAATGGAACCAAGCTCCCTCGAATCCTAAGGTATTAGAAGAACACGGTATCCCATTTGCCGTTACTGCTCACAAACTCAAGAATCCAAAGGATCTACTTACCAATATGCGTTTAGCAGTTGCATATGGATTGTCAAAAAACAAAGCATTGGAAGCACTGACAACAGCTCCTGCTCGAATCTTAAAACAATCGAATATCGGACAACTCAAGTCTGGTTATTTAGCAAACTTTTTAATCACCTCTGGAGATCTTTTTGAAGCTGATACTAAATTGTTTCAAAACTGGACTCAGGGTACTGCTTATGTGATTGAAGATGAAAATGCTGTTGATATCAGAGGAACTTACTCTCTAGCAATTCACGACACCAATATTAAATTAGAAATAAGTGGCACTAAAGACAAACCTTCTGTTAAAGTCTTAAAAGATTCTATCAAACTTAATTCTAAGTTCAACTTTGCAAATTCTTGGATGGAACTCAGTGTAGACAATGAAGATAAATCTGCTAAATACCTTTTATCAGCCAGAATTGATAAAACTGGTTCTTTTAGTGGTATGGGAATTGCTCCTAATGGTTCTGACTTTAAATTTACAGCTACAAAAGATACAGATGCTGATCAAAAAAGCGATGAAGCACAACAGTACAACACACATGAGTTAATGCCTATTAGCTATCCAAATAAAGCATTCGGTAATCTTCAGCTACCAAAACAACAAACCATTTTATTTAAAAATGCTACTGTTTGGACCAGTGAGGATGCTGGAATCTTAGAGCATACAGACGTCTTAGTTAAAGATGGAAAAATTGCAAAGATTGGCACCAATCTCAGTGCTAGGAACGCTCAAGTGATCGATGTAACTGGAAAACACTTAACTGCAGGAATCATAGACGAACACTCTCATTTAGCACTTAGTGCTGTTAATGAAGCTGGTCACAATTCAACAGCCGAAGTCAAAATGGAAGATGCTATCGACTCCAATCACCCTGGAATCTATCGCTCTCTTGCAGGAGGAGTTACCTCTCTTCAATTGCTTCACGGATCTGCCAATCCAATTGGTGGTCGTTCTGCCATCATTAAGACTAAATGGGGAGCCACAGCCGATGAATTGGTTTATGAAAATTCTCCACAGTTTATCAAATTTGCTCTTGGTGAAAACGTAAAACAATCGAACTGGAGTAGTTATTCGAGATTCCCTCAATCGAGAATGGGAGTTGAACAACTTTTTGTCAACTACTTCCAAAGAGCAAAAGAATACGACCAGGCTAAAAAATCTGGAAAAGAGGTTCGCTATGACGAAGAACTTGAAGTTCTCGCTCAAATTATCAATGGAGAGCGATTTATCTCCTGTCACTCTTATGTACAATCGGAGATCAATATGTTGATGAAAGTCGCTGATCAATTTGGATTTAGAGTCAATACGTTTACACATATTCTAGAAGGCTACAAAGTAGCTGACAAGATGGCTGAACACGGTGTTGGTGGATCGACCTTTAGCGATTGGTGGGCCTATAAATTCGAGGTCAATGACGCCATTCCATACAATGCCGCGATCATGCAACGTGAGGGTGTGACAGTAGCCATCAACTCTGATGATGCTGAAATGAACAGAAGACTCAATCAAGAAGCTGCAAAAACAGTTAAATACGGAGGTATGAGTGAAGAAGAAGCTTGGAAGATGGTCACCATTAATCCTGCTAAACTCTTACACTTAGACCAACGAGTTGGAAGTATCAAAGAGGGAAAAGATGCGGATTTAGTACTATGGAACGACCATCCGATGTCAGTTTATGCCAAGGCTGAAAAGACCTTAATCGAAGGTGCGATCTATTTTGATTTGGAAGAAGATTTAGCAAAACGCAAAACGCTTCAAAAACAAAAAGGTGAATTAATTCAAATGATGCTTCAAGAAAAACTCTTAGGAAAACCAACTCAAAAACCTAAGACTACAGAAACTAAATACCTAAGTTGTGAGACCCTTTAATACAATGACTATGAAAAAGACAAGAATTATAACCCTACTTCTACTAGCACTTGTAGCCTTAGTAGTAAAGGCACAACAAACACCAGGAGCTCAACAAGCACAGCCCATAAGTATTGTTGGGGCTACCGCACACATTGGAAACGGCGAGGTTCTCACCAATGCGACTTTGGTCTTCGAGAATGGAATTATCACAGCCATTGGAGATGCCAATACACCCACTAAGGGAACCGTTATCGATGCCTCTGGAAAAGACCTATACCCAGGATTTATCGCTCTTGAAACCTCTTTAGGACTTGTAGAGGTAGATGCAGTTAGAGCTTCTGATGACGAAGATGAACTTGGAGATTTTATCCCTCACGTTCGATCTCAAATCGCTTACAATGCTGAGTCAAAAGTGATCGAAAGTATGCGTCCCAATGGAATCTTACTCGCTCAAGTAGCTCCAAAAGGAGGAATCATTTCTGGATCTTCCTCAGTGATGCAACTAGACGGATGGAATTGGGAAGATGCCACTGTAAAGATCGATGATGCTATACACCTCAACTGGCCAAGTTCTTTTTCGAGAGGACGTTGGTGGTTAGGAGAAGATCCTGGATTAAAATCCAATAGCAACTACCCTAAACAAGTTGCCGCTATCAAAGAGTTCTTCGCACAAGCACAGGCCTACAACAAAGCTTCCAGTGCTGAAAGAAATCAAGTTTTAGAAGCTACAGCAGGTCTGTTTAAAGGAACACAATCGCTTTATATCAACGCTGATACTCAGCAAGAAATCATCGATGGTGTTCAAACTGCTAAAGGATTAGGTATCGATCGTATTGTGATTGTCGGAGGCACTATGGCTTACAAAATCACTGATTTCTTAAAAGAAAACAACGTCAGTGTTGCAGTAGCTGCGACCCATAAGCTACCTCCTACTGAGGATGCAGACTATGATTTCTACTACAAATTGCCTAAACTTCTTTTAGACGCAGGAATCAATGTAGGAATTCACACCATGGACAAAGCTAATTTTCAAACTAGAAACCTACCATTCTTTGCAGGTCAAGTAGTTGGTCAAGGATTAGACAAAGAGGAAGCTCTTGGAATGATTACTCTTAAAGCTGCTCAAATGCTCGGTATTGATGACAACTACGGAAGTTTAGAAGTTGGAAAGTCAGCTACCTTATTCATTTCAAAGGGTGATGCCTTGGATATGAGAACCAATCAAGTGGAGGCTGCCTATATCGATGGTCGTTCCCTGTCATTGGAAACTCATCAGACCACTTTATACAAACGTTATTCAGGCAAATACGGACATTAAAAATTTAATTCCAATTCAAAGGCTCCTTTTTGGAGCCTTTTTTTTATCCCTATGCTCAATCTTCGTATTTTTACCTCATGATTGAAACAGTCTCTATTACATCTACCTCTAATTCTAAAATTAAAGACCTTTTGTCGCTCAAAGAAAAGTCAAGAGCGAGAAAAAAAGAAGGGCTTTTTGTTTTGGAAGGTGCAAGAGAATTGCAAATAGCACTGGGAGCTGACTATGAAATTCAACAATTATTTTTCAACCCAGAGATCATCTCTTTTGAAGAAGTTCAAAAATTGGTTCAATCCACAAAAATTAGCCACTGTTTTAAAGTCACTGATGAGGTCTATGCTAAAATTGCTTATCGATCGACTACCGAAGGAATCATCGCTATATGTAAATCTAAAGACCATCATCTATCTAATCTGAAAATTAAAAAGAAGAATCCCTTAATCCTCATCGCTGAAGCACCTGAAAAACCAGGAAATATAGGAGCCTTACTCAGAACTGCAGATGCCGCAGGAATCGATGCTGTGATTATTGCAAATCCAAAAACAGATCTTTACAACCCCAACACGATTAGAGCGAGTCTTGGATGCTTGTTTAGCGTTCCAACCTATACAGCAACTTCTTCTCATACAATTGAATTTTTAAAAGCGAATCAAATCAATTTTTACGCTGCAACGCTTCAGGATTCCACAGCTTATACCGATATCGACTTTAGAGGTCCATCTGCAATTGTAGTAGGAACAGAGGCCACAGGTTTAGAGGAAGAGTGGAGAAAAGAGAGTACCAAAAATATTATAATACCAATGAGAGGAGCGATTGATTCAATGAATGTTTCTGTCGCTGCTTCTGTATTAATTTTTGAGGCTGTTCGTCAACGAAATTAAACACAAAACTGTATTTTTAATCCATGAGTAGTATACCGACAGAGGAAGAAGAAAACAAAGCGATTGCCAAGGAGTATAAAAACCTTCTGAGAATTAGCTATCAATCATTAACGGCAGAGGATAAAAAAATGATTCGCTTAGCTTTTGATACAGCTGTTGATGCTCATAATGGACAGCGAAGAAAATCAGGCGAAGCTTACATCTTTCACCCTATTTCTGTCGCTAAAATTGTCGCTAAAGAAATAGGATTAGACGCAACATCCATCGCTGCAGCTTTACTTCACGATGTTGTAGAAGACACTAGTGTAACCCTTGATGACATCGAACGTCTTTTTGGTTCCACCGTTGCCCGAATTGTCGATGGTCTTACCAAAATAGCAGGCCTCAAAAAGGAAACTGACATCTCCATGCAAGCGGAGAACTTTAGAAAGATGCTTTTGACGCTTAATGATGACGTAAGAGTGATTATCATCAAAATTGCCGACCGTTATCACAATATGCTCACCATGGGTTCCATGCCAGAGCACAAACAGGTTAAAATCGCTTCTGAAACACTTTATATCTACGCTCCATTAGCTCATCGAATAGGGCTTTACAACATCAAAACCGAACTCGAGGATCTCAGTTTAAAATACACTGAACCAGAGGTTTTTGAAAGTATCGAAGGAAAGATCAGTGAATCCAAAGACGATCAAAATAAATACATTAGAAACTTCTCTACCATCCTGAGAAAATCGCTCAACAAAGAGCATATCGATTATAAAATTACCGGAAGGTCTAAATCCGTGTTTTCCATTCATCGAAAGATGAAAATGAAGGGAATCAGTTTTGAAGAGGTTTACGACAAATTTGCCATACGCATCATTTATAAATCAGAAATTGATCAGGAAAAATTCTTAGCTTGGAAAATCTATTCCATAGTTACAGATCACTTTACTCCTAACCCTGTTCGACTTCGCGATTGGATCACTTCTCCAAAATCAACTGGATATGAAGCACTTCACATCACAGTTATGGGACCTAGAAACAGATGGGTTGAAGTGCAGATTCGATCAGAGCGCATGCATGAAATTGCCGAAAAAGGATATGCTGCTCATTACAAATACAAACACGGAGATCAAAAAGAAAAAGGAATTGACGCTTGGCTTAACAAATTACACGAAGCCCTAGAAAATCAAACATCAGATGCAGTCGATTTTGTAGAAGAGTTTAAACTCAATCTCTACGCCAAAGAAATTTTTGTGTTTACCCCAAATGGAGATTTAAAATCACTGCCTAAAAACGCGACTCCTTTAGATTTCGCATTTAGCATACATACTGAAATTGGTTTACATACAAGAGGAGCCAAAGTCAATGGAAAACTCGTTCCTCTGAACACCACCCTTAAAAGTGGTGATTCGGTTGAAATCATCACCTCTGAAACAGTCAAGCCAACTCAAAACTGGCTTAATTACGCGACTACAGCTAGAGCAAGAGCTCGTATTAAATCAGTTCTAAAGGAAGAAACAAGAAGAATAGCTGAAGAGGGAAAAGCGATTTTAAGACGAAAATTAAAGTCTCAAAAAATAACCCTTAAAAATGAGGTCATCGATAAAATGGTAAAACATTTCAAACTCAATACGAGTTTAGATTTGTTTTATCAAGTGGGTTCTGGATCCATTGACAATCAGGCTATTAAAGAATTCGCCGCTTCTTACAGTAACGCCATTCTGAATTTCTTAAAAAATCGCATCAGAAGAAAATCAACACAAAAAGAACTCCATACTGTTGATGCACCAAAATTTGATGATTTAGTTTTTGGACCGAATCGAGACCAACTCCCTTACACGTTTGCCCCCTGTTGCAATCCCATACCTGGAGATGATGTTTTTGGCTTCACTTCAATAAGTGAAGGTATTAAAGTTCACAAAAAAAATTGTCCAAACGCCATCGCCCTTCAATCCAATTACGCTTACAGAATACTATCGGCCACATGGATTGACTCTAGTATCACAGAATTTGACACTAAAATTGAACTTCACGGAATCGACCATATGGGAATCGTCAATGAAATTACACTGGTAATTAGCAGACACCCCAATGTGCGATTGAATAAAATCTCATTTGAAGCAAAAGGAGGGACCTTTAATGGCGAAATAACTGTCGGAGTAAATTCCAATACCGTCTTACAGAAACTCATCAATGAAATCAAGTCGATGAAGGGTATTAATAAAGTGTTTAGAATTTAAATTTTAGCCTTACATTTGCAACATATTAATCGAGCTCATGGCCTCTGAAAAAAATCAAGAGATAGTTAAAGAAGTGTTTACGACCTATTTGGAAGAAAAGGGTCATCGAAAAACACCTGAACGCTACGCCATCTTACAAGAAATTTACGAATCGGATTCTCATTTCGATATAGAGTCTCTTTATATCCAAATGAAAAATAAGAAATACCGAGTGAGTAGAGCTACGCTTTACAATACGATAGAACTACTCATGGATTGCAAACTTGTGAGAAGACATTTGTTTGGAAAAAATCAAGCACAGTACGAGAAGTCTTATTTCGACAGACAACACGACCACTTGATCCTAACAGATACAGGTGAAGTGATCGAATTTTGTGATCCGAGAATTCAATCGATTAAACAAACCATAGAAGAAGTATTTGACGTAAAGATCAACAATCATTCGCTTTACTTCTACGGAACTAAATCAAAAGATAATACAAAATAAATAACACATGGCAGTAGATTTACTACTAGGTCTTCAATGGGGAGATGAAGGAAAAGGTAAAATTGTAGATGTTCTCACAAAAGATTACGATATCATTGCAAGGTTCCAAGGGGGACCAAATGCAGGACACACCTTAGAATTTGACGGAATCAAACACGTATTACACACGATTCCTTCAGGGATTTTTCATAAAAACTCTAAAAATGTCATCGGTAATGGAGTGGTAATAGACCCTGTCATTTTTAAAAAAGAGCTCAATAACTTAGATAAGTTTGATTTAGATTACGCTTCTAAATTATTCGTCTCAAGAAAAGCTCATCTTATTTTACCTACGCATCGATTGTTAGATGCTGCTTCTGAAGCTTCAAAAGGAAAGGCAAAGATCGGTTCTACTCTTAAAGGAATTGGACCTACTTATATGGATAAGACCGGTAGAAATGGAATGAGAGTTGGAGACTTGGAGCTTAGCGACTGGAAAGATCGCTACCGTAAATTAGCCGATAAGCACGAAGCGATGATCGACTATTACAATGTTGATTTACAATACAATCTCGAAGAATTAGAAGCAGAATTTTTTGAAGCGGTTGAAAGCTTAAAGCAATTGACCTTCATCGATTCTGAACAATACATTTTTGATGCCATTAGTGCTGATCAAAAAATCTTAGCTGAAGGGGCTCAAGGATCCTTACTCGATATCGATTTTGGAACCTATCCTTTTGTGACTTCTTCAAATACTACTGCAGCAGGTGCTTGTACTGGATTAGGAGTTGCTCCTAACAAAATTGAAAGAGTTATCGGAATCTTTAAAGCCTATACCACCAGAGTTGGATCTGGTCCTTTCCCTACTGAATTATTCGACTCCGATGGCGAAACTATGGGAAGAGTTGGTAATGAATTCGGAGCGACCACAGGAAGACCGAGACGTTGTGGATGGTTGGATTTAGTTGCTCTTAAATACGCCGTTCAAATCAACGGAGTAACTGAGTTAATGATGATGAAAGCAGACGTTCTCAGTGGTTTTGAAAAAATAAAGGTGTGTACTGCATACAATTACAAGGGGAAAGAAGTTTCGCATTTACCTTACAATATTGAGGAAGAAAATGTCAGTCCTATCTATACAGAGCTCGACGGTTGGAAAAAAGACCTTACTGGACTTACAGATGCCTCAGAACTTCCAGAAAGTCTTATGAGCTATATTGAATACCTTGAAAAAGAACTCGAAGTACCAATCAAGATTGTTTCTGTTGGGCCTGATAGAACACAAACTATTTTTAGATAAGAACAAGCCACTTAAATGTGGCTTTTTTTTTATTTAAGGCAATTCTATAGTATTATTGTAGGACTTAATTAGAACCGTGAAAAAAGCCTTTATATACATTCTTTCATTTATCCTAACTTCAGTGGCCTGGTCACAAGAGGAGCAAGAACCTATTGAAATCGTATACGGAGGTAATTTTACTAAAAATGAAGCCGAATATCCTGGTGCTTCTATCTTTACCAAAGACGATCGACAATTAGAGTTTAAACACAAAGGTGCTCAACTTTGGTGTGATGTTGCCATCTTCTATCAAGCAGAGAACAGAATCAAGGCAATTGGAGCTATAAAACTCATTCAGGGCGACACACTTGAACTCAAATCAAAGCGACTCGATTACAATGGGGAAACCCAAATGGCAAAGAGTTGGGATGATGTGGTACTAACCACTCCCGATATGAATCTCAAAACAGACACACTGTATTTTAACCGAGACATTCAACAGGCCTATTACCAGTCGGGCGGAATCGTAAAAGACAAAGAAAATACCTTAAGGTCTCTCATTGGACGTTATGATACCAAACTCAAAAAATACGCATTTGAGAACAAGGTACACATTACGAATCCTGAATATGAACTTCATTCAGATCAATTAGATTATCACACTGAAACCAAACACGCCTATTTATTCGGACCCTCAAAAATTGAGGCTGAGCAGTACACCTTGTATTGTGAGCGCGGTTTTTACGACACCGAACTTCAAGAAGGCTATGGTATTAAAAACACCAAAATAGAATACGACAACAGAATAATTGAAGGCGACTCCGTTTACCTCAATCACCCAAAAAACTTTGCATCAGCGACCAATAATATCAAAATCACCGATACGATCAACAAAGGAGTTCTAAGAGCTCATTATGCAGAGATCTTTAAAGATAAGGACTCCCTCTTTGCAACTAAACGCGCACTATCGATTACTTTGGTAGAGAATGATTCACTCTATATGCATGGAGACACCATCATGGTCACTGGAAAAAAAGATCAAAAAATCATCAGAGCCTTTCAAAATGCTAAGTTTTTTAAAGAAGGCTTATCTGGAAAATGCGATTCGATTCACTACGATCAAACCACTGGAATCACTGAACTGATTCGAAGACCCATACTCTGGAATGGCCCAAGCCAAATGACCGGAAATGAAATTTACCTCTTGTCCAATCCTAAAACCAAGGCTTTGGATTCACTCAAAGTGATTGATAATGCTTTTGTAATTTCTCTCGACAGTATTAGTAAAACTGGTTACAATCAAATCAAGGGTAAAGTTCTCAACGGGAAGTTTAACAACAATCAATTAGAAGACATCCAAATTGATCAGAATACTGAGGTTATTTATTATGTTTACGATGATAAGGATGAACTCATTGGAATTAATCAAACTATTTGTAGTGCCGTTAGTATGGAAATGCAGGATGGGGGAATTGAAGTGATTTCATTTATTCTCAACCCTGAAGGAAATATCTACCCACTTCGAGATATTCCGATAGAAGATCGAAAATTAGAAGGCTTTCTGTGGTATGGGACTGAACAAATCAAATCACCAAGTGATTTATTTGTCGACGATGACTCCACACAACTCAAGATCATCAGAGGTTTAAACAACCCTATGACTCCTACAATAAAACCAGCTATCAATAGATCAAAACCACCATTGAAAAAAAAGACTCAACGTGAAAACTGATGACTTTTTAAAATATCAGGCCCAAACAACCCCACATCCGCTTCAAATGACGGTAAGCAAAGCAAGTGGGTCGTATATCTATGATGATCAAAATCAAGCACACCTGGACTTTGTAGCAGGAGTTTCAGCTTGTAGTCTTGGCCACAGTCACCCATCAGTAGTTAAAGCCATTAAAGATCAGGTCGATTCGTATATGCATGTAATGGTTTATGGAGAATACGCACTTAAACCAGCGGTTGACTACTCTAAATTACTTGCCGATTTACTTCCAAAGCCACTTAATTGCACCTACCTTGTTAATTCTGGAACGGAAGCCATTGAAGGTTCCCTCAAACTATCCAGAAGAGTAACCGGTAGAAGTCAAATCATTGCTGCAAAGAATGCCTATCACGGAAATACCATGGGGTCTCTTAGTTTAATGGGGAAGGCAGAAAACAAAAAGCCTTTTGAACCCCTTATCGGTGATGTCGACTTTATTGAGTTTAACAGCGAAGAGGACTTGTTACAAATCACTTCAAAAACAGCAGCAGTAATTTTAGAAACCATTCAAGGAGGGGCCGGATTTATCATTCCACAAAACAATTACCTCAAAAAAGTAAAAGAACGCTGCAGTGAAGTTGGAGCCCTACTTATCTTAGATGAGATTCAACCGGGTTTTGGAAGAACAGGTAGTCTCTTTGCTTTTGAACAATTTGATTGTATACCCGATATTCTGGTCGTTGGAAAAGGAATGTGTTCTGGCCTACCTGGAGGAGCATTTATCGCTTCCTTCGAGCATATGCAACTTTTAAGCGACAACCCTAAATTAGGGCATATCACTACTTTTGGGGGAAATCCAGTGATTGCAGCTGCTGCACATGCTACTTTAAAAGAACTGACTCAAAACAATAATCAACTCATTCTCGACACTCTCAAAAAAGAGCAATTAATCAGGGAAAAACTTCAACATCCACTTATTAGATCCATTCGAGGAATGGGATTAATGCTAGCTTTGTTATTTGAAAATGAAGAGATTGCCAATTACTTAATTCTTGAAGCTACTCAAAAGAATCTCATCTTATTTTGGTTGCTATTCGAGAAAAAAGCAGCTAGAATAACTCCACCACTTACCATTTCAGAGGAAGAACTCATCGAGGGTTGTGATATAATTCTTTCCATTTTAGACACTTATCGATCTTAAACTGTTAACTATTTTGTTAATAAGAAAGGACCTCCACGCTTCATATCGCGGAGTATAACTTCTAAATTTATTTTCATTAGGAACACAAGAATTCACTATGTCATTAGACGAAAACGAAAATTCTGATTTACCTATCGCAAAATTCGAGTCGATGTTAAAGACTGATGAAGTCTACTTTTTCGACGCTGAAGATTTCGAGGAAATTATACACTACTACCTCAATGCAGGGAAGGTTTCACTGGCTAAAAAAGCGATTAGCTTAGGCCTTAACCAGCACCCTCAAGTTATCAATTTACGTTTATTAGACGTTGAAGTACTCGTATTTGAAAACAAATTAGAAAAGGCAGAAGAAATACTCGACACTATTGAACTCATCGATCAATTCAACGATGAAATTTATATTCAAAGAGCGAATATCTACTCAAAACAAGACAGGCACTTAGATGCTATTGGAGCGCTTCAAAAAGCTTTAGAAATTCAACCTGATCAACCTGATATTTTCACTTTGATGGGTATGGAATACCTCTTTTTAGAAGATTTTATTAAAGCAAAAGAGTGTTTTATCAATTGTGTTGACTTAGATCTAGAAGATTATGCTGCACTCTACAATGCTGTTTATTGCTTTGAATATTTAGAAGATTACAAGGGAGGTATTGAATACCTCAATGACTATCTCAACAAAAATCCTTATTGTGAAGTAGCTTGGCACCAACTTGGCAAAATGTACGCAGAATTGGAACTTTACAAAGAAGCCCTCTCCTCTTTTGATTTTGCAATTTATTCTGATGACCGATTTATAGGAGCTTATTACGAAAAAGGTATGGTCTTAGAAACATTAGAGCGCTATGAAGAGGCTATAGAAAATTACGAAATCACAATAAAGTTAGAAGATCCTACTTCTCACGCTTATTTGAGATTGGGTCAATGCCACGAACAATTGGGTCATTTAGATCTTGCACAGAGTTACTACTACCAAACGGTACACGAAGACCCCTTATTAGACAAAGGATGGTTGGCAATCACCAACTTTTACTTCACCAATAACAATTTTGAAAAAGCGTCCTATTACATCAATAAAGCCATCAATATAGATTCCGAAAATCCATTATACTGGAAGCGTTGTGCAGAAATCAACACGGCAATGTTTAAATATTTTGAAGCTGATTACGCCTATAAACAAGCAGTAGAATACGGGAATTATGAATTGGAAACTTGGATCAGTTGGGCTGAAGTGATGGTCCTTATCAATGATGTAAATTCTGCAATCGAAATTTTACTACAGGCCTTAGAATTTTATCCAGAACAAGCTGAAATTCACTATTTCTTAGCGTCTTTATTCCACGATACAACGCAGCTTTTCAAAGCTGAAAAACACCTTAAAAAGGGATTGAGTATTGATAAAAACGTGCTTAAAAGCTTTCAAAATTCCAGAATATTATCACTTAGCACCAGTTGGGCTAAAGAGATTATCTCTAAATACTAAGCCCAATTAATTCAGTTGATGTATTTTTGTTTACATGAGTAAACGATCAAAAAAATTTTACCTATTTAACACCCTCAAGGGGATGGCCATGGGAGCTGCAGATGTAGTTCCTGGAGTTTCAGGTGGAACTATTGCTTTTATTTCTGGGATCTACGAAGAGCTCTTAGAAACCATCAATCGATTGAATTTCAAAACCCTTAAGATCCTCTTTAAGAATGGTTATAAAGAATTTTGGAGAGCCATCAATGGTAATTTCCTAGCTTCACTCTTATTGGGTATCGCACTATCCGTAGTGAGTTTTGCCAAAGGGATCTCATTTCTATTACACAATTACCCAATCGAACTTTGGTCTTTTTTCTTTGGACTAGTCCTTGCCTCTGTTCTTTTTGTAGGAAAAGACATCGATCGCACCAAAGCAGGTTCGTGGATTGCACTACTACTAGGGGCGCTTATAGCTTTGTATATAACTCAATTAAGAGTCGGAGCCTATGTCGACAACCTATGGTATTTGTTTCTATCAGGAGCATTGGCAATATGCGCCATGATTCTTCCTGGAATTTCCGGATCGTTCATCTTAGTCTTACTTGGATCTTATGAAACGGTCCTCAATGCCGTTCATCAAAGAGATCTACAAACCATTGCTATTGTGGGAGTGGGAGCCATTGTTGGATTACTCAGCTTTTCAAAACTCCTCAAATGGACCTTTGATCATTACAAAAACACGACTCTAGCCCTTCTCACTGGTTTTATCTTGGGTTCGCTCAATAAGATTTGGCCTTGGAAAGAAGTATTAGAGTCCAAATTCATCGATGGGAAAGAGCTCATTTTAGCAGAGCAAAACGTATCCCCTTTTCACAGTGGAAGCACCTCTGAATTTATCACCGCCTTCGTATTGTCAGTTGGAGGATTTCTATTAATTTACATCTTGGAAAAATCAGTACGCACAACATCCTAAAATGGCACAATCAAGAAGTCTTATCGATAAGTTATTTCTCTTTATCAAGGGGCTTGGAATGGGTGCTGCCAATAAGGTTCCAGGAGTATCTGGAGGTATTGTTGCCTTTGTAGCTGGATTTTACACAGAGTTTATTTATTCGTTGACCAAGATAAACTTCAAGGCTATTATACTGCTGGTCAACGGAAGGTTTAAATCGCTGTTCACCTATATCAATGGAGGGTTTATGCTCTACATCATTTCAGGAATGGTATTTAGTTACTTCAGTGTATCTCTAGTCATTGATCACTTTTTATCCACTGCTCCCCTTTTGGTATGGTCGCTGTTTTTTGGAATGATTCTCGGATCGATCTATTATATCGGAAAAGATTTTAAACAGTGGGATCGAACTAGTATTGGATTTTCTTTAATGGGTCTGTTACTTGGAATTATCATTAGCTCTTTAGATCCAGCACAACAGAACGACAATCTTTTATTCGTTTTCTTCTGCGGCTTTATAGGAGTATCTGGAATGACACTCCCAGGCTTATCAGGTTCGTTTATTCTCATCCTTATGGGAAATTACGTACTGCTGATGGTCGAGTCTGTCAACGCCCTTTTAAATGCCATTATCGCATTGTTTTCTTGGGACTTAGCTTTTTTTGAAGTTCCTGAGAATCTCAACTATTTAAAAATCATAGCCGTTTTCTCGCTGGGTTCCATCGTTGGATTAGTCAGTCTTTCCCATTTGATCAATTACGTACTCAAACACTATCAAAAAATAACAACAGCTACCATCATTGGATTCATCAGTGGTTCTTTAGGTGTTGTTTGGCCCTGGAAAAAAATTCAATACATGAAAAATGAACTCGGCCAGTTTATTCTAGATACCGATGGAAATAAAATTGTGTATAACTACAAACGTTTTATTCCTGATTTGACTAACAAAGAAAATTTATATGCCTTGGGTTTTATTCTGATAGGAGTCTTGGTATTAATTGCATTAGAACGCTATGGATCAAAACAAAAAAAATAGATTTGGATTGATTGGAAGGAATATTGACTATTCCTTTTCAAGAGGTTATTTTACAGAAAAATTTAAAGAATTAGGACTTCTCAACCACTCCTATGAAAATTTTGATTTGCAAACCATAGATGAATTTAAAACAAAGGTCTTAGTTCAAGAATATCTATGCGGGTTTAATGTTACCATTCCTTACAAACAAGATATTATTTCCTATTTAGACCACTTATCAGATGAAGCTAAAGAAATTGGAGCTGTCAATACGATTAAAAAAACCAATGATGGACTTATCGGCTATAATACCGATGCCTATGGATTTCAGAAGGCCCTAGAGCCCTATTTAAAACCGCATCACAGTTCGGCTTTAATTCTGGGGACAGGTGGAGCTTCAAAAGCGGTAGCTTACGTATTAGAGAAACTAGGGATCGATTATCTATTTGTATCTAGAAGCCCAATTGAAGGACAGCTTTCGTATGATCGTCTCAAGGTAAATAAATTAGTCCACCATCCGCTGATCATCAACTGTTCTCCTGTTGGAACCTATCCTAATATCGATCAAAAACCCCAAATACCCTATGAGGGAATAACCTCAGAATTCCTCTTGTTCGATTTAATATACAATCCTCAGCAAACTGCATTTCTAAAAGAAGGAGCCCAAAGAGGAGCTCAAACTTCCAATGGATATCAGATGTTGGTAGGCCAGGCAGAGAAGGCTTGGGAACTCTGGAACTCTTAAAGTTCTCATAAACTTATAAGGCTAGTTGAAAATTCTAATCGACAAGTCTTTGCTATTTACGCACTTGTTAGTATCTTACTTGAAAATTGATCCCTAAACATTAAAAAAATGTTAACAGAAGACGGTAAACTTCCAGGTGAAGTAGAGCAAGCTCAAGAAGCAAATCCACAAGAAGAATCTAAATCTTTAGAGAATTCTGACACTACAACTTTAGGAGTAATTCAAGAAGATACTCCAAAAGAAGATGACCACATCGAAGCAATAGAGGAATCGAATGCTGAGGATGCTGAAGATCATCACAATGAGGAGCGTCATCGAATTCCCTTATTAGATTACCATTCAATGTCTATGGAGAACCTTGTAGGTGAATTCCAAAGATTGGTAAAGAATGAAAAGATTCAGGCAATCCGAAAACACGTCGATGAAATCAAGAATGAGTTCGACCAAAAATTTCAAGAGCTATTAGATCAAAAGAAAGAAGAGTTTATTCAAAATGGAGGAAATGAAATTGATTTCAGATATTCTTCAGTAGCGAAACGTCAATTTAATGAACTCTTTAAAGAGTACCGTGAAAAAAGAGATCAATACTATAAAAATCTCGAAACACAACTCAAGGAAAACCTCACTCACCGTTTAGAACTGATCGAAAGTCTGAAAGGTTTAGTGAATGTCGAAGAGGATATCAATACTACCTATCACAATTTTAAAGATATTCAAGCTCAGTGGAAAACCGCTGGTCCAGTACCTAGAGGTGAATACAACAATGTATGGAGAACCTATCATCATCATATTGAGATTTTTTATGATTTCTTAAACCTCAATCGAGAATTGAGAGATTTAGATTTCAAACACAATCTAGAAGAAAAATTAAAATTAATTGAAAAGGCTGAAGCTTTAGCTACCGAAGAAAATATCGGCAAAACTTTTCACGAACTACAAACGCTTCACAAAATTTGGAAAGAAGAATTAGGGCCTGTAGACAAAGATAAAAGAGAGGAAATTTGGGAGCGTTTCAGCAATGCCACTAAATTAATCCACGATAAGCGACAAGCGTATTTTGCTGATATTGAAAAGTCCTATGAAGGCAATCTAGAGACAAAAAATAAAATTTCAGATAAAATACACGCAATTGCAGATTCCATATCAGATTCTCATAAAGGTGTTCAAAAACAAATTAAGGAAATAGAGCAGCTTAGAGATCAATTTTTTAAAGCTGGAAAAGTACCCTCAAAAAACAACGAAGCTACCTGGAAGCGATTTAAAGAAGCTACAAGAGCTTTCAACAGAGCTAAAAACAAGTTCTATAAAGAAATTAAAAAAGACCAACAAGACAATCTCTCTAAAAAGAGAGCTCTATTGGAAACAGCAATTTCTTTAAAAGACAGTACCGATTGGAGTGCTACCACCAAAGAGATGAAACGCATTCAATCGGAATGGAAAAAAGTTGGACATGTTCCTAGAAAACATTCCGATAAGATTTGGAAAGAATTTAAGGCTGCATGTAATCACTATTTCGATCAGTTACACGCTTCTAAAAACAGTCATCAAAAAGAAGAATCAGATAATCTCAAAAAGAAAGAAACACTACTTCTCAAGATCGAAAAATTTAAGACCTCTAAAGATCAAGAAAAAGATTTAGAAACTCTTAAATCAATTAGTGAGACTTGGAACAGTATAGGATACGTTCCTAGAAACAAAAAGAACATCGAAGATAAGTTCAATAAAGCATTTAAGACCTGTCTAAAAGGATTGGGTATCGATCCTAAAGAAGCTGAAATCATCAAGTACGAAAACACTCTTGACGCAATCAAAAAGTCAGAAAATCAAGAGTATGAAGTTAAAAGAGAAAAATCCTTCATCAAAAGAAAGATCGATGAAGAAAAGGCTGAAATCAGACAATTAGAAAACAATTTAGAATTTTTCTCGAATGCTTCAGACGATTCTCCTCTGGTAAAAGATGTTCACAATAAAATAGAGGCTAGAAAAGAAAAAGTTGACTTACTCAAAGAAAAATTGAAGAGTTTAAACATTTTATCGCATCAATTTGATAAAGCCAATGAGGAAGATCAAGATGAATCTTCAGATCAAACTATTGAGAAATAGCTGAAAACACTATTCTAGATACAAAAAAAGACCTAAGATTACTCTTAGGTCTTTTTTATTACAACTATTTGTCTTTTTTATTTGGCAACGTTTACGGCTCTTGTTTCACGAATCACAGTAACCTTTACCTGTCCTGGATAGGTCATGTCCGTTTGAATCTTTTGAGAGATTTCAAATGACAATTCTGCAGCCTTATCGTCGTTTACTTTTTCGCTTTCGACAATAACTCGAAGTTCTCTACCTGCTTGAATTGCATAAGCTTTTTGAACTCCTTTAAATCCAAAGGCTATATCCTCTAAATCTTTTAATCGTTGAATATAAGAATCCAACACTTGTCTTCTCGCTCCTGGACGTGCCCCTGAAATGGCGTCACAAACTTGAACTATTGGTGCAATTAAGGATTTCATTTCTACCTCGTCGTGGTGAGCTCCAATCGCATTACAAACTTCTGGCTTCTCTCCGTACTTCTCTGCCCATTGCATGCCTAAAATGGCATGTGGAGTTTCTACCTCAGCTTCTGTGTTTGGAACTTTTCCTATATCGTGTAGAAGACCAGCTCTTTTTGCTAGTTTAGCGTTTAATCCCATTTCGGCTGCCATCACTCCGCATAGCTTTGCAACTTCTCTCGAGTGCTGTAATAGATTTTGACCATAAGATGAACGATAACGCATTCTACCAACAGCTCTAATGAGTTCTGGGTGTAAACCGTGAATACCTAAATCGATTACAGTGCGCTTCCCTATATCGATTATTTCTTCTTCGATTTGTTTCTCTGTTTTTTGAACGACTTCCTCAATACGAGCAGGATGAATTCTACCATCAGTCACTAATTTGTGTAACGACAGACGTGCTACCTCTCTTCTCACGGAATCAAAACAAGAAAGAATAATCGCATCAGGTGTATCATCTACGATGATTTCAACACCTGTTGCAGCTTCAATAGCTCTAATGTTTCTACCTTCTCTTCCAATAATTCTACCCTTAACATCATCCGATTCTAAATTAAATACAGAGACGCAGTTCTCTACTGCTTCTTCTGTACCGATACGTTGGATGGTATTGATAATAACTTTTTTAGCTTCTTGTTGAGCTGTGAGTTTTGCCTCTTCCATACTCGATTGCAAGAAAGCCATCGCATCGCTTTTTGCGACATCTTTAAGCGATTCAACTAATTGTTGTTTTGCTTCATCGGCAGATAAACCAGAGATCACCTCGAGCTGTTGCACTTGATTTTGATGCATTTTTTCAACCTCAGCTGTTCTCTTT
Organism: uncultured Flavobacteriaceae bacterium; assembly: GCA_937136455.1. GTDB lineage: Bacteria > Bacteroidota > Bacteroidia > Flavobacteriales > Flavobacteriaceae > MAG-120531. The sequence goes on along the minus strand of CAKZOO010000146.1, from coordinate 12,279 downwards.
TCTAAGTAATCATTTTTGTAATCAAGTTCTTTGAGCTGTGCTTCTAGACGCTCATTGAGTTTTTTACTTTTAGATAGCTCTGAACTTACTTGAGATTCTTTATCTCTAGTTCGCTTTTCAGCTTCACTGATTTTCTTATCCTTGGCAACGATGTGTTTTTCGTGTTCTGCTTTGAGTTCTAAGAATTTTTCTTTTGCTTGAAAGATCTTGTCTTTCTTAATGTTTTCACCCTCTTTATGAGCGATTTTAATGATGCTTGAAGCTTCTTTTTTAGCTGCAGCAATGGTCTTTGAGGCCTTTCCTTTTTCTAAAACCTTGGCGATTGCAAATCCAATCACCACGCCTACAATCCCTATAATTATTAGTGTACTATTATCCATTTGGTTTACTATTTATATAAAAAAACCCACATCAATAGGAATGAACAAACTCCTTTAAACAGGTTTAAGGTTAACAGAATGGTCGGATTTCCAGTCAAGCAGGCATATCCTAACAATCTCGACTCACCTTTTTTAATTCATGTAACGTTGAGTTTGTCAAATAAGTATTAATGTGGGCAATAACTTTATTTTATTTTAAAGAACGTATTTAATCCAAAACTTCATCTAAGATTGTGTGAAGCGCGTTTAAGCGCTCACGAGTTTGGTCCGACATCTGATCTTCATCGATCTGTTGTTGTTCCAATTTAGAGGCAAAATGCAAGGCACACATCGCCAAAACATCTTGTTTATCTCTTACTGCATAATTCTTTTCAAAGTTTTTAGCAAGCTGTTCAATCTCTTTTGCAGCCCTTCTTAAACCCTCTTCTTGCTTAGGGTGTATTGTCAAAGGATACACTCTATCGGCAATGGAAAGTTTTATCTTTAACTTATCTGCCATCTTATGCAGAGAGCGAACCAATACAATGGTCCAACTCTTTTATTAAGGTGTTAATCTTCAATTTAGCTTCGGTAGTGTTGTGATCACTGCCCAACATAGAATTAGCGAGTTTTAAAGCATTGTATTGGTCTTCCCAACTTTTGAGCTCTTGCTCTAATTGCTTTTTATGTACCTTGAGGTTTTCTAGTTCAACACTCAACATCTGGTTCTTTTTTTCTTCAGTGTTAAGTCTTTCAATCAATTTTTTTAACTTGATTTCTAGAGCTGTTACAAGGGATACAAAATCACTCATCTATAACTATGCGTTTTAACAAAAGTATAGATTTCTGTTGAAATATCATTGCTATTTAACACTTATATATGCGAAGATTTAAAATTGTAGGATTTAAATGACATTGGGTATTTGTTTAATCAATAATTTTTAAATTTGAAACTATGAGAAAAACCCTTTATCTAGTTTTTGTTGTTTTACATTTGATGCTTCCCCTAAAAGCTCAGTTAATCAACAATCCTCCACATCCACCTCTAAAGATACCATTGATTTTAGCGGGTAATTTTGGAGAATTGAGGACGGGTCATTTCCATGCTGGGCTGGATATCAAAACCTATCACCGTGAGGGATTGTCAGTCCTAGCAGTTAATCAAGGTTATGTTTCAAGAATTAAAATTTCAACCAGCGGATATGGTAAAGCTCTGTACATCACACACCCCAATGGTCTTACATCGGTTTATGCTCATCTTCAAAAATTTTCACCAGAAATTGAAACCTATACAAAAGAGCTTCAATATCAGAAAAAAAGTTTTACAATTGAAACGTTTTTAAAGCCGGATCAATTTCCTGTTGAAAAGGGACAATTAATTGCTTTCTCTGGAAATACAGGTGGATCTACTGCTCCACATTTGCATTTTGAGCTCAGAGAATCTACAAATTCCAATCCTCAAAACCCATTGCTTTTTGATATTGATATCAAAGACACAAATCCACCGATACTTCAAAAACTCTATGCCTACCCACTTAGCGATGATGCTCTTGTCAACAAAAGCGAACTAAAGGTTCAGATTCCATTTAGCAGACAAAAGGACGGAAGCTATATTGCCAATACCGTATATGCCAAAGGAGACATTGGTTTTGGAATCAAAGCTTATGACCGTCAAGATCTAGCGGCTAATCACAACGGACTCTATAAAGTAGACCAACTCATGGGCGATCAACTGTTGCTTCGAATGCGTTTTAATCACTTCTCATTTGAAGACTCAAGACACATCAACACTTTAATGGATTATGAGCATTTAGTTCGTTTTAGAGAACGCATCATGTTTTTATTTAAAAAAGACTATAACCCTTTATCGATTTATGAAAAGTCAGTTGATAACGGAATCATCAGCGTTGATCAAAACACTAAAGACACTCTTGAAATTCAACTTTTTGATGCTGCCGCTAATAAAACTATTGTTAGAATCCCTCTAGAGCATCAAGAAATGGTCGCAGAAATTAAAAGAGAGCGTTTAGAAAATTCGATTACAATTGATCCAAAAGAAGAAAAGCGTCTAAATTTTTCAAATGTCAATATACATTTCAAAAAAAACACCTTTTACGAAGCTGAAGAAGTTGTTGTTACATCCAATCCCAACCAACTAGAACTCAGTCCTGACAACCTCTATATTAAAACACCAATCAAAGTAGAATTCTCATTAGATTCAATTGAAGAATCTCTTAGACCTTTCGCCTTTTTAGGTATTAAAACTCGAGATCAGCAATACGCCCATATTACCAGTGAACAAAAGAATGGCAAACTAATCGCTGGTATCAATAATATGGGTTCTTATCGTATTAAATTTGATAGCATTCAACCTACTATTCGAGCCAAAAACTTTAAAGATGGAGATCAACTCAACTATTACAGCAAATTAATTCTCAAAACTGAAGACTCCCAAAGTGGCATTAAATCCTATGAAGGATATTTAAACGATCAATGGATCTTACTGGAATATGAACCTAAGGATCAAACCTTAACATATAATTTTGACGATAAAATTGCAGGGGACAACAATTCTTACCATCTTCGCGTGGTAGTTACTGATCATTTAAATAACAGCAAGGAGTTTCATGCCTATTTCAAGAAAAAGAAATAATTATCGTTACTTATTGAGCACACTGCTATTAATATTAATAGCTTCTACTAAGGTGTTTGCTCAAAAGAATATTTACGAAAATGTCAATTTTGAGCAATTGAGCCAAAACCATAAATTATTGGCTATTCTTCCCTTTTCTTCTCAAATAAATTTGAGCACTAATGTGGATTCCACCACCAAAACAAATCTTGAAGTCAACGAAGGTGAAGCTGTACAAGATGCACTGGAATCCTATTTTTTAAAATTTAAAAAACGCAAAAAGTTTTCTATCGACTTTCAAAACGTTGAAAAAACCAATGCCTTGCTGAGCAAGAATCACATCGATCATTCCAATATTGATTTATACACCTCTAAAGAACTCTGTGATTTACTTGGTGTAGATGTTATTATTAGTGGAAATATTGCCTTAAACGTCCTGTTGTCTAAAGGGGTAAAAGATGAAGATTTTTCTTTGATGGATTACTTCTTAGGCAAGAGTTTTGGTAGAATTGCGATTAAACTCAGCGATGGGTTGAGTGGTAAATTACTTTGGAAATACGAAAAAGACATCGATCGAAAAACAGGTAAAAACACCAAAGATCTCATCGATGCTATGATGCGATCTGCTGGTAGAAAATTTCCATACGAAAAAGAGGAATAACCTTTAGCCTACCAATTCCTTTAAAACCTCAACAACATAGTCCACTTCTTCTCTTGTATTGTATTTCGAAAATGAGAATCGAAGTGCTGGAAACTCTAATGCCTTATTATCGAGTATCTGTGAGAGGACATGAGATCCTTTTTGACTTCCCGATTGACAAGCACTTCCCTTGGAACATGCGATTCCCTTTAAATCTAAGTTAAAAAGCAACAAACTAGATTTTTCGTTTGCAATTGGAATCGATACATTGACCATGGTATAAGAACTCTTATCAAAGTCTGCAGAGGTTCCATTAAAAACAACTGAAGGGATTGCTCTAGATAGTGATTCGATAAAATAGCTTTTGATTCCTTCGATATAAGATCGTTCCTCTTGGATGTGTTGATAGGCTAATTGAAGTGCTTTTGCCAATCCGACAATATTGTGAATAGACTCTGTCCCAGCTCTCATTCCCTTCTCTTGTGAACCTCCACTGATCAACGCTTTGATAGGATGTCCTTTTCGAATGTAGGCAAACCCTACTCCTTTAGGTCCGTGAAATTTATGTGCAGATACCGCTAAAAAATCAACTTTTTGACGTTGCATATCCCATTTAAAATGACCCACCGATTGAACGGTATCCGAATGAAACAAAGCTCCGTATTGAGATGCAAGATTTATAACCCTGTCTATATCCAATAAGTTTCCAATTTCATTATTGACGTGCATTAGACTGATCAACACCTTCCCCTCTAAAGTTATTAGCAACTCTTCAAGTTGGTTTAAATCAGGTTCTCCTTTGGTATTTAAATTCAAATTGTGAACGCTCACCAATCCCTGTTGCGCTAATTCCTCAAGAGTATTCACTACTGCGTGATGTTCAATTCCTGTTGAAATAATATGTTCAACTTTTAAATCTTTGACAGCTGATTTCAACACTAAATTATCCGCTTCGGTTCCCCCAGATGTGAAGATAATTTCAGAAGAATGCGCATTGAGCACTTTGGCAATATCTTTTCTGGCTTGTTCTAGGACAGACTTCGAACTTCTTCCAAATCCATGAGTTGAAGAAGGATTCCCAAAGTCTTCCATTAAAGACTTAGCCATCGCTTCCGCGACTTCTTCACGGACTGCTGTTGTTGCAGCATTGTCAAAATAAACTTTTTTGAACACTTTTATAGGTATTGATAGAGAACAAATTTAGTTAAATTGGACTTCTAAAGCTCCTCCAAATCCGTATTTTTGATAAGAGGCATCTGTATAAGTCACTGAAGAAAATTGAGAGAGCAGAAATTCTAACTCTTTTTTTAAAACTCCTGCTCCGTGTCCATGAATCAATACAACCTTATTGATATGTTTCGATTGAGCAAATTTAATCTGTTGTTTAGCCGTTTTGATTTGTAATTCAAGGATGTCATAAGTATCCATTCCTCTTGAACGACTTGTTAACTTTTCGATGTGAAGATCTACCTCCAAAATAGTTTTAGATTTAAGTTTCTCAATGGAGCTCTTCCTTTTTTGATGAGAATCATTTTTAGCTTTTTTGGCATTAAAGACTTGCTGATTCGTCACTGATATTTCATGAGCTATTTTTACGATTTCTTTGGAAGAATAGGAAAAACTCAATCCTTCTTGTGTTTCAATCACGACTTGATCTCCTGAAACATCAAGAATGATTCCTTCAATATTTTCATCGATAACCGCTACTTGATCTCCTATTTGAAACATAACTGATTGTTTAATTTACGGTTCTTAAAATTAATAACTATTTTTACTTTAGAGTATTTATAATGAAGGAAACTATATTAAACCAATACATGCTACCATGTCTTAACAAGTCCTACTTTGGAGTTGAATGCATGGGTTGTGGATTACAACGATCTTTGTCGTTGATCCTAGAAGGCAGTTTTATAGAAGCATTTTATATGTATCCTGCAATCTATAGCCTTATAGCCCTTTTTGGAAATATCACTCTTCAACTCTTTATCAGCTATAAATACGCAAATACCATAACCAACATTCTATTAATTATCACTGGAATAACAGTGATAAGCAATTATATTTTAAAATTTATACCATGAACAAAATACCAAACTCAACCACCGCATTAGTACTTGGAATTTTAGCCTTTGTAGGTTGCTGTTGTTTTACAGGATTTTCAGGGATTCTACTGTCTGGAATTGCACTTTATTTGGTAAAAAAAGGCGAAGAGACCTATGCTGAAAACCCAGATGCATATGACAACTACAAACAGCTTAAAACTGCAAAGGTCGTTGCAATTGTAGCTTTAATACTCAGTGCAATAATGGCCGCTTTTTATATTATCTTAAAAGCAAAAGGAGTTGATGAACAATCCATTCAAATGATGTTAGAAGAATTACAAGAACTACAATAATTTAGCCAAAACAAGATATTTATTATATGCTTCATTACATAACTTATGAAAATCCAAATTCCACTGAGTGGGTTACTTTTGTACATGGAGCGGGAGGAAGTTCTTCAATTTGGCATCATCAATTAAGAGATTTATCTAAGGAATTTAATTTACTTTTAATCGACTTAAGAGGGCATGGTAAGTCAAAATTCAAATTCAGTGATTCGCTCAACAAAGAGTACACCTTCGAGGCTATTTCAAATGACATACTGGATGTTTTAGATAAAATAAAAATCAAATCTTCCCATTTTATTGGTGTTTCCCTAGGGACTATTTTGATTAGACAAATCAGTGAAACAAATCCACATCGTATCAAATCAATGATTTTAAGTGGTGCCATTGTCAAATTAAATTTGAAATCGCGGCTCTTGATGAAATTTGGAAACATCTGTAAATCAATTGTTCCTTACATTTGGTTATATAGACTATTTGCCTATATCATAATGCCTAAGAGCAATCACAAAACATCTCGATTACTCTTTGTTCGAGAAGCGAAAAAATTGGCTCAAAAAGAATTCATTAGATGGTTTAAGCTAACCTCAGAACTCAAACCACTTCTTAAATTATTTAGACAAATAGAAGTGAAGATTCCTACCCTTTATCTGATGGGAGCTCAAGACTATATGTTTCTTCCCAGCATTCAAGAAATTGCAAAAAAACACAAGTACTCCATGTTGGAAATCGTCCCCAATTGCGGTCATGTTGTAAATGTAGAACAACCTAAAGTCTTTAATTCCATGTCGATTCGATTCCTCAAAAATCAAATAAAATAACTCACCATAATGAAAGAACCAGCACTTAATGTATTTAAACAACCACTAGAGACCTGCTCACTAGACCCCATGACAGGATCATTTAGAGATGGATGTTGTAATACAGGAATCTTTGATGCGGGCACACATACGGTTTGCGCTATTGTAACGGATAAATTCTTACAATTCTCAAAATCTAGAGGAAATGATTTGACGCGAGATTACCCACAATACAATTTCAAAGGACTGAAAGCGGGTGATTACTGGTGTCTATGCGTCTCTCGATGGATTGAAGCTCACAAAGCAGGAGTGGCTCCAAAGATTAATTTAAACGCGACACACCTTAAAACATTAGATTATGTGGATTTAGAAACTCTTGAAACTTATCACTACAACAACTAACTGATAAATCATAAAGTTTTCTAAAAAACAACTGTTTTTTTTTTAAATTTAGAATCATAAATAAATACATTCGTTATGTGTTGCTGTGACAACAGCAAAAGTTTAACTTAATATAGAAAGGAGGTGCTTTATGTCTTATGAAAATTCTGAAAGGAGTGTAAGTATTAAAGTGTCTTTTTCAAGTAACTTGTAATACGCACTCCTTTTTATGTACAAAGCAGACCGATGGGTCTGCTTTTTTTAATCTAGTATTCATGGAACAGTACCTGAAAAAATACATTGCAATTCTCATACGTTTCCGTACTTGGATTATTGGAGTGATCGCAGTTTGGATGTTGATGTGTACCTATTTGATCATCAATAATCTAACGATTGATAATTCTCTATCGATCTGGTTTTTAGATGACGATCCTCAGTATCAAGAATACACCAATTATCAAAAAGAGTACGGTTCAGATGAAATCATCGTTGGAATGATTCCACTTCAAGAGGAACTGAATCAAGTTACCGTCGATCTACTCAAAAAGGTTCACCAGCAACTCGAAGCATCCGATTTTGTAGCTGAAACCTTCAGTATCGCGAAGGCCACTTATCCTGTAATTTCATCCTCAAAGATAGTCCTCGCTCCATTATATGATTCCAAGCGTTCCCCTAAAAGCAGAAATCAGTTATTTAAAGATTTTTCCGTACTGACCAATCAACTTATCTCTGAGGATCAAAAAAACCTATTCATCTATATTCAATTAAAGCCAACACCTGAAATTGAATCCAAACGTGCAGAATTAGTAAATCAAATCACTGCAATTTTCGCATCGAATTTTGATCAGTACCATCTAAGTGGCCCTCCTATTTTAAACAATGCCTATAATACAGAAATATTTAATGAAAGTATTTGGTTTGGAGTGATGACAATTTTCCTAATTAGTTTACTTCTGTTTTTATTGTTACCTCATATCAAATACTTGCCTATTGCATTAGCATCGATAGCAGTTCCCATTGTTATACTCTTTGGCATCACTTCTTTTATGGGCTATCAATTGAATATGATTTCTATGTTAATACCTACGATACTCTTAGTTTACGGCGTGTCTGATAGTATTCATATAACCAATATCTTTCATAAAGAGTCTCAAAAGGCTCATCAATTACCATTAATTGATCGCATTGTAATGATGCTGAGAAAAAGCATTGTGCCATGTAGTATTACCACCATAACTACAATGATCAGTTATATAGCACTCTATCTTTCACCTTTACCTGCCTTGAAAGACATGGGGTTTTTAAGCAGTTTTGGGCTCTTTTTGAGTTTTGTTTTTGTATATCTTATCAATGTAATTGGATTTAGTTACCTCCAAACTACACCCTTGAAAAAACATTCAGGAAAGCGGTTTTTTGATCGATATACAGGCCCACTTCTCGAAGGTATTAATAGACGAACAAAAAGTCATAGAAAATCTATTATAAGCGTCTTTAGCATCATTTTATTGGCAAGTATTCTTTCTATTAGTGGTATATCAATTGACACGAGATCATTGGACTTACTAGCGGATGGATCTACAAAACGTGATTTAGAACTTATAGAGCATCAACTTCGCGGAAGCTCAAGAATTCAATTGACGATCTATGCTGATTCAGCAGCTCAATTGTTAAATAACTCTACATTTGAAAAAATTCGGTTGTTTGAAAATACCATCGCAAAAAACAAGAAGATCAACACACCTATTTCACTTGTGAGTCTTCAAGATTTTATCAACAAACGATATCCCCAATTTTCGAATCAATCCATCGATCAAAAACTGATCATTGACACCTTTGAAAACGCAAAAGAGTCTTCAACATTTTATAATTTTATTACCGATCAAGGGAGGGAATTACTGATTACTTTGAACGTTCCACAACTGAACACTAAAGAATTAAAATTATTGATTCACTCCATTGAACGCGATTTTTATAAAATTTTCAATCAGACTGGAATCCAATTAAAATTTAATGGTTTTGCCGTCTTGTATTCCAAACTCAATGAATTCATTCTTGAAACACAATTAAAATCGTTTTTATTTGCATTTATAGCAGCATACCTGTGTTTGTTGTTTTTTGTAAAGAAAATTAAAACTGCTTTTTTAATCTTGATCCCCAATATCATCCCCATTGGATTCGTATTGATGACGATGAGCTTTTTTGACATCCCTATCGATGTAACGACTGCAATGATTACTCCAATCATGCTTGGAATCATCATGGATGATAGCATTCATCTGTTATATAACTTTAGAAGATTTCGAATGGAATCACACACCATGGAAATTAGTATTGATCGATCGATCAACTACACAGGAAAAGCCCTTTTAGGTTCTACCATAGCGCTGATGGGTGGATTTTTAGTCATCGCTACCAGTTCTGTACCCTCTGTTCAAAATTTTGGCATTCTTTGTACGATCACTGTTATTACAGCACTTATCAGTGATTTCCTACTATTACCTGCACTTCTTAAGAGCTCGTCATCAAATTCAATTTAAAAAAGTAAACTTTTTTCTTTATTATTGTGTAAATAATACAAATTGATAAACAAATGAACCGAACTTACTTAACTCCTATCGCTTTTGTAATCCTACTAGTTACATCTTCGATTTCAATAGCCCAAAAGAAAAAACCACTTCCAATTATCGATGTTCACGTTCATGCAATGAACGTTAGACCTGGTGGTTCAGACCTTTGTCCATGGTTTTTAAGCGATATGCCTGGAGGTGATCCACACAAAAATGCCCCTGCTTTTACAAGAGAGGGATGTGCTGACCCCCTACCGGTAGCTCAATCAACAGAGGAATACGAACGTTTGCTTTTAGAAGAAGCTGAACGTTTAAATGTAACCTACGTAATTAGTGGAGATGCCAATGTGATTCACCGAATGAAAAACAAGGCTCCAAAAAGAATTATTCCTTCGCTAGGTATAAGCAATGCAAATCAAATGACACCAGAGGCATTTAGAGATTCTATCAGTTCTGGCTTTTATAAAGTGATGGGTGAAGTTGCTCCTCAATACCAAGGAATGTCTCCAAGTGATATGAGTCTTGATGAATATTTTGCAATCGCTGAAGAACTTCAAATTCCAGTTGGAATCCATATGGGAACTGGAGGAAATGGAACGATCAATATTACGAATCCTAAATACAAAGCTTCATTGGGGCGTCCATTCCTTTTAGAAGATATGCTGGCGAGACATCCTAAATTAAAAATATGGGTGATGCATGCTGGATACCCAATGGTGGATGAAATGATCGCACTTATGGGAGCTAATGCCTACGTATATGTGGACGTTGCTGGATTTATATGGAGCTATCCCAAAGCGGAAGTTCACGCCTATATCAAGAGACTAGTGCAAGCTGGATTTGGAAAAAGAATCCTCTATGGTACTGATTTAATGATGTGGCCAGGTCTTCTAAAAACATCCATAGGTCTTATTGAAAATGCAGGCTATTTATCGCACGATCAAAAGAGAGATATTTTCTTTAACAATGCCGTTCGCTTCTTTAACCTAGATCCTAAAGACTTTGAATAAGAAATAGAATTCACAAAAGTTTACCATAAAAAAAGCAGATCGAATGATCTGCTTTTTAAATTTAAACTATTTCTCTATTCTATTCGAAATCTTCTAGTGTTTTTGTAATAATAGACACACAATCTAAGAGTTGTTCTTTAGTCATCACAAGTGGCGGTGCAAAACGAATGATATTACCATGGGTTGGCTTTGCTAAAAGACCGTTTTCCTTTAAAGCGACACAGATATTCCAAGCAGTATCACTTTCTTCAGTATCGTTAATTACAATAGCATTCAAAAGTCCTTTACCTCTTACTTTAAGAACGATATTCGAGTTGTCAATATACTTTTGAAGCTCTGCTCTAAAGAGTTCTCCTAAATCAAAAGCGTTTTGAGCAAGTTGCTCTTCTTTAACAACTTCTAAAGCGGCCATTCCTACAGAAGCAGCTACTGGGTTTCCACCAAATGTTGAGCCGTGAGAACCAGGAGTGATAACTTCCATAATAGCATTGTTAGCAAATACTCCCGAAATAGGGTATGCTCCACCAGAAATGGCTTTTCCTAATATTAAAATATCTGGCTTTACCTCTGGAGTTCCGCTACAGTGGCGATCCTCACAATTACAATTACCACAAGTGGCAAGTAATTTACCAGTTCTTGCAATTCCTGTTTGAACCTCATCTGCGATAAAAAGCACACCATGGGCTTCACAAAGTGCTTTTGCCTGAGTTAAATAATTTTCATCTGGAACATACACTCCAGCCTCACCTTGAATAGGCTCTACAAGAAATCCAGCTACATTGTCATTTGAAGCTAAAGCCTCTGCTAAAGCAGTTGCATCATTGTAAGGTATTCTGATAAATCCTGATGTAAATGGACCAAAGTTTGTCTGAGCTACTGGATCGTTTGAAAACGAAACAATGGTCGTAGTTCTACCGTGAAAGTTGTTTTCACAAACAATGATTTTAGCAGTGTTTTCTGGTATTCCCTTTTTCTCATAAGCCCACTTTCTACATAACTTAATAGCTGTTTCTACAGCTTCAGCTCCTGTGTTCATCGGAAGCATCTTGTCGAAACCAAAAGTCGAAGTAGCGTATTTTTCAAATTGTCCCAGCTTATCATTATAGAAAGCTCTGGAAGTCAAACTGAGTGTTTTTGACTGCTCTATTAAGGCATTTAAAATTTTTGGATGACAGTGACCTTGATTCACTGCAGAGTATGCTGATAAAAAATCGTAGTATTTTTTTCCTTCTACATCCCATACATAAACACCTTCCCCCTTTGAAAGAACTACAGGTAGTGGATGGTAATTATGTGCCCCATAGCGATCTTCTAATTCAATTGCATTCTTTGAACTATGAATTTCTGATTGGTTCATAAATAAAATAATTAGTATTGAACTTTAACAATTCCTTCTTTTTGGAGAGAAATCATCCACCGTTCCAAAAATACAATAATAAAATTATTTTGAAAGGACTCATAGGCTCACAAAAAGAATTATTTTTGCCTATGCGAAAAAAGAAAG
>CAKZOO010000145.1 GCA_937136455.1 uncultured Flavobacteriaceae bacterium | reverse complement strand
TGAGCACCAAGTTCACGAATCAGTAACCAATGTGATGGAGTTAGGAGAGCTAGAAAACGCTCAACATGATGTCTTAATTGGTGAAGAAGCAGGCGTTTATTTGTTCGATAAAACTTATCAAAAATCATAATTAACAAGCCCTCTATGAACGCGTTCGAACTATCTAGGTCTTGGTTTAATTTCTCTTTTGAGAGCGAAGAAGTGAAACCTATACACGGGTGCTTGTATTTCTGGTGCATCGAAATGAATAACAAATTAGGGTGGAAAGATTCTTTTGGATTGCCAACAGATACATCGATGGAAGCTGTCGGTTGCAAGAACTATAAAACATACGCTGCCGCTTTGGAAAAACTGGTTGAGTGGGGCTTTATAGAGCTGTTAGAAAAGAGTAAAAATCAATTCACATCCAATGTTATTGCTTTGGTAAAAAACACCAAAGCAATATCCAAAGCAGATACCAAAGCACTGACTAAAGCATTGCCGAATCAAGACCCAAAGCATTGTAGTATCACTGACCAAAGCATTGCTAGTATAGATAAACCTTTAAACCTACAAACCTTTAAACCTTTAAACCTACAAACTACGCCCGAGGGCGAGGCTGTTGAGAAAAACGAGTTTTTAGATTTTGTTAAAAGTGAAGAATTGAATGAGGTGTGGTATGAGTTCGTGAGGATGCGAAAAAAATCAAAAGTAAAATTCACGGAATTCGCCGAAGCCTTAAACGCAAAAAAAGTTTTTGAAATCTCAGAAGGAAAAAAGCTTGCCGCAAAAAAAATAATCGAAACGACAATCGAGCAAGGATGGCAATCATTCTACCCCCTAAAAGAAGAAAAAAATGGAGTTACTAAACAAAAAATACCAGTTGCCGCAAACCGTCTTGACGGCCTTGGAGATTGACAAGGATATTATCCTAACCGAAAAAGAAATCATTGAGGCTGTCATGGTAGCGAACAGAAATAAAAAAGCGAACATACATCGCGAGCAATACAAAAACAAATTGCTTTCCGATACATCATGGAAGCCATTCGATTACGAAGACCTAGAAATGTATTTCCAGCAAAGGTATTTTGAATTGTTTGAAAAGGATTTTGATTACAACGAGTTCACGGAGCCAGTGATTGAGAAGATTTTAAAATATTTTGCTAACGATAAGTCTTTTGAGTCGTTAGGCGATGGTTATTCTTTGCGAAAAGGGTTGTTTATCATTGGGCCTGTTGGGGTTGGAAAAACCTCAATCTTTAGAGCGTTGCAGGCAATAGTTCCAAGGCAATTCAGAATTGTCCATTGTGAAAAAGATGTTGAGCAATCGTACTCTGAAGCTGGATCATCTTGTATCGATGCGTTTGTCGAGGTGAAATACCAAAGCGATCAGCGGCCTAGAGGGTGTTTGTTTGATGATTTTGGAACTGAGTCAGTAGCTAACCATTTCGGGAATAGAAAATCGGTCATGGATTCAATAATTCAAGCTATTTATCCAAACAGAACGCATTTCAATTGCTTTCACATTGTCTCAAATCTTTACCCAAAAGACCTCACAGAGAAGTATGACGGCCGAACTGTAGACCGAATGGTTGAGATGTTCAACTTTATCAAATTTAATCCAGATACACCCTCAAAAAGGGCTTAAACTTAAAGTTATGCTTAGAAACTCAACATTAATTATAATAGCCAAAGAGCTAAATCTAATTATAAACATTCCCATAATTTCAGAAGGATTTGAATTTAAGATCTTCCTTTGGTTAGTGACTTACATCGATAATACACTTGCAAAGGAGTGGCCAAGGATCTGGAGTGGAGCTGTAAACACAATTTACAATCTCGGGTTGAATGGTGCGGATACAAAAGGACTAGAGGCCGCGGTATCCAAGAACATCACGGATAAAATAGATCTCCCATTTGGGAAGCGTAAAAACAAAGAAATCGCAAAGAAATTCACTTCAGTGGTGTTCAATCTAAAAAAGGGAGGAAAACTGTAATGACACATCAGATTAGAAACTACACAAAGACATATACATGGGAGCCAATGAATATCTTCGATGAACAGGCTTTAATGTTGATTTGCGACCATTTTAATCAAACCACTGATTGTCTTCGGGCTACTTCAAGAAATAGATCTAAGGTTTTCGCGAGGTTCTTAGCTGCGAAATACATGAGAGACGTATGTGGTTGGAGCTTAAAAGCCATTGGCTTGTACATGAACAAGCACCATTCCACGATAATACACTACTTGAGGGAGGGGGTGATATTAATGGGACAATACGACGAAATAGATGAGGTCTATCAAAGAGTGATTGATTTAAAAAAGAGGTCATGAGTGATTTTGTACAATACATGTTAACGGCGGTCATATTCATTATGGCGGTGTCATGGGTAACCTTAAAATCTTTAGAGGTTGTGAGATATCTAATCGAATGTATCATTGAAGTTTGGAAGAGACGATGAAAAGCTCAGAATTCTACAAAACGACAGCGTGGAAGCACTTTAGCAGATACTGTCTGTTGTATTACTCCAAAGACGGAGATTTAGTGAAATGCTCGACATCGGGAAGGTACTACGCTTTGAATGATAAAAGAATGCACTGTGGACACCTTGTAAAAGTTTTCAATGGGAATAGTTCAAACTTCAGTGTAGCATTTGACTTTCGAAACGTACTGCCTCAGTGCCATAAAGAAAACGTCCACAAAGGAGGTAACGAGTTAGTCATGATGCAAGCAGTAGATAAAATACACGGCGAGGGAACCACAAAAGAACTGATTGAAAAATCAAAGCAGTGGTTCAAATTAGATAAATCGACATTAGATCAAATCGCAAAGGAGTACAAGCAAAAGTTTGATGATTTAGTCAAAAAAAAGGGCAACCCCTGGAAATGATCACACTAGCAATAATCTATTGGTGTTTTCATCAACTATACAAATGGCACAAGCATGGAAGTGATACCTATGATACCATCGATAACTATCGCGGTAA
>CAKZOO010000144.1 GCA_937136455.1 uncultured Flavobacteriaceae bacterium | reverse complement strand
ACATATAGATCTTTGATCATCAATTCTATACGGCATGGATTGCAATATTAAAGTGTAATCCGGTATGTGCCAGAGGGTTACATTGTTTATCACAGTAAAATCGTTATATTTATACCGGTTTTAGTGGATTTACCCACCACCCATATAATGGTATAACAATGATAGTATTATACACCCGTGTTTCGACGGTAGAACAAAACATAGATAGACAGGTAATTGATAAGGATAAGTACGACTACGTACTCATTGATAAGTGTAGTGGTTCCATCCCCTTATTTGAGAGACCCAAGGGATCAGAGATAGAAAAACTCATAAAATGGGGGAAACTAAAAGAACTACATGTACATAGTATAGATAGATTGGGAAGGAACACCATTGATGTTCTATCCACATGGAAGGAGTTAACCGAAAAAGGTATACGTATCATCTGTAAGAACCCATCTCTTCAAAACATTGATGAGAATGGTAAGGTAGATAAGTTCTCAGAACTGATGATCTCCATTCTATCCACCCTATCCAAGTTCGAGAGGGATCAGATCAGAGAGAGACAGATGGAGGGTATTCGTATTAGAAAGGAGAAAGGGTTATACCGGGGGAGAAGAATCAACACAAGAGATACTCCCACCAAACTACTCAAGAAACCAAAATCGAAGAAGATATTGGAGTACATAGATAAAGGTTACACCTATGAAGAGATCTCCAAGATTGTTCCCTGTAGTAGAACCACCATTGTTAAGGTCAAAAAGACCCGGGAAGACCTACAAAAGGTTCACTCTTGAGGGAAGTAATCAAGGAGATCTAACTTGACATCGGTAACCACCGGTTCAAAGACCCTACTGAACCGTTGTATGGACTTCTTCTTCTTGGTGTAGATACTCCACACGATGGATTGGGTTAAATCTTTACCACGGGGGGATTTATAACCCTTCGAGATAAGGTAATCACGAATCTCCACGAAGTTCTTACCGTGTTCTTCGTGTTGGGATCGAATAATATTAAATAACTCCTGTTGGTATTGGGAGTATGGGGAGACCCACAGGTTGGGAGACCTGAACAGTACCTTGATGATCAGAAAAACACTACCCGTTGGAGAATAATCTGTTACGGTGGAATAGGCGGCAGATATGGGGGTTGATTTCCCCGTGTTTACTGAGGTTTTCAAGTGTTTTATGACCAAAGGTGTACTACTACGGTTCCCCGATTTTGTGGTGGAATTGTGTAGGGGAACCTTAAGTGTGGTGTGTAGGTCGTGTGTTTTCTCAGGGAGGTTATAACTGAGGTCAATACGATGTAGAATCAATCTTAGAAGTTCCCTTTTTAGATTCTCCTCCCAACTCTCAATACCACAGATATAATTCACTAAATGGAAACATTACACATACTTACAAGAGTGAGTACTTCAACTCAAACGGAAGAGAAAGGAGGAACAAGTCTTTCCACCCAAAGAGAAAACGGAATTGAACTTTCCAAATCTCTTGGAATGAAATATGAGTTACACAATGAAGGAGGTACATCATCATCAACTGACAATTTAGAGACACGTCCCGTCCTACTTCAGTTACTGAGACGAATAGACAAAGGTGAAATCAAACACCTTTACGTATGGAACACCGATAGATTATCCCGTAATACATCTACTTGGTTCCTCATAAGACAGAAGATGGTAAAACAAGGTGTCGTACTCTACACTTCAACAGGTAAATACGACACTACAGGAGACATGGAAAACCTAATCTTAGGAATTCTATCAGAAATATCTCAGTACGACAATAAGATTCGTTCAGAACGAAGTCGTTTAGGTAAAATTGAGAAGGTTAAGTCCAACTTCTTTAGAGGTGGAGACCCACCATTTGGGTATCTAATAAAGAAGTTAGACAAAGGATCCATATTGGAACCACACCCCGAAGAGTCCAAACATGTAATGACAATATTCTCCCTTTACGAACAGGGTTACTCCATTAAGGAAATAAAATCATACTTAGAACACCAACAGGTAAGGACACGAAGAGGTAACAAACATTGGTCACTTGGATCCATACAGGTTATTCTAAGGAATGAATGTTACATTGGAATCCAATCCTTCACGGATAAAAAAAGTGGTTTAACAATCGACTACTCATGTACTCCAATTATTTCGAAACGATTATTCCAAGAGGTAAAGAATATTAGGAAATTGAAATTGGAGAAGAGAGGTCAGTTTAATCGAACAAAGAGATCATTTTTATTTAGAGACTACATTTTCTGTAGTTGTGGAAGACCAATTGGAGGTCGAGTTAAAGAGACAAAAGATGTAAATCACTACTACTGTCCATTAAGTGAACGGAGGTTTAACATGTCAGTTGAAAAGAGTCTGAAATGTGATATGAAAAGGTGTCTAAATATCCCTACCACAGACGATTTCCTTTGGGAATCTATCATCACTACTCTTAGAGACAATAAACACATTTCTAATGAATCAAAGACTCTCTTGAAATCAGACATAGTTGAATTCCGTAACATCATTGGACAACAACTTGATGACATTGAGAATAGACTTATAATGTTGGAACAACGAAAAGATAAAATCAAGAATGGTCTTGTTGAAACAGAGAAAAGACAACTATATGGAGAATACGAAGGTTCTGATGTTTATGAGTCTTTGAAAAAGTCATTGAATAATGATTTAGATGAAGTCTCTGTGGAAATCGACCATTTAAAAGGTCTACAGAAAATAGATTCTGATCACAAAAAGTGGTACAACAACTACAAATTAATAGTGAATTATATCTGTGGTATTGAGAGTTGGGAGGAGAATCTAAAAAGGGAACTTCTAAGATTGATTCTACATCGTATTGACCTCAGTTATAACCTCCCTGAGAAAACACACGACCTACACACCACACTTAAGGTTCCCCTACACAATTCCACCACAAAATCGGGGAACCGTAGTAGTACACCTTTGGTCATAAAACACTTGAAAACCTCAGTAAACACGGGGAAATCAACCCCCATATCTGCCGCCTATTCCACCGTTACTGATTTTGCTAAATTTCTTGGCTGATCTACGTTTTTATCTAGCATTACAGCTATATGATAAGAAAGTAATTGCAATGGTATTGTAGTTAACAGAGGTGTTAACGCTTCTTCTGTATCAGGAATTTCAATAACGTGGTCTGCAATCTCTTTTACTGTAACGTCTCCTTCTGTAACAATTGCGATAATTTTACCACTTCTTGATTTAATTTCTTGAATATTACTCACCACTTTTTCGTAATGCCCTTTATTTGTTGCTATTACAAATATTGGCATGTTTTCATCAATTAAAGCAATAGGACCGTGTTTCATTTCTGCCGCAGGATATCCTTCAGCATGGATATAAGAAATTTCCTTAAGCTTTAACGCTCCTTCTAATGCAACAGGAAAGTTAAATCCCCTTCCTAGGTATAAACAGTTTTTTGCATCCTTATATACTGAAGCAATTTCTTTTACTTTATTATCTATTTGTAAAAGCTTTTCCACTTTTGATGGAATTAACTGCATCTTTTGCAAATACATATGGAAAGCAGAGTTGGAAAGTGTTCCTTTTGCTTTGGCTAATTTTAAAGCAATTAACGATAGTACTGTTATTTGTGTTGTAAATGCTTTAGTAGAAGCAACTCCAATCTCAGGCCCTGCATGAGTATAAGCACCTGCGTGTGTTTCTCTTGCAATAGAAGATCCTACAACATTACATACCCCAAAAACAAAAGCTCCTTTAGATTTTGCTAATTTAATAGCAGCTAAAGTATCAGCTGTTTCACCAGATTGAGAAATAGCAATTACGACATCTTTAGGTGTAATAATAGGGTTTCTATATCTAAACTCAGAAGCATATTCTACTTCAACTGGAACTCTAGCCATGTCTTCAAACAAATATTCTCCAACAAGACCAGCGTGCCAAGAAGTACCACAAGCGACAATAATAATTCTATCGGCGTTCATAAACTTCTCGATATTATCATCTACTCCGGCCATCTTAATAATTCCTTCATCAGCTAACATTCTTCCTCTGTAGGTATCAATAATTGCCTTTGGTTGTTCATGAATTTCTTTTAGCATGAAGTGATCATATCCTCCTTTTTCAATTTGCTCTAAACTTAGTTGAAGTTCTTGAATATTCGCATCAACTAAAGAATCATCCATGATTTTTCTAACTTTTACTTCTTTCCCTAGTTTGATGATTGCCATCTCTTCATCTTCTAAATAAATGGCGTCTTTAGTAAATTCAATAAAAGGGGAGGCATCAGAAGCAACAAAAAATTCGCCAAGGTCTTTGCCAACACCAATAGCAATTGGACTTCCTAATCTTGCAACAATAATTTCGTTGGGTTTAGTTTTATCAAAAACTGCAATTGCATAGGCCCCTATTACTTGAGTAAGTGCTATTTGAACTGCTTTTCCCAACTTACATCCTTCTTGTTTTTTGACTTCTTCAATTAGGTTTACAAGAACTTCAGTGTCGGTATCACTCTGAAAAGTGTAACCTCTTGTGATAAGTTCTTTTTTTATTGTATCATAATTTTCTATGATTCCGTTATGAACTATGACAAGATCTCCTGATTCAGAAAAGTGTGGGTGAGAATTTATATCATTTGGCACTCCATGAGTAGCCCAACGTGTATGACCCATTCCTATATTCCCTTCTTGTCTATACGTTTCTTTATTTGTGATTTCTTCTAAATCTGATACTTTTCCTTTAGTTTTTGACAGATGCATTTGATCTCCATCAAACATCATAACTCCGGCACTATCATATCCTCTATATTCTAGTCTTTTCAGACCGTTTATAACAATAGGATAGGCTTTTCTATGGCCAATATAACCTGTTATTCCACACATAGCTTATTTAAATATTGGTTAGTTATTTTGTTGAGTCTTCTTTGAATATGATATCTTCAAAGTGGCTCTTCTCGTTCCATTAATTGGTTGTTGATCATAAAGCATCACTGCTTTAGGATTCCAATTATATGTTGGAATTATCGTATCTACTGGATTTACCGGTAAATCTGATGGGTTAATTACTTTTAATCCTAACAAAGGTAAGTAATCTATATCTCCTGAAACTAGTTCTGAAATATAATCAGTTATCTTAAATGTATATTTATCTGGTCGTTTATCGCTATCTAAACTTAGATCACCACTTACAGCATCTTCACCTTCTGTAACATAATCTAAAACTTGACTTGGATTAGGCTCATTGTTATTTACTCCGTCTTTGTAGACAAATAATCTAAAAGGAGTAGCGATTGTATCAAATCTAACAATGTTTTGGTTTACATACAATGTTAGTGTAGCATCATTAATCAACCATTCTTTTGTTCTTAAGGCTTCTAATTGGTCTGCAATTCCATTGTTGTCATTATCATCTCCTAAAACTTTAATCTGCGCCATGGTACCAGCGGCTCCTTGTATAGGGAAATTTCCAAATTGAGGAGCATTTCCAGCAGTCATCTTATACTGATTGTTTCTAACACCATCTAAAAGGTAACTGTCGGATTTTTTTATTGTATCTATCACTGTAGTTCCAGACTTTAATACTGTATTTGTGTAAAATATTTGTATTGCTGGCCTAAGGTTTGGATTGTTAAAATTAAAAGAAACCAAGGATCCATCATTTCCTTCTGCTTGAATTTTTATCCCTCTAAAGTAGTTGTTAAAGGCATCTTGAGACGAAAAGTTATCTGTCTCATATTGGTCAAAGAACCATTGCTTAATGAGCTCTTTCTTTAATGGAATGCTTAAGAAAGGAACGTTGTTACTAAGTGTAAACGTTTCTGTTTCGTAAGGAATACCATTGCTTAGCTTTCTAATAACAGTTTGCACTGTATCTGTAGCCATAGGAACAAGTGGTGCATCAGCAAAAACATTCATTTGTGTTGGATCCAAATCATACGTTTCATCTGATTGAAAACTGTTTTGTTGCGATGGATCTTGAGGATCTAATGTATTTAAGAAAGAGTTAAGTCTATAAACATTTAATTGAGACGGTACTCCCACATTTCCAATAATTGAATCAAGTCTATATTCCGTTAATCCGTTTTCTATCCCTATAGCACTTGCTTGATAAGGTAGTGTTAAAAACACGGTGTCTATCGTAGTTACAACAGTAGTATCTGCACCATATTCATTATCAACAAGTGTTAAATCATTTGTGATTTGAAGTTGAGAAATAATAGATGCTTCTATTTTCTCATAATCACTATTGTTATATACTCCTAATAAGTATTGCCCTAAAACGCCCCCGATTTCAATTCCGTCAGCACGAACTCTTTCAATATCTTTACCAGATATTTCAATTTGTATTAGGGTATCTCCAGTGGTAAATTCACTATTGGTTACAATAGAAGTTCCTATATCAGTAAAATCTTCTTCACATGAGATAATAATACTAAGGAAAAATGCCATTACGCTTACGTAAAGAAATGGTCTTGTATATTTTTTTAACATAACTACTCTAAATTATTCTTGAGAAACTACTTCTCTATAAAAGTTTAAGTAAGGTTCAAATGAGTCTTCACTCTGATATGAAAGAACTGGTAATTGATTGTCATTAATTGTTTCTGTTAACTCCTTTGGAAGTGTTTCGCTTCCCAAGACAATTGCATCTGAGTTATCTACAGCACTTTTAATGATGTTAGTGTAGTTGGGTTTTTCTAGTATGTTGATTTTTGAATCTGAGATTTTATCAAATTTTACTTTTTCAGCTAGCTCCTCGTTTAACGTTCCTTCAAAATCTTTATTATAAACAGAAGTCACTATTTTACTTTCAGCAAATAATGGTTCTTCGCTATAATATTCTTTCAAATAAAGCGGCAATAATGATGCCATCCAACCATGAACATGAATGATATCTGGAGCCCAGTTTAATTTTTTAACAGTTTCTACAACTCCTTTGGCAAAAAAGATAGCTCTTTCATCATTATCAGAGAACAATTGGTCATCTTCATCTGTAAAAATTGCTTTTCTTTTAAAGTACTCATCGTTATCAATAAAGTAGACTTGCATTCTTTCTTTTGGAATTGAAGCAACTTTAATAATCAGCGGCATATCCATATCATTGATTATCAAGTTCATTCCAGACAGTCTAATTACCTCATGTAATTGATGTCTTCTTTCATTAATTACTCCAAAACGAGGCATAAAAATCCTAGTTTGAACGCCGTTTCCGTGAGCTTTTTTTGCAACATTAAATGCAGTAGATGCTATTTCTGTTTCTGGTAAGTAAGGAACAACCTCCGAAGAAACATATAATATTCTCTTATCTTTCATTAAACCTAAGGCTTTATATAAGTTTGCAAAACTACGAATTATTATGCAAAATCCATGTTAAAATGCTAAGTTTGCAGTGATTTACAGCAATACATCATGAAGGTTTTTAAAACCAAGAAAGATCTAAAAACATATTTTAGCAATCTTATTCCCAAGAAAAGTAAAATAGGATTTGTTCCTACAATGGGAGCTTTACACAAGGGTCACCTTTCTTTAATTAGAACTTCATTAAAAGAAAACAGCGTTACTGTTGCTAGTATTTTTGTAAACCCCACTCAGTTTGACAAAAAAGAAGATCTTGAAAAATACCCCAGAACAACAGAGCGAGATTTACAATTATTAAAGGACGTAGGTTGCCATGTTGTTTTCCTTCCTTCAGTTGAAGAAATCTACAATCAAAACGTTTCTTCAGAAAGGTTTGACTTTGATGGCTTAGAAAACGAAATGGAAGGAAAATTTAGAGGTGGACATTTTGATGGTGTGGGAACTATTGTAAAAACTCTTTTTGAGATCGTTTCTCCAAATAACGCTTATTTTGGAGAAAAAGATTTTCAACAACTACAGATCATTAAAAAGATGGTTGTTAAAAACCACATGAATGTTCATGTTATTGGATGTCCAATTTACCGTGAAACAAATGGCCTAGCAATGAGTTCAAGAAATGAACGCTTGTCTATTGAGCAAAGAAAAGAAGCTTCAATTATTTACTCTACCTTACTAGAAGTAAAAGAAAAAATAAAGGTGTTTTCTGTAAAAGAAGTTAACAATTGGGTAATTTCTCATTTTAAAAAACATCCATTATTTGAATTAGAATACTTTACAATTGCTGATGAAGAAACACTAAAAAATGTTTCTGAAATTTCTCCAGATAAAAAGTATAGAGCCTTTATTGCTGTTTATGCAGATTCTATTCGATTGATTGACAATCTATCTCTAAATAATTAACATCTTTTTTGAACTCATTATTCTCTTTTAAAATTTAAAAAAGTAGTACTTTTGCCCCATGTTAGTACAAGTAGTGAAATCTAAAATCCACCGAGTTAAAGTAACAGGTGCAGATTTAAATTATATTGGAAGCATTACCATTGATGAAGATTTAATGGATGCTGCAAATATTATTGAAGGAGAACGTGTACAAGTAGTCAATAATGACAATGGGGAAAGACTAGAAACCTATGTAATTCCTGGCCCTAGAGCAAGTGGCGAAATCACATTAAACGGAGCTGCCGCAAGACGTGTTGCTGTTGGGGATGTGCTGATACTAATTACATATGCCTTTATGGATATAGAAAAGGCTAAAACATTTAAACCCGCACTCGTTTTTCCTAACGAAGCTACCAATACCTTAACTTAATTTTGAATCCAATTATAAAAAAAGCATTACAAATTATTATTCCCTTTGGCTTTGGAGGGTTCTTAGTCTGGTATTCACTTTCAGACATTGATTTGAATAAATTATTAGACGATTTTAAAAATGCAAATTACTGGTGGATTGGATTAAGTTTACTATTTGGGATATTAAGTCATATTTCGAGAGCATACAGATGGAGTTTTATGCTTGAGCCTATGGGATACAACCCTAAGCTTACCAATAATGTTTTAGCAGTTTTAGTTGGTTACCTGGTAAACTACACTATTCCTAGAGCAGGTGAAGCTTCTAGAGCTATTGTGTTAACAAATTACGAGAAGATTCCTTTTGAAAAAAGCTTTGGAACTATTGTAGCTGAGAGAATTGCTGATCTTTTAATGCTTTTCGTGATAATTATTATCACTCTGTTTCTTCAGTTTGATTTCATTTGGGAGTTGCTAACTAAAAACTTCGATCCTATAAAAATTGGAGTTATTATAGGCGGATTACTTATTGCTTTTACATTCTTTGTTTTTTATATCAAAAAAGCAAAATCTGGTATCGGATTAAAAATCAAGAACTTTGCTTCTGGACTTATTGAGGGAATGATGAGCATTTTTAAGATGAAGAAAAAATGGTCTTTTATTTTCCATACTGTTTTCATCTGGATAATGTACATTCTTATGTTTTGGGTGGTTACTTTTTCTATTGAAGGATTATCGGTTCCTTTAGGTGCCATTTTAGTTGGATTTATAGCCGGAGCTTTTAGTATTGCTGTCACTCCAGGAGGAATAGGCTCTTATCCCCTTTCTGTTGCTGCTGCCTTTGTTTTGTTTGGTGTTGCAGAAGGACCTAGTGAATCTTTTGGTTGGATTATGTGGAGTTCGCAAACAGCTATGGTAATTTTCTTTGGAGGTCTTTCATTTTTAGCTCTTCCCATTTACAACAAACAAAAGTAATTTTCTTTTCTTTGTGAAAACCTTTTTTTAATGGCTAAGGCTAAAACTACTTTTTTTTGTCAAAATTGTGGTACTCAACATGCAAAATGGATGGGTCAATGCAACACGTGTAATGAATGGAATACAATTGTTGAGGAAGTTATTCAAAAGGAAGTAGCTAGAGAGTGGAAACAGTCTACTACAGCTAAATCTGTTTCTAAGCCTTTAAAAATTGATCAAATTGAACTGAATCCTGAGGAAAGAATCTCAACCAACAACAATGAATTAGATACTGTTTTGGGAGGTGGTTTTGTAAAAGGTTCTGTAAATCTTTTAGGTGGTGAACCAGGTATTGGGAAATCTACTTTATCCTTGCAAATTGCTTTAGCTATAGATCAGAAAGTTCTTTATGTTTCGGGAGAAGAAAGTCAGTCTCAAATAAAAATGAGAGCTGAAAGACTTCATGGAAAATCTTCAGAATGTCTTGTTTTAACAGAAACAAATACTCAAAATATTTTTAAACACATTGAGGAAATAGAACCCGAAATTTTAGTAATAGACTC
Source organism: uncultured Flavobacteriaceae bacterium (assembly GCA_937136455.1). Taxonomy (GTDB): domain Bacteria; phylum Bacteroidota; class Bacteroidia; order Flavobacteriales; family Flavobacteriaceae; genus MAG-120531. The sequence continues at coordinate 396 of CAKZOO010000144.1, read as the reverse complement.
TATACAAACTCTTCATACAAATTCTATTGAGGCATCACCAGGAAGTATTTCTCAAATAAGAGAAACAGCCGCTGAATTAATCAAATACGCTAAAGAAACCTCAACCCCAGTTTTATTAATTGGGCATATTAATAAAGAAGGGCAAATTGCTGGGCCTAAAATTCTAGAGCATATGGTAGATGTAGTTTTACAGTTTGAAGGAGATAGAAACCATACATATCGAATTTTACGTTCTCAAAAGAACAGGTTTGGATCTACTGCAGAATTGGGAATTTATGAAATGTTATCTGATGGTTTACGTGAGGTTTCTAACCCTTCTGAAATCTTAATTTCTAAAACAGATGCCGATTTGAGCGGCACTGCAATTGCTTGTACCCTAGAAGGCATTCGTCCTTT
>CAKZOO010000143.1 GCA_937136455.1 uncultured Flavobacteriaceae bacterium | reverse complement strand
TTATTCTTTTCACACATAGCATCTAGTATCTGGATAGGTCTATCTAAACCAATTTGCTCTAAGAATCGGTTTTTACGTAGATTACCTTCTTTCTCATCAATACCTAACATTAATGCTAATTTCTTACCTGAGCATCCAAAAATTACTCCAAAAGTAGCACCCTTGGATTTCTTACGTCTAAGTCCAATACTTTTTATCAATGCCTGATCTTGTGTTTCTATAGCTCTTCTTACTTCATCAGGGGATACTAACCCAAAAGCTTGCATGTTAGTACAATGCCCCGATTCACCTATATACCAAGGTTTACCTGTTTCTGGGTGTAATATATCATTACCCTCACTATCCAGTTTAGTCTCTTGTCCAAAACATACGGCCTTGAAATAATCGTAATTGTTAGCATAATACGCACCGATACTGAGCTGGGCACTATTCATGTCGTGGGAAACTAGCTTCTTACCTTCATCAGCTACAATACATTTACGGATTTGTTCTCCGTACACAGCACTCTCAGATGGTGCGTTCACCCAAACTTTATGTGAAGACCTAAGGGTTCCTGTGGAAGATACATTAACACCACAAGGAATACGTCCGTCCTCTCTAATAGCTGACAAAAGTCCTTTATTTTCAGGATCTTTAGGGTTTGAAAGAAACCTTCTACGATGCACTAATGTGTTATATAAACCTACCTTCTTACCATCTTCTGATTCAAGTTGCTCGTATTCTTTCTCTCCAAATTTAGGACTTGTAACTAAAGCTTCTCCTTTTTTAATCTTCAATACCATTTGAAGGTCAGGCCTAGCTTTTTCAGGATACCTAACTTCTGTATCGAACTCTGCCTTTATTACTTGATTATTTTCATCTTTCTTTAAGTTCCATTCTTCTGCCCAAGTAATACCTTCTTTAATAAGAAAACCTTTTACTACTTCATGTTGAGTAAGTTTACTATTAAGCCACTTTATTTTAGTATGAGGTCCGATAATTACATCTGTATCTTCAGGATTTACTCCAAAATACTCACAAGTATTCTTATTAAGAAGTTTAGTTTCCTTTATATCTTTCTCTATCTCCCACTCTTTTACGAAAGCTGTCAAATCTTTAGACTTAGCCTGATCACCTAAAGGGTGTTGACTTTTAATCCATTTAGTTAAGTCGTTCTTTTTGGTGAATACAGGACTTTCACCATAACTAATACTGAACGCACTATAAGCATTAGTTTTTTCCGTAGTATGAAAATTCATAGTAGGTTTGTAGTAAGGTTTAATAGGTTGCCAAATCATTTCTCCATCACGTTTAACCTTCTCCATTTGGTCTTTCATCTTGGAGGTGTCGTACCCAAATAATGCAGCCATTTCTACTCTAGAAACCTTTCCCCCAGAAACCTTACAAGTCATAGGAAGTTTAGGTTCTATTTCTTGTGCAAGTTCTTCTGTCTTTTTATCTAAATCTTCTATACATGAAAGGATATGTTCTTTGTCAACTTTAGCACCGTAAACTTCTTGTTCAAAACAGGTTTCTTGGTACTCAGCATCCATTTTTCTTGCTTCAGTTAAGTCTATCCCTAGACCTTCTAATAGATCGCTCTCTTTTTTTAAATACTTAGTAGTAAACTTTTGGATTTTTATGTCCTCAAGCACACGATGTAATTTATAAGCATCCATAGTCTCCCATTCGGTAATATCAGGTTTATTAATACCAGCTCGGATACCGTATGCGGCTAAACCATGTTGACCTTTAACTCCTTTCGGTGTAGGTCGATCTTGCCACTGAAGTTTGCTGTCTATAAAAGAATCTCTCCACTTATAAAAAGGTATTTTACATTTAGCCACAACTTTCTCCGTCACTGGTTTATCATATCCGTGGCAGTTTTGAATGTGAAGCACACCTTTTTCTGACTGACCTACCATATACCAATAACGAAAACCTTCTAAAAGAGTACCAGCACGTTCAGGTATTACATACTCCTTTTTATCATGTTCATCCCAAACTTTAACATTATCATATTCAGGATTATCGTGGAATAGCAGCATAACATCTTCTTGTGTGTCAGGATCTTCTACTAAAGATGCAATACAATGGATATCATTTATATCGTGTATTCTAGGATATAAACCCTTACCTTCAATATCACTATAGTTATCAAGGTTAGCGTATACCTTCATTTTATCTTTAAACCACTCTGTCATTATTTCTCCTATAAATTAATCATGGTTAATAAAAATAGTGGCACTTTACAGCACCACTCCGTTATCTAATTCTAGATTAAAACTGTCTAAAGGTTCTTCTACCTTTGGTTGAGATTTTCTTTGTGTATAAGAACTCTTGTTATCACTAACACCATCCCAACCACGACCACCCTCTTCATAATAAGCTCTATCAAAACTATTTACTGTCAAGTCATAACCTACTGGTAATTTTTCAGGATTATCTTTAAAGTATTGTTCTCTGTCGTAAACTTTTCTAGTATCTCCATCGTAATACCAAGCTCCTCCATCACCTGTTAAACCTTTTCTTAATTTAGGTACTCTCAAGTAAGTAGTATTTTGCTCAATAGTATCACCATTAGGTGCTTCTTTATTACGTGCTATGATGAAATTACCTGCAGCTTTTTGTACGAAGATAGAATTTCCATACACATCAAACTCATTAGGGAAAGTTGGCTTACCTTTCCGATCAGAAGGAGGTTTTCTAGTATGCAATATATTGAATATAGTCGCTCCACCTTTAACAAAATTACTTTGCCAGTTAAAATGTTTAGCTTGAGATTCATTATCTTCTACTCGAAGTATATCGGTCAATACATCAATTACAATAATAGTACAACCATATTGCCTTTCTAGACGCTCAATACACTTCTCTAGAGATTTAACAGTACCTTCTCGATCATCCACAATTGCAAAACGACTCTCTCCGAACTCATTATAAAAGAAATGGTTTATTTTCTCTTTAACTTCAGGAGTATTCATGTAATCTTTTATTTCGTCTTGAGGTATCCACCATAAATTATTTTCTAAATAAGTTGATAACATGCCAGCAACCCATTCACCTGTAGTAGCTTCTACAGACACAATACCTACCTTATGTTGTTTAAGGTTAAACATCCAATAAAATATCCAAGCATCAATATGTGTGCTTTTACCTACAGAAGTATCCCCAATAAAGGAATATATGGATCTAGTAAATAAACCATCTCCTTTAGTCATACTTTGAAGTTTTGCTGCGAAAGGTGGTAAAGGTATTCTAGGTGTTGTTAATACATCGATAACATCATCTACCATCTCATGAGTAGCGTTATACACTCCTGTATCAATCACATCTTTAGCACCAAAGAAATCACTCCAAAATTGTTCTTTCTTTCCATCCAGTAACATCTGATTAGGATCTTTGCCTGACCATCGAGCGATTTTTGTTTTATCACTAGGTAATACTTTAGCTATTTCTTCTGCCGCTTCTCGTCCTACGTCATCATTATCCATCCCAATAATAATGATATCGAACTTATCAAACCACTCATATTGTTGTCTGACTTGTTTAGGTGCGGAAGGTTCTCCTGTAGTAGGACTAACTACCGCATATGGATCATAATCGTCAAGACCTTTCTTCTTTTGGTACGCTCGTAACATATCTTGTGCTGCACATTTATCTTCTTCACCAGCTACTATAAGGCAATACTTACCACCATCGGGGAATTTATGCTGACCTGAAAGTTGACTGCTTACCCCCGTTCTACCTAGATTACCATATCCAAACTTTTTAGGTAAATGTCTAGATTTATAACCTACTAATTTATTATCTACAGACTCTGGGTAATAAACTGCTTTTACATCACCTTGTCCATCGTACTCTATTCGGTGTCCATAAAACTTTAAGACCCAATCACTTAATCCCCTATAACCTTTTCCAGATTGTCCCGATTGACCTCCAGTTTTATTCCACAGAGTTTTTACTTCTTCTTTAGTAATCTTTTCTTTTTTACTTGCTTTGTTTTCGAAAACCTTTTTCTCTATTATATCTAATGTACCTTCCCCTACACCCAAGAATCCTGATAAAGAACTAGAATGTACTTCTTCCATCTCAAATTTTTGACGACAAGAGAAACAAGTTGCATCGAACCAAACTTTACCATCTGCATTTGTATGTTCATAGATTGCTAAACCATCACTAGATGTACAAGGTCTCCTTTTAGAACCGTTTGGGGTGTTAGGAAACTCTTTAGTAATACAATATTGATGTTCTCCTATAAATAAACCATCTTCACTCAATTCAAATCTCCTATTTCAAAAATTAATTAACTTATAAACTTATAAATAGAAAACTTATAAGTTAAGCAACTCATAAGTTTCATCCACCTGCCTAATCGAACTTCCATCCGTATAGGCCGCTACTTTTGGCAAATTCATACTATCTCCAAAACTCCTAGACAATTATCCAAACTACCCTCCACATCACATAACTTCACCTTAACATATCCTTTCTTGATTAAACTTTTTGCTGTCTTAGTGGTGTATACCCTTGCACAAGTATTGTCTTTGTAATAAGAGAATGTATGCTCGCCTTTATCATTGAGGAAAACATACACGGGAATACCGTAACCTAATCCTAAAAACATTTTCTGTTGAGACGGTGTAAGTTTACTCACCATTCACCTCCTCCAAAACAATACCCAACCTTTCACACAAATCTTTCAATTCTTGCAAAGTAAATCCTTCGTAGAGTGCATACGACCAATTACTCATTTCAATATAATCTTCGTCATATTCTTGTGCTTTATGTGCAACTATGGCATCTACGTACAGATTAAATAAACTTGTTGCTGATCCATTCTGATTCCAACCTACCGCATTGTAACACTCGAATTCGAATCCACTACAACAAG
>CAKZOO010000142.1 GCA_937136455.1 uncultured Flavobacteriaceae bacterium | reverse complement strand
CCGTGGAGCGTAGCAGAATGGTGTTTTACATCTTGTTAGCATTATGTACGGGTTATTCACCAAAGAAATTAATGAAATGAAACAGATAAGACATTTAAGCACAAACATTGAAGGGCTACTAAGAAACTTCAAAAACAAAAAACTGACAGGGTTATTCGATGATGAAAACGGAAACCCTATGAGCGACAAAGCAATAAGAAAAGAACTAGCAGAACTACAAGCCAAAGGACATAAACTTATAGGCTCGGATAAATGTAAAGGGTTTGACCCGTTTGGTGGTGGATGCCCAGGACACCCAATAGAAGACGAACAGTAGTATTAATGCTAACGTTGACAATATGGTGAGTAGCCGCACCATAAAAGACGGCTGATATTACTAAAACTAAACAAAGGCTATTCACTCATATTGAGTGTTATATGCTTTTAACAATGTTAAGATGACTAAAGACAGACAATTTCATAAAGAGTTGAAAGAATTATTGAAAAAGTTTGATGCTGAAATATGCATAGAAGACATAAGTACCGGAGGATGGTATGAGGACAATAAAATTGTTGTAAACTTTAACTGGGACGTAAAAAAAGAGGATAAAGACACACCTCAACTGATAATAGGAACCTGGGAAAATGGAGATGACTGATTGTATATAACGTTTAATGTATGGTGCGTATGGCGTAGCCTATGCACTTATACATAGTGTTACCTGCTTTTACCCACTGCAAATATTTTTTAAACTTTTTTCGTATTGTATTTGTATTGTAATATAAATGTATTATATTTGAATATACAAAAACGAAAAACACTAAGATTATGAAAAAGTATATGATTATTTCAGTAGACGGGTTAGAGTTAACAACTTTTGAAGGTACAGAAAATGAAGTAAAACAGTATTGTAAAGAGCAGTCGGAATACCAAGGGTTTTCTATTACATATGAATGTATATAGCATGAAAGTAAAAACAGAAAAAATAAAGGGAATTATTGAGGTGTCAAAACAAATTTTGGCATCTCATAAAAAATTTGAAAAGTTTCGTGATGGGATGGCTGATTTTGATTTATCTCAAAAAAGACGAGATTCATTAAGAAATAAGATGGAGGCAGAAGCCGAATATATAGAAGATAGGTTTCATGAATTGCATTGCCTTTGTGTGGAGGCTAGGCTAGCTAAATACGAAGAAGAAAGGTATAATGATAAACAGATAAAAACATCGAACGGATGGGGAAGATTAGAAGTATTAAGAAGAAGCCCCGTTTTATAAACCGTAAAGCTCGATATACTTCTTGGCATAGCGAGCTTTGAAACTCATTTGATTAAATCAAATTAAGCATGACAAATATAGAAAAAAAACGTAAAAAAATTCTAAACGGTTTACGATTAAATTCTCAAGCTTTTGACATTTTAGATATTTCTTCCGAAGATGTAAAAGTTATTACTGATTGGATTGATGAGCTAACAGCTTACGACCCTATGTCTGATTATAAAATAGAATGGTGTAATGGTCATTATTACCAAATATTTAAAGTATCAAAAAATCAATGGGTTTTTAAAGGCACTCTTGAAGAGTGTAATAAAAAAATGCACGAGATAAATAAAGGATTATGAAACAGCCATACCAAATAAGAATAGAACCCGAACTACTAGAACAATTAAAACAAGTAGCAAAAGAAAATGGAACAAGTGTAAACCATGAAATTAGACAGGCGGTACGTAAGATTCTTAATTGCAGGTAACGGCGTAGGTATGCGGTGTTTGAGTTTTACGGATAAATAACCATTAAATAACATGACAAAAGAAGAAGTAATAGACCAATTTATTCAGTTTGTAGCTGATGCAGGTGGTGAAGAAGATTTTAGACAAGCAAGATACTGGGGACTTACATTTATAGCAGACTGTGAGGAAAACTCAAATAACGTCATACATGATGTTAGCTTGAGTGATTATGTTAATTCAAACCACAATGAAGCTAAAAGTAAATACGAAGAACATGAGAAAGAAAGTGATTACGAGGCTCAATATTGGTGGGGTAGGTTAATCGCATTTGGAGCTATGAAGAAATTTATAAAAGAGTTTCATTCAAGCTAACAACGTTGTAAACGTCAGTTTCAATACCCGCGAATAAACACCACTCAACACAAAGCAAATTATAACATACAAAAACCTACTTATTCAAGAGTAATGAATAGTATATTGTGTAAATTATATGGATAACACACTAAAATCTTTATGTTAAAGAAAATAATAAGTAAAGAAGAATTCTTTTTAGACAAAGAAGGACAAATAAGTGGTACTGGTGGTGTTCCTAGAGGACTTTACACCAGAATAGATTTTGGAACTGGTGTGGTTTGGTATGACCGAAAGATGCAAGATGTAACGTATGGCTGGGGTGACACTCTGGAAGAAAAGTATAATTCAATATAACAACCTTTGATCGACAAATAAAAGAGGGTTTACATAGATAGAATTATTGCCATTTACCCCCTTCGATCTTAGCAACCAAATAAAGTAATTCCTCAAGTGAATCTAACATGCCAGATTCTAATTCCTCAGACAACAACCCGGCGTACCAGGTCAACTCCTCAAAATCATCTAACCAGTTGTAATTATCTGGTAAGCCAACATGAAGCAACTCATCCTTTATCGCTTCTATTTCTAGAATTGCTCTTGCCTTTAGAATTTCTCTCCTTGAGAACAGATTCATAATGATCCAACGCTTTTGATATACACACCTTAGAAGTTTTCGAATAATCTCCCTCACAGGTATGTATAATGTGTAGTCCTTTAATTACGCTGCATCGCACTAAATTGTTTGGGCCTATCTTCTCTCTGTGCAATCTATACCCCCTTAAGCCGTCACGATCCTTATAAGCCAAGTGATCCCTAACGTGAGCAAAGTAACACTCGGGACTGTCTACTATCCATCTCATTGATAAGTAGACAGTAGGCCATCTTCTTCTGAATAACACAACGTCAATCATATTAGTAATTACTAAACAATAAATCAAGTTGTCAACAGTTGTACTAATTAAATTAGTTATTGCTTGATATTGTTCAATATTTTCAATACTTTCAGAATTCATTGAATTCACAAGCAATGCCTCACTTCCCAGATAAACAACAACGCCCATGGATGCCTAAGCCCCTTAGTAAGAGGGATAAGGTGAGAGACAAGGTGTACGAAGGAATGCAGTGGAGGAAGTTCAGGAAAGAAAAGCTAATGGTCGATCCGCTATGTGAAGAGTGCAAGCGCAACAACAGAGTAGTGGAAGCGAGTGTAGTCGATCACATAGAGAGGATCAAGGACGGCGGCGAAGTGTATTCAATGAATAACGTGCAGAGCTTGTGTAAGCCTTGCCACGCGCGCAAAAGCAGTAATGAAAGGGCTGATAGACGGGAGGGTGGTGCAAATTGTTAGAATATAACTTCATTTCAC
>CAKZOO010000141.1 GCA_937136455.1 uncultured Flavobacteriaceae bacterium | reverse complement strand
GAACTCGTTGAAGTGGTATTTATTTCCATACACTGACATTTCAGGGTAGTTTATATTTGTTTTTGGCATGTAGTTGTCGGCTACAAGTATCAAGTCTTTCCAATCGTTGAGGCGAGATTCATATTCAGAATCACTGCTTATTCCGAGCTTAATCATTATATCATCCTTACTAACCCCCGACATCAAAAGCAATCCTATAGCTGCTATTAGAGGGAATGTAACTTTCCAGCAGAAATTTATATTGGCCCTCCATTCTTGCTTTTTACTGCCATCAAGCACTATTATTTTTGAAATGGATGCTAAGACTATTGCCGTCTTACGAGGAATTTGTTCTTCCATGTTATTCTTATTTTAGGACTTGTAGCTCTTACGGCTGAGTCCTTTGTTAATCGGTATTTTATTAATTGTTCAAGAGTCTCTAGCTCTCCTTTATTTTCTTTAATCCCCTCTTTCAATGAAAGGTATTCCAATGCCATTTCCTCTAACTCTGTGTCAGCATCGATATCATTCCTTGCGTCACGGAGGTTTTTATTCTCTTTCAGGAATTCAGTGTAGTCAGCATTAGATGGTTCTGGTGCCCATTCTAAAGCATGATGGAAGAATTTCTCTTTGGTCATGTTGCTAGTGTCCATTGACCTTCCTTTCTCAACTCGTTCCATGAAAGCATAAGCTTCTTCAATAATCCTATTCTGGATATTGATATTTGCATCGAAACAGTAAACCTCTAAATGCCTTCCATCCCTAAGTGCTGCTATCTCTGCATAATCAGATCCAGTAGCAATCATATAAGCTTGTGGTTGTAGGTAATAGTACGGAGGGATAGACTGCCACATATCATAGGCATATCCAGATATTGTCTTAATTTCAAGTATTCCTGATCCAACTAACGGATGGTTTACAATTTCACCATCAATATTGGCCACTATAAAAGGATAGTCTTCATTATAAATCATACTATCCCTCTTTCTCCATTCTTTAACCTTGTATCCTTTTGACTCATTGAGCATCATTGATTCATCATCACCATCATGATATTGCCACATGTCAGCAATTTTGTCTTCAAATGCCCTGCCCCAGAATGCAAATATACTATCTGTATTATTCCTAGTAATATACCTTTGCATTGGGTCAATCATTTCAAAGTAGAGTCGGGTAACATCTTTATACTTGTTAAGCCCAAGTATTGTACCCATATCAGAACCACCTAGTGACAACAACGAGGTTCTATAGCTAAGCCATTCCTCTCTCGATAGATTGTCACAAGGCAATTCCTTTATTGGTTGATCAGCAAAATGGCTGTCGAAGAAAAGACTTCTTACTTCTTTGTCTGTCATTATTTCTTCTTATCTAATTCTTTTTCAGCCAATTCTTTTAGGGCTTGGCCTGGTTTATTGAGTTTGCCATCTAATACAACTCCCTCAATTTCTTCTGCAGAAGCAACATCCTCTACCATTCCAATTCCAAAGTTTGCTATTGCTCTACCCTTTGATAGAGTCTCAGCGGTTGCGAAGTCAGAATCACTGACTATTTTCTTTGCGGTAATACCATTAGATATGGCTTGCTTACCTGTGTAGATAGTTGAAGTTGCTATGACAAAATCGCCAATAACCTCATAAGTCGTGGTCAATTCGTGGTTGGGGCAGATTCTTCTAAACTCTGCAATCCTACTTGGGGCGGTGTAGTAGTCTTTCCCCTCTATCTTGACCGATTTTAGTTTTGTATTGTCCATTTCGTAAAAATACTAATTTTTGTTTGTAATGTCAATTTTTCCTGCAAAAATAACCACATAAAGCATAATTATTATGGTTACATTAATCTCGTACCATGCGTAAATTGATGAAATCACGATGGTTGTATAAAACCCTATACTAATCCATCTATCTTTGTCCATGTGTTTCTGATTTTGTCACTATGTATGTCCACTTTGGTATAAGTGGTATCTAAAAGATCGCTTCCTGCCGAATGGCCTGTCATTGACTTAATGATATGATCTGGAACTCCTAGGTTACGATACATTGTTGCCCCTGTCTTCCTAAAGTTATGTGACGTAAGTATATCACACAGTCTTACAGTCTCTACTTTGGTTTCTCCATAACTATCCTGAGTAATATTGTCCACCTTAATATGCATAGCAGGAATACCTTTACAAACCTCCTTAATAGCTTTATTATAAAGGCGTAATCGATTAGAGTCTCTATTATCATAGAGGTCTTCATGTGTCAAGGTTCCTTTAGCCTCCATCCAATGCTTTACATCATTGTAGATTTCAGAAGGCAGTGGTGCATATGTAAAGGTACTGTTCTTTTTATTCCTTATCCTTACCCCCATCGTTTCATCGTCAAGGTCTCTAATTGTCAACCTTAACACATCTCCTATTCTAAGGCAGGAGAAAATCTGTACTAAGGTAACTAAATGAGCTACCCACAAAGATTCTTTTGAAGGAGTATTGCGGACATATCTAGCTAAGATTTCCATTGGAATGGTGTGGACGGTTTTAGCAGCTTTTTTTGGTATTGGTAGATGAACCTTTATTTCAGCACTATCATGGAAGTTCATGTAATTGAATATAGTTTGTATGTGAGTGAAATAAGTTCGCTGACTGCTAACTGCCAGTTTCCTGTCTTCTCTACACTCTCTAGCGAACTCATAGAAGTGGTCTATGATTGTTGTGGAGCCACTTGTAATATCAAGCTCATTTTCCACATCAACAAATTGCTCATACACTCTTACCGCCTGACCTACAGCATCAACATAACTTTTACTTTTGAAACCAAGCTGACCTTTAAGCATTCCATGCTCCAATAAGAAATGATATCTATTGAAATACAATCCAAAGGTCACACTTCTAATACCTTCCTTCAAGCATTTCAGAAATGTTTTCGCAGGAAAAGTCTCTGCCATCCACTTTACTTCATCAATATAGTTGTTGAAATTCTTATGATGGTAGCTGACAGGGTTTTTAAAGGCCATAGAAGCTACATCTAGGTCGCCAGGATGGTTAGATATGTCGAAGATAGAAAACTTCGTATCAATGCCATTAGAATTCCTTACTCTTAGGTATACTTTATTTTTTTTGACTATGAGTGATAATTTCATGAGTTGTATTCTTTATAAAGTTTGGTAATTAAGTTTCCTCTTTCCTTCATAGCATTCCACAATTTGTTTGCTTCGGCTACCTTGAATTTATTTCCATCGTTTTTCTTTCTATGAAGAGAGCTTCGGTCTATGTCCATTG
>CAKZOO010000140.1 GCA_937136455.1 uncultured Flavobacteriaceae bacterium | reverse complement strand
TCCTCCATTACTGCATCAAGGAACATCACTAAAGTCTCAACGGCGTCAGTCTTTTCTATATCTTCCCATCTAACGAGGTTTAAAGAAGATAAACAGCAAACAAAAGACTCATCTTCCTTAGAAGGTAAGGAGATTTCATTACAAAGGTTGGAAGCGTAAATTTTCATCCCTTGATCCTTGTAACAATCAGGGGCATTTTTGTTAGCCGTATCTTGGAAGAAGATATATGGATACCCTGTTTCAAATCGCTTCTTAATAACAGATGCCCAAATTTGACGTTTATCTGGGTCACCATTAACCATGCTCTCCATCCATTCGTCAGTAACAGTGACTGCGAAAGACATTTCTTGGATTGCATTGCCCTCACTCTTGATGCGAAGAAACTCTTTGATGTCAGGATGCTCAATAGGAAGATATGCAGCAAAAGAACCTCGACGAACATTTCCTTGTGAAACTACGGAAGCCACTTTGTCAAATAACTCCATAAAATGCACTGAACCAGAAGATTCACCTCCAGAATTAATTGGAGCACCTCTTTCTCTAAGATCTCCAAAATAAGCTGAAGTGCCAGAACCATGTTTAGTCTGCATTCCAACCTCTGATTGTTTGGCTAAAATACCATCCATTCTATCTGGGACGTAAACTCCATTACAAGAAATGGGTAAACCTCGTTCACGCCCAAAATTAGACCACACAGGAGAAGCTAGGGAATAAAACCCTTGCTTCATGTAACTCACAAATTTGTCAGCGAAACCGTCCATACTAAGATACTGTTCAGCAGTATCTGCGATGTCACGAATCCTCTGTTCTGGAGTTTCTGAGCCTTTAAGATATCCTCTCTCAAGGAATATCCTTGAGTCCTGATTTAACCAATAGTAATCTGTCATTTAGAACAAGTCGTCTGCGTTGAACGTCTGGGAATTTTTTGAGTACTCGACGGGTCGAGCATAAAAGAAGTCTGTGGCGTTATTGCCAAGCAACTCCTCTTCAAACCAGATTGTGTCTTTAAGCAGGTTTTTGTCAACATCAAAAGCTTGTTTGAAGCCGATTTTGTCCAAAGAATCATTGATTCTGTTTTTAATGAACTCTTTAAGAACGATAGCGTTCAGACCCTTCTCACGAATTCCATTGATCATCCAATCAACAATTTTGCTTTCTGCCTTGAAAGCTTGTTGAGCCTCATCAAGAATACGCTCTTCCAACTCTTCATCAAAGAACTCAGGATGCTCTTCACGAATAGTGTTGATGATCTTCATTCCAACCATAGCATGTAGATTTTCCTCATTACGAGTATACTTCACTTGCTGATCAGTATCCTTAAGAACATTCTTATTACGAGCGAACCAATTGATTACATAGAATTGCGAAAACAAAGAAACGTTCTCCACAAAAAGGGTGAATAAGATAAGTGCATAAACATACTGCTTTTTGTTATTCTTATAAAACTTGTGGGTATATTTACGCAAATAGTTTACTCGCCCCTCAATAAAGTCGAGTTTCAAGTTTTCTTCAAACACCTCCTCTAATCCTAGAACCTCAAGCAACCGCTCATAAGCATTGTTGTGAATAACTTCTACGTTCGCCATAACAAAGCCTAAATCACTTAAAGAAGGGTGTGGCAAATTGTCGCCCAACTTACTCCAAAACTTTTTCACCGCTACTTCGATTTGCCCAATAGCAGAGAGTGTTCTCACAATTATCTCCTTATCTCTTTCACAAAGAGACACGTTGAAGTCTTGAACATCAGAAGCAAAACTAAACTCTTTGTCGGTCCAAAAACCATTGTGCATTGCTTCGATGAATTCCCCTGCCCAAGAATAGTGGTCAGGCTTGCGTGATACTTGCTCTTCAAAAATCATGTCTCATCTATTTACACAGCCTGACGAAATGGGCAAGATAAAAATGAAAAAAGTTGGCAAAGCCTCCTTATTAATACGAACGAAGAGAGTATTAATAAGGATACGTACCCTTACAGCGCAGTAAAGGTACGTATCCTTACGTAAGGTTACGTATCCTAACAGCGAAGTTAGGTTACGTACCCTTTCCTTCGTTGACTCCGTTACGTTATTATACGGAGTAAAAAAAATCTGTCAACAAAAAAATTTTACTTGAAATTTGTTGATTTTCCTAGAGTATAGCTTTATCAAGAATGGATTATCAGGCTAGCGACCCAGAGTTAACAGAACTAATTAAAGACGATGATAATGAGGAGGCATTAGGTTTACTTATAGATCGTCACTCTGGTATTTATATTGACATGGTTAGAAGGTATGCCTCCAAATCTCTTCCTCCTGATGATATTGCTGACATTATCGATGACAAAGATTATATTATATACAAGGCAGCATTAGACTATGACGAAAAAAAAGCCAAGTTCTCAACTCATGTTGGGAATAAAGCTAAATATCTTTGTTTGAGTAGGAAAACAGCTAAGAAAAACAGCAGAAAAATTTTGTCTTTTGAATCTATTGATTACGCTGAAGAATCAAAAGATCTTCATCCAGATGAGAGCTGTGAAATTAAAGAAAGTTTCTCTGAAATTATTAACTTAATAAATAGCCACAAAGACGAAAGAGTTAAAATTATTTTTAAAGAGAGATACTTTGCTGGAGAGAGAGGTAAGTTAGAAACTTGGAAGAATATTGGAGACAAGATAGGGATCTCTGCTCAAGGATGTATAAACATACACGACAAAACATTAGAAGAATTTAAAAAGCAAATTAAAAAAAATGCATAAACTAAATTTCGATGCCCCATTTAACTCTTTAAGTTTGGGAAATGTCTCCTTGAACTTCCTTAGAGAATTACGAGATAAAGATATTGATTTAAATATTTTCCCACTAAGCAAGGTTGACTTGTCTGCTTTTGATCGTCTTCCTGACGAGTACACAAAGTATCTTGAAGATAAATCTTTAAACAATCTAAAGAAATTAGAGAGATCTACTCCTACACTGAAGGTTTGGCATATCAATGGTTCAGAAAAGAAAATTGGAGACAACCAGTTTTTATACACTTTTTACGAAGTTGACTCTCCAACAGACGAGGAGATCGCAATTGTAAAAGCTCAGAACCACGTTTTCTTCTCTTGCTCCGAAGCAGCCGATATATTCAAACAAAAAGGCTGTGACAATGTATCCTATGTACCATTGGGATTTGACCCAGATTTTCACGAGACAGGGAAAGAATACTTAGGGGAAGATGTCATACATTTCGGATTGATTGGCAAAATGGAGCGAAGAAAAAATACTCAAGCTCTTATACAACTTTGGTGTAATAAATTTGGTAACAACCCAAGATATCAACTTACTTGCTTGGTTGGAAATCCATTTATTAAACAAGATAAAATGAACCAACTGATTGCTCAATCAATGAACAATCAAAAATACTCAAATGTAAACTTTTTGCCTCGACTCAAAACAAACAGCGAGGTAAATGAAGTTATTAATGCCATTGATATTGATCTTTCTGGCTTATCAAATGGAGAAGGGTGGAACTTGCCAGCATTTAATGCTACAGCATTAGGCAAATGGTCCATTGTTAGTGATTGTAGTTCTCATAAAGACTGGGCTAATAAAGATAATTCTATATTAGTAGAGCCTATTGGCAAACAACCCTGCTATGATAACATTTTCTTTTTCGAAGGCCAAAGATTTAATCAAGGCGAATACTATCGACTGAGTGGCCAAGGAATCTCAGAAGCAATGGATCGTTCCGTTCAAATGGCAAAATCAGAAAACAAACAGGGATTAAAACTTCAAGAACAATTCACTTACAAGAAGACTATTGAAAAAATCCTAGAAAAAATATACTAAAATGCCAATCTACATATTCAAAAACCCAAAAACAGAAGAATATAAAGAGATCGTTCAGACAATGAACGAAGAGCATATTTATATTGACGAGTTTGGGCTACAATGGCAAAGGGTTTTCACCATCCCCAACGCTTCAATAGACACAAAAGAAGACGCATGGAATCATAATCAATTTGTAGAAAAGACTGGTAAAATGAAGGGTACGGTTGGAGATGTTTTAGACTACTCAGCAGAACTTTCATCGAAAAGAGCAGAATCTAATGGTGGAGAAGATCCAGTTAAAAGACAAGCCTTTAACGACTACGAAAAGAAAGTTGGTAAAAAACACATCTCAGATAGAAAAAAGACTATCGAAACTTCTAGGATTAAAGTAGATTTGGATTAAGTTACATACTGAAATTGTGTAAAGTCTATAACTCCAGTGAAAGACTCTGTAACAAAAACTAATTTTGCTTCGTCTGGGTTTGCTACAGTATCAACTAATAAAAGCCCAGTTACAGCCTGACCAGTATTTAACACCTCATCTGTGGAGTTTGTGCCGAATGAATTCCCATAAGCAGTGTTTAAGTATGACGAGAGATCACTTGGATATGAATTATCTATCTTGAACCTTGATCCAATGCGATTCACCCAATATTGAGAAGCTGCGAAACTACCATCTGGCAAGGTCATTTCAGCACTACTGGCTAAGGTAAGGTCGATACCAGAATTGAAAATTGGAGATTCAACAAAGGTTACAGCGTCTTTAAAATTAGATTCACCAACAACTTCAATATTTCCAGTAACTCCAAGATTTCCAGTCACACTAAGATCATCATGCATATCAACAGATCCAAGGAACTTAGACTGTCCCATAGTAACAGGATCTTCAAAAGTTACATCTCCGTTTTGAAAAGTAACTCCACTATTAAAAGAAATTAATAAAGAGTGATTAGTATTATTATTTACTGAGGATAAATAATCTGCCAATATAACGGCCCCAGTGACCTGATCAGCAAAAGATACCCCATCTCCACCTATAATTGTATTATTTTGTCCACTAGCTCCAAAATCAACCTGAGTTCCATTAACGAGAACATTATAGCTGCCTGAAATTTCTGAATTTGAACTACCATTGATAACAACATTATAAGTGCCTCCAACGGTATTATTTGGACCAGCTAATACAACAGAAGTAGAAGAAACTGAACTTGATGACGGTAATTTAAGAACTTCGCTAGAGTCAACCGTAAGATCATTAATGTTTATTGGCCCAGAAATATTCCTACTTAAATTAATCTCAATACCAGTAGATAAATCAGAAAACGACAAATCTCCACTTGGACTAGTAAAAGTAGGTAATTGCAATTGTTGTGGTTGAATTTTCGTAAAGGCCATGCTACAATAGTATTATCTAAATAAGAATACACTTTTTCTATGAAATTTACACTTTATAAACCAAACGCTAAAAATACTGGATCTGCCTTCACCTTTGACTGCACCAAAGATCGGAATGGCAAACCTGTTCTTTTTGTGTCAATGATTTTACAACACAGCTGGAATGATGAACGGAAAACAGGCTCTTTTAAAGAAAATGCCAAAAATCCAGAAAAATCTACCACAATCAAACTAACAGATATTGAAGCTGGTGAGTTCCTGTCTTGTATGAAGACACGCATTCCTTTTGTGGGCTTTCACAAAACTGAAGATAAAACCACCATTATTAAACTCACTCCTTGGGATAAAAATCGCATTATTAAAAACAAAGATGGTCAAGAAACCTTCAAATCTCCAGCTTGGGGGTTAACAATTACAAAAAATTCTTCTCAATTCTTCAAACTCCCAATTGAAGCAGGAGAAGCTGAGTGTTTAGCCATCCTTCTTGAAGGCTACATTAAAGAAAGTCTGGTCGCCCAATCAGAAGCCTACAAACAAGAACAGCCACAAAAAACTTACCAAAAACCAAAGCCAAAAGCCTCAGTTGTTGAGGATGACGATGACGATGTCCCATTCTAAAATTAAAGTCTTAGTTCAATCTAATTACTCCCGCATGGTAACGGGGTTTGGGAAGAATATGAAAAATGTTCTCCTCGCTCTTTACCGTGATCCAGACATTGAAGTTATCGAAGCTGCCAATGGAGTGCCTTATGGCAGAGATATCAATACACCTTGGGAATCTTACGGCACATACCCTTCTGACCCAAAAACCTTAAAGGTAATAGAGAAAGAGCCAGCAAAAAAAAGGGCTGCTCAATATGGTTTTTATACGATTGACAAGATTGTAGAAAAAGTAAAGCCAGACGTATTTTTGGGCATTGAGGATATTTGGGCATTTAGAGAATACGAGAAAAAACCTTGGTGGAATAAAACAAAAAAAATCATTTGGACAACTCTGGATAGCTTACCTATTCTCCAGCAAGCAATAGACACAGAACCGAAATGTGACCAAATGCTTGTTTGGGCGAGCTTCGCAGAAGAGGCAATGAAAAAGCTTGGTCATGAAACCGTAGAGACTGTTCATGGCGCTGTTGACTATAGTCACTTTAAACCATTGGAAAATAGAGATGACCTACGGAATTTGCATGGCCTTAGTGATAATTTCGTTATTGGTTTTGTATTCAAAAATCAATTAAGAAAATCAGTTCCAAATATTCTAGAAGGTTTTAAGAAATTCAAATCCAAAAACCCAGAAGTAAAAGCAAAACTCTTACTTCACACGGATTGGGGCGAGAAGCAACATGGATGGGATATACCAAGATATTTAAAAGAAAAAGATCTTGAAGACGGAAGTGTTTTGTCAACTTATGTGTGTCATAAGTGCGATGATTATTTCATCCAACCTTACTCTGGTGAAGACAAAAATTGTTCTTCATGTGGTTCCGAAAAATCTGTAAAAACAAAAAACAGCGGCAAAGGAGTAGGCGAGAAAGAGTTAAACGAAATCTATAACATGATGGATGTTTACTGCCACCCATTCACAAGTGGAGGGCAGGAGCTACCAATCCAAGAAGCTAAGGCTGCTGGCTTGATAACTCTCGTTACAGACTATTCTTGCGGCACTGATTCAGCGTATGAGCATCAAGGAGGACTCCCTCTAGCTTGGAACGAGTATAGAGAACCAAGCACCCAGTTCATAAAAGCTACAACATGTCCAGACAGTATTTGCGAAAGACTACAACAAGTTCATGAGATGGATGAAGAATCCAAATCTAAACTTATTGATGCTGGAATGAAGTATGTCCAAGAAAACTTTTCGGTTGAAAATACCGTAGAGAAATTAAAAAACTTTATTAAGTCGGTAGAGTTAAGAACCTCTGAAGAAGAGAAAAAAGAAAAAGAAGCTAAAGAAACAAAAGTATCAATACAAGACTTTCTTGAAGACGTTCCACTGAAAGATAGGATCGCAGTTGTTCTACCAAGGTCAGCTGGAGATGTATTAATGGCCAATTCATTAATAGAAAACTTGAGTGGGCTTTACCCTGATAAAAAAATATTCTTCGTAACTCAGCCAGAATTTTACGACTTAATTAACGATAACCCCTTTGTACACAAAGTAATTCCATACTCAAGCTCTTTCGAAGATCTATACGTTCTTGAAGGTAGAGGTAGTCATGAAGGTCTTTTTGATATGGCTTTCCTGCCTCACTGCATGACTCAAAAAACATACAGTTACAATCATAATGGCAAAGACAAAACACAATTCAGATTAAAATGAGCCACTTAGTAGAAGTTTACGCAAAAGACTTGGGGGTAAAAATTGGAGAACCATATCTAAAACCTCACTTCTTTCCAATACTTGATGATAATTATATCACTATCCACAATGACAATAAAGTTCAATCTAAAGAATACGATTATTGGGAAGAAGTTATCGTCTTGGTAAAAAAGCAAGCTCCAGAAATTAATTTTATTCAAATAGGTTCTGGTAAAGAGCCAAGAATAAAAAACGCTACAAAATTCGTTCCCACCTTTAATATAAAGCAGTCCGCTTATATAATTAAAAATGCATTGATGCATGTTGGTATTGATAGTCTTCCAGTACACATTGCTTCTTCTTTTAACAAACCAATAGTAGCAATTTACGCTCACACATATTCTTCTACATGTGGGCCAGTTTGGGGGCATAAAAAAAATCATAAATTAATTGAGTCTCACAGGAATAAAGAAAAACCCTCGTACTCTTTAAAAGAAAACCCCAAAAAAATCAATCTAATTAAACCAGAAGAGATTGCTAATGCTATCTTAAAAAAGCTAGGCAAGAATAAATCTTCTCACAAAACCCTCTATGTAGGAGATAAATTTAAAGAAAAGTTGATTCACGTTATCCCTGACAATAAGTATCAAGTGTCTTCTAAAAATGTAATCCTTAGATTCGATTTTCTTCATAATGAAGAAAATTCTATTCATCTCTTCAGAAACAATAACGTATCAATTATCACAAATAAACCTTTAGGTGATGAAATATTAAATCAGAAAAATATAAACTCCGTTAATTATTTCTCTGATCGTTTCGACGAAGACTTCATCAAAAAAGTTAAAAATAAAGGCTTATCCTTGCGGCTGTTTTGCACAAGCAAAGAAAATTTAAATGAAGAAAGGTATAAGTTTTTTGATTATCAAATAGCATTAATTGAAGATGCTGAGAAGATAGAATCAAATAAAAAACAAATTAAACTTCCAAAGAAAAACTTCAAAATTAGATCTTACTCCATATACATGAAAAATGGCGAGGCATACCACTCTCTTTTTGAAGCGAACGGAAAAGAAAATTTAGACGATATTTTCATTGACTTAGAGAAACTTATGATTTACACTGATTGAAATGAGTGAAGAAAAGATTTACGGTCCTGACGTTTATAAGCGAAACAAACATGGCCTTCTAGAAAATGCTGAGTACGAGTTTAACGATGATGGCTCTGTAAATTGGAGGGCGATGATTAAGCCAGAATTTCTTTACCCCAATAAAGATTGGTTTACAGCTCGTAAAAAAGATGTCCCTTCTTCTTCAGAAGGTTTGGAAGACAAACAGCTTTTGATTATGTTGGGCGGTATTAAAGAGCTTGCTCGCCTTAGACACGAGAATAGAGAATGGGGTGTTAAACAGATCGAGATGAAGCAACTGTCTGCGAATATCATCAACGAGACCAAAAACATC
>CAKZOO010000139.1 GCA_937136455.1 uncultured Flavobacteriaceae bacterium | reverse complement strand
GGAACGCTGACTTGAGGAACGCTAACTTGTGGAACGCTAACTTGTGGAACGCTGACTTGAGGAACGCTAACTTGTGGAACGCTAACTTGTGGAACGCTAACTTGAGGAACGCTAACTTGAGGAACGCTGACTTGAGGAACGCTGACTTGAGGAACGCTAACTTGAGGAACGCTAACTTGTGGAACGCTAACTTGAGTGACACTAACTTGAGGAACGCTGACTTGAGGAACGCTGTTAAAGTGCCTATGTTCTGTAAGTGGCCTTCTGGTATTACAGGTGATAAAATCCATATTGGATGCGAAAAAAGAACAATTGAAGAATGGGATGAGTTTTTTAATTCTGACAAGGTAATAGAAACCAAAAGAGACACAAAAGAGTTTAAACAAATACAGGCAGTTTACGAGGGATTAAGAGCATACTATAAATTTTTAAATGATGGAAATAATTAAGATAAAGGATGCAGTTGCTCATTTTCTAATCAATGAGCCACAAACTAGAGACAATGGTCACCTTCTTCAATTGAAGGTGTGGGCTGAACAGATGCCAGAGTTAAGAGATAAGAAAACATCTTTTTGGGATTTCGCCACTGTTTACATGAAAGGAGAACTTGCAAGCTCTGAATCAATCAGGAGATGCAGGCAAAAGTTGCAGGAGATTCATCCAGCTTTGAGAGGTATTAAATACCAACAGAGACATGAAAACCAAGAGAACGTGAAAGAACAATTAAAAAACTTTGAAAAATGAAAAGCATATTGATAATTTTAACGGCTGTGATTTTATCCAGTTGTTTAGTAAGTCAGAAGAGATTCAATAGGATATTGAAAAACAATCCTCATCTAGCAGAGAATAAGGATTCAACCATAATTGATACCAGTATCATTACTATTCCGGAAGTATCTCATGATACAGTAACTCACATCTATGACACTTTGATACTAACAAAGGAAAATCTATTTGTAAAAACATATATTCATAAGGATTCAATATTTGTGGAGGCAAAGTGTAAGGAGGTAACAGATACAATCATCAAGAGAATTGAAGTTCCAATAACTCTATTTGAATATACCGATCCTAAAACCAAGTTTGAGAGAATATTCAATAAGTTGATATGGATATTGGTTGGAGTTGCTGTGATGTATGTTGTTTGGAGGATCATTAAAAAATTTCTGTTATGAAAATAAAAGCAACAGATGGAGGTTTTCAATACAATGAAGCTTTGAAGATTCTGATGTATATTAATTGCACCGATAGACTAGGAACGAAAATGGATGCTAAAATAAACGAAATTAAAAAACCATTAAAATGATAGAACCAAAATACAATATTATGATGTTGGTGCAACCACAGCTCGGAGTTAATGATCCGGAGCTTTCACCAAGAATTGACAGAGTCATTGATGCGGTAATTAATGTTAGGAGCTTAGATAAGAATAAGTTTTTCAGTAAGATAAGAAATCGTGAGTATGTGTATGCTCGCAGGACAGTAGCATACATATTGAGAGATGAATTAAATCTCACATTGTATCAAATAAAAAAAGCATTGAGAAGAGATCACTCAACTATTCACGCTGGCTTAAAGTGGTTTTATGAACATAAAGATGTGTTTCATAGGGATTATCCTGAGATTTATGAGATGATGTATGCAGGAAGGAGGGCTTTATGTTAGAAATATTTATCATATGGCTTCACTTCTTCACAGCTCCAACTCCTGAAAGAGTGTATAATGAATGCATTAGGCAGGGGATTAAATATCCTGAGATAGTTACAAAGCAGGCAATTCTGGAAACAGGTCACTTTAAATCCTATAATTGTACACACAGGAATAATTTGTTTGGGCTATGGAATTCACATACACATGAATACTATACGGCTTGGACTTGGAGGCAGTCAATAAAACAGTACAAGGATTCAGTGCAAATCAAGTATAAAGGTGGTGACTACTATCTTTTTTTACAGGAAATAGGATACGCAACTGACAAAAATTACATTAAAAAAGTTAAAAGTATTAGGTTATTTAAAAACTAACCATTACATTTAAATATTAATACTAAAAACAAGTAAAAATGAAAACAAGTAAAGTTAAAAAAGTTTATGGGTCAGGAACATGGGAAAGTCCTCATGGATTAATGTATACATTTGAGTATGAAATGGAGGATGGAACAATTCTGAAAGCAAATCATAAAACAGAGACTCCACTTCCAGAAGGTACAGAAGTTGAATATGAAGTGACTGGAGAGAACAGCTACGGTAAAAGAGGGAAAGTTAAAAAGTTTGTACCACAACAACAATCGTATTCAGGTAAAGGAGAGAGCGATAAACCATTTGCAGCTTCTTATGGTAAGGATGTTTTTATATCTCTAGTGGAAAATGGGATCATGCAACCAAAGAATTTAGATGATGCAATGCAGATGTTAAATATGATTCAAGACAATCAATTAGATTGGTTAAACAAAAACAAATAAAAATGGTAAATATTGGAGAATTAGTGCAAAATGTAATTGATGGACAGGAAGATCCATTGAAAGCCTTGATAGTTTTAAAGAACTTAGAGAAGGAAGTGAAAGAAGGATTGAAAGTGATCTCACCAGCAGCTCAAGATGAAGCGGAGAAGTATGAAAAAACCTTCCAGTATCATGGTCATGAATTAACACGAACAGAAGGAAGGAGAACATTCAACTTCAAAAAGATTCCTGAATGGATGAAGAAGAGTACAGAGTTGAAAGAGATGGAAGCAATGTATAAACAGGCTTATGCTTCGTATGAAAAAGGAATTACTCCTGTGAGTGAAGATGGAGAAGTGATTCCATTGCCAGAGGTGACTTATTCAAAATCATCAATAAGTGTTAAAAAAAGCAGAGACTAATGAAGAATAACAAATTAAAGGAGCTGATCAATAAGATTGTAAAAGATACGGGAATAAGAAAAGCAGACATCAGTAGGAAACTAGGATATACAAAGCCGTCATCGTTTCACACATCATTAAAGAGAGGAGGAATATCTCAAAGGAAAGAGGAGGCGATTCTTGAAGAGTATGGATATGAGAAGGAGTACAAAAAGAAATAACGCCTATATAACAGCCTTTTTAATGGATTGTTATATTATGTTGTACACAGTACGGAATTTAAAGTAAAATAATAATGAAAGGGAAATATTTAATAAATACAGATAGTTGGTTTGTCGCTCCTGATGGAAACCAATACAAGGCGGTTTGGGGAGAAATTGAAATAGTTGAAGATTCTTTTTTAGGATTAAAAACAAACAGAAATAGTACTAATTGGTTTGCAAAAGTCGGTAGCGAAGATAAGCACGTAATAGTTGCAGGATGCCAAATACACTACGCAACTAAATGCGAAAACAAACCACATACAGGCAAAACAGATGAATGGCAAGCAGACGCTACCAACGGTATAAAAGAATATAAAGCACCTACTCGAATATACATTGCGGAGTAGTATTGTGTACAACGTATTGTGTATGATTTCGGCCGCCTAATCCGTAGCCATAATCGGCTGAATTTTAGGTTTTGTTAGCCATTTGGTGCGGAATTGAAAAACAAAACTTTAATAAATAACGAAATGAAAGCAAAAAATTTTAGAATAGGAAACCTTGTGAAATACGATAATCGAGTATTTGCAATACACACATTAGCAGAAGAATTTCCAACTCTTGATACTATTGAATTTGGTGTAGGTGTGGTAGATTGGAATAACCTTAAACCTTACATAATTAAACGAGATAACTTAGTTGCAAAAGGTTTTACAGAAACCTATAAAAGCGACTTTAGAATTAAATACGAATATGAAGCGGACACAAGGCTTGAATACACCTTTGATATAGTAAACAACTACAACTATATGACTTTTATAGGTATAAATATTCCTTGTGAAAGTTATCATCAAATGCAGAATGTGTTTTTTGCGCTTACAGGACAGGAACTTGATTTAATGTATGAACCTAGCACTTGTGGCTAACGCCCCTTGTATGTGGAGCGAGGAACGAGTTACATTATACAAATTGTTATAGATTTTAAATTATGGCTTTTAAAAAAGATGATAAAAAGAAAGAATTTGTTTGTAGAAATTGCGGAACATTCTTGGATGCAAAAGATTTAAAAAACAATAAATGCCCTAATTGTGGGGAAGAAGACGAGATTTACATGAATGATTTAGTGATAGATAATGATGAATAATTTATTATCTATAACGGTTTAGCTATGCTGACGTTGTGAGGTACGAGCAATGCAGTATAGGTGTTGTTACCTACTGGTTGCGGAATTTGAAAACTAAAATTTATAAAAATGGAAAAATATAGAAAAATTGAAATTTGGGCAGGAACTACAATAGATTCTGCAATTACTGAACTAAAAAAGCACGAAGATTTAGTTTGTATTGACTTTAACGGTAAAACACTTTACTCTGATATTGACAATATAGAAAGTGCTTACAAAAAGATTACTGGAAAAACTAAATCTGAATTTGATGAAGCAGAACGAAAAAGGCAAGCTGAATATGAACGTGAAAAGCGAGAACACGAAGAAGCTATACCAAGACTTACCGAAGAATGGATTGAAAAAGGCAATAAGATATTAGACAAGAAACACCACGAGCTTTGGGCTAAAATAGTGCCAATTAGATTAAAAGACTTATATCGAGGTTTTGAACTTGGTGCTTGTCTTGATATTGTTGAGCAACTAAACAATAACTGCGATTTAGAACAAGCTAAAATGACTATTGAAGGACAGGGTCACTCTGGAATGTCGTTTGGTTTAGTTTGCTCAATGATAGGTGAGTTCTGTGATAGAGGTACTGAATTTGTCAATTATGCACGAGCCTAGCAACTTGTAGGTAACACCAATGCAGGAGTCGTGCGATAGCATGAACTCTTGCAGACTGTTATGAAACGTTTTAATGTTTCACCAAAATAAAATAAATGATGAAAGAACAACTAAAAAAACTAAGCAAAGAGAAACCAAACGATGCAGAATTTGGTAAAGCTTTACGGGAATTATTAGATGAGAATTATCTCGACATCCTGAAAGAAGAGAAGGAGCAAAGAGAGAAGAAGAGAGAACTTGATGCAGAGGAGAAGAAAAAGCAAGTGATCATGAGAAAAGCATTTATGGATTGCACAGAGGAAGATTGGTATGCATCCGGGTATGATATAACGATCATTGAAATAGCAGAGGCATTTTGGAAACTGATAGCTTCTAATTTAAAAGGAATTGATGCAAGCACTCTGAATCTTGAAAGAGCAAAATTTAAGGCTTGGGTGCATCCAGTGAAGATGATGATATTAAATGATGGAATCATTACAGAGCATTTAAGAGAAGTATTCAAGTTCTTGAAAGGTCACGAATTCTGGAGTGCAAACATTCAAAGCACAGAGAAATTAAGAAAACAATTTGCAACTTTGCACGCACAAGCAAAACAACAACAGAGAAAAGATGGAAAAGAAACCACAAAAGAAGGAAGAGATGAGCTTACAGAAAGGCTTCACTCTAAGCTCTCAGGAACTTGTTAAATGCAATACAACAGAGTTATGCATAAAATCAGATATGCCAACTCTAGGAGCAGTATCAAGACAATATGATCAAGAGACAGCTCAATTAATAATTAGAGAGTTCATCAAGAATCTTCAAGAGTCTTTAAATCTGAGAAGAGGAATGAATCAAGCTCAAGAGATGGAATGTGCTAAAATGATTTTCCACGATTTTAAGCGGTTAAATATTGCAGACGTGCATCAAGTATTCACCAAAGCAAAGAAAGGGCAGTATGGTGAATTATATGAGTCTCTAAACATGGCTAAGATCTATACATGGTTTCAAGTTTACTATGAGGAAAGAATGAAAACAGCAGTTAGAATGAATCAAGAAAATGATCACAACACGATCCAAACAGGAGGAGTCAATCAAGTTTTATCAGATTTATTTGATGCATTCAAAGAAAGAGGTGAGGAGCTTCCAAAAGTATCCAAAGGTTTAGAAGGGTTCAGTATAGCAGAATTAAGAAATAAAATGAAGGATGAAGAAATTTGAGTATAGAGGAATGGAATACTATCAGGATGGTACAGTATTTAAAATTTGGATTGAGGGTAAAGTGCACACCTATTTAAGTTCGCACACGGTCAGATTATTAATTGATAAACATTTAGATAAATGAAAAAGTTAATTTTTATCAGCATCCTTCTAGTGGGATGTGCAGAAGAGAAAGAAGAAGCTCCAAGAGATTTGAAGAAGGAGAAACTTCAAAGGGAAATAGATAGTTTGGATCACAGGATTGATTCACTAAAACAAGCAAAGGAACTAATAAAAGTTAAATATCATGAGTAATCAAAATGAGACAAAATTAATTGACGGGTTGATCATTAAAGAGAAACATCAAAATGCACCTGACTTTGTAATTTGCAAAGGTTCAATAAAAGTAGATGAATTCAAGAAATTCATCGACGAAAACCAAAACAACGGATGGTTTAATTTTGATATATTAAGAAGTCAGCAAGGGAAGCTTTACGCAAAGCATGATGATTGGAAGCCTGAACAAACTCCTAATTTCTAATGAAGAAGTTGAAAGGAATTGATGGGAAATTAGATGAAGCTTGGAGTTTGCTTGTTAAGCTCCGGGCTGGTCTAAAATGTGAATACTGTGGAACGACTAAGAACTTGAATAGTCATCATGTTTATTCGAGATCGAAGAGAAGCACTCGATGGCTTCCTGAAAACGGGGTTTGTTTATGTGTGAGCCATCATACATTCAATTCTGGTTTCTCTGCTCATAAGACTCCTTTAGAGTTTAGGGATTGGCTAGTAAAGGAAAAGGGAGAGGATTTTGTAAATGATCTAATGGTTAAAGCAAACACAGTTCAGAAGTTTTACAAAGCGGACAAGGAACAGATGCTGGAAGAATTGAGAATACAAATAGAAGAATTACAAAAAGAGGGATAACCCCAACATTAACATTAAAAACAAGTATTAAAGATGGATAAAGTTAACGGCTCTAATAAAATGCAGTAGCGCACGAACAAACATTGGATAGAAGCAGAACGCCAACCTGCGCTATTCATTTTATTTATTGTTGGCATTTCGTTTTTGAGCGATGGAATTAAATGAAGTAATATACCTTGAAGAAGGTCAAGAAAGCTTAAGGAACTGCCCTAAGTGTAATAGTGAAGTATGCTTTTTACCTGACATACTCAGCAGCCCGAAACCGTGGGGTAGATTGACAGTATATAAATGGCACTGCCATAGCTGCAAAACTGAGATTTTTCAAACCAAACGAAAATTCAACTTAGATACTGTTGAAGGCTCAAAAGCATACTTAGAAAGCGAAGGTATTGATGTGGAGAAATGTGTAAAAGACGGGCTGGCTGAACTTGAAAAGATAAAGGCGCGCGTGGGCAAATGAATGCCAACAACTGGCTAAACTCCATTACTAACGTTAAACTAATATAAAAATGAAAGCAATAGAAAAAGCAAAGGAGCTAGTAAATAAGTTTATAGATTATTCAGACCCGACTTTTGAAGAAGAGGATGGTGATGGAAGTTTACATCTAACATTTTGTGCAATAGAACAATTTAACAACGCTATAAAATGCGCTTTAATATGTGTTGAAGAGATAATAGAGAATATATCAGATATATCGACATACGGAAGTAGTGTAGAGTTAAAATGGAGGGAAAGAATGATTTATTGGGAAGAAGTTAAACAAGAAATAGAGAAACTATGAATGAATTAATAGAAGGATTAGAAGAAAGAGCAAAAAAATACTCTTTGCAGTTTAAAGTACCAGAACAACCTATTAAAACGGAGAAAGTAAGAAGTTCTGCTGAAAGAGATTTTAAACAAGGCTATACGCAAGGTTATTTAAAAGCCCTCCAAAAAACAAAGGATGAACAACTAACAGAAATTCCAAAAGAGGAAATAGAAGAGCGAAGAAATAAGGCATACACTCTGGAGTTAAAACCAAACAAGAGTGTTGAAGATAAAATGCAAGAAATGTTGGAATACATCCTTAACGACAAAGAAACTGCTTTAGGTTACTTGCAGACCTTTATGGATATTGCAGAAGAATATAAAAATAGTTAATATGATTGAATGGAAAGATATACCTGACTATGAAGGTTTATACCAAGTTTCAACGGATGGTCGAGTAAAGAGTTTGCGTAAAAATTTAATATTAAAAACAAATCTTGATAGATGGGGTTATCCTAGAATAACTTTGAGAGGCAAAACATTTAGAGTGCATCTTTTAATGGCTATGACTTTTTTAGGTCATAAACCAAAAGGTACTTCTAATTTAGTTTGTGACCATATCAATAACATTAAAAGCGATAATAGAATTGAAAACCTGCAATTAATACCACATAGAGAAAACGTGAGTAAAGATAGAAAAGGTAGTTCCAAATACACTGGAGTTACTTGGTGTAAACATTGGAATAAATGGGTTGCAGGGATAAGAGTTAAAGGTAAAAGAAAATTTCTTGGGTACTTTATAGATGAATACGAAGCTCATTTAGCATACCAAGAAGCTAAAAATAAATTATAATATGGATAAAAAAATAACACCAGAAGAGTTTTTAAAGGGACACGTTCATTTCGGTAACGATGATTGTGTTATGCTGAGCAAATATGAACTTAAACACATATTAGAAGAATACTCAAAACAAAGTACTTGGATAAGTGCTGAAGAAAAACGAATGAGTTTTGAAGAACTTTCTGAAGCTATTTTAAACTATAATGCAAAAAGTGAATACATACAAGCTTCAATTGTTATGCTTAGATTTATCTTTAAAGAATTGCCACAACCCCCAAAACAATAGATAATATGGAAAATGAATTGGTAGAAAAATTCTTAAAAAGAATAGATGCTGATAGTGGTTACGATAACATTTCATTAGCACAAGATTTAGTTGAAATAGTAGAACAACTCCAACAGAAACAACTCCCAGCGGATGAAGAGATAAAGAAAATAAGAGATGGATTGTTGTTTGAAATAACTGACAGGGCAGACCACGATTCATTAACTCTAAATTTAATTGATAAGGCTTTCACTAGAATTATAGAACAAATTAATAAATAACTGATATATGTTTTTATTAGGAGTGATATTTGGGATTTACATAGGTATGAGCATTTATTCTTACCTAATTGATGAATAAAATTATGAATTATAAAGAATTACACGATATTATAACAGGTTGTTATCATCCTAAGTGTTCGGTAAAAAATGATAAAGGGAAACATTGTCCTGAAAAACCAACGAAAGAAATAAATGGAGAGCCTGTATGCGAAAGATGTCATGAAAACTGGAAACACTTAATAAATAGAGAAACTATATTAGTACGGGTATAATTTAAATAATATAACCTAAATTACACTCGTACGGGTATAATAATGAAAACATAAAAATCTATATTTTCAAAAATCAATAAAAATGAGAGTTTGTACTTTATGTAATCAACCTATAAAGGATAAAAAGAAGCGATCCATTTCCCAGAATGCAGCCCTTCATTTATATTTCAAATATATTTCTGATGAGCTGAATGATTTAGGTATGGCTTTTGGATATGATGGTATAAAGGGAATGAGAATAGAAACTCCATACACAGAAACAATTGTCAAGCATTTAGTTTGGAAACCGATTCAAATAGCTCTATTTGGTTATGAGTCAACAACACAACTCACAACTCAAGACATAGATAAAATCATCATGATATTTTCAAACTACTTTGCAGAGCAAGGAATTGAAATATCTTTTCCTTCAATTGAGACTTACCAAAGGGAATACAATAAAATACAGAATCTAATTGATTGATATTCTAAAAATTATAACTATCTTTGTGCAAGCACATTAGAAAAGTGAAAGAGAAAATTCTAGGTAACTTATTCAAGGATCAGAGATTTCACAATAGTATAATCTCAAATCTTCCTGCAAATAGCAAGGGTTATCTTGACGACTTTAAACAGGAGGTGTTTATGATACTTCTAAAAAAGCCAGAGGATCTGATTGTGGGGTTGGAAGAATCTGGCGGTCTTTACTGGTATGCGTTAAGGGTTGTTATGACTCAAGCGAAAAAACCGAACAGCGAATTTAACAAGAAGTACATGGAGAGGAGCAGGACTGAGGAAAGTTGCCATCTCTTTTTGTTTTTGGAAGATGTTAATGAAGAGTACAGAGAATTTGATGTGCTAAAATACATCCAAGAAAATAGAATACTAGGATGGTATGAAACGGATATGCTTAGTGCCTATTTTAAACTAGGAATGTATAAGCATGACAATGAGAAGAAAACATACCGAGGAATGGAAGACAAGTATGGAATTGATCATGTGGCAATTTGTCTCACAGTAAACAACGCAATAAAGAAAATAAAAGAGCATGTCAGAAAGAATCGTGTATCAATATGAAGTGAGAGTTCATGGAGTTGAAAAGCCTCTAATCATATTAGGAACAGAAGCCTATGGAAATGATCAAGGATTTATGGGAATCTACATGAATGGAGAACCACAATTCTTAACTACTGAAATATGCACCATATTAAATAAAGGAGCTTGGAATGGGAACGGATGATTTAGTCATTATAGTTGGGGGAGTAAGTCTGATGTGGGTTGCTACAAGTTGGGCTTTTATTGTGTTAGAAGAATTCAATAAAACTAACATGATAAAGTATATCTGTTTGAAGTGTTGGAGCTTCTGGTTTATACTTGTATGGACTTGTGGAGATATATTCACAGCAGCTTTTGGTGCGTTAGTTGCCTATATCCTAGATTTGTACGTCTTAAAAGAGTAATAGATATGAATGGAAAAGTTGAAATAGATTTAAGAGATTATGAGGAGCTAAAAGCAAAAGCTCATGCTCATGATGTAGTGATTAAAAGGCATGGTATTTCGGGATGGGCATACAGATACAATCCTTTAGGTTTTGACAGAGTAGAATTTGACCACAAAGGATTTCAAGTGTTCTCAAAGGATGAAGTGTTTGATAATCTAAAGAATGAGATTGAATCGAAATCAAAACTTTTAACAGAGCAATTTGTGAGAATAGCAGCACTTGAAGTGGAGAATAAGAATCTAAGAAAATACAGGTGGATTAACTGGATCAAACAAATAAGAAAATGAGAGCATTAACAAAGAACGAAAAGGAGGAGAAGATACTAATCGATTTATTCATTGAGGACAACCACGATGAATTTTATAATGGTATAGACCTAGAGAGGTTAGAATACTTCAAGAGACAACCAAGAGGGATGAAGAAAGACCTCCTACCTATGCAGAAGTTTATCAGAGACAACTTTGATCCTAAATGTGAGATATGTGGCAAGTGTCCGAGATCATTAAATTGGGCATTGGCTAGGATTAAGAAATGGGATCAAGACAGAAGAAAGGAGTTTTATCATGAAAAGCAAAGAATTGAAAGACAGTCATAAAGCATTCGCAGATGAATATCTAGTAAACGGATTCAATGCAACTCAAGCATATCTAAAAGCATATCCTGATTCAACAGAGGAGGCAGCAGAGTCAAGTGCAAGCAGACTGCTAAGCAATGCTAAGGTGAAGGAATACATAGAGGAGCAGAAGAAACAGATCAAAGAGGATGCTGTTATGACTAAAAGAGAGAAGCTGAAACTTCTTGAGAGTTGGATCTTGGATAGAGAGGAAAGAAAGAGTGTGAGATTGAAAGCTCTTGAGATGCACAACAAAATGACAGGAGATAATGAGCCAGAGAAGATTGAGCACGTTGCAGGAATTCAAGTCAATTATAATAAGCCTGAATGATACTATTAATCTGCGCATTAGTGTGCTTTGTGATAATTACTAAAATGATAATTGAGAAAGAGTGACTAAAGAGATTTGGAATAATTTAACTAACAACTATCAAGTGCTTGATCGAATTGAGAAGGTGAAACAGTTCTTAGAGGCAGCAAGGTCATTAAACAATGATGATTCACATATTAGTAGCCTAATCACAGAAATGTATCAAATAGAATACTTTATTGATAGGGAGATACCTGAATATTTAGACCGCCAAGAAGATGAACATTGACTTTAATCCAACTCCCAGACAGGATGAATTCTTTGAAGCCTTTCATGATCCTTCAAAAAGGGAGCTCTTGTATGGAGGTTCAGCAGGTGGAGGGAAGAGTTATGTTCTTTGGGTGATCATGCTTCTTAAATGTTTTGAGCATCCTGAGATAAGAATCGGGTTGGCTCGGAATACTCTTGTAGATATCAAGAGAAATACAATGGTGACATTTTGGGAGATAGTAAACAACTGGAAGATCCCCAAATCCATGTTTACTTACAATTCAATCGAGGGATATATCAAATGGTGGAATGGTTCAATCATTCAATTCTATGAGCTTAGATACTTACCTAGTGATCCTAACTATGATCGTTTTGGTGGTGCTCTTTTGACATTCGGGTGTATAGAAGAGGCAGCAGGAGTTGAATTGAAAGGAAAGGATATATTCAAAACAAGGTTAGGGAGATGGAGAAACAAGGAGTTTGGAATCAACAACAAGCTCTTGATGACCTGTAACCCCGGAAGTAATTTTATTTATACAGAGTTTTATTTGCCTTGGTCAAAGGGTGAGCTTGATCCGTACAAGACTTTCGTAAGAGCTAAACTATCAGACAATCCACATTTAGGAGAAGATTACAGGGAGGCTCTTGCTTCACTTCCACCGGCAGATAGATCAAGACTGTTAGAGGGTGAATGGGATTTTGATACAGACAAAGCGAGACTTCTCAAATATGATGAAGTCAATGCAATGTATGAAGTACATCCGGATTACGATCCTGAAGGAAAACTTTATCTATCGGCAGATATTGCTTTTCAATCTGATAAGTGTATTTTCATTTTATGGCAGGGTTTAACAATTATTGAGATAATCAACTATGAAGGTGATGAGCCAGATAAGGAGTTATTGAGATTAAGAGACAAGCACGCAGTTAGTCCTAGCAGAATAGTATATGATGCTGATGGGGTAGGTCAATTTTTGAAGGGTAAACTCAGAGGGGCGATTGCATTTAAAAACAACGGACAACCATTAAAGAAAGAGAACTATGAGAATCTGAAAACTCAGGTCTATTTCAAACTAGCGGATAAGATCAGAGAGGGTGAGGTGAAGATCAAAACGAATAACTTGAAGGATGATCTGATGCAAGAGGTTTATGAGATTAAATCACAACCACTAGAAACCATTGATGGGAAACTGAAACTAGTTAAGAAGAAAGATGTGGCTAGGATTATCGGGAGGTCTCCTGACATATCGGATGCAATGGCTTATAGAATGTATTTTGAATTAAAAGAGTATAGAAAACCGTTTTAAAACAAATAAAGATGAAACAAGAAAAAAGAGTGAGAGGGATTAAGGCAGGGATGGAGATGTTCAATAAGAAGCTGGAAGGGGTTGATACAACAACAGAAGGAATTGAGGAGATTCTATTGAATAAAACCATGGAATGCAATAAAGAGATTCAAGAGAAATCAGCAAAGAATGTTCAGACTAGAAGTCCAGAGTATTGGGAATGGGTGAGGCAAGGAGTAATGCAAGGGTATTATTTTAATCTTGGGTATTTGAGAGGAGCTTCAGCAACTAGATTGAGATTTATGCAGGAGATAGAGAAGCAAAAACAGGAATCAGAATAAAACATTTAAAATAAAATAAAGATGGTACATTTTAAATTGGAGATTGACGGGGAGCTGAAAGAGTTCAACTTTCCAAATGGTTGGGATGAAGTTACAATAGAGTTGTTTGAAAAGGTTGCAAAGATAGATCATACAATTGAGAATGAAATTACTCATGCATTGACAGTTATTTCAACTGTGACTGGAATGGATTTGGATAATGTGAGATTGATACCTACAAATGAATTTCCAAAGATCATGAAGAATCTGGATTTCATTAAGAGTGATCCACCAAAGAAGCAGAGGAAATCAATAGTGGTTGATGGTGAGAAGTATTTCATTAGGCAAAAGGATGATTTTAAAAATCTATCTGTCGGTGAGGTTGAAAGTATAGAGCAAATCAAAAGGAAATACGGTGAGAATATTCCAGCAGCTTTTGCGGAGTATCTTTGTGTGTTTCTTAGAAAGAAGTTGGAGAACGGGAACTTTGAGAGCTTTAGGAATTCACACATGGAGAGAGCTGAATTGTTTAGAAAGAATGTGAAGATCTCAGATGTGTACGGGTTATTTATTTTTTTTTCGAGTGGAAAAAGTACATCCATAAAAGGTATGAAGGGCTCTTCACAAAAAGCGGTAAAGAAAAAAACAAGCTCGAAGAAATAAACCCAACGAGCCTAGATGATAGGTGGGCAACTCACTCAATGGTGTATGCATTGATACATGAATTGAGGAAAACAGATACAGAAGTGTATAAAATGAATTACATAAGTGCCTTGAATTGGCTTTCATTTTTAAATGAGAAACACAAGGTGGAAGAGAATAAAAGAAAGCAGCAATGAGTTCAAAAATAATTACATTAAATCAACTGATAGGGTTTTATGAGCAGTTCGTTTCAGCTCATTTACAACTCAAATCTTTTGGTGATGGTGACTTTAGTGAGCCAAGTACAACAAAGCAGATGGAGTTTCCTTATCTTTGGGTGTCTCATGCTCCAACTTCATTATCGATAAACAGGAATAAGACTCAACTTCCAACGGTAGTATTGACTTTTTTTGTAGTTGATCAACACAACAACCAAGAGAACTATGCAAATGCGGTAGGCGATAATTCAAACAATATTAGGGAAGTACATAGTGATACACATCAAATGTGTTTGGATGTGGTTAATTATTCCATGACCAATTTAAGAAAGTTTGGGGTGATGACTCCAGAACAATCAGTTTTGATTAGTCCTTTAATTGATGACACAACGGACAAAGCTTATGGTTGGTTCTTTGATTTAGAGCTTCAATTGACTCACAACAATTGCGCAATACCGGGAGACTTTGATAATGTACCAGCAGAGCCAGATATTTGTCCTCCTTGCCCTCCATGTGCTGATGCATTGGTTGAAAATTCAGATGGCACTTACTCTGTTAATATTGCATCTGGAGGAACATTAATATTGCCAGATGAATATATTACTTTAAACGGGGGTTCATTCTTAACTAAGCCCTCTGTTAAAAATCAAGATATTGAGTTAGTCAATCAAGATGATGATCCAATAGTTCCTGATGATGTGACAGGTAACAAGATAACAGTAACAACTGGTGGAGGTGGGGATTGTAATAGTTTGAATAATATAAAGACTGGTCAAGTCACTTCTTATGCTGCAAATGATGATGGCGCTTTACAAGAGGGTAGGGACACAGACCTTTACACATTGTCGTGGCTTAATCCAGCAGGAAACAATAATAGATTTACAGATGACGCAGGAGGTCAGATTTACACTAATATGGTGTACATCGATTGGACTACTTATGATCAGGCTAATGACAGGGTTATGGGTGTTTGTTTTGCTTCTCAACAAGGGTTAGGCTCTAATGATTGGGCAACATGGATGGCAGGGCAACCTTATACTATTGCAGGGTATAATGATTGGTATATCTGTAACATACGTCAAGCAATGCACTTGATGGATTTTTCTGACACAGAATATTACAACTATTCCCCTTTAAATTACAGGGTTACGAGTGGAACTACTGTAATATGGAGTAGTACAACAAGAGATGGGTTATCTACTTTAGCGTGGAATGTGAATACGGGAGCGTTAATAAGAACAAATGGGAAAACGATTGCCTACGGAACTATGTTTGTTAGGTTTTACACATTAGCAGAATTAGGGCTTTAAAAAAATAGAAAATGAAAATTTATTACAAACAAAACACAGGGTTAAAGACCGCACAGGATGAAAAAACGGATTACTTCACTATTGACTTCATTGGAGCAAAGATGTCTATCAACAGAGCAGAAGCGACGATATTGTTCTGGGAGAAACTTGAACACGCACAATCAAACAAGCCCGCAAATTTATCAAGGACTGTTGCTTGGGATATAACGAAAGAGACATCTATTGAAGCAGGGTTGAATACATTATTAAGTTCTGATTCGCTTGATTCAACAGTAGGAGATTCATTCACATTAAAGGGAGCGACTGAGGTATGATGTTCAATGATGAAACTTTGAGAGAGGCTTTGGTTGTTTTTGGTGAGTCCTATATTGGAACTTTATCAAATGAGCTTAGAAGGTTGGATAAAAAAGCAACTGGAAGGCTATTAAAGTCTCTTGAAAGTAGAGTCATAAAAACAGGATTTGGAACAGTTTACACAATTCAGTTAAGAGCCGAGGATTATTTACAATGGGTGGATGCAGGAAGGAAGCCGGGTAAATATCCACCACTCAGCGCAATAAAAGAATGGACAAGAGCAAAAGGAATAAGTGAGAAATTGGCTTTTCCAATTGCTAGAAGTATAGCAAAGAACGGAATTAAAAAAACAGATGTTATTCAAAAGTCTTTGAACAAGCAATTAAGAGGAAGCCAGTATGCTCATTTAGAGGACGGGGTTTCTGATTGGGTTGATGATATGGTCAATCAAATGATTTTGAATATAAGTGACAACAACAATATTACAGTTAGAATATGATAACAGTAAACACACAGCCAGCAGACTTGGCAGCAGGATATAGCGCACTCCCTTTGAGGGTTCTTTCAGATTTAACAGACGTTGAGAATCTGAGATATGTAGTGAATATTTTATATGATGGTGTAGGTTGTGATACACTTACAGCCGTATCGGTAGGGGCGCAAGTTTACTCTAAAGCTTCATGTAGTGCTTCACATAATTATGAAGTAGGAGATGTGATTCTATTTGATAATGATGTTTCAAATTCATATACAGGTATATATAAAATCATAGCGGTGACATCTGCAACAGATTTCATTTTTGATTTAGTGATCACTACTCCACCAACATTAACAGTTGCCCAATTTTACAGGATAGTTCCATATAGCATTTTACCAGATGAAGATTATGAAGCTAAATTATATCTGAATAATACGATCAAGGATTTTGTTACTCAGAATTTAGAAGATACACCTGAAATATATGAAGCACCTGATACTGTTTTTGAGTATGATATTTTAATTGGGGAGGAGTATAAATACGTTTTTGATTTTACGGATAACATATTTGTTTCGGGGGATGTGGGGTTTATTAATCCTTCATTGACTCCTGCTGATGTTGATGCAAGCCCAATCCAAGTAGGTGATCAAATAAACATACAACAAGAGCAATTTGAGTGGAGTTATGATGATAATTATGACGCCTCTGGTTCGTTAGGGTTCACAAGTACAGACGATCATCCTTTTGAGGTTGGTGATTTGATTGTAGTCACAGGGCAGTCAACACACCCGAGTTATAATGGAGCAGTTGAAGTTATTGATGTTCCTTCGTCTTCTTCTTTGGTTGTAAATAAGTCTTTTATTTCAGCAACAGGAACAGAGGGCGGTTCAATATTTGGTCAACCAGTTCCGGAGTACAATACAATTGCAACAGTCACAGCAATTTATCATGATGTCACGAATGGATATGTGATTGAGACAAATCTAGGATTTGCACAATCTACTCCCCCGATTGGCGGGAGGATTACTTTTGCAGATGGCAGGAGGACTTCTTTTTTAGATCAGGAAACAATTACAAATTTAAAAGCCTACAATTCAAGACTTACAAATCAGGAGTACGGATTCTCAAATGGTGATTTTAGTAATTACGTTATCGAGGCAGGGGCTGCAATAGCAGACAATAAGATTAGCACAATTCTAGCAAAGAACAACACAAGAAGACACAGAATAGAATTAGATTCTAAGTTTTGGCTTTTAGTACATGGAGATAAGATAGGAGCAGAAAACAAGTTGAATATTTTATTAACGGCTTATGATAGTTCAGATACTATTGTCATTGGGGCAGTAATAAATAATTTCAAGGGATTTAATGATTATTATTTTCCGGGTGGATTGAGTCAATTAGCATTGAATTCAGATAAGACTATTAATATAGGAGATTTTACACAGCCAACACTTGACTCGGTTTCGTATTACAAGCTGGAGATTTTGGATAATTTCTTTGTGACTTCTGATACGGTATTTTTTGAAATCAATCCAGATTGCTCAAGTTATGATGTATATCATATTTGTTGGAAAGATTCATACGGCTCATGGATAACCTACCCATTCATTTATTTTTCAGAAGATAGCACAGAATTCGAAAAGAAAAACTACTATCAGATTGAGGGGAGTTATAATCAGGGTGATTTTGGTTATGAGACTTTTGGAAGAGGTGAGGTAACTTTTTACTCGAGATCGAGAGATAAGTTAATCTTAAACTCTGGTTGGATCAAAGAAGAGGAAAATGAGCTTTTCAAAGATATGCTAGAAAGCCCTTATGTAATGGTTCAACATCCTGACGGAACAATGGAAGCGGTTCAGGTAATGGATAAGGCGAAAGACTTCAAGAAGCTTCAACAGGACTATTTATTCATGCATACAATTGAGCTTAGAATGTCAAACAACAATTATAGATTCTAATGAATGATTTCAGAATAATTGCAGGCGGTAAAGTATTAGACACTTATGATGATGTAGGTGTATCACTCAATTTTGAAATTGAGGATATATTGAATGTCGAGAAGAGGAAAACAAACTTCTCAAAAACAATCACCATACCGGGTAGTAAATCAAATAATCTATTTTTCAAACAGATATTTGATGTCAATGTAGACAATATAAACTACAATCCAAATATCAAAGTTCCTGCTTCAATTACTGTGGGAAGTAATACAGTAATGAAGGGAAACCTTCAACTATTAAAAATACACAACACAAATGGTGAGATCGATTATGATGTTTCCATATTTGGAGAACTGAATAATATTATATCTGATTTCAAAGATTACACTTTAAAGAATCTTGATTTTTCAGAATACGATCACACAAGAGACAAAGACACAATTCAAGACTCTTGGACTTATTCATGTGATGTAAACGGTGATAGGGTTTTCTTGGGTAAGACTGGTCAGGGTTATGTTTATCCTTACGATGTAAGAGGTGACAATACAGATATATTTGATTCAGTCTATATCTATGATATGTACCCAGCATTCTATCTTAAAACCTACATAGATAAAATGTTTGAGTTCGCAGGATATACCTACACATCAAATTTCTTCAATTCAGAATACTTCAAGAAATTAATCATTCCATTCATTCAGGATAAGATTGAAATCAATGCAGAGCAGTTTGAAGAGAGGAATGTTAGGACAAGTATAAACGGAAATATTCTATCGGGTGAATATAAGTTTTTAACACCATACAAAAGAGCCGTAACAGGAGCTAATAATGCAGCAGAAGGTTGGTATGAGTCATGGGGTGCTGGCTATCAATTGAGTGCGGATGGAACTGGTTTTGATCGAGAGACAGGAACGGTGACAGATGGAGGGGAGGATTTAACTTTCACAGATGAGCTTGGTCAATGGGATGGAAATATTTTCACTTGTTCAAAGGCTGGGAGGTACGATATAAATTTAGACGGTAAATTATTTGTTGCCTATTTCAATACTAGAAATTCAGGGTTGATGGAATACAACTCTGGTAATCTTTCTTATTTGTATAGGTTGTATTTACATAAAGTCGATGGCAGTGTAATTGAATTAGACTCAACAAGAGACCCCGATGATCCATCAAATCCAGATGGGGTGATTGATTTTGTTCCAAGTGCATTTAGTGAAACGGCTTCAAATTGGCAAGACCCTAATGCTCCATTCATTGATTTAGATAGTCCTCTTGTATTTGGGTTATCCGCTTCAAATGTATTCCTAGAGCCGGGTGATGAGATAAAGGTTTTAGTTGCATTTAGACAACAGCCTAACGTTTCATGGGCTGGTGATGATTGGAAAACTTATGCAGCTCTAGTTTTAAAGGAGTCCTTTGATGGTTCATTTACAAAGATGATTATAAAACCATCATCAAATCAATCCTATGGTAATGAAGATTTGAAGGTGAACAACCTTTTAAATGATACTATCAAGATAAAGGATATGTTTCTTGATGTAGTCAAGATGTTTAACTTAATCATTCAGGACGATCCAAACAATGAAAGAAATCTAATAATTGAGCCAAGAGACGACTTTTTCAAATCAAAGCAGAAGGTTAAGGACTGGACAAAATTAGTAGATAGAAGTAAAGATTTAGTAATCACTCCAATGAGTGAGCTAGATGCAAGGACTTACCTTTATACTTATACTCAAGATGATGATTTATACAATAAGGAGTATAATGCAGAAACAAAAAAGATATACGCTGAGCAGGAGATAAACGTACTAAACGACTTTTCAAAGAAACTTCAAAAAACAGAGGTTAAATTCTCACCAACTCCTTGCTCTAGTCATTTGATAAATGGAAGGGTTGCGCCTTTCTATGTAGAGAAGGATGATGAAAACTACAAAGCAAAAAAGGTCAAACCAAGAATTTTGTTTTATGATGGATTGAAATCCATTGAAGCAGATTCACTTTTATTAAAGGAAAATATTTCTGATTCTGGAACAGGTTTATCAAGTTATCCCTATGCAGGGATGTGGGATGATCCATACAATCCACAAGAATCTTTGGATTTTGGAGCGCCAGATAAAATATATTGGAATCCTGCTGTATATCCTGCTTCAAACTTATATAGAAAATTTCATAGAGCAACATTAAATAACATCACAGATAAGAACTCTAGACTATTAGAGTGCTTTGTTAAGCTCACTTCTTTAGATATTGCTCAATTTGATTTCAGAGATTTAATTAAAATCGATGGTTCATATTGGCGAGTGATGAATATTAAAGACTTCAATCCTATTGGATCGGACAAATTGACAAAGGTTGTTCTATATAAGATTATTGATTTAACGGTAATTAATAAATATAATGTTGTGCTTCCTGTTAGCAATACGGATTGTCCTAATGATTTGATTGTTGCTGATATAAAAGATAGGCAATACTACAAATCTACGTCTGGGCAGTTTATTAGTGAAGATTGTTGTAATGCTTTAGGGGGTGAGTATGGTCAAGGGGTTTGTTATTTGCCTGCTGACGGTGGGATAAACCCAATAGACTTAGAGGGTGATGTAATTACAACGGGATTAACCCCAACTCAATCAAAAAACGGTGCTGAGTATCAAGGTAGAGATGGCAACAGCATAAATTCACTAGGGGTGAAAGTTCAAGGAACTGGAAACTATGTGCCTCCTGGAGTT
Organism: uncultured Flavobacteriaceae bacterium; assembly: GCA_937136455.1. GTDB lineage: Bacteria > Bacteroidota > Bacteroidia > Flavobacteriales > Flavobacteriaceae > MAG-120531. Next base: position 13,990 of record CAKZOO010000139.1, on the reverse strand, counting down.
AAGCAGGGTATTATCGTAGGAAATAATAATACGGTGCTTCCTGGAGTTGATGGTTTCATTTCAGTTGGTGATGGAAATCTAATTGATGAGTCAGGAGCTGTCTATGTAGATGGTACTAAAATTACAGACGAAGGAATATCGAATCCAAGTAAGATAACAATTATAGACGGTGGAGAGGATGAAGTTATGGCAATAGATAAAACGAATTTGATTGATGTTATCGACGGTGGTGAGGACAGTGTAAGGAATTATGAAGGCGACTCAAAGAAAAGAGTGATTATAGACGGAACACAGAATAGTGCGACTCAAGGAGAAATACAAGGGTAAAAAAAAGGGAAATCTACCGTTGTAGCAACTTCCCTTTAACAATCATTGATTTTTTGAAAAAAACTATGAGCCAAATATAAGAGAAACAATTGTAATAAAAAAACATTTAAAAATAAAAGGATGAGTACAGAGTTTTCAAGGGTAAGAGTAAAGAGATGCACAATAGAAGGATTAGTACCAACTATTCCACTATCTGATGATTTAAACGATTTTGATGAAAACGACATATTTCTTGGTGAGCTTTATTTGAACACATTTAACGGAAGGCTTTTTTTTAGAGATGATAATGGCATAACAGAAATAGAAACTTCTGGACTCGGTGTTAAAGGTAGTTCGTCTGGCAATACTCCTTTTAATATTGCGAGTGTTCCCGTTCCTGATGATTCGGCTTTATTGTTAGAAGCAGAGGTAATGGCAATTCAAAGTGATGGATCAAAAGCAGCTAACATTTATCTGAGGCAGTTATATAAAAATGATGGAGGTGTACTTACAGCGGTAGGTTCTTTAGTTCAGAATGTATCGGGGGATTTCACAACACTCACAGCCACAATGACACTATCAGGAACAAATGCTTTAATTCAATGTACTGGAGAGGCTGCTACAAGTGTTAGATGGACTACAAAATATAAAATTTCATATTCAGTTGCTTAATTATGTGTAAACTATGCGATTTAAAACAGGTTTTTGATAAAGACCTAACAGACGAAGAAAGAAAGAAAGCTATTGAAGAGGAGCTTTGTAAAGCTGAAATAGTCATGACTTTAGATAGTAATCCAGATATAGGAATACCTATGGAGGAGTTAGGGTTGACTTATGAAGATTTTCAGAATGCTGAAAGCTATGAAATTGAGGAAGACGACTATGAAATAGGTAGAGAAAACTTTGAAAAAAAAAGCCAATTCAAAATAGTTAATCTTTACTTATACGATTCAAACGCATACGGTTCTAGGGGATATGGTTCAAACTCCAGAGAGTTCTGTATTAAGTTGGCTACTAGGACTCGAAGCTCAGTAATGAGATACCAAGACATTTTAAGACTTACACCAAACCCCGGACTAGGGCAAGGAGGGAGTAATATTTATTCAGTATTTCGTTATCGTGGAGGGAAGAATTGTAAGCACTTCTGGACGAAATACTACTATGATACCGAATCTCAGAAACTAGTAAAAGCACCTAATTCTTTACAACCAAAACAAGTAGACAAAGGAAGCGTAGGAGGCGCACCAGAATAATGGCAAAGTCAGTACAAATAAATTTATCTCTTGACACTCAAAGCGCTGTCAAAAATATGGCAGGGCTGGAAGTGGAAACTGAAAAAACTTTAAGCACTCTTGGCGATATGCGAGAGGAAGCTGAGAGACTTAATAAAGCTCTTGAAGGAGTTGAAGTAGGTACTGAGGCTTATGAGGAGTTAAGAAAAGAGATGATCAAGGTCAATCGTGAAATTAAAAATCAGGAGTTGGCAATGGAGGCTCTGGACAATGAACAGGTTGCATCTGAGCTTAAATCAGTTGCAGGTGGTTTCATGGATATGGCTGGGGGAATGGCTTTAGTAGGAGCTGGGAATCAATCTCTTGAAAAGGTCGTGCAAACAATGGCAATGGTCGAGGGAGCAACCAAGATTGTAACGGGTGCAATGGAGTCTTATGCTTCACTCATGAAGTTGTCCAATGTGATAACAACAGCATACTCCGCAGCAGTTCAGGCTTTATCAAGTGGTCAATTAATAGCAGCAGCAAAAACTAAGATTTTAACAGTTGCCCAAACTGTACTCAATGCAGTAATGACAGCGAACCCAATCGGGTTGATCGTGGTTGCTATTGGTTCTTTAGTTGCAGGGTTGGTTCTTTTAGGTAAAAAAATAAAAGGTGTTATAAAGTGGATAAAAGACATGAGTAAATACTTGCTTGTGTTACTTGGTCCATTAGGATTGGTTGCTTTAGCTTATATCAAAATGAGTGAGGCAACAAAAGAGAATGCTGCAATCGCAAAGGCTGCTCATGATGTCGCAATGGCTGGAATAAAGGCAAGGATTAAAGAACTTGATAAACTCATTGAGCAAAGAAAGAAAGAGCGTGATGAGATGCGTGAAGCCTATGAGCTGGAAATTGCCTTAGTTGAGTCTCTTGGTCAAAACTCAACAGAGATGAGGAGGCAAATGCTAGAGGAAACTCTTGCAGCCAATGAGCTTATTGTTAAGGATACAATGGAGAAGATGAGACTCACTCAAGAGTTAACTGGGAGAGGGATTCAATTCGATAATCAAAAAGATGTACAAAAATATTACGACGATCTTTTAAAAGAGGGTGAGCATTTTTGGGAAAAGAAAAGTGCAATTGATCAGATTGCCTTGATAGGTGAGAGGGAAAACCTTAAGAAATCTGTCAAGCAATATGAGGATGCAAATAAGCAAAAAACAAAATCAGAGATTGACCTAAACAACTTTAGAAAAAAGCTTTGGGAAGAGGAGCAAAGAAGGCAGCAAAAGATCATTGATGATGAAACAAAAGGCTGGGAAGAATACGAGAAGAACCGTATTGAGATGATGGATGACGGGCTTGAAAAAGAATTGCAATTAAGACAGTTCCAATTCGAGCAAGAAACCAAGAATTTAAAAGATAATTTAGATTCACACGTTGCTCTTAGAAAGCAAGCAGAGGAGAAGCTTCTTGAGGACATTTCTAGTATTCGATATAAGTACGCTAAAAAAGATTCAAAAGAAGTTGTTCAGATTCATCAAGACGCTAACAAGCAAATCCAAAAGAATTCAAGAGAAACAACAGAAGTTACTCTGAAAGATAGGATAGACGCATGGCAAAGTAATAACGCTCAGTTAATTGAAACAATTCAAGAGTCATTTGCAATAGCAGCGGATTCTTTGAATCAAATCTTTTCATTAGCGCAGGACGCACTAAATGAACAAGCAGAACAGGCTTCATACGAAAGAGAGCAGAGATACTCAAAAGAAACTGAAAGCCTAAAAGCCCAACTTGCAAACAGGGAGATTGATCAACAACAATACGATAACAAATTGAAGTTGATTGAACAGAAAAGGCAAATGGAAGAGCGAATGGCAGCAAGGAAAGCCTTTAACATTGATAAAGGTATGAGGATTTCACAGGCAATCATGGGAACGGCTCAAGCGGTTATCTCAGGATTGAGTGCACCATTTCCTTTAGGGATAATTCAATCAGCAATTAATGCTGCGGCAGGAGCAGCACAGATCGGTATTATATCAGCTCAGAAGTTTAGAGCAGCAAAAGGTGGTGTAGTTCCGGGAATGCCTTCAAACGTGGACTCGGTTGATGCGCTACTTGCTCCAGGTGAGATGGTAATCAATTCAACATCCGCACAAATGTTTCCTCAAACTCTTTCTGCTATAAATCAAGCAGGGGGTGGGATTAGTTTAGCTCCTCAGATATCTAGCACAGAGCCAGTATATGCGGATAACAAACCAGACCAAAGGGTAATCGTAGTGGAGTCAGATATTACGGATGTACAAAACAGAGTTACAAGAGTGAAGGAAGCTGCTACAATTGGTTAAACATTTAACAGAATGAAACATTTATAAACATGAGTAAGAAAATAATTTATTTAGACATCGAGGACGATAATATGTATTCAGGAATGGATGCAATCTCTTTTGTCGATGAGCCAGCAACACAGATTGATTGGCACGCTTTCAATAAACAAGAAAAGGAAGCAAAAAAGAAAGAGCTTTTCACAACCAACATGGTGCAAAGAATCGTGACTTCTCCAGTCATGTTGGCAGAGACAGAAATTTATAGATACTCCCAAGAACTTGGAGAATATTATGTGAAGTTTTCAGCAGAGACAATTCGCAGAATGCGAAATAAGTACATGATGGAAGGAAAGCAGAATATGATCAATTTAAACCACGATGCAACCAAAAGAGTACAGGACGTGTTCATGGTTGAGTCTTACATCACAGGAGATAAAGTAAAAAGTGAGTTGTTTGATGTTCCAGATGGAACTTGGATTGCTTCATTCTACATTGCAAATGATAAATATTGGAATGAGTTTGTAATGAGTGGAGAATTTAACGGATTTTCTTTGGAGGGTGCTTTTATTGAAAACTATGAATCCATGAATTTAGAAAAGAAAAAAGATTTAATGAAGGAGATCATGGAATCAGAAAAACATGACCTAGTAAAATTAAAGCTGATTGAAAAAATTTTAACAAACGGTTAAACATTTGCACAATTGTAACATTTAAAAATAAAAAGAAAAATGAATATCAAAGAAAAATTTCAAAAGATTTGGGATATCCTACAAGACAAAGAAGAGGATACTCAAAAATTTGAGGATGAGAACAAAGAAGAAACGGATGAGGCTTTTGTTGATGTGAAAACAGAAGATGGGAGAATCATGAGAGTTGCTGACATTTCAGTGGATCAACCTGTGCAAGAAGTTACAGAGGACGGTCTTGTTGAAGTAGCAGATGGAACTTATGTTTTAGAAACAGGAACTTCAATCGTAGTTGTTGAAGGAGTTATTTCTGAGGTTGTTGAGGCTGAAATGGAAGAGACAGAGGAAGAAATGGAAGAAAAAGAGGAAAAAGAAGAAGATAAAGAGGTTGAACTTGAAAAAGATGAGACTCTTGAATTACTTACAAATATTGCTGAAAGATTGACAACAATTGAATCAAAATTCAAAACTCAGGAAGCAGCATTTGAAGAGTTCAAAAAAGAATCAGCAGAAACTCACACAGATACTAGAGTGAGATTTAAAAACACAGAAGAAAAAAAGAAGCCTGTTAGTAAACTTCATCAAGTAACAGGAAGAGTTTAAAATAAAAAAAAATGAAATAATAGAAAGATGAGAACAAAAAAAGAATTAAAAAAGGAGATTTTCGCATTAGATCCATCTGCTTTGCCAGATCATATTGAAGTTGGTGATGTAGTTACTAACCTAATTGCAGGCGCTCCTACTTTGGCTATGCTTAATCCACAAACAGGGGTTAAAGCTGGAACAACTGCTCAGTTGAATATCCTTACATCTGATGTGACTTGGACAAATTCAAACTGTCAAACAGCAGAAACAGGTGATAATACTGTAATCACAGACAGAAACATCACTACAACTAGAATCAACGACAGAGAAATTAACTGTCTTGATGTAATGGATGCAAAGCTTCCAATGTATATGGCAGCAGGAGCGCATAATGAAGATACTGACATTGCTCAAATCATCATCGAGGAGAAACAAAAAAGAAACTCAAAGCAACTTGAGAAATTAGTATGGAGAGGTGATACAGCTGGGTCAGGAAACCTATCTTTGACTGATGGTTATTTAAAGATTGCTCAAGGTGAAACTGGTGATTTAGGTTATTACCAAGCTTATGGAGCTGGTGATTTAACAGGTATTGCAAATTTCGCTGCTGATCCAATCGGAGCTGTAAAAGCAATCTTGAAAAACAGAACTGATGAGTTGTATGATGCAGAAGAGGTTTGTTTGTGGATGAGTTTACCAAACATGAACTTACTTGCTGACAAGATCAGAGATACTTATGGACTTGATGCAACTGCTTCATTTGTGAATACAGGTGATGAGAACAGAGATGGAAAACACACTTTCAAATTCCCGGGTACTAACTTAATTATAAAAGGTACTCATGGATTAAATGGTGGAGATGACTTATTCTGTACTTACGAGGCGAACTTGAGATATGCTACTGATTTGGAGAGTGATCTTGAAGAGGTAGATGTATTCTATGACAAGTTCAACAAAGCTTTCGTAACGGACATTGTGTTTGCTATTGGATTCAATTACCAAGACCCATCACAAGTATTGTATGTTCCTGCACCATAAGCAGACTGAAAAGAATATTAACAAAGGAGGGTTTCGGCTCTCCTTACTTTAAAAAATTAAAACATGAGTGATTGTATTATAGATAACGGTTACGATTTTGGATGTAACACAATTGGCGGTGTTGAAGAGGTTTATATCGGTACTTTTGACGGTGCTGTAACCTATACACTAGATGCCGATAATATTATCACAGCATTAGACGCAAATCCAAATTCGGTATCTGTTTATAAATTTGAGCAGGATATTGAATTCGCAGGATTGGAGCAAACGTTTCAAGGGAGTAGAGATAACGGAAGTGTACACTATGAAACAGTAGTAAGCACAAAGTTCATTGATCTTGATGCGTCTTTGAGAAACTTAATCTTGAAGCTTGGTAAAGCTCCTGTTTTTATTGTTGTGAAATCAAACGCTGGGCTTTATTACCTATGTGGTCTTGAAAGTCCGGGAAGAGCGTCAGAAGGTATGGCTTCTTTAGGTGTGGCTCAAGGAGATATGAACGGGGCAACTCTTTCATTCTTATTTAAGAGTGCAAATGGAGCATACTTAATGGATGAAACTGTATTGAATACGGGAGTAGCTGATCCAGCGAAGATCACAGTTAATCCAACAACTTAATATCCATTTTTATTTGTTGAAAGAGGGGGCAATTAGCCCTCTTTTTTTTGGTTAAAATTTCACAAACCTAAACAAAAACCAACATTTTACATTTAAAAGAAAACGAGATGTTAAGTATTAAAAAGAAATATATTGGTAAGGTTGTTAAGGGTGGCGGTGTTTCCGCCAAGTTGCATAATGACTATCCACAAAGAACATTGGAAGAGATCAAGAGAATTTTTGGAGATGAGTATTTCAATGAAGAAGTAAAAGAAGAGCCAAAGAGAAAACCAAGAAAGAAAAAAGAAGAATTAAACGATGATAACAATCCAGAAGGCGCAAGCTAATAATATTGTTTTCACTCTATATGAGTTGACTTCAATTTCAAATGCTGTTTATCTTTTGGAGTTGCATAATAATCAAGATCATTCTCAAAAAGTTGTGGTTCTTGGAACAAATTTGAGTGCTAACGTTTCACGATATGATGAGTTCTTAATTACAGAGGATGACAGCGAAGATTTAGCAAATGCAATTGTAAGTTTAGATAGAGGGGATTATGATTATTTCGTATGGCAATCTCCTAACTCAGATTATGCTAATAGGGTTTCAATAGTTGAGAGTGGGAAATGTAAAGTGATAGGAGAAGGAGAGGAAACGTTCACGTTCACACAAAGACAAACAGAATACACACTTCCAGATGAAGAATAAAGAATACAAAAAACCAAGATATAGAGTGATTGAGTTCAATGAGGCTTATGAGCCACCAGAGAACAAGATTAACGCTAAGAAGGGGTATATCGAATGGGGGAAGGATAACGCATATCCTAATAGCTCTTTTGAGATGTACAACTACAAAGGATCATCCACTAATAAATCCATCATAAATAAGAAAGTCAAATTGATTGCTGGAGCTGGTCTTGCTCCTGTTCAAAATCAAGATTTAAACCGATTGATTAGAAAGTGCAAACTCGAGCAACAAATCAAACAAGGGGTTTTGGATTTTGAGATTATTAATGGAATGGCTTTTGAAGTCCTTTGGAGTAGAGACGGGAGCAGAATATCAAGCATCAAACACATGCCAATCCATAAACTAAGGGAGGGGATTGTTGATTTAGATGATCCGAATGGAGTGCATTATCCTCACTATTTATTTTCTAATGATTGGCAAAGCTACTCAAAGAGAAAGAAAAAAGAATTTGCTCCAGAAGTTATAAGAGCATTCAATCCTGAAATCAGAGAAGGAAAGCAGGTTTACGTTTATTATGAATACAATCCATTTTGTGAGGTTTATCCAGTTGAGACTTATTCAACTGCAATGAATTGGATTGAATTGGACTATGAAGTATCTGTTTTTCATATCAATCAATTAAAGCAAGGTTATCATCCAACATTTATTTTAAATTTCGCCAATGGTATTCCGGAGGAGGAGGAAATGGATAGTGTAGTTGCAGAGTTTGAAGATAAATATCAAGGAGCGAGGAATGCGGGAAAGATGTTGATTGCTTTTTCAGAAGGTCAGGATCAAGCACCAACAATTGAAACGATTAATTTGCAAGATACAGATGAAAGGTTTACCTATTTAAAAGAGGTGAGTAAGGAAGAGATTGCAACAGCTCACGAAATACCTTTGCAGATTGTTATTTTAACACCCGGTAAACTTGCAAGCACAGAGGAAAGACTTGAGCTTCTTCAAGAGTTCCAAATATCTTATATTACTCCAAGACAAGAGACAGTTGAATATGTTATCAATGACATTTTAAAAGCTGGAGGATATGAGGAAGAGATTAAGCTATTAGACTATAAAGAAAAAATCAAAGATGAAACAGTTGAAGAAGTAGAAGAGGAGGTGATCAATGAGTAAAGTGAAATTTATATCAGTTCAATTTTTAAGAGATCAGACACCAATAGAGGACAATGTTGATGCGGATAAATTAACCCCTTGGATATACAAGGCTCAAGACACAAAGCTCCAACAAGCATTAGGAACTACTTTCTACGATAGACTGAAACAAGGAACTATTGACACTATCGAAGGGGGTGCAAATCCATTGAATGCTTTAGAATTAGCATTAATTAAGGACTACATTAAACAGATGTTGGTTGAATGGACTTTTTACTTATGTATGCCTCATCTTAATTACAAGATGACAAACAAAGCGGTAAGCCAAGAGAACGCACAGTTTTCAAATCCGAGTGCATTGGATGAAATTAAATACTTGAGAGCAAATCAAAAGAATTTAGCTGAGTTTTACACTAAGAGATTGATTGAGTATTTGTGTGATCATACAGAGGATTTTCCAGAGTACAACAATCCAGCGGATAAAGAGAATCTTCACAAATCAAAAAGGGCTTATTCAAGTGGTATTGCAATGCCAAAGGGAAACAAAAGGAGTTATTCAAAATTTTATAAAAGATACACAGACTGATGCCGATTAATACAGAATACGAAAAAACTTTTGTCTCATGGTATGAGCTTGTCGAGGTCTTAGAATCTGGGGCGATACCTGTGGGTATTAATCAATCTGACATAGACCCTGATGGAATTGCTTTACCAGTTGCAATTGATCAAGATGAAATTGACCCAAAGGGAACAAGATTGCCAGTGGAAAATGGTCAGTCATTTGATGCTTTTGGGCGCCAAGAGGTTTCACAGATCACAACTCAATTAGACCTTAAACAATCGGCAGGAGAATTAACTGAGTTCATCGATAAGGTTGACGTGAATGGTGGAAGTTCTACTTACAATACTTCGGTTGGAACTACTACTTTAAACGTGAGTGCAAACGGCGATAGAGTAATACACCAAACTTTCCAAAGAACAAACTACCAAACAGGGAAGGCGAAAGTTATTAAAATGACTTTTAACGGTTTCCAATCACAAACCGATGTAATAAAAAGAGTAGGTTATTTTTCTGCTGACTACGGAAGTCCTTATGAAACAAATTTAGATGGTTGTTGGCTGGAGTCTGAGAGTGATGAAATTTATACAAATGTTTACGCTAATGGAGTGGCTACAAGTTCGACTGCTTCAGGAGATTGGAATGGGGAAGATATAAACGGAATTGATTGGAGTAAAAACCAACTATTAAAGATTGAATTTGCTTGGCTTGGGGTGGCTGCGGTTAAGTGGTCACTCTTTAGAAATGGTAAGTTTGTTAATTTTCATACGGATATCTTCGATAATACTTTAACTGCTCCTTATATGATATTTCCTAACCATCCTTTAAGGTGGGAAATTCAAAGCGACGACGGTGCTGGTTCATTCACTTATATTTGTTCAAGTGCTGAAATCGAAGGAGCAGAGAATCAACTAGGAAAACTAAGGGGGATTGATAGAGGTACTACACATCAAAACGCAAATTCAACTTCTAATCTTTATGCGAATATTGGAATAGCACTAGACGAAACAAAAGCCCAATCTTTTAGGCAAACAGTAGTCGATATTATTGGAGCACAATTACTAGCAAGAACAAACGACGATTTTGTATGGAGATTAATTAGAAACCCATCTATTTCTGGAACTGCTTTGAGTTGGAATTCAGTTTCAAATTCAGGAGTTAAATACTTTATTGGAGCAGATGACAATTTAGTAACGGGCGGCGATGTTATTCAAACGGGATACATAGACGGAAATGGTAGAGACTCAATAGAGGTTGATAACTCAATTAAGTTAGGAGTTGATTTAGACGGTAATCCTGATGTATTTGTTTTGGCAGTACAACCTATTACGGCTAACCTAGATATTTTAAGTGGAATTAACTGGAGAGAATTAGACTAATATGGCAAATATAACGGTAACAAAAACAGGTAACATATTAAATGTAGATTTTGGAAACTACGTTGTGAGTTCAGACGTAGATGGAAAAAAGGCTTCTTATCAGATTTCAGACATTTCAATAGTTTGGTTAGAAAAAGACGAGAGTATTGTTCATGTTAAAATGAAAGACTCAATAACCACAATAGATTGGAAGTTGTCTTTTGAGGCAACTCCTGACGCTTTTGTAGTTGATTCAGTTGATGATATTGAGCCTACTTCTAATCAAGATTTAATGGACAAAATAAACGCACTAAGATGACCTATTTAATTCTAGTTAAAACACCTTTTAAACTTTTCAAGCCTTTGACTTGGTGGAAGATTATTAAAAGAAAGATATTCAAAAAGAAGTATGATACTGCTTATTATTCTCAAGATATAGGTGGAAAGATTTACGTTTTCAAATCTACTTTATTTGGATTCGTTAAACAGATTGAGCATAAGGATTGGAAACAGTCTAAATACCCTAGTGAGATAGTACAGATAACCAACGCTAAAAACCTTTTATAATGGCAACAGATGAAATACGTTCAATGCGTGAGATACTCAGAGACATTGAAAAAACACAGATTGAAACAAAGACTATAGTTATCACCCAAAAAGAGAAGAGTGAAGACCACGAAACAAGAATAAGGTCTTTAGAGAGTAGTAAAAGTAAACTCATGGCGGGTGTAGCCGTTGCAGGATCAACGGGTGTATGGGCTAGCATTAAATCATTTTTTGGATTTTAAAAAATAAAACATGGGGTATAAGTTAAGCAAAAGAAGTAAAGAGAGATTAGAAGGTGTCCATCCTAAACTGATAGCATTAATCGAGTATTCAATTGTGGATAGTCCATTTGATTTTGGAATACCTAGAGATGGAGGAGCAAGAACTTTGAAAAGGCAAAAAGAACTTTATTCAAAAGGACGTACAACTGCTCAATTGATCACAAAAGGTATTCTAGGTGTAAAAGGTCAGCCAGATAAGGACAAGGTCACATGGACACTAAGAAGTAAACACAGAATCCAATCGGATGGTTTTGGTCATGCTTTTGATTTATATGCTTTTGTGAATGGTGGGGCTTCATGGAGTGATAAGTACATTGATCCAATCGGGAAACATATTTTAAAATGTGCAAAAGAGTTGGATATTGATATACAATGGGGCATAATGAGAAAAGGAAAGCACATTGATAAAGGTCACTTTCAATTGAAATGATTATAATGTAGTCAATAATTTTGACTAAAATCTCATCTTTATGGAAAAGAAGCGTTTGTTTTACGACATTGAAACGAGTTTTTGTGAGGGTCATTTTTGGCGACCAGGATATAACCAAAGGATAGGAGCAGACCAAATTTTAAAACACTCTCAGATTATTTGTATCTCATGGGCTTGGAATGATGGAGAAGTACAAAACCTAGATTGGGATTTAGAAAAGCAATGTGACAAAAAACTACTTAGAAAGTTCATTAAAGAACTAGACAAGGCAGATGAAATAATAGCCCACAACGGGGATAAGTTTGATATTAAGACAATCAGAACCCGTGCAATGTTTCATAATATACAAATGCGTCCTAAGTATCGAATGATTGACACCTATAAACTTTGTAAGAGTTATCTGAATTTGCCTAGTCCTTCTTTAAAAGAGGCGTGTAAATATTTCGATATCGAACAAAAAGTAGACTCAGGAGGTATGCAAACTTGGATAGGGGTTGTATTAGATAAAGACCCCGAGGCGATGGAACAAATGTTATATTATTGTGATCATGATATAACCGCTTTACGATCATTATACAACAAGCTGCAGAACTGGATCGATCCGAGTTATCACTATGCAGTAAAAGGAGGCGGAGAAAAGTTCATGTGTCCTGAGTGTGGTAGTGCAAACGTTGGTCATAGTAAGGACTATGTAACACGATCAGGAACAATCCAGAGGTAAATGAAGTGCCGAGAGTGTAAAAAGCATTACACCATTTCAAACAAGGTATTTCAAAAGCTTTTAGATTTTAAATGGAAACACGGAATAAAATGAAAAAGATAAGAGATTTTTTTATAAAGCTGATCCAATCTGATTCAAAAGAGTCAAGCAAGAGGTTTAAAGCATTTTTAGCCCTATTAATATCAGGAGGCTTAAGTTTTGCGTACACCAATACACACAACATCACAATGATTCTTCCTATGTGGTTGACATTTATTTTAGTATTAATGGGCTTAGCTACTTGGGAAAAGCAAAAAAAGTAGTATCTTAGCAGTCCGATGGTTTTTAAACCTTGTTTAGATTTTTAGTTATTCAGAAAAAGCAGGAAAATGTCCTGCTTTTTTTGTGTCTTATTGTCAATGTTAAACTTACTTTTGTTAGATTCTAGGTTTAAGTCAGGGTAAGATAAGAAGCTTCCTCACCCCCTACCCCCTAGTGGATGAAGAAACTACTTACCAAAGAATGAACTTACTTCCGTTGAGTTCTTAGGAATCGTCTTGGGCTTGTATCGGATAAAGCTTTCCAATCCAGTCATACAATTTAAAAGTGAGATTATAGTGCAGTACGCACTTCCTTTCCTATGGATCAGAGAAGATATTTTCCGTTGTTATCAGCAACATAAACAGACTTCGGTGTAAGAGCGCCCACTCTAAACAACAAATAGTTGAAAACCGAAATCTGTGATAAATATCTTTATGTGATATTTATTGTTCATTAATGTAAGTGGACGTCTTACTTTGACAAAGATACTGATTAAAATGATTTATCCAAATTTTTCATATCAACATTCAGATGTTAAAATAAAATCGACAAAAATATGGTTAGTTTAAAAATAACCTTTATATTTGGAGAAACAATTTAATAATTATGGAAACTAAAAATTTAACAAGAAAGGATTTTAAAGAGCTGTGCAACCGTATTTCAGAAGTGGTTGCAGATTATGTCAATGGAGAAGGTATAAGTTCAGCAGATACATTCTATGAGGGTGAGGTGGTAGTTGAAGGAATTACTTACGAAGTTGAGTGTGATCTTGATATTATGACAACACAACCAGTAAAAGATTTCACAAATCCTCATTGGATGGAAGAAGAAGAAATCTACAAGGAAGAGATTACAGAGGATGATGTGATTGTGACAAGTATTTATGAAATCATTGCAGATTTCGATCAAATTAGAATAATAACGTGCAAATAAAAAGAGATATGAAAAAAATAAAAATAGAAATAAAGAACAGGTTTACGGGGTCGGTTTTGTTTGAGTATGAAACTGAAAATAATACAATTAAAAAGACTTTAGAGGAAGCGATTAAGGAAAAAACTAACTTGAGTGACGCTGACTTGAGGAACGCTAACTTGTGGAACGCTAACTTGTGGAACGCTGACTTGAGGAACGCTGACTTGAGGAACGCTAACTTGTGGAACGCTAACTTGTGGAACGCTGACTTGAGGAACGCTAACTTGTGG
>CAKZOO010000138.1 GCA_937136455.1 uncultured Flavobacteriaceae bacterium | reverse complement strand
TTGATGGTGCTAAGAAATTAGGAAGATGCACCGCATCTTTTTATAAGCATCTAAAGGCTGCAAATATTACAATGAAGGGGCGAGGCAACAAAAATAAACATATTAGAAAGGTAATATTAATTGATGACTAGAAAAATCACTAAAAAGGAATTAGAAGATTTATATCATTCTATGAGCAATAAAGATTTAGCTAATAAACTTAGTTTAAGCCATCAAGGCTTGATTGATTTATTGAAGAAAGCAGGAATAACAATGAAGGGTAAAGGGAAAAAGAATTATTCTTGACCCTTAATTTTTAACAAAAACAATGAAGTTGTCGGGGCACAGACAATATTTTTTTATGGCTAGGTGAGTGCCCTTGTCTAGCCACCAAACTACAAAGGGCACGTTATACATATGTTTATTTATTTACCTATTTATTTAAGTGATTATGTTTCAGAGTCACGAAAACTAACAATGCTGCAAAGGGGGGCATTGATTGATCTATCAGTTTTATATTTCCAAGAAAATTTAAGATTAAACTATAAAATAGAGCAAATTTACAGACTTGTTTTTGCCTTTGAAAAGGAGGAAAAAGAAGCAGTTGATTTTATTTTAGAAAATTATTTTGAGAAAGTAGAGGATAAACCTATAGGTTTATTTTGGGTTTCTAAGTCATTAAATCAACTAGGCGATAAAGTCTCGAAAAGACTAGAAGCAAGTAGGAAAAACGGACAGAAAGGGGGGCGAGGAAATAAGAAAAAGGGAAAACCCGTAGGTTCTGATTTGCTTAACCTAGATAAAAACCTAGATGAAAACATATTAAATGAAACTAAATTAAATGAAATTAAACTAAAAGAAAATCCTATCTATCAAGAATTAGTAGAGAAATTAAAATCAGTTCTGGAAGCTAAACTCAATAGAACAATCAAAGCTACCAGATGGGATAAAGAGTTTAAGAGACTTATTGAGATTGATCTAAAAGTTAGAAGCAATCCTTTGGCAGATGTTGAAAGGGTAATACAAGCAATCAATGATAATTATGGTAAGGAATATTTCCCAATAATCCAAAGTGCTAGTAGTTTAAGAGATAAGTTCTCAAAGCTTGAAAGCTACTTAGAGAGAAACAAGGAAAACAGCAATAACTTTGAAAATTATAAATGCTATGTTAGATAACAACTACAACCAAGAAGTAGAGTTCTACATCTTGAGAGCTTTTATCATGTATAACCATGAGTATTTCAACTATGAGATAACCGCCGATAACTTCGGACTATTAGCAAGTCAAAAGCTTTTTCAATACATTGAAAGCAACTTGAAAAATGGACTACCTGTAACAGTTGTAGGGGTTAAATCATTTCTGAAGGAAGAAAAAGGTAAAGTTAATGATAATATATTTAATGAGTTACTCAACTGCGACACTCCTAATTTAAATCTTCATAATGCCGTCAAATTACTGCGAGATTTAAGCGATAAGAGGTATATTAGGGGGCTTGTACTGCAAGAGAACAAAAACCTATCTGACGGCTCTAAAAACGCCCAAGAAATTAAAGAGTCGCTTGTAGGGGGGCTTGAGGAAGTTAAGGATTTTAGGTTTGAAGATAAGACGGTATCAATTAAAGACAGCTTGGTAGCAACTTTCCAAGAGCGTGAGGTTGAGACTATTTACACTGGGTTTAAGCAGCTTGATAAAATAACAACTGGGTTTGAAGAGGGTTCTTTTGTTGTCTTGGCAGCAGGTACTGGCATGGGTAAATCAGCCCTAGCAACAACTATTGCTGTTAATGTTGCAAAGCAAAATAAGAATGTGGCTTTGTTTAGTTTAGAGATGAACCACGAGCAAATCACTAGGCGGATTGTAGCTAACCTTGCATCAATCAACTTAACCAAGCTTAAATATAACAACTTAACCTCTCAAAATGAACATGAAGCTTTTACAAAAGCAGTCAAAGAGATAGCAGAATTGCCAATTAAAATCAATGATGATGGTTTTTTAACTCTTAAAAAGTTAAGAAGTGAGGTCAAGAGGTTGGTCAAGAAAGATAAAACTAAGCTAGTTATTATTGATTATATTCAACTTGTTAAACACAATTCTAAAAATGGAAATGTTGAAAGGGTAACTGAAATCACAAACACTCTAAAAGCAATAGCAATGGAATTTAAAATCGTAATCATCGGGCTTTCTCAATTATCAAGGGCTGTTCATGCTAGAGAAAATAAAACGCCCATGCTTTCTGATTTAAGAGATAGCGGAAGTATTGAACAAGATGCAAACGCTGTTTTGTTTGTATTTAGACCTGAATATTACATGAATATGGAAAAGCCACAAGATGATAATTCCGCCAAGTATAGAGAATGGCGAGATACTATGCAGAGGCTTAATGGACTTGCTTATGTTACTGTTGCTAAGAATAGGGACGGGGGACTAGGTGAGGTGACTTTTAATTTCGACAAAGAATTTACTAGATTTGTAGAATTATGACACATATTGAGGAAATATTAACAACTTTTTTAGAAAAAATGAAAAACAAAAATGTAAAAAAATATCAAGATGCTATCGCTAAAGCAACTCATGAATTATTAAGTAACGAAAGAGAATCTGGGAATATTATAGAATCAATAATAAGTGTGTCTATTACCAATATAGCTATGTTAAGTAAGTGTATTGAAGAGGGTAGATTTCGTGAATTAGTTAATCAATTGCCAGATGATATTTTTGAACACATAGATGAAGTAAATAAATTTATTGACAAGGTGGATAGTGCCAAAATAAATTAATTGGTTGACTATTAAGGCTGTGTATTTTAATTAAGAAAATGCAACATTTCGTTGTGATATTAAATTAAAAAAACAGAACATGGATTATTACGATTATCATAATAATCATTACGACAATGATTATTACTATTCACAATATCAAAACAAAAGATTTGAAAGAATGATTGAAGAGGCTATCGCTTCAAGACGGAAAAATGTTGAAGCTATGTATAGTTTTAATAAATAGTTATAGGGGTGGCTAAAAACAGAACGAAAACCACCCCTTCTTCAATATAACCTACAAACCAAACAATGTCAAAATTAATTAACTTCTTAAACAAAATAATAATTTACTTTATCATTATGATAATGGTCATAGCTAATATTTTATTATTAACTAATATAAATTAAAATAATCACTTGACTTTATAAGTTACTTATATTATCCTTAATTCACCACTTAATTTTAACTATTAAAAAAACAAACAATGAAAAAATATACCTTCACAAAACTAGAAAAGGAGATAATAGAATCTTTTTCTAATCACACTTTAACTACCCCTGAAGCAAAAGAAATGTATTGTAAGGTGATGAACTCTATCAATACTAATGTTAAGAAAAGGGCTGAGAAAAAAAGGGGGGTTGAAAATGTATTATAGATTTTATGCAGATGATAACACTTGCTTTGAAGGTGAAACTTTAAGAGATGTAACTGAATCAGTAGCAATTTATAAAGCTGAATCTGAAGCTGATACTTTATTTATTAAAGAAATCTACGCCGAATATATTTGCGGTAGGCAAAAAGAGTTATGCGCTAAAGCAATTGAAAAGGCTAACAACTTAATTGATGAGATTTATTATAGAGAAAAGGAAGAGCTAGAAATAGCAAGGCGTGATTTTAATTTTGATCAATATAGGTAATGGACGATTTAATATGGTTCCTCAGTGAGGAGGAGTATTTAATTAAAAACAAATAAAACAATGAGTAAGAAAGAAACTAAGAAGGAAACTAAAGAGTTAAACTATTTTGAACAATTAAACTTGATTAATGTTTCAGAGCATGTGGAAAAAAAAGCAGGGCTAAATTATTTGTCTTGGGCTTGGGCTTGGACAGAATTAAAAAAAAGATACCCTGATGCTAAAAAGAATGTAATTAAAAACGAGCAAGGTTGGTTATATCATACTGATGGCAAGACCTGTTGGGTTGAGGTTAGCGTTACCATTAAGGATATTGAAGAAATAGAATATTTGCCAGTTATGGATTACAAAAACCAAGCTATACCTTTGGCTAATATTAAATCCACCAATGTAAATACTTCTATTCAAAGAGCAATTACAAAGGCTATAGCTAGGCATGGATTAGGATTGTATATTTATGCAGGGGAGGATTTGCCTAATACTGATTCTGATTCAGAAAAGCTAGCCAAGATAGCTGATGAGGAATTGCAAGAAACTTACAACCAGCAAAATGAAGATAATTTTATAGGCTTGAAAGCAACCCTTGAATCTTGTGCAAGCTTGGAAGAATTGAAGGAGGTTTGGACTGATAAAGAAAATACTAAAATAATTAATAGTCTCAAAAAATATCGTAATGATTTATATGAGACGATAATTGAGTGTAAAGAGCTAATTAAAAAGGAGTTAAGCAATGACTAAAACAATTAAACAATGGGAAATAACCACTAACAACCTAGTTAGTGAGTTTGTATTAAAATACTTTGGTGGCGAAATAATCACTTGGTATAAAAGAAATGGAGTACAGCAGCAAATAGCTGATAATGGCACGGATTTTGAAATTATGAAACTAGGCTATGATACGCCAGAAAATGAATGTGTTTGTTGTGGTGTCTGGGTTAATAATGAGGTTGGTGGAGTATTAGAAGTAGCCGATTATTTCTTTAACTTAGATGAAATAGTAGAAGCATTAAGGCTTAATATAAGCGATACTCATTTATTTTTTTACAAAGATTTGCAAAGTGATATAGAGTTTTATTCAGAAATGCCAATAAATTTAAGAACTTTTAGCTATTTGAAAGAAGAAGATATAAATAGTGGCAAGGTTAGTGAGGTTTTAAAGAATATTGCTAGGGGTGGCGATAGAGAAGAATTAAATAAATTATTTGGGGCGTGATGAATAGAGAATTTTTTGAAAAGTTAAAATTTCATGAAGAATCTTATAATAAAATACAAGTATATAGTAAAAGTTTTATAGGAACTCTAAATAACAACATTGGATATGGAAAAAATAAAATTGATGCCCTTATTGATCTAATCGTTAAAACAGCAAAGATCCAAAGATATGGGAATTCTCTGCTATCATATGATAAATCACAAGATAAAAAGGGTAATTATAAAATAATATTTTATAATGTAGTTAATGAGCCTATTTTTACTCTTGATTTTGGTAAAAAAGAAATGCTGAGAGATAAGAAATTTAATGAATTAAAGGATAGATGAAAAAAGTTAAATTATATGAGATAGTTATTAATCTTAATGATGAACTAGATAAATTTTGTTTGTTTGATGAAGGTCTTTTTTATTCACAATGGCTTGATTACTTTAATTTTAGAGACTTTGAAAAACAAGTATATTACTATCTTGATAATGTAAAAATTAATGAAATAAATGGCTATGCAGATGAAGACCATTTATTTGCTGAGACTACGGACTATGGTTATGAGTTATTACCAAAATGTTACGCATACTATAATAATTTTAATCTTAGCCTAGCACAAAGAGAAATTCCTTCTGAATATGCACTTAAATTATTTACTAAACCAGATGATGCGGTGCAAGCAGTAGAAAGAATGAAGAAAAAAGTTGAGTCTTGGCTTAACATAATAAGAAAAAAGGAGGGTTTATTATGAGTAATTGGATTGAATTAAGAGATAATGCTTAATCAATACGAACTATTATATCAAAATTATTATAATGTTTGGAGCAAGAAACCAAAAAACCTAATAGAAAAAGAGATTAAATCTTGGCAAAGATATTTTGATAAACATGGTCAAGCTTATAGCTTCCATGGTGCAGATATGACACCTCCAAATACTTTGAGCGATGGAGATAAAATTGTTATATTAAAAGAAATTTTACAATCAAAATGAATAAAGAAAGTTTTAAAGATTTAATAAAAAGAAGATAAAGTGATATGACTAAAATATATTTTTCAGTCAATGACAAATCCAATTTTGGAACTTATCAAGCACAGGTTAGTAATGAGCTTGTAAAGTATTTGCAAAAGGGGCTGAACTTTACTGTTGAGTTTAGCCTTGATGATGAGAGCAAAACTTATCCGCAATTAAAAGCTATTCATAAGCTTTGTAGTTTATATGCTAATAGACTAACAGAATCACAAGGCTATAAATTCAGCTTAGAGATGGCTAAGGAGTCTATTAAGTATAGGTTTAATTTCTTGAGGCTTGCTAATGATGTAGAGGCTTTTAAGGAAGCTTTAAAGATAAGGAAAGAGAAAGAGGGGCTAGGCAAAAAAATGACTTTTACTGAGTTTAATTTTTTGGTTAGGAAATTACAGGAAACTTTAATGCTGCCAAGAAGTTTTGCCACTGCTACTAAAGAAGAAATGATTGATTTAATTACTAACTTTGAGGCAATGGCAAGAGATATGGGCTGGCATGAAATTAAAATAGAAACAAAAGAGATGGAGGAATTAATAAAATATTACAGTTAGTTTTTTGGGGGGGTTTTTCATTGTTTTACTATTCCCCCCTTGGTAACTAAATAAATATTATATGAAAAATAGATTATCTTTATTTAAGAATAAAAAAGCAGGGCAACCAATTAAAAGAAAAGATGGTAGCATTGTAGAACATAATGGCAAAGTAATTAGTGAACCAGAATATAGGGGGGTTATAAATATGAATATTAAGAACCCCGCCACTGGGGAATACGAGGCTATGGACTATGAAGTAGGGGTTTACAAAGCTACCGCTAAAAGTGGTCTAGTATATTATACAGGCACAATTAAACCTTCTTTCAAAGGTGATAAGCAACAAATAAAGCCAGTAGATAATCACAATGTAGCAAAGGGTAATGGTTACCAACCTGATAGTATTATAGATGATGAAGTACCCTTTTAGTGTACGTTATAACATAAAACCCTTATCAGTTAATGAGTGTTGGCAAGGAAAACGGTTCAAAACTAAGGCGTATAAAGACTATGAGAGGGAGTTAATATTATGTTTACCGCAAAAAGATATACCAGAACCGCCCTATAAAATAAGGTTTGAATTTGGCTTAAGCAATAGTCTTAGTGACTGGGATAATCCAATCAAGCCCTTGCAAGATATCTTACAAAAGAAATATGGGTTTAATGACAAAGATATTTTTGAAGCGTGTATTAGAAAAATAAAAGTGCCAAAAGGGCAGGAATATTTTTTAGTAATTTTAGATGCACTTACTAATTAAAATTATAAACTTATGACAGAAGAAACGACAATAGCTATGGCTGTGGCTACTAATGACTCTAAAAAGTTAAAGGATATATTACAGTCTAAGACAGGTATTGCAAATTATACTATGGAAAATGTTGATATGCTTGAAACTAATATATTAAATGTGGCTATCATGTATGGTGATGTTAAATCTATTCAAGATGATGTACTAAAAGCAAGGAATTTATACAAGTCTGATTATTATTTAAACTATGCTTATGATTTAGCTGTTTACCTAGAAAGGCATGAATTACTTGAATTTTTAAATTATGAAATAGATAAGTTGGTTCATTCAGAAACAGATATTACTTTGCCGCCCAGATTAAGACCCCAAAACCCTGTAGAAACTCCAAGCGAATTACCACCTTTACCTAGCCCTGCTATTCCTCGCAATGTTGTGCATAGATTAAATGATACTGCGCCAAGAGATACGGACGATAGATTCATAGTAGGTAATGAGCGTTAATTGCCCTGAGTGTAAAGGAAAGGGTTATATATATAAAAGAGATGGTGATAACTTCGGGCTGTTAGGCTTTGGTATTCTTAATATATTTGATCGCATGATAAACACTAAGTATAAAGTTAATTGCCCTAAGTGTAATGGAAAAGGATTTTTAACTAACAAGAAAAGTGATGGCTGAAATAAAGGTATATAATTTATCACTAGATTTTGACACTGAAGATAAAAAAGATTTCCATGAGTTTTGGGATAAGTTTTTAAACTGGGAAGGCGAAGCTGTTATTAGTCCTATTTATTCAGATGAAGGGGAGTTAATGAGTTTTATTGTGGACAGTTGCAAGGCTAATGAGATACTAGAGAATCATTAAAATAAATAATGAACAAGTAGCAAGAGTTAGAAGAAGACCCATTGTAAACAAAAAGCAATTAATATTACGATCAAGGGGATAAAATAAATATATGTTTTGTCAAGCCCTAACCTGAACCATGTTTTTTTAAACTTATCTAATCGCACCAACCTTTCTTTTTACCTCCATTATATCTACGAGCTAAACCTGACTCTATCATTTGATCGGCTATGTTACCTTTCTTATTATACATATCAGCTAATATTCTACCGCCATATTTATCCCAACTAACATTTTTATAATAAATGATGTCACTTTCTTTTATTATATTCTTTAGCTTTTTAGTAGCCTTAGAAGCAAGTTTCTTTTCTGAGGTACACTTTGCTCTATAGCTTTTTTCTGGCGTGTCTATACCTCTTATTCTTACAGATAAAGGCAATGTGTTTAAATAGGTTTCTTTTATCTTGATAGTATCACCGTCATATACTTCTTTAATAGTAAAATCATAAGTTGTATTTGCTTGTGCATTGCTTAAACTTAATACGAGAATTACTAAAAATAGAATCATTGTATTTTAAAAATTATCAACGTTTTTGAAGTAAGAGTTCATGATTTAATATAAATTCTTTTGGCACTACTTCGGTCTCTAAAATGTAAACCCTCTCTTCCAACTTATCTAAAGAAGATCTAACATTAATAAATATTTCTTTTATTTGGCTAAACTGAATTTGAACAGCAAAAATTAAAAGAGAAATCAAAACGGTACTAAATAGTATTAGTGCATCTATTCTAATTTTAACATTGTTTGGCATTGTAACAATACAAATTATATTTTATAAGGCTTTAATTTCCATGTTCTGTTTCTAAAAGTAGCCAGGCTTATTTCTTTTCTATTATCTCTATCATCATCTTTATAGCCAATGTGACAAATTCCAGTTTCTATCAATATTTGATCAAATGTTAGTTCAGAATCATTGTATAATATAGCTGTTTTTTCAGCGGACAAAGCAATATTATCGATTATAATTTTTATATCTAATGCTAAACCTGTTAAATGTGCAGAGGTTGGAGAACCACCAACTAATTTATTAGTTGCATCATTTCTATATCCACTAGTTATTTTAATTCTCACCCTTTGATTTGGAAATTTTGTTTGGACAAATAAATGAAAGTGCTGAATCATATCAGCAGTTTTCATGAGATTAAAAAGTATATACTGTTCTTTAGGTGTGTTGTCTATGTCGTTATCTTCAGCGGTATCAGATTGATAAAATTCTATTGCCTTAAAGTTAGGTCTGTTCAGTTCGTGTATTCTAATAGAGCTAGTTTGGATAGGGTCATGAGGGAAAACATAACTTGGCTTTTTCTTTTTGAAAAAAAAGCGTGAAAGATATTTTATAAACTTAATCATTTATTATAACATTTTTTATCTGAATATAATTTTTCATTTTCATAAACAGAATTTAATATAAAAAACATATATTCTTCTTTAGCAGATTTAAAAGAATTATTATATTTGATATAAGCTAATTCTGATATTTCCTTGTGCCAATGATTAACAGCTTTATCGCTCATTTCTTCAAAAGCTATTCGAGAATAATTAGTGCAAAAGGTATCAATTAGACTTGCGTCTATTTTTGGCGTGCTGTTGCAACCACTTAATACGCTCGCTAAAAGTAGTATCAGCAATTTCTTTTTTAAGCTTCTTATCATTTTTTATAACTTTGTTTTTTTGCTTTTTAATTTTTTTGTTAATTTCTTGAGTAGCCTCAACCTTTCCTTGTTTTTTACCGCTTTTAAAAATTACAAAGATACTAAGAAAAAAAGCTCCCAAGCCTGAAAGCAACTTTAAAAAATAATTCATACGCCATTAAATTTTGTTATTACATAACTTATTGCAAAAAGAAAAGCTGCCAAACTACTGAATACCATGGACACAGAAAAAGCCACTGCCACACATCTTGCTTGCCACTTGTGACGGTCTAGATAATTTAATATTGTTTCTATAATACCTTTATAATCTGGGTTCATCTTCTATGTAAAAGCCTTAAGGGTTCAGTCAAATGTTTGTGAGCAATTTGCAAAATATTAAAAGGGGTCATTTCAAAGGTTCTATCATTTTCAATCCCAAAGCTTTCATAGCCTTGATCTAATAACATAAGGATTGCTACAAATGAACAAAACATTACATCTGATTGATATTTAACATTTTCCAAAACTAGTTCATTATCTAAAGAATTATCTCTTAAAATATTTTCTAGTAGCTTGATTTTTTTAGTATCTAAACCAGATAGTGCAGCATGAACATGGCTATAAGGTAAATGCAAAAATTCTTTTTCAAAAGCCTTAGCCTTCTTCTTATCTACTGTTCCTAGCGTTGCTATAAAAACCCTGCCTTTATAATTCTTGATTTGGTCTATTAAATTATTTTCTTCTAGCCCTGATGGTAAAGCATCAAATGTTTTAGCTATAATGTTATTAGTGCTTGTATCTGGTATAAAGCGAGAAATCCACCCAACGTGGTCTATAGGAAAATCACCATTTATTTTATGAACTATTCTAGTTAATAGAAAAGTTGGGGATAAGTTGAAATTCTGTACATAAAAAAGCAGATGCAGCTTGCTCTGGTCTAAGCTATTAATTTCTTTATGTAAATGGTCAACCGTATATTGCTTGTCTAAATATTTAAGGTTTAATGTTTTAATCATTTAATCTATAATTGAATCGCTTAACTTTTTATTTCGTAAAACCTTATTAATATTATTATTAAACTTATCTAATTTCTTACCAAGATTATTATTAGTGTGAGTAATAACCCTTGAAACAACCTTATCTTCTATATCCCTAGCTTCTTTTCTTAACTCATCTTTTAAATAAGTCTTTAAATAAGTTGCTAATTTTGCTCTTTCTTTGGTTTGTTCAAGTGCTTGTTTATCAAGCTTTGCCTCAAATTCTTTAGCTTTCACCTCTATAAGCTTTTTCATAGAATCTTTTTCTATCCTCAAAATATATTGAATAAGCTTAATAAAGCCGCCAAGAATAGGTAAAGTTATAGCTAATAAAGGAGCAAGAAAATCTTTAAAAGAAGTAAACATATTTTTCTATTTTCTCATAATGAGACACTAATTTAGCTTTGACTTTTTAAAATAGAGGATTGCAAAAATCTAGTTAAGTTATCGTTATACTGAATATTAATATTGCCTAACTCTTCAATAGAAGAAGCGGCTTCTATTTGACCCTCAATATCGTTACAAATAGTTATGTTGTTTGTTGCTCTGGCAGCAATGTGCATTTGAATAGAGCCTGCTAACGCCCCATTGATTGCTATATAACCTTTTCTTAAAGAATTATCTTCATTTATAATAGTGCCTGAATATGTAAGGGAAAATTCAGGATTAGCAGCAGCAGCTAGTAATGTACCAAAAAGAATAGAAGTTGGTTCTGTTACTGGGTTTCCAGTTGGTTCAGTTAAAAACCTAAAGCCAACAAGTGTATTAGATTTAACGCCATCAATAATTTCATAACCTTGTAAAGTATCTATGGGTAATATATTTGTTTTGTCCCTTACTTGTTTAAGCTCTTTTAATTTTTCATCTTTGGTCTCTTGAAGTTTGTACTCAACTATTTCATTACTAGTTAATTCTACCCAATCACCATTATAAAAGCTTGAGCCGAAAGAATCCGCAGCAACAACCTCTTCTGTTATTTTGTTTTTTAGATATTTCATAATTATTTTAATTATATTCCAAGATCGACAAATGATTTTGTTTTGATGGTTAGCTTGTCTGGTGTTGTTGCGCTTAATCTATAAGCTACAGTGGCGCTTTGTGTATATCTAGAAACTTCTAAACCAGTTCTACTTCCTGACTCTAGGCAAAAATCTCTATTATCTTGTACTGGAGAGCTATCATCTTGACCCTCGCTAAAAACATTTGTATAAATAAGCCCCCCCTCTCTTGCTCCAATCCCTAAAGTTGCCATTACCTCAATAGAATTTGGAACGGTAATTGATAAGTTGGTTTTGCTAGTTGTAGTTGAACTAGTTGATAAATCAGTCGGTGGCGATGTCCAAAATATATGGTTTGCATATTGCGTGAATGCTAAGAAGTTAGCGCTTGCGTCAGTTCTCAAGCTTAATATTCTTTGATATTTAGTAAGGCCAGCGGCAATAACTACGCTATCGGCTAGCAAATTAGTAGCGTCAACATCGGTATCACAGCCAATATCAACGGTTGTGCCATTGGCATCACTTAAGCCAAACCAATGTACCGTCCCTGACGTTGGTAGGCTTTGACCAGAGGCCATAGCCCCACTATTATCGCCAGTAGCAAAAGTTGCATCGGCTTGCTTTGTTAATGCTGCAATATAAGCCTGACCCGAACCATCTGAAAAATCAATTGAGCCTGCTGTAAAATCAATATCGTGCTCTGTGTCTGTGCCATTTGATCCTATTATTCTTTTTTTAATTAATGTTGTTCCTAATGTAGAAGTTGTTGCTGCATCGGTGGCTAGAGCGTCCGCCAAATTTAATTTGGTTATTTTCTTACTATTATCACTATCAGAATTATCAGCAACAATAAATTGATCTGCATCTTCTAAAGTTGTAATAGCAGTTAAACTATTAGCTTTTTGTTCTGCATCTAAAGTTGTTCTTGCTGCTGCTGCTGTTGTATCATCTAATACAGTAGCCATAAAAGAACTCACAGTAGTTTCTGTTGTTCCTGCTGAGGCTATAGCGTCACCGCTTGCATCAAAAGCTAAGAACTTACTAGCTCTGTTAGTAGCAGTTGGAATTTCTAAACTAGAAGTTGTATCTTCATCTTTTAATTTTACAGCTCTATTTATAGTAGTATCATTTTCTTGTAGAATGTTAGTCAACTTGTCTAGCTGATTGTTTAAATCACTCATCAAGAAATCACCTGCTTGGTTAAAATCTGTTACTCTTGAAAGCGGAGTATTGCCAACAATAGTAATTGTATCATCTACAGCAGCACCAGTGACTAAAGTTACATTACCACCCCCTGCATCTCCTACGCCACTTACAGTGTATTCAGTCGTTAATGTTAATGTGTTAGTATCACCTGTTGCATATACTGTTTGCTTTACCTCAAGCTCTGTGTTAGCGTCTATTTTAAAATCATAAGGAAAAATAGTCTGAGCTGCTGTTGCAGTATATTGTATTCTTCTATCATTAACTGGTACTGTCATTATTTAAAATCCTCCAAATATATTTTGTTTATTGTTTTCATCCTCTAAAATTAGCTGATCTATTACTGGATATTCTTCTCGAAGAATTTTTTTAGCTTCATTGTTATAATCGTCAACAATCTGCTTAATTAAATTCTGCTTATCTTCTTGTGTTTTAAACTCACTAAAGAAAGCAATAGATTTAATAGAATCTTCTTGGACCAAATCAGTTAATGCTTGTTTCATATTAACATTACCATACTGCGGAAGTTCAACTCCTTGCCCTCTCAACTCTAATAATCTTGAATAAATTTCTGGATACTCTCTTAAATTAATCTGAGTACCTTCAAAGTATTGCCTTTTACTTGCCATACCTACAAAAAGCCCTTCTCTCAATAAGAACTCATCTAGCGGACTGTCTTTTTCTGTGCTTTTATAAAAAGGGTTAAATAAAGAAGTTATAGCGGAAGTTGATTGATCTAATATTGTTTCGTCTGGGTATCTATATTTTAACACTTCCCCATAAACATTTCTTCTTTTTGCTAAGTCTTCTGAAAAACCAGCTATTCTTGATTTGAAAGCGTCTGCTAAATTTTCAACCGCTTCTCTTTCTGGACTTACTGCCCTT
The DNA here is from genome assembly GCA_937136455.1 of uncultured Flavobacteriaceae bacterium. Classification (GTDB taxonomy): domain Bacteria; phylum Bacteroidota; class Bacteroidia; order Flavobacteriales; family Flavobacteriaceae; genus MAG-120531. The sequence goes on along the minus strand of CAKZOO010000138.1, from coordinate 20,629 downwards.
TCTACACCTGCTGAAATACTTGGTACAAAAGAGCTTAATGTCCTATTAATGTAAGATTTAGCAAAGCGATCTGGATCTGATAAGGCTTCCATAACATTTGATACGCCTTGTAAGAAAGTTTTATTAACACTGGCATCACTCATTGCAATTACACTAGCAGTCATTACTTTGTCCAACTCGTCTTGCGCTTCTATGTCATACATTTCATAGTTTGTAAGAATTTCAGCCATTGTAGAACTAAAGGAAAATAATGTTGAAAGGGGCTCTAAACCTGCATAAGAATAATAATCTTTACCAACTTTAATTGAATTTGGTTGCCATCCTGTATTTAATAAATGAGTTCTTAGCTTTTTATCCTTTGGTCCTGAACCTGTAATATTCCCATTAACAGACATATCAACACCTATCATCATCAAAGATGAACCCATGCCAATTTTAGCTAAAGCTGCTGCTTGCCTTGTTCCACCTGCTTGCAACTCTTTTCTAACTACTCCACTAGCTAAAGCAAGGGGGGTTCTTTCAAAAGTATATTTAAATATGTTTACAGGTGTCTTATAAAATGGGATTACAAATTTTAAAGCTGGATTTTGTGATAATATTTTTTGAAAGGCTTTACCACTTTTTCCTAATTCTTTTGTAAAGGTAGCATAATTTGCAAAGTCTCTTGATTCTTGTTGTAATATTTCACTAGGTGCATTTGTAGCTTTAGCCACATAATCAGTTAGATCTTGACCCTTCAAACCTTTACCTAATCCCTCTCTTGTTGCTAGAGCATTTAGTTGAGATTTGTATAAAATAGTTTTGCCATATTCATCACCTGCTGCTAAAGCTTTAAAAGAAGTATTGACCACCCTTCCGTAATAATCCATCGCATAAGCAAAAGGTTTAAATATACCTGTTGCATTTAATTCATCGGCTGATGATGCCCTTGTTCTAGGTAATTCTACTTTACCTTGACCAAAACCAGTTTGACCTGTTCTAAAAGCTCTACCCGCATTGGCAATTGCTTCTTTTTGACTTTGTAATAAACCTTTAACAAAAGTGTTAGCCTCTTGTATAGTAACATCACTTTGAGGAAAGGCAGCTTGTGCATATCTTTCTGCTGCTCCCATTAAAGTTGTCAATGTATTTGAAGCTAAGTTTTTACTGTGTGTAACTGGATTAGTTAAAAGTCCTGCTGTCCAAGCCTCTACAACTGCATCTCTTGTTCTTGCATAAGCTGATTTTTGTGTAATATAATTTATACTATCTGTAGTTAATTGACCATCAGCAAAAGAAGCGAGTTTTGAAGCTAAATCTTTACTTGCTTCAGCACCTCCAAAAGCATCTAGAATTGCTTCCATACCCTTGAGTTTTTCAGGGCTTGTTCCTTCTGCTGGTATTGACCAAGCTTGTAATGCACGCCCTGCTTCTGCTCTTGCTCCTAATACTTCTTTTTGAACTGCATGGTGGGTTGCAACCATCTTTCTAAAAGCATATTGATCAACATCTGTTGCCTCTGGACTTGACGCTCTTTTGGCTAGATCCATTAATTTATTAGTTGTATTGTAATAAAAGTTTCTAGACGCTGTGATTTGTTCAGCATTTAAAGCTTGCCCCTCTCTTCTTTCCAAAAGTGTTTTGAAAGCGTCAACATCTTCTGCTGCTTTTAAAGTTACTTCGTTTGACCTTACGCCCCTTCTAGCACCTTTTACTGTCGGTAATAGCTGTGTTTCATTAGCATAAGCTTGCATAGCTTCTTTTAAATCCTCTGGGCTATTTATACGAGCAAAGTTAATTTCTATTTCGTCTGCTGTTTTAGGTTTTAGTTTGCTAACTTGTTCCGCTGTTAAGTTTTCTGTTTCTTGTTTAGCTGCTGCTAATTTACTATAAACAAAATCGCTGCTTTCAGGATTACCTAACATTGATAGTTGTTTAGTTTCTAATCCTGCCTCAGGCGCTTTTTCTAAACCTTCTAACTCTGATTCAATAGATTTTTTAAACTTAGTATTTTTTTTAATTACTTTAGCAGCCTTAAATAGACCCTCTCCCATTAATCCCAAACCTGCACCTTCAAGACCTTGTTTAAATTTAGCCTCTATAAGGCTGTCATCTTCATCTGATTGTAAATATTCTGTGACAGGGTTTTCTAAAGGAGTACCCTGTACTACATTAGATAGTCTCTCTTCTTGTTCATCAAAAGCTAAAACATCACCAACTGCACCCTTTGTTACTAATTGAGTTAGTTTACCTGTTTTTGCAAACTTAGCTGATTTAGATAATGCTTTACCTGCAACACCAAAACCAGTAAGGAATTGAGCTATATCTTCTACTATATTACCAGTTACTGACTTAGGGCTTTCTGCCTCCTCTACTCCAAAGGTCGGTTGAGGTATAGGGGCAAATTGTTCATCTTGCTTTTTTGCTGTAATTTTCTTTACTCGCTGTTTGGCCTCTTCATCACCTACAACTGACACAACGCCTTTAGCAAAATTAGCACCTAGAAATTGATTAAAATCATTGGCTAGATCTGCCATTTCGTTAATACCTTTGGTAACCCCACTAACTACTGCTCTACCACCTTCAGCAAATAAACCCCTTGAAACATCTTTACTTATTCTTTTTAAAATATGTTCTTTTGGCTCTTCTATTATTTCCTCTTTCACCATCTTTTCTTCTGTTACTGGCTGTTCAACTTCTGGTTGTTCTGTTTGAAACTCTGACAAAAACTCATCGGCTAATTGTTTATCTTCCTCTTGTTGCCTATAGCTTCTATAATCGTTTATTGTTTCTAGGTTTTTATCTTCAATCATTATTTAATTTGTTGTGTTTTTTCTTTTTTTAACAATAAAACTCTTTCAAATTTTTTAATCCCTTTCATATCTTCTATGAATTTAGGGTCTTCTTTAACTTGCTCTAAGTCACCATTATATTTGTTTTTATAAAAGTTTACAGTATCTTGTTTTACTTTTTGTAAATTATCATCTGTTAATTGTGATGATTTTGTTTTCATAGATAAAGGCATTTGTGAAGGTTTAGGAATAGCTGCTGAATAATTATCAAGGTTCATAATAGCATATCTTTCTACTACATTTTCCATTATTTCTTGAGCTTCTTTCTCATTTGGGTTTTTACCTTGACCTTCCTTAAAATTAAGGTAAGCATTTCTTAATTCTAATTCTGCTCTAGCCATAGTAGCACTACCTGCTAAATCTAACAATTCTGAATCGCCCCCAAGTAACCCACGCATTAATCTAATATTATTAGTTTCTGGGTCTGTAATAGCTTCTTTTCCTTCTAACCTATCTCTTAACTGTTTGTAGTCTTCGTTGCTTAATGATTTTTCCATAAATCTGGCGTGGTTTATTTCTGCTTCTACATCTTTACCTGCGTCTATATTATTAAGTAATCTTCCATAAACACTGCCATTTGTTACTGGGTTAGATTCTCTAGCCATTTGACTAAAGTCTTTGTAGTCTTTAAATTCTAAAATATCTCTGCTAGCTTCTACTTGTGCAGGTAATAAATCACCAGTTAAAGCTCTTTCATATAAAGATTTTTTAGCTTCATCTTGGAATATTTCTCTTTCTTGATCTATTTGATCTGTTCTTTGCTTATGAATATAGACTTCATTTTTAATGCCCTGCATCAATTCTTTGTCTATTTTAGCCCTTACTTCTGGACTCATAGTATCTCTAACATTAATAGAACCTTCTGGCAGATCCAAAGATACTTCGTTGTTTTTCCATTGGTTATACGCTGCTAATTTATCTGGTTGGTTACTTAACCAAGTTCTTGCTGTTTCACTAAAAAAATATTCTTTAGCTTTATTAATAGACTTAATCATTTGTTGAGGGGTTTTTAATGGTTTACCATCCGCACCCATAGCCCCTATTTCTTTTTCTAAAGAATTGAAATCTGCTGCTATATTATTAATTGCATTAAGATTTTTTACTTTTACTTCATCTTCGCTTAACTGCTCATTGCCTCCAAACAAATCTCTAGCTGAAAATTGAATATCATTTAATAATTGGTTTTCATAATCATTTAAACCTTTTTGTTGCTCAACTGTAAGTTGTTGATTTCTAGCTGTTGTTGCTTTTGCTATATATTGCTCTGCAAGTTGGCTATACTCATTTTGTAATCTGGGTACTAGATTTGAAGGTAATTTACTAGTCATACCTTCTTGATACTTAGCTAGTTCCTTTTGTAGTTGTTCTGGGTTATCTAAATTTTTATTATATATTTCTCTAGCTGATTTTCTAGCATCAGTAAGTGAAGAGCTTATATAAAGATTTTCAGCTTTTGATTGCATCTCATTAGAGATATTCGCAAAGCTCTTACTAACTTCACCAAAAAAAGTAGAGCTGGCTGTTGATGGTTGGAATTGTGGGCTTCCTGCTTGTGCTACTCCTACGTTTCTTTGTAATAAACTAACCATTATTTACCCTGTGTTGAATTAGATCCCGCACCTTTTACAGACTTAAAGCCTGTTAATAGGTTTTTACTACCCTTTACTAATTGTGGGGCTGCTTTTATTATACCCATATTTCTAGCTGTTTTTTCTGCTAGTCTAGTTTGTGAAGCATCTAATCTTAATTGAATTTGTGCTGCTTGACTATTTAATTGTGCTGCTTGAACATCTTTTTGTAATGTACTTAATGTTTGAATAGCAAATTGTCTACCAATACCACTACCCATAGAAACACCTCTATTAGCAAAAGAAGCTCTAGCACTTGATAAATTATCTAAGAATTTCTTTCTTAAAAAAACTGCTTGCTCTCTTCCTCTTAGTTTTTCTTGCGACAATGCGAGACCCTGAAAAATACCTTGTATTTTGTATTGTCTAGCTTGCATAGACGCAGCTTGTAAAGTAGCAAAGCCAGAAGCTATCCCAGTAATACCAGAACCAATCATATTTGCACCAGCCATAGATTTACCGCCAGAGCCACCTAGAAGAGACATCATGCCACTTGCACCTCCTGCTCCTGCTGCTCCACCTGCTCCTGCTGCTGCTCCACCGCTACCTGCTGCCATTGCTCCTGCTGCTGCTACCATTATACGTTTACATTCATTGTTACACTTAACACTTTTAATTCTGTTGGTTGACTTTGTGAGATAGTTATTTGCTGTCTCTCAGCCCAACCAAACAAACCTTTTACCTTTTTATCCCCTGTAAAAGTAGGGGGGATTGTAGGTGGTACTCCTCCAGTTGTTCTAAATGAAACTTCATAGCCATTAACTGTAAAGTCTCCAGTGTTGTCAACTCTTAATACAACCTCAGATATTCTTTTCTTTTTACCAATTTGAGAGCCTAATTGAATTACTTCCAAAGGTAATGTAGTAACAGTTGGGGTCATGTTCAAACCTATTTCACAAGAAGTTTCAGCATTTCTGTCAATAGTTACACTTCCGCTACTTACTGTTACATCGCTTAATACAGCGCCATCAGCAATAACTTTTAAAGTTTCGCCTTCTAAATGGTCTAAACCGCTAAAAGTATTAGTAGGCAATCCAGTGGAATAAATAACACTAGAATCAAGTAAAGCGTTATCATTAAATACTTCTAAATAATTATCAGTTGTACCATTTACAGTACGCTCAACTGTTGTATAAATTGTTGAAACATCAACTGCAACTGTTTTAAATTTACCATCTGTTGTGTTTGTTGTTATTCTCTTACTAAAGCCAATAACTTGTTGGTTAAATAATATAGTTCCTTTGATAAGCCTATTTGTACCATCAATAAACAAAACCAAATTAGTTTCATCTGTTGACGTACTTTTCCTTATAGCAAAATCAAGGGGGCTGTCAATAAGGTGTGTTGATAAAAGAGAGATGTTTTCACTATCACTTATTTGTTGCGTTGTATCATAAGCATATCTAATAATAGATTTACCGCCTCTTTGAACAAAAACATTCTGATTATCTATTACACCAACTGGCAAATTAGCTTCACTTCCGTATTGTGAAACCGCCACTGGATAAAAGTTCTGTGGAGTTATACCAGTTGTTGAACTAGAAATAACAGCAAACTCATTAGCTGAGGTGAATATGATTAGATTACCATTAGAAGATTTTATATTAACAATGGCGTTAATTTGATCCGTGTCTAGCGTAGCATCTATTGCCTCATCATCATATAAAGAACCTAAATCAAAATCAAAGAATAAGCTTATTTTTGATCCCCATATAGTCTGAGGTCTTGATTTAGAACCTCCAAACCATAATCTGCCCCTATGGAAAGTAACGCTTTTAGGATAGCCCCTTGTGCTACTCCACACATCTTCAAAGCCTGTTAAATATTCCCATTCACCATTTGGTATAGCGGTTGTAGAATAAAAAGGAATTTCAGTAATTGCTCTAACTTGTGTTGTAGATATATATTCTATAACTCTCGCCCTTCCACCTCTACCTTGTAAATATTGCCCTATGCTTGCGGTAGAAAAAGGCGTACCTGCAGAAGCTGTTAATGTTACAACTCCATCTGTTGCTGAGGGAGTTAATGTACCTGTAGGCTCTGTAATGACTGGGTCAAAATCAAATTTAGGTATATGGTCAAATGATATTGTACTTAATAACCACTTATCATCTGAACCTTGTCTAATTAACTTTTGGGGGGTTACATCTTCTTGTACTAAAATAGCTGTGTCTGCTGATTGTGTATATCTTATTGAAGATAATACACTATGAGTAAAGACATTAGCTCTAACATCTATTTGATGTACCTTATTTTTATATACAGCAATATTTTTATCAGTAATGACTAGCATATAGCTATCATTAACACTAAATTCAAAAGGTATTTGTTTAACATTTGACAAAGTGGATTCTTCGACAAAAACATTAAATTCTTGTAAAGTTACTTTATCAGTGCCTAAATCTGTTGCACCTATACGAACAAATCTAACATAACGATAAGTACCTCTTGCTGCTCTTCTTCTTGTAACTGCTGTTGTACTTAGATCTAAAGCTGATCCAAGGCTTGTCCAAACTGCGTCATCTGTAGATACTTGAATAAAAAACTCATCATCATTTGTTTGGCTAGTTAGTGAACAACCTACAACATCAATAAAAGCTAAATCCTTTTGACTCCCTAAATCATAGTGAGCTACTACATAAGGGTTAGTAGTGGATATATTTGTTGTCGTTACTAGTGTTGTTGTCGTGTCATCGTCATTCGCATTAGCTCCTGTTCCACCATTCGGGGTAGTAATAGTTGGACTTTCTTCTCTTGTTGTTTGCCTAAATAATCTTTGAGCAAATTCTAAGCCGTCATCTCTTTTAAAGCCACCTTGGGCTAAAACAGCGACATTAGTCATCTCTTCGGCTGCACCATAATATTTGTCAATATCAGTTCTTCCAACCAATAAAGGATCTAACTCTCCTGTTGTAAATTTATGTTGTGTTTGCTTTATAGGCATATTAACTAAATCTAGCTGCTAATAAGTCGTTACCGCCACCGTTACTATTAAAAGATGGTGAAGGATTTTGAAGGCTATCTATTTTTTTTGCTACTGCAAACTCGCCCCCATTTAAATTATCAGAAGGATTACCAAAAGCTTCTACTTTCTTAATCTGTAAAATATTTTTATCATCAGTAATAGGCAATGCTAATTTAGCTGAAAGTGCTTTGACTACAAACTCTGTAAAATATGGTGGAAAATTACTTTCATCAACTTGGAATTGATAATCTATATATACTGTTTCTTCATTAGTATAAACTTCATCTTGGAATATCTCGTAGTTTGTTTGTGGTAAAATGTTAGTTTCTGATCCAACAAAGAAAGCTCTGAATACAAGCATATCACTTGGCATCTGGTAAGCATATTTCCATTCGTTTAATGGTGCTTCACTTAATCTAGCTAACTGTACTTTCTTTAGTGTAAAATTCCATTCAAAGATGGATAATAAATATTTGATATAATCAGGGTATATTAAACCACAAGCATTAGAAGGTGGGGTATTGGCAGTAAAACTACTTATAGCGTCTTCTCCCAACTCCGCTAAAGCTTTAGAACATATATCAAATTTACTAGCCATAATATAATTTTTAAAGCAAATAGCAGGGTTTTAACGCCCTGCTACCTACTATCTTTGACAGAAGATTTCTTTAGTCAGTATCAGTTACCGCAATAACAGTACCGTCAGATACATCAACAACACCAGAAGCATTGCTAAGCACAACTAATAATGTTGCAGTTGGAACACTTGAATCCCATAAATAGATTAAGTCACCAACTTTTAACATTTTAGAAGCATCATTAAAATAACCAGATGAATTAACATCAGCTAGAGCATCAGCATCAGGAGTAACATAGCTCCACATTTGTGGAACATTACCTGCTTTAGCTTGTCCGCCTATTGGTTGTAAGTTTGCTTTATCGTAAGCCATAATAAATTTAATTTAAAATTAATATTAAGTTTCGTCAGTAAGAACTTCAATGATACCTGCGTCATCAATACCAACTGAACCAGCTGAGAAAGTACCATTAGTTAGCCATGAAGTTTTTTCTGGAACATAATTAATCTCAGTTTTCATGTCCATACCAATAGCAAGACCTAGAGCAGCTTTGTGATAAGCAAAGTTCTTACGAACATCACCAGCAGCTACAGAAAGACCGCCTTCATCTCTATCTTCAATAAGAACGAAAGTGAAGCCTAAGAAAGTGTTCATTTCACCATTAACTAGAGCTTTAACTGAGTTGAAATCAGCAGAAGTAGCTGAAGTTTCACCAAGTAGTTGCTCAAGACCAATAGCAGAATGTACAAAAGTTCTTTCATTTGCAGGAACACCAGCAGCATCAAGAAGTCTTTTTGCTCTTCTTAGTTTATCAACATTAAGACCAGTACCAGCACCACCTACAGAAGTAGCAACTTGAGTAGCAGAAGCACCTGCATCAGCAGCATCAATCAATAATTGATCCATACGACGACCCATTGCAGAAGCAATAGCTTCCTTAAGCTCTTTTCTTTCATCAAAATTAACTTTAGATTGATTGAAAATATCAGTATATTCTGGAGCGTTCCAATCTTCTAAAGTTGCTGTTGCATTAGAGTGTTGAACATTCATGGGAACAACATCAGTTTGTGGGATTCTAGGTTGAGCTAGACCCTTGCCTAATTTAGGGAAACGATGAGTTGAACCAATAACACCAGTTTTAGTTCTTACAGTGCCAAATAATTTAGCAGCACCTTGATAAGCTTGCTTTACTTCAGCATCAAACTGAGCGATAAAAGCAGTAGATAAAGTTGCAGACATTATAATATCCTTTTAATTATTAACAAAAAAACACGAGTACTAATTCGCACAATTAAGCTAATAATCATCAAGGTATTAGGCTATCAGACCATCAGGATTGTTACTTTAAGATTCGCTCTTACGGGCGTTCTATGTATTTTATAGGTTGCGAAGCAGTGAGCTATAAACAGATAGAAATCATCAGTAGCTTAAGGTAAAAAGCACCTAACATAGTGTCAAGTGCTTTTTAAAAATATTCTTTAACTAAACAAAAGAAAAACTTTTTATAGTCTTGTACTAATTCAGAGCTTTGACCGTGGTTAGTTACTTTATGCCAAATATTTTCATTAGTAAAATGAATATTATCACTTAAGGGGTTTTGTAATAAGCTTGTATAATATTGATATTTATCAAAATTTTGAATTATGTTTTGCCCCCAGTCTTTATTGATACTGGAATTAATATCAATTTTATTAGCAATCACTAAAGAATTTAAGGCTAATTGTTGGCAATTATTAAAGCCTGTAGCATCAATAGTAATTTCAGGAAGACCTCTAATACCATAATTATTTTTAATTTCATCCAACAAAGTATCTTGATAGGGTTTTAAATAATTAAAAATTTCATTATTAAAACAATCCTTTTTTTTCTTATATTCCTTACTTAGCTTTAAAAAATGGTAAGCATTATTCCCTTTGCAAGATTTTAGCTCTTCTATTAAGACACTAGTTTCAATAGTAATCATTATGAAGTTGATTTAAAATAATCCTCAACCTTCTTATGAACATCAGCATTGCCCGCTTGATACTCTGGCGAAGCTATTAGTTGATCTATTTCAGCTCTTGAAGGTAAGCCATCTTGAACAGTAGTTTTAACTGGAATATCTTTTTCACCTGTTAAGGCTCTTAATTTACCTATCACTGAAATACTTTCAGCATTGGTTAGTAAGTTATTATATACTGGTAATTCATCTTTAGATAATACGCCATTATTAACTAAAGCGTGTCCCCAATTAGCTAAACCTTGTAATATTTTTGGTCCGTTATCTCCTAATTTCTTTAATTCGGACTCTTTATATTCTTCAAATTGCCTTTCTTGCTCTTCCTCACTCAAAGGTGTATCTGCTATCATACCATTTTCTTTTAAGGCTGGCATAACAGAAGATAAGAAAGCATTAAATTTATCTTTAGATAAACCTGCCTCCAGTGCTTTTTCTTTTAATAAAGATGTTGTAGGGCTATCACTAGGTAATAATTCGTTTAAGGACTCATCTAAGGTGTATTCCTCAACAGTTTTAGGGGCTTTATCGCTTCCTTTTTCTGAAAGTTTCCTCCTTAAACCTAGAGCTTTTTCTTGTTCTTTTTTATAGGCTTCAAGTAAATCATCTTGCTTTATTGTCTTTTTCTCATCGTCCCATAATGAAGCATCTAAACCTTCTGGTTTTTCTCCTTCTGGTTTTTCTCCTTCTGGTTTTTCTTGCTCCTCTTGCTGCTTATTATATTCTTCTTCTTGAACTTGATCTACTGTTTTTTCCTCTTGCTCAGGCTCTATACCTGCTATTAAACTTTCTTCTGTCATATTAATTATTTTTTAGAGTTGTTAAGAAATTTACTATTTCAGTGTGGCCTTTAATGGTGGCAATGTCTAGGGCTGTTTTTCCCATGTTATTAATAAAATGTAAAAAGACTTCTTCTTCATTGCATAATCTTTTAACTTCTTCTAAGTCTCCCGACCTACAAGCTATTTGCAACTTAGTTGAGCCTTTTATTAAATCCATATCATCTGGATATTTTATATCTTCTTTTATTTTTTTTCTTGGCATGGTTTATTTTTTTACTGCATTAATTCTGTCAATGATGCTACGCACTACTGAATTTTGCCCTTCACGAGCAAAGGCATGATGGACCGCTGATTCACCATCTATTGAACCACCACTGGGGATCCATGCAGGCTGCTCAATGGTAATACCTTTTAAATGTTCTAGAACTTTTTTCCCTGCCGTTGTTTTAAAACAAGCTGCATATTGTTCATTTAAAATGCGTTGAGCTTGTTCGTGTTGTTCTTGGTTCTGCTGTTCTTCTTTATCTAAAGCGTCTAGCCCCCAAGGCGTAGTAGTACCTGTCATTACTATACTATTATTGTTGTTCAACTTGCTGCTGTTGCGCCAAGCCTTGTGCTATTTGTTGTTTTAGTGCGTCTCTTTCTTCCAGTGACCTTATAGCCATAGGAGAAACACCTAATTTATTAACAATAATGTCCGCAAGTTTTTCTGTGTCAAATGTTAATTGAGTTAATTGGCCAGTTGGATCAATACCTTTCAAAATTTGATCACTTTGCACTATAGCGTTTACTTCTTCAATTGCTTCTGACCTAGCAATAGGTGATAATATTTGCGTAGTAACTGCTATATTGTCAATCTTAATACCTCCACCAAAGCTTATTATCCCTTTCTTCTCAAGGATATGAATTACATTTTGTAGTAAAGGTTGAACAAATTCAAAGATTAAACGGCCAAAAGCTGCCCCAGTATCCACTTGAAGTTGCTTCATTCTTTCTACAATCTCCGTTGCACTCCTTACTGGTCCAGCATCAGGTGGTAATCTATCATTAAGCATTAAAGTATTAATTTGTTGCTTAAGCTCTTCAAACATGAAGTTTTGAGCGTTTAAGTCGCCTGTTCTTGGTAATGGTGCAATTGATGGTCCACTAGGTCCAGCGTTTCTTGCAACTGGAATAACACTGTTAGGCTGTATTTTAATAGTATTAAAGTTAGTTATACCATCATCAGTAGCAGTATAAACACCAAAGATGTTTAATTGTGCTGCTCTAATAGCTAACTCCTTACCTTTGTTTAACATCTTTAAATCTGGTAAAGCTTGTAATAATGGTCCTCTACCAAATACTTCACCAATTATTTTTGACCACCTAACAATTACCCAAGGATTCCTTGTAAGTGTTCTTGATACTACCCTATCTTTCTTATATAAAACATCATAGTACCAAACTTTCTCTTTGTCGTCATAGTAAGTAGCCTCTTTAAACTCCAATTCTTTTTCTGGCTCATCTTTAATAATCTTTAATATATCACCTGTTGGTTTAATATCTTTCCAAGTTTCAAAAATACCTCTAGCAGGTAAACAATGTTTCCTAAATATACCAACTATTTCACCATTCGCCCCCTCATCTAAAGCTAAGTTAGAAACAGGAACACTAATAAATTTAATTGGTTTATCGTCATCATCTCCTTCAAGTATAAGCATAGCTCCAGTACCTACCGCCAAATCGTAGTACATCTCACCAACAGCTACACTAAAGTTTGAGCTATTAATTACTGAAAAAATAATATCTGTTATTACTTCTAATATTTTGTTAGCTTCTGTCTTTTGATCCGCTCCAATAGCAGGCCCTGCTTTCAACTCAGCCCATTTAATAAAGGGTGGAGTTAATGAAGATTGCATTCTATTAACAAAGCCATTCAAAGCACTTATTCCAGAAGAATCGTAAACCCTATCCATCTTATTTGAACCTTGGCTAAAGGTTGTCCAAAGGTTGCGTTGAGGTAATGCTAATTCGTAAGCACTCTCAAATAAGGACTTATATTGCATTTGCACGCCTTCAGCCGAAGTAATACGTTTATGTAGTTTTTCTTGAGATAACTGTACCATTAATTTATTCTTTCAATAATTAAATTCATATCCACAACCGTAATATTAGTAGTATCTGAGTTGTTCGCTACAAACATTTCAACATAATCATTCTCATCTAGTTCTATTATACATTGAACAAAAACATTCTCCGCCCTGCCACCAGACCCCGTTGTTACGTGTTCTTGGCTTGATGAAACTGTTGTGCCATTTTTAGCTATTCTAATTTTATGTATTTTGTTACTTCCATTAGTAATAGTCATGGTACAACCAACTTTAAAATGATTTGTTAGCTTCCCAGTATAAATAGCCTTATTACTAGTTGTAGTAACATCAAAGTTTTCTACTAAAGAACCTGCCGTTGTTGTCCCTGCGCCCTTTACAAACTCATCAATTGTTGTAATTACTGTTTCAGTTGAATTGTCCTGCATATAATATTGAGCTATGCTTGTATGAACAATATCATTAATAACAATATCACCATTTAAAGGAACACTTGTAACGTGGTATGTATGCCTATGATTTTCAACCATAACAATAATAATATCGTCAACTTCTAAATAAGTTCTAACTTCATTAAAATATCCTGCCTCTTCCAAGCCAGTATCTTCTGTTTGTAACTTATAACTAAATAATTGAGGTGCTGAACCTCTAGTTGATTGTCCGCCTACTGGTGCAAAGTTATTAATATTAAAGGTCATCTAGCCTAATGTTTCTTGCTTGGCTAGACCTTCTTCAGGACCAGTAACTAAACTACGTCTTCCTGCCCTTCTTCCAGCTGTAGCTTTTAACTCCCCTGCTTGTCTCTTAGCTTGCTTTTCCTCTTCTTGTTTAATCATAGCGTCTTGCTTTTGCTGTCTTCTGCTTTCTTCACCTGCTAAGGCTTTAGCTCTTGTTCCTGCCCTTCTTCCTGCTACAGCTTGCTTTTGTGCTCCATACGTTGTTGCTGCTGCTGTTACTGCTGCTGCAATCACTAAACCTACTGCCATTTTATAAAATCTTTATGTGTTCAATATGAGGGCTATTACCCTTTAAATACTCAACTTCTGTCAAAGATTTACTAAAAAAAGGATTGTTGGTTAATATCATAACCATATCGTAATCATTATTTGTTGCCTCTTGTTCAAGTGTTGTCAATAGTTTTTTTAAAGCTTCCTTTCTTATTCTACTAGGTGCTTCTTTATTAGCTATGACAAAGCTTATCAAGGCAATGTTGCTATTTGTTATATATAAAAAGCCCATACAAACCTTTATATTGTCATGTTCTACTACATAACCTATTGTTGATAACTGCTCATAGCTGGGGTAATTGCCTTTAGCCTTCTTAATAGTCTTGTACCACTTAACAAAATCTTGATAGTCTTCCTCTCTAAAGTCTCTAATCGAAAGGATTCCAATTTGGTTGTGCAATAATCTGTCTTGAATTTCCATATTTTTCTTTGAATTGTCTGTTTGGTACTGGATAGGCAAAGGTTAAGGCTAAAGCATCTCCTAAATCAGGTGATTTTAAATGCCTCTTCTTTATATCATCTTTAGACTCTAGTTTCAATCTACCTTGGCTATCAAAGGTAAATCTAGGGACTATTAAGTCGCTGTGTATCTCGTCATTATCTTCAATACTTACATCAGATTTAATCCACTCATTCATCTTAGCCCACATCTCAGCCCTTTTATTTAAATATCTTTCTGGCTCATCAGCCTTTTGTCCGAAGTTAATAGCTATCACTATATTACTATAACCTAATTCTTTTAATCTGTCGTAGATTCCAGCACCTATTCCACCAACGTCAATAAATATTTTCTCTGGGTTATAGTGCAGAATTATCTGTATTATCCGTCCTGCTACTTCCATATTGTCTAAACCTTGGTGCAGTTCATGTTTATATTGCACTCTACCATCTCTAAACATTATAGCTGTTTTATCCTTTCCTTTATGTGCGGGGTCAATACCAACAACTAATTGATTTCCTTTATGGATATTCTCAGCTCTTCTAGCTCTCATCACATTTTCTGGTTGAATAAGGCTGTCTTCATTACTTGTTTGAAAGGCTTCAATAGCATTAGCAGGATATTCTTGTTTAAATTGCCATTCTCCACTGGTGAAATTAGCTATCTTGTTCCTCCTCCACGCTATTTGCTCATCATCAAGTTTATATTCTTCTTTGTATTTTAGTTCCTCATCAGTTAGTTTGAAGTCTTTACTTATTTCTGCTCTATATTCATCTTGCCAAAACCAAGGAATAAAGATAAGTTGATAGTTGTTTAAGTCGTGCATGGCATTAGTTGCCATCTTATGAAATAGGTTTCCTATACCATTAGCAGTTGATTCAAGTATTATCTCAGTATCTTTTGAATCAGATATAGTCTGCATTATACCTGTGCTTATTTCATCTGCATTTTCCCAAAAGGCTACTTCTGATCCATGTAATAACTGTATTGTGTCCGATCTACCGACTGTTCCACCTCCTGCCGTTCCTATACCATAACCACTATCAAGGCTATCAAAGTATAGTTCTGTTGCATTACTTATACCTGTACTTGGTTTGATTAGATCAGGTGCGTTCTCATGATACCTTTGAACTAATTTATATAGATTACTTGTTGCGTCCTTTCTATGTGTTAATATGAAACACTTACTACCCTTTCTTTGAATGATTTGATGATAAAACCTTGCTGCTACATAGGTTGAGCAGCCTTGTTGTCTTCCTTTTAATATAACAGCCCTAACTTTTCCTGTAAGTTTCTTTTGTTGTTCAAGCTTTTGATGTAGATATAGTTGAGCTTTGTTTAACTCAAAGGGTTGGATTCTTCCTTCTTTGGTTCTTATTTTGAGACAATTCTTGGAAAAGAAAGGTAAATCATTATATAGTTGTCTTAGATTCTCTTTCTGTTGGTCGGTTAGTTGCATTACTCTTTATCTAAGAATTTAAATAAATCCTTTTTAAACTCTGTTGATATTTCTTTAGAATCAATTATTTGTTCATAAAACTGCTCTAATTCATCTATTCTTGTTTTACATTGTTCTAACACCCACTCTTTATAATCTTTGTTAGATTTGTCTTTTAAGTCATCATAGCCAAATCTATGTTGATTATTATGCAAATAACACAAAAAACCCTCATAACTAATAAGTAGTTTCTTTATTAATTTATCTTCTAATTTCATATAAATTTATTTTGTCTCCACCATGTGGGCGAAGAGCATTTAACCCAGCAAATCCCTATATCCATTTTTTTGGCTATTTCTTTAAATTATCAAGAAAGTCGCCTAGATTAACATTAGTTTGAATATTAGTTTGATTGCCTTTGCTTTCTGTCAGCATCTCTCTTATCTCTTTAATAGCTTGCAGTTGTGTTGTTTCATTCTCAGCATTTAAAGCTAATTCATTAAGTTTAGACATAACAACATCTATCTTATCATCTGTTTTAAAAAACTTCTTAGCATAGTTGTTAAGTGTTTCCTCTTCACTCCATTTAATAGCATTTTCTCTTATCTTGTTTGCTATTTCCTTCTTATCCATATATTAATTATCAAATTCTAACAAAGCCAATTTCCTATCATATTCCTCTTTAAATACTTTCTTCATCTCTATAATCAATTGACTATATCTATATTGTGGCATTCTACCCTTTTTTTCCCAATTTCTAAACTGGTTTAAAGATACTCCACATAATGCACCAAAACTACTCTTATTTAACTTTAATCTATCCATTAAATCATAAGCTACTTCAATACTAACAAAGTCACAATGCTTATTCAAAATCTACCTAATTTTTTTAATACCCATACCCATAGTATACTACCACATGCATATTTTACCAAATAATTACAACTGCCAACCATAGCAGCTTAAACTATCCTTATCAACTCTAAAAAAACAAGTCTCTTGCGCTCTAGTATCAACACACTTAACTAACTTATACTCCTTACTAACTAAGCCACAATTAATAGCTGCGTAACTCCTACAAGTTGCTAACTGCATTAAACTAAACAATAACACTACTACCTTGTATCTCATCTAAAGCCCTGTTATAATCTTTTAATAATAAAGTATAATCTACCAACAATCCCAACCTCTTAAACATCAAAATTGTTGTTTCATCAAGTAAATACTTAGATCTAACTTGATCTAATTGCTTCCTGGCCTTGCTTGGTTCATCTCTAGCTAACTTCTTCATAGCCTTCAAGAAATTCCTTAACTTCAATTCAAGCTTAGTCATTTCTACCCTGAATTTTTCTAGATTGTCCTCTTGCACTACCTCTTAATCTTAAATAAATTCTCCAATCTCTTCTTTTCCTCTGAACTCATGCTATTAATTATCTGCCTGATTTCAGCCTTTGAATAATCTCTTAATATTTTCATTGTTTTACCTAAAAAATTAATACCTACTCCTAGTATATCACTACTTCAAACAATAGTCAAGTAAAAACTTTACCTATTTACCTTATCTTGGAATTTGTACTAATCTTGAACATCTCATTACTTTTGATCGGTCGTGCATTACTCCCTAATATCAAAAGAGTTACTAGTTTCTCTAGGCTCTTGCTATATCAGCCTAGCACCCCGCTAGCGCTACCCCCTTCAATTCCCCCAAAATTAGGGGCCTTGTCAAGTACTTTTTTTTATATTTCTTAATAAGTCAACACTTTATAAAAAATTATAAATATAAGTATTTGCTTTTTTAAAAAAGTTGAGGAAGGCTTGATTTTAAAGGGTTTGAACTGTCAAATAATCTTTGATAGTTGAGTTTCGCTTTTATCATTTAACAATTCATTAATCTTACGCTGGCAATCTTCCGACTGCTCCTCAAGTGTTTCTTTGGTTAAATCCCATGTTATCCATTCATTATATGGCTTTTTATAAATCATTAACGAGTGCTGATCTTCTTCAACCATATCAACGCCATAATGTTTATGACTAAGAGCAATTAAGACACGATTAAGGGTCAAGGGTTTGCCTATTATTCCTATTTTTGAATCAAGGGGGTCGTGATAAACTCGAATATCTTGAAATGGCTCAGGACTCCTTCCAAGAAAAACTTTAAATTCTCTTTCTGTTGTTATGTCATAAATAGTTACAATATTTTTTGTATCTAATTCTGAATAAAATTTACACCCAAAACCCAACTCCATCTCCAAAGCCTCCTCATAACTCTTAGCCTCTGGATGATTAGCCATAATTATAGCCTTGCGATTCTCTTCTTGTATTTGCTCTAGTGTTTTAGTCATTTTAGATTTGCTTTCGTAGTCTGTGCAGTCTATGCAGTTTTCGCAGTTTTCGCAGTTTTCGCAGCGTAGGCAGTTTTCGCAGTCGTTGCAGCGTAGGCAGTCTGTGCATAAATTGCAGTCTGTGCAGTCTATGCAGTTTTCGCAGTCTTTGCAGTTTTTGCAATTAATATTGTAATTTTCATCTATGCTGTTAATCTCGTTATTTAGTAAATATTTTTTTTGATATTTTGTTAGTCTATCTTCATCAATAAATGAATAATCTTTTATTACTTCTTCAAGGCTATTATATTTAGTCATTTTATTCCCCTTTATCATTTAATAATTCAATTAGATCTTTGTTTTTAATTTTCATATTTCTTTAAAATTCTATCAATTCTTTTGTCTGATATAGTACGCGTCACCGACCAAAAAGCGTCTTGCCTATCCTCCTCTTCATCTAAATATAATGCAGCCCTAGCAGCACCTAGTAAAAATATTTTCCCTTCTAATTTCTCCCGCAAATCCAGTATGTCTTTATCCATATTGTGGATTATTTTAAGCAAATCATACTCTTTTTTAGTCATTTTCTTTATTATTTTAAATTAAACCCATGCACACAAAATAAGGCTTATCGCTGTTATTTTTTGTTTCACATTTATTGCTACTGTACGCAGAAAGGCCAACCACAAAAGCAAAGGCGAGAGTTGTCATTAATATCATGGCCGTTGTATCTTCAATTATTCTTTTCATAACTAATTATTTAAATTTTAAGTTAGCAATTTCCTCTTCTTCTAAAAACCGTAAAACTCCCTCTTGCCCATACTCAATAGACCCGTCTTTATATTTAATTTGGAAGCCGTTTTCGATTTCTTCACCTGTTTTTTTATTTGTAAAAGTGCAATCAATCATTGATTCAATAATTGAATTATCTTGTTCAGTAGTCATTGTTTTACTTTTTTAATTAATAGTTAGTTGGTGGCGTTGAATTAACTATAAAACTATTAGATATTATATGTCAAGTAATAATTTCATTTATCCCTAATCCCTTACTATACCTTATCTAATAAAGAAAGTAAAATAATCACTTGACTTATATAATTAACCTATGTTATTCTATTTATACCACTTCAATATTAACTTAAAAAAGTAAAACAATGACTACTGAAAATGAAAAAAAGGCACTAGCAGAGTATTTAGAATGTGATATTAACTCACTTATCAAAGAAAATTGGAGTCAATGGGGGCTTAATGTATATAAAGCTTCTAAAGAGGAATTTGCTCATGAATATGCAATAGGTAAGGAAGAGCAAGTAAATATAGCTTGTTACAACAATATAAAAGATAGTTTATGGGCTTTTAAAATTGCAATGAATGTTTTTATTGTAAAAGGAGTTTTTGATAAATTAAGCGAAAATAAAGAAAGTGAATTAAATGAAATTGTTATTGATAATGCGCCAAGTGCATCAATAACTAATTCAAATGGGATTCCGTTATTTTCTTCAAATAATCAAAGAATTTAATTAATATTTACAATGAAAATTTTTAAACAATTTTGTCGTTTTTTACAAAATTTAAAGAAAAATTACAAGTCTTGGTTACTTGACAGAAAAGCTAAAAAAAGATTAATTCAAAATAAATAAAACAATGATTTACACATTATATAGAAATGCAATCAAAGAGGTTGTAACAGTTGTTAAATCCAAAGATTATTACGGGATTAAACAAATGGAATTAATATTTAATGAGTGTGACGCTGCACTTGATAGGGCTGTAGTAAGATATATTGCTAAAACGCAAGTTGTAGATATTAATATTATGGATATTAAAGACAAATATTATGATTTTCTTTTAAATTCTGTAGTAAATAGAGTATGAAAATAACTACTTGCCTAAGCTGTAAAAAGGAATGTACCCAAAGGGAGCTAGACGCTTATTATGAGTGTTTTGCTTGTCAGCATAAGTTTATTAGTGAGATACAATCTATTTCTGAGATAGGAGCAAAAACAAAGTTAAACCCTACCTATGTTAAAAACTTCACTGAAGCATTGCAGCGCAAAATTGCTAGTGATGCTGTGAATATATATCGAGTGCATATCTTCAACCAAGCTGATTTATTATTTTATTTGCATCAGAAATATAAAAAGAAGCTAACTCTTTTTAATTATAAAAAGATTGTATGCGATGAAAACTTGGAAAAGTGGGGTTTAACTTGGAAATATAAAAATAAAAAAAAGGGTTGACTTAATCGAGGTATAATTTAAATTTTTATCAACTCTTTCTAAGGGTGAATTGTGGCTTGTAACTGCTTCGCCGTCCAAAGTTTTAGCAGTTACAGGCTCTTGATTTAAGTTATTAAACATTATTGTTCTCTTCCTTAATTATATATAATGGCATTTATCTTGCTATGATCCGAAAAATAAACAAAAAGTTCGTTTACGACAGAGAGGCTTTGCAAGACCTTTATAATACTCATGGCTTGGTTGATGGTGCTAAGAAATTAGGAAGATGCACCGCATCTTTTTATAAGCATCTAAAGGCTGCAAATATTACAATGAAG
>CAKZOO010000137.1 GCA_937136455.1 uncultured Flavobacteriaceae bacterium | reverse complement strand
GTCTTTCATAAGTTCTTTTAAAGGAACTTCAATAAGCTCTTCTACTTCGTCTGAACTTGGTGTAAACGTAACGGGCTCTTTTTCGTGGAAGCCAACAAATGGAGTAACCAAGTATTTTGAAGGAGGAATGTAGACTTCGTTCAATTGCCCAATAATCTCCACGTTTTCAGAAATTATTCCCAGTTCTTCTTCTGTTTCCCTTAATGCAGTGTTTTTTAAAGAAGGGTCTTCTTTTTCTTTTTTACCACCGGGTAAACTTATTTGTTTGCTGTGTGGCCCATGGTCCGTCCGTAACATCAATGGGAAATGTATAATCCGAAAATCGAAAAGTCCAACCATTGAATTCCAACGGTCGGACTTTTAAAACATTTTTCAAGTGAAATTAAACGCTTTTTAAATCCCAAAACAAATGTAATTTTGCATTGTCGCGTTTTCAATTTTAGGTCATTGACTTTTACGAGCTTGCTCGGATGGGAGAATACCGTAAGGTTCTCCGCAATGACCTATGAAGATCTGCGCGACAACATCCGGGCTTTTTAATAATTCCACGTCATCACTTCAACTTTCCTTTTTGTCTTAGATTTATCCGCAGCCACAGGCATTTCTTTAAAACTTTGATTCCATCCATTCTGAGACACATAAGACTTCAAGATGTCAGAATCGTAGGAGCACAAAAGAAACTTTCCTTCAATCTCTGAAAGCAGATTTAAAAGGTCTTTAAAGTCTCTTTCACTATAACCATCATAGTGACCACAATTACTATTAAAATAAGGAGGGTCTATAAAATGGAAGCTTTCAGGTGTATCTCTAGATGAGATTACTTTCAGTGCATCATTACATTCAATTTGAGTTTCTTCCAGCCTTTTAGCTAGCTTCATATCAAATTGAATCTTCTTGTTGGTTATCTTTCTCTCTGTAGAACCGGAAGAGCGATCGTAACCCCATGAGCCAATTTTGGAAGCAAAGCCTTGATTGGTTAACACCCAAAACGCCCACGCTCTTTTTACTTCTGAAAAAAGATGAGGCGACTTATAGATTATCAATGCATCTTCATAGTCTTTTCGGCTGTGTAAGGTTGATTGCACTAACCTTTCTAAGTTCAAAAACTCACACTTAAGAACTTTGTAAAAGTTAGAGATTTCACCATCTAAATCGTTCACAACCTCTAGTTTACTCTGTTTTTTAGCCCAAAAAACAGCCAAACCACCTGCAAAAGCTTCGGTGTAGACTTTGTGTTCTGGGATTTTTTCTAAGATAGAATTAACTAACTGTTGTTTACCACCATAATAGCTTATAGGTGGTCTTTGTCGCATTTTTGCAGCAATCATAATTAAAGTGTGTTTTAGTTAACAATCTGCGCGACAAGAAGATCATTTATAAAACCACGATTAAATAACCTACAATTCCCAGTGCAGCAGCTAAAGCTTTAATTTTATCCATTTTGGCCTTACTACGCTTCACATCAATCTTGTTTTTACCATCGTAAAAAATCTCTGTGGTATCTGCTTCGTTCGGGTCTTCAGCAGGCAAACCAGAACCTAAGTTTATAATCACTTGCCACCAATAACCAAAAAGCCAAAACGTAAACAAGAATGCCAATACTACTGCATGTACTGCTTTGTATTGTAAATTCAAATACTGTCCGCAAACATACAGCCCCACACAAGCTGTTACATAAACTATAGCATTACGCAAATAAGAAAAACGGTGTATGTTCTCCCTCCAGAAAATAATTTTAGGATGGGTAACCGCCTTATTTCCTTTTGCGTAAAACAAAGCATGCATCACTGCGAACAGCAGAATATTAACCCCAAACAACAAAGCTAGCAACAGGCTGGGAGCGTAATGCTCCACAACTTTCCAAGGCAAGTAAATCATGTAAAGCCCCACAGCTACGCAGTTAATTATTAAGGTAACCCCTCCACGAATAGACCAATAGAGTATGCTTTTTAGCTTTGTATCAAATTTAGCAGTGAATACTCCCTTCTGTTCGAAGTAGATATACTCCAACGCTGTTAAAAGCAGTGTAAAGAAGATGAGTGTTATCGTTGAGTTGTCCATATCAAGAATTTAAAATCGGTGAATTGTCTATAATAATTTGAGCTGCTTCTAAGCCTTTTTTTATAAATCCGGCTGAATTCAAATGAAGGTTATCATCAGAGAAATAGTCGGTAGGTATTTTGTAAGTCGAGTCATCAATTACAAATTTCATCCAGTCTTTAGAGTCGTTAGCCAACCATTCATCTGACTCATCCATCATATCTGCGGTGGAAGGATAACCTATTCCGGATAAGTGAGAAGAAACTTTCTTAGTAATAGCACCAGTAATCTGGAAGGTTTGATCTTGAAGGACTGTTCTGCAAAAAAGTCTTGTATCATCAATAAGCCTGTCAGCATTACCAGACCATTGTGCTACATAAGTGTTTTTTCCTGCGCCCGGATCACTTAAAGCCGCTTCTGCTTCTCCTTGGTCAAAGTATAACCAAGTCTCATCGATTGTTTTTCCTTGCGCTAGTAGGTTGAGTAAAATAGCTTTTAACTTCCTAAAAAACGGAAGCCTCATAGCTGAGTGTAGTAACCTCACAGTTTGAGACGAGTAACCAGCTACCCATGTAGTGGCAAAGGTGTAAATACTTCCACTTATACTTGTTACTCTATGAAAACCTTCAAGATTTTCATTCAAATCAAACCTAATATAATCACCTACTATATAATTACTAGCTTGCGCCCATGCGCTTAAATCGAGTGACAGAAAGCCTGAATTATTCACCATTGAACCGGCTGCAAAATCTCTATCTAAGTTGCCCGGATAGCCCCAACTACCGAAAAGGTTAGTCCCACCTTGAGCATAAAAAGCATAATGACCTTCAATTAATTCTTTCATTGCATCTGCAAACGGCACTAAAAGACCGTGCTTATCTTCAACAAAGGAATCATTTAAGTCATACCTAATATTGCCAATGTTTTCATTGTTGATATTGGTAATATGTGTGTTGGTGATAGGTACTTTTAAATAGCCCGGCAAATCTTCATCTGGAGCACGTCCATCCATATTGCTTTGGCCGATAAAGATTAAAAGGAATACTAATCCATTCTGCTCAACTACGGTAACCCATGTGCCATGTATGTAGATTAATGTGAAGAATCTCTTGTTCATTAGTAATCTATTTTTACATGGAACATTGGGAAGGTTGTAAAACCTGAAGCATTAGTTCTTCGTTGTAGAACCCAAGCACTTGATGACACAGCACCTAATGGTGATGCATTATTAGTAACCGTTGAATTTAGAGAGAGAGACCAATCGCCTGTAGCGTGGGTGTAAGATATAATTAACTTATTCTTAGCATCATTTATAACTGCATTTGAAGTAGTGAATCCTGACCCATTTCTATTCAACTGTATTACTCCTGAATCTCTAACGAAGACTTCAATCCCACTATTGACAACGTTAGTGTTTTGAGCAATTAAATATTGATTGTTGATATCACTAAACCCATCTGGTGCATAAAAATCTATCTCTATAGTGAAATCAGCTCCGGACAAATTTAAGCCACCTAATACTCTTGACCCATTGGTGACATCATCATTTGAATCGTATGTTTTTATCTTATCAATGTAACTAAATACAGCAGCACTTGGAGTACCATAGCTATTTGCTCCATTACCCCCTTGGTTTGTGAATTCTTGACCCGGGTTTTCAAAATCGTAAACGATTTGCTCTGTATAAGCTGCTTCGATCACTACAGTATATTCAGAAAATACCTCAGCACCCACATTACCTTCAGAATCCACAGGAACAACTGATCTTCGCATTACCTTTCCTTGGTCTCCTGCAACTAACGTATATAGGTTTGTAGTTGAAGATTGAACTTCTATCTCGTTGAGACCAGCTTCATTATCTGATCTGTAAAATTTATAAATAGTAGCCCCTTCAGCATTTGGAACAGGAGAGCTATAATCATGATTTCCCGACAAAGTCTTGCCTACTGCTTTTGAGCCATGAATAGTAACATTGGAAGCTACTGGATTACCTGCTGCGGCTGTTGTAGCAAAAGTTCCATCGTAAGCGACGGACTGATTATCTGCTGCATCTTCAGCAAAAATTCTGAAATAATAATTTGTAGAAGCAGAAAGACCGGATATATTAAAAGTTTCATCAACCCCTCCTGATGTAGATATCAACGTATTATCAACTGATCCTGTACCGGCTAACACATCAGCGTATAATGCTGCATTTCTTGTAGCCTCATCAGAATATATTGCAATTATGATATCAGATGCCTCGTTACTTTGTACCGTTAACACAGCTGTGCTGTCAGTAATAGAAGAAACTCCTATATTAGACAGATTAGGGGCAGTTACATCTCCACCACCCGAAGGCTGTACTACCGGAGAGGCGAATGATGAATACATAGGGGTTCCTGCTAGACCTAATTCGTCTACCGGTGTTACCCTAACAACCATCGTATAATTTTCATCTGAAGGTTGAGAGGTATAATCACCTCCGGTTTGACCAAGAGATATTGGTGATACACTTTCAAATTTATACCATTCTACTATACTAGCCCCTTCAGCATGTCCGTCCGGATCATTAAAATCATAAGAAAAGGAGAATGTATCTCCAACCTCTCCGTTGCCATTAGCAGTTACCACTATGTTACTCACAGTAGGTGCTTGATTGGCTATCGTAGAGGTACTTACTTTTGTAATGGTACTTTTATTATTAGCTGCATCAACAGCATAATAACCGATGAAGTAAGCTGTTGAAGGGTCTAATCCTGTTAACTCGTGGTCTTCACCTGAAGCTGTTGTAATAGGGAAGTCTGAAAAAGTTATTGATCCTGTACCGTCATCTATATCAACGTGTGATTCAGATGCAATGATAGAATCTAAAGCCGTCTCATTCGTGAACAATGCCCATCGCACTGTTCCATTTTCATCTGTTGTTATTGGGATAGAAAAAGAAGCTGCTGTTATCGATTCAGCAGGACTGAAAGTTAATGTCGGTGCAGTAGTGTCGGTGATAGCTTCAGAAATTACCACAGCCGTACGCTTACCGTCTTGAGGTCTATGAGAAATTACTATTTCAAGTAATTTATTGGTTTCAATTGTTCCGTTTAATAATTGGATAGATGGATCAAGAGTAATGTTATGATTCGCTTCAATCAAGTAGCTAATACTTCTGCCTTTAGTAAGGTTATCCGCATTAATTGCTAATGAGCCGGTTGTGGAAAACGAGTTAACGTATATATCTCCTGTTTCAGATGAAGTTGATACGTCTAAATCTCCGGAAGTGGCTGGCGTGTCAATTTCTGTGAATTCAACATAGGGAGAACCACTATTTGCAGCTTCATTCAAAGCAGCTTGCAAGCCTTCTACATCCTGAATTTTAATAGTGTCTTCACCTTTATGAAAAAGACTATCAATTAAGTTTTGAAACTGTTGAGGTGTAGGCTTGTCTCCTAACTCAAAATAACTATATAATATGGCTCTTGTTACTAGCATAATCCTATCTATAAGTGTGTGAACATCTTGCTACTCCTTCAGGAAAGATAGCCGCTGTCTTGTTATATCGATAATACACTTTACCGGTACTTTGCTCAATCCACATGGCTACTACTCCATAACCACTATCAATGCAAAAGAAAAACTGATGATTTTGAGGAATAAACTGTGAAGGAATAGTGAATAACTCTACAGGGTCATTTGTTCCATTAGGTATCCAAGAAGGCCTTTTTGATTCATCCCATTTAAACTCAAACTCAACTGTTTTAATGTTTCCAGCAATCTGACCCCGAAACTCAATTGGCTGTCCATTCATCGTTCCAAGATTGGTAGAAACATAGGTGTCCGTTAGTTTATTTTGCTTTCCCGACTCTAAAGCCTCAATGTCTTGAAGTACTGTTTTGTAAGAATCTAGCCGTTTGAAACTACTTCTAAGCATACCCCCACTAATCCCAAGTACAGCCTTTCTTTCTGTTAGGAAGTTTTGATTGGGTGAGTTTTCATATTCTGTTGTTGTGACAACTTCGGAAACAAGCACACGGCTTTGTGCTGCACCACCTACAAAAGGAAGAAGCTCACCATTGTAAACCAGCCATCCGTCTGAAACTTGCCCGGCACTTTCAACACATCCTGTGACAATAACATAATCACCTAACAAAGCTGCAATCACTTCTATGCTTTCGGTGTATGCTTTTTGGATCAAGTCAAGTTCTGTTTGTGAGAACTTTAAACCGCCAAGATTATCTAACTTTAACTGTTTGTGCATTTTAGAATAGATTAAAGCTGTATTTTTTGTTTGCTAATTTGTATAGATCCAAAAGCCCTCTTAATTCAGATTCTGAAAAAGAAAGACTTATAGGAATGTTAACAATGAAGTCGTTTTCATCTGAAGAACCGGGTAACTCACCACTTGTGTATAGAATCACAGGCTTGTTTTCCGCTTTCGTGTATAGAATCACAGGCTTGTTTTCCGCTTTTGTGTACAAGAAAGTTCCTTGTTTCCTAATAGCGTCTGTGATGTATATTCTTCTACTTTGTTTGTCAAACCTATCGTTTAGCATCTTTTCCAAGTAGCAAACCTGTGGTGTAATTGTAATTCTGTAGATAATACTATCTCTAAACTTCATTAACCTAGTATAGATGTCACCAAAGGTAGCTGACCATATCACAGCCCAAGGCAGCAAAGGGTCTTTCCTCATTTGTACAGGAATTAACCACGTTACTAGCTTTTTAAAGTCCAACTGATACATTATCTTAATGGGGCTTGTGGTTCATAATTCAATACTAAATCCGAATCATTTTCCAGCCTGAAATAACCGGCATTAGAGTCTTGTACATCCTGAACGCCGATGAACGGTAGGTTTCCATACTTATAGTTCAGACCTTTTAGAACGGGGATAACAACTCCTTCAACTTCCTGAATTGCATCCGTAACATACGTAGGCACTAACACACCATTAAACGGAAGGTTTTTTAAATACTCTTTAAAGGCCGTTAAAACAGGCGTGTCATTTGTGCCGTCTATTCTTCTACCTTGGCTATCCAATATTAAGGGGTCGTAATAGATGATATATTCAGCTTGCACTTGGTCAGCTGGATCACTTTCACAGCTCACTTGTACACCTGCATCTTTAACTCTACTCATATAGGATGAGAAAGCGGTTAATTCATCGGGTGTTAAGTTTTCTAAGTCTGTGCCCTGTTTGGCAACCTTAACAACCAGTTGCTTAATAGCCGGATCTTCATCAACCGCCACATAAGCAATTATTTTACTTTGCTCAACTAAATCCGGGTCTAAACCTGTATTGTCGTATTTGTCCGAATCATTAGGTAAACTGTAGCCATACTGAAACTCCTTGGCTATGGTTGAATACCATCTCAAAGAATGGGGCTTAAGACGATCTACAATGTCTGTTATTTCTGCCTTAACTAGATCAAAAACAACATCTACCTGATGTGCTATATAAGCTACTATATATTCAAATAGCTTAAACAAAGCTGTTTTGGAAACACTATTTAAAACATTAAGACGGCTGTCAGCTTGTCTCAACGTTTCCATTTGTTGTTGATATTCCTGTATACTCTTAGCCATTTGTTACTTCAAAATCAATTCCTATCGTCCAGTAACCTACACCTTCTACTATTGGATTATCTCCAAGATTAGAAGCCGATGCAGGAAGGTTAGCTACATCATTAAATACCTTCACTTTTGTTTTATAAGAAATATCCGGTTCAGGAACCATAATTTCTGAATCAACTACCAAATCATCGGTGATGTTTAATTGATTCAACGCTGCAATTTCTCGTAGGCGACTTGCATCACCTGTTGTTTGCATGGCTATATCAATTAATGTCTGTCCGTTTCTAACTTTGATAATTGGCATCTACTGTTAATTTTCCGTTCTTATAACTTAAGGCATTAACCTTAAGGCCATCGTTAACAAACTGCGTTCTAATTTCTCTTAGCATTGCATCCGGAGATTCACTTTCAAGGAATTTTGCCAAGCCCACACAAGCCGTTGGATGTTCCTTTAAGCTACCCTTGTCAAGAATCAACAATAAGTTTTGATGCTGAAGATCACTTTCTCCAATTACCAAATCACCATCCTTGGTTCTCAGAACATTATTTTCATCTAAGATAAAATCGATCATTTCAGCAGTACATTTAACTTTGTGCTTGCCTGCGTTAGTTTCACATAATTAGGATTAGTACCGCCATTTGTGACAATTACCTCAACAGCACTTATAATATCTTCCAAGATGCTTTTTAAGCTTGAACTTCCTTTTTCCATTACAAAGCCCTGGGCATCTAATTCAAACTTTCCGCTTTGGTTATTCAGGCTGAAAAGGCTTTCATCTATCACTAGATTATTGTCACCTATTTTTAGGCTGAATTTTTGCGATTCGTCTACACCTATAACTTGCCAGTCGTTATCGTTTTCTATCCGTGCAGCTAACACATAGGTACCAACTTTCGGCTGAAGGGTTAAAGCTTGTTTTCCATTCAACACCGGACGAAGCCTAACTTTAGGATACTTTAATCCTTCGTCATCCTCTAAGTCACAATCAAAGTCACGCACAGCTGTAACTTTAGCCAACATGGTAGTTAGTTGTTTGTTGAACAGCTTTCTTAAACCTTCTCTTATTTGCGCTTCTTTACCCAATGTTTGCTCCTAATTGAATTGTTTGCCTTCCACCACTTTTACTGAAAGAACCACTAACCCCTTGCACAAAGTACTTACCCGTTCTTTCAGGGTACTTTCTGTCTTCAATTTGTGTAGCCATACCCGGCTCACAATAGGGCTCTAAAAAGGCGTTTATATCACCTTCATACCCTCTATTTTGTAATTCAATCCTTTTTTGCGCTGCTATTTTCTTCCTAACAGCAGAATCGGTAATGGCTGATTTTAAGCGTTTAACTTTACCACTTCCCACAACCTGAATGTCTTTACTTCCGTCTTCTGATCGGTTTTCCACCTCAACTTTTACATCGGCTAACTCTCGGTCGGTTTCAAATGTTAATCCTGAATCTTTGATTGTATTCCAATTCAAACGAAAACGCTTGGTTACTTTTGGCTCTAATTGTTGCATTCCACAATAGAGCTCGTTCCCATTAAAGTAGATAGTAAGCAAACACTTTTCCTTCAACCACTCTAGTACTTCTATGCCAGTTACGTTGGAAAACTGAACCTTATCCAAAGGTATATCCGGAACATATTCCGATAGAACAATGTCCGTTCCCTTAATCAAATCTTCAAGAATGGCTTTCACAGTAGTGTTAATGAATGTTCTTGTGTAACCATATAATGTTCTTAGCTGATAGGCATAACCTTCACACACTAATTCTAGAGGAACACTCATAATCACTCTTCGTACAAAGCCTGTAAACCGCTGAATATTATCACCATCATAACCAGCTGCAATAGAGACCTTCATACCCTCTTTAAACAAAAGACCGGTTTCAATTTTTTCATATTGATCCCCTTCCTTTTTAAGCCGGGTAATGGCCGGAACGAAAATGGAAGCTGTATCGGAATAGTTGTCAATTGATTTCTCCCAATTAAACTTACTGGCCTTAAAGGGCTTGAAGTCTCCAACTACTATATGTGATGTCATTCTAAACATTACAGCTCTAAATCAAATACAGAATCACTTTCAAAACGCATAGCAAATGGCTTAACATGGTTTTTACCACCTTTTACTTCAGGCAGATCAAAACTTTCTAAGACTACACGCTGCTCATTTTCTTCAAGGAAAAGGTTGGTAATTGCATTATCGAGCTGAACAGCTTCGTTAATGCTGAAAAACCGATGCAATTCCTCTAATTGCTTTTCAGGAAATACCCTGTTTGGATCAATTAGAAACCCACGTATGTCAATGGTATAATCGTCTATACTATACAATTCTTTAACTGTGCCTTGCCGTTCGCTTAGCGGAGTTTTAACTATGTTTTTTTTACACGAAATTCTAACCGTACACCACGGTAAGAAATATTCAGTTTGTCCAAAAAACACCAACGGATCTAAACCAAAAAACTTTACAGGAAGCCACACTTCACGTCCTAAGTACTTTGTTTTAATGGTTGATCCTGAAATCTGTGTAGTTTCATCCTTGCTTTCTGCCAGCTGTATAGCTTCTTCTTCAGGCAATGGTTGTAACTCACCAATTTGGTACGGCTTTGAACCAAAGGTTCTTTGATATAGGTTATTTAAGTCAACTATTATCATTGTGCTACAGCTCCACTATGTACAACTCTCAAGAACACC
The DNA here is from genome assembly GCA_937136455.1 of uncultured Flavobacteriaceae bacterium. Taxonomy (GTDB): domain Bacteria; phylum Bacteroidota; class Bacteroidia; order Flavobacteriales; family Flavobacteriaceae; genus MAG-120531. The sequence continues at coordinate 3,629 of CAKZOO010000137.1, read as the reverse complement.
TCTTCAATCTTTCGCTCAATCTCTTCCATTCCCTCATTAACTGTGTTTGTATGAAGATTGAGACTGTCCATGAATTTTCCGATATTAATAGTGATTGACCTCGGTCCACTACTCACAGAACCACCACTCACCATGTCCGATACAGTAGGTGTGTTGTGTGAATCGGTTGTTAAATTTGATAAGGACTGATTTTGTTTAACCGCTGCGGATGCAGTTGGTGCAAAGACATGATTACGTGCCTTTTCATCAATCTTATTTTTTGTAAAATCAAACCCAGCTTTTGCTAAACCGGGCAATGATAAATTGAACCCAAGCTTAAGGACTTCCTTACCGGCAAGACTGTAATTACCTTTTTTAAATGCATCAATAGCTTTGAAAATAGGCTGAAATATGAAACTGAAGAATTCACCAATGTTAGTGAACACTGTTTTAAAGGTTAACCACAGGCCATCCACAGCTTCTCTAAATGGTTTAAAATGCTTGTAAGCCATGTAAATAGCCGTACCTACTGCCACTATACCGGCTAATATTAAACCAATAGGGTTGGCAGTCATGGCAATGTTTAAAGCAATCCAAGCATTCCTCAACATCATAATTCCTTTGTAGGTAGCTATAAAAGCCGCTAACGGAACTAATATCATTTTCAACCAGTGCCAGTTCTCTTTTGTCCATTTAGCCATGTCAATAAATAATTGCATAGCATCTGTAAGTACTGGTATTAAAACACCACCAATGGTTACAGTAACCTCTCTTAAAGTATTGTTGAAACGGGCAAACACAGCTTGCGGACTGTTTTTCTGTGCTTTTGCTCCAACTTCAAAGGTTTTACGCAATTCCGCAGCAAATTTTGGTAAGAAGTCTTTAGAAGCTAATTCACCTCTTTGCATCATTTTACCTAATTCTTGCTCAGTAACTCCCATAGCCTTTGCTGCAATACCAAAAGCACCCGGCAAACGCTCACCAATCTGCCCACGTAATTCTTCTGCGGATACAGTGCCTTTAGAAGCTATTTGACCTAATGCCAGAAAGATTCCTTTTTGTGCTTCACCGTTAATCTTCATTGCTGCTGAAGCTTGACCCACACTCTCGTACAAATCCAAAGTCTGTTTTAAGGGCATATTTAAAGACCGTACAGATCCTGCAAGTGTTTTAAACCCTTCAAGTCCAGCTGCATTGCTTAATCCGTATTGTTCGTTAATTGCTTTAACTGAAGAAACAGCTTCGTTTCCACGTCCGTTGGTTGCAAAATTGATGGCTGAACGTGCTGAATCTGCTCCTAGAGCTGTCATGTAAGCTTCACGGCCTGCGTAAGCTGCACCTATAAGGCCAAAACCACCAATCCCAAGACCTCCACCTAATGGCATTGTAGGACGTGGCCGCCCTACATGCCTACTTTCAACGCCTTTCAATCGCTGAAGCTCTCGTCTAGCCGCTCTTATTTGGCTAACGGTACGGCTACTTCTTACCAGTTGCTCTTGCTCCTTGATTTTCTTATTGATTTCATCATAGGAATAGGCTAGTAAATTGTTCTTTTGACGAACGTCATTAATGTTCTTTTCAATGGCATTAAAAGACTTCTTAGATGTACGGGCTACTTTCATCATAGTACCCGACATCATGTCTTTCATTTGCACGTAGAATTTCAGAACATTATTCATGTTAACTACCTAAAGCCTTATTTTGATTTTCAATAATTTTATTGATGTGCATTACACGCATTGCTAGCTCCTGATCGGTCATCTTGGACGCATCTCGACCTGTGTGGAATTCAACAAAGGTTTCCAGATAGCCTATGAAATCTTTGTTTTGGTTCTTCTTTGCGCCCTCTAACGCTTTAGCATGAAGGCTTTTCTACCTTCCATGGCTTTTTGAAATACTTTTGAAGCACCTAAGAATAGATCTTCGTCTTCAAAGATTTCAGCATCACCGTCCAAGGTATGTTCACGCATGGCAGATTCTAAGAAGCCATACATACCTTCGTCCTCCATTTTGGTCATGGCAAAGGATAGTACATTACGGTCAACCGATTTTAATACCAACATTTTATCAATGCTTTTTCCGTCTTCCGTTAAGAATGGCAAGAACCAAATGCCGTCATTTTCGGACTGCCATTTTTTAAGCTGTTCAGCCGTGTAGCGTTTAACCGCTTCTTTTTCGGCCAGCTCCTTAACTCTTAGTTCTTCTTCCTGTGCTGCCTTTGCTTCAAGTTCTTTCAGCGATAGTTTCTTTTTTGCCATTGTGTTTTTAGGTTAAGAATAAATAATGTCCATAGCCAAGAAAGGGAGAGGTACTTCCGCAAACTTAGAATTTTGTTCCATTGCTACAGTTAAATCTGTAAAAGCCATACCAACAACAGATATATACCTTATTCTGTCCGTAAGTCTTTTTTTGAAGCTACAAGTCAAACTAAATAACTCGTGTGGCACTTCCGTAATATCTGCATAACCAGCCGCAATCGCAGCATCGTTAAGTATATCTACTTCGTGTTTTAAAAGAGTTAAAGTACCGGAAGGCTCCTCATTTCCTTCCTGTATGTCAATAGGCTTAGAACCTGCACCATACAAGTGTTCTTTTTCAATAGATTTCTTAAATTCTATACCACGAAGCCCAGTAATTACCCTGCCGTTAAAGTCTATGCTTATACGCTTAAACTCACATTCTTTTGTGCTAAATCCCATTAGTTCAAGGTGGTGGTTAAGCCTAGTTCCACTTCAATAAATGAAGCATAGCCAAGCGGTTGAACACGTACTTTTATCTTAAGGGTGCTTGTGTTGATTATGTCAGTATCTCTATCCACAATAATCTGTACACCACTTATTTGGTCTGCCATTTGGTTTAGTACCGCTAATTTTAAACGGTTCTCCAAGGCTTTCGCAGCTAATTCAGTAATCTTACCGTCTGCATCTACAGGAATCTCACTTTCAATATCATTTTGATATGTTCCAGCAGCAATTACGGCGGCTTTATCAACAACTCTACCATGTGCCAATAGACGGTAATCATCGGTAGAAGCCATACGGTCTATACCAAAGTAATACCCGGCTTTGTTCGGTTGCTTCATAAAGGAGATAAAACCTGCGCCATGAAGAGTAGCTACATCTAAGCGATCTTCTACCAGTTCATCACCTATATAAGCGGAGCTCATGCTTAGAGGACCGTTGGCAACCTTACCAATTTTAATGTGTGCACCATACTTGCAAGCTCTACCCAACACAGCACCTACAGATGCACTACCATCGTTAAGCGTACCACCTAACACAGCACCGGCATAACCGTTGCTTAAAGTTGTTGGCGTTAAAACATTGGCTGCGGATGGGTTTTCAACACGTCCTTCAATTAAGATTCTAATAGGCATTAACTCTGCTAATCTTGCTTCAGCAAATGGCTTAGCTTTTAAGAAAGCTGCTTCCACATCATCGTCAATAAAATCGGTACCACCATCGTAACTGCCCGGAGGTGTACGGAAAACAGAAAGCATTCTAATTTTTCCCTGTCCGGCATGGATCAGCTTTTTTGCCCCGGCATCGTTGGTGTTGTCCAGCATGTTTTCAAGTGTCATAGTGTCGGCCACTATCATTACATGCAGTTCTTGGTTACCGCCTAACTCCGAATAGAATTCTTTAATATGT
>CAKZOO010000136.1 GCA_937136455.1 uncultured Flavobacteriaceae bacterium | reverse complement strand
TGTCGGTAGTTTTATTCAAAATGGCCGGTGAAAAATGTGAAGGAAGACTTGCATCCAGTTTGAGCGTGTCCTTACAACTGGCCTCACTCGATGGTCTTAGTCCAATGCTGTTCAGCTTTGCTTCTGGCTGCACATTCCTATCTCGGTTTATATGATCTTGGACTAAGTAAAGCAGCCCAATTGCCCTGTTTCTAAACCTATTCACATCAGCTGCAAAGTTGTAGAGCACCAGCGTTTGGTAAAACATCACCTTGTTTTTATAGATAGGATCATTCATAAAATAGTTTGCAGCTCGGTTGTCGCCATTCTTAAAGTAGCTCGAGAGCCATTCCTTATTTTCGGTGAAATACTTATTCTGCTCTTGGACATAATTAACAACAGATTTCTGACTGTGCCTACATTCCTCTACTATTCCATCAAACGTCTTCAGAGACTTTAGAAGTGGGCTAAAACGCTCAGGCATTTGTTCTTCATGTCCCAATAGTTTTATCAGGTTTTCATCTGCGATGTTAATCAGCTGATAGTTTAAAATGAGTGTACCATACGTTTTGTCCTGGTACATGGCCTCAGTAATCTCATCATTCAGGGCCATTTTAGCAATAGAGTCTTTAATGGCAGCCGCTTCAAGAATTTCTGCTGCATCCTCAATACTTGTAATTAGATCTTGCTCAAAGGCCACCAGCAATTGCTCAATTTCCAGTTGTTGCTTCTTCTCTGTATTCCAATTATTGATGTTTACTGCAATAAGAATCCCAATCACTACAAGCACAATCTCGCCCCTGGCCTATTTCCGATACTGGGCGACTTTTCCTTCGGCCAGCAGCGATTGACGGATTTTCCTAAAGAATTTGATCATTGATGGTGTTGTTCAATTCTATTGACTGTGTTAAGATGGGTTCCATAAGCCACAGTATATGACGCTGCATGGAGAGTTTATTCAAGAGCGTTGCTGAGAATTTTGCAGCAAGGTCTTGCTCGTTCACATTGCTCCACATGACATCGTCAACAAAACCATGTATACGACCTTTCAAAGAATCATTATATGAGTATCGTAGTCTATACTCCCCGTAGGTGTTGCGGTAGGCAATTTGATTTATCTCCACCCCTTTGGAACTGATTTTTTGTTGAGCGTTCAATTGCAACAAGTCATTTTGTAAGGCTGTGTCCAGTAATTGAATAGCTCCAGAAGCAGTTAGTGAGTTAAACGTGTTAGTGTTGAATCCTGGCGTAATGTCGTAGAATGGATAGAACTCGTATCGGGCTATGTGAATGAGTGTATCTAAATTGGCAAGAGGGTTTTCCAAACGTCTCTTCAAACCCTCGGATCGGTCAATATCCTTGTGCAGATATTTAATGTATTCTGTCAAACCTTCGATATCCTTTTGGAGGTCAACCTTAAGTGCTTTTAAGTTCTCTGTTGTCTCTTTCTGCTGCTTACGGTCGCTATTCCAATTGTTCACCTGAAGTGCAATCAAAATCCCAACCACCACCAGCACAATTTCGCCAATGGCGTATTTCAGATACTGCTTAAACTTTCCTTCAGCAAGCAGCGATTGACGAATTTTTCTAAAGAATTTGATCATTGGTTTTCGTCAAGGTATTTTTGAATTTGCCTTTCCAGTTCTACGGATTTGTCAATCGTGTTCTTGTAGAAATCCATCAATATTCCTCGACTGAAAATGCATTCAGACATGATCAACTTGAACCCCGCATCGGCCTTCATTCTTTCCATATGAGTGGGTATTATCTCAGCTCGTTTTGAATCGGTCACCACGTATTCGGGTGGGTCTTCGGTTCCTCTAATCTCGTCTAGATCAGTTCTTAA
>CAKZOO010000135.1 GCA_937136455.1 uncultured Flavobacteriaceae bacterium | reverse complement strand
GCTCTTAACTCACAAAGAGCTGACCCTACTATTGGTGTACATCTTAGTGGTAAGAAGATGGCCGAGATTATGGCCGATGAACTTGGTGAAGAAGGACTCTACGAAGAAAACGTAGGACTTCTTGAGCAGATCGAAACTCAAAGACTTGCTGCTGAGTTGCAAGTTGAAGAGCAAGAACGTCAAGTCGTAGCCTCAGAGAATAACCTATGAATGAGAAATGGCTAAGAGGTTGCAAGACTGACAAAGAAAAAGAGGACCGCCGAAAGGAAGTCCTCAACTACCGTAACGCCTTTGATGATTTAACCAAGATCCTTGAAGAGCATTTTCTTAATGAAGTTTCCCCTGACTTCTCCAAACCCGGATGGGAAGGGGAACTAGCGCATAAACATGGAGCAAGGGCAAAGACCTTAGAAATACTCCGGCTAATTAATATAAAGGACTAACCATGTCACTAATTGGAAACGAGACGGACAGCCCGTCAACTTTCGAACAGCTCGTTGGCGAAGACAAAAAGTTTAAAGATGCAGAAGCATTGGCAGCCAGTAAGCTAGAGAGCGACCGTTACATCGAAGAGCTTAAAGCTCAGGTAGCAGAAGCTCAAGAGAAACTCGCAAAGGAAAACCATGCCGCCGAGTTGCTCAAAAAACTTCAGGAGAAAGAAGCACTTTCTGGATCGGAAGCCCCTCCTGTTGTAGTCCCAGATCCCGCTGAGAATCAGAACACCAATGACTCCCTTAGCGAAGAGGACCTGAAAGCTTTAGTTAAACAGACTTTGGAAGAAACTAACACCGCTCAGGTAGAAGTCGAGAACGTCAAGAAAGTTAATGACGCCTTGATTAAAACCTACGGTGACGCAGAGAAGGCTCAGGCTGCTATTAAAGCTAAGTCTGAAGAGCTGTCTGTATCAACTGAATATCTAGAGAATGTAGCCAAGGGTAACCCTGCTGTGTTCTTTAAACTTATCTCAGATGGTACTCCTTCTTCTACGCCCTCTCATACACCTAGTTCTTTCCGAGGTAATAACGAGGACAGGTCCCAAGTCAAAGACTGGGCCTATTATACAGAACTCCGCAAGAAAAATCCTGCCGTATACCGAACCCCTGCTATCCGTAAAGAGATGGATGAGCAGATGGTGAAGATGGGTAATGACGCTTTCTTCGGAAGATAACACAGGAGAGTCTTAAATGACCGACACAACTGGTAACTCAGCCTTACTTCGCCGCAGCGAAATTTGGTCGACCGAGCTTAAGGATACCATTCAGGAAGACCTGATGGGCTGGCGCTGGGTCAAACAGCTTACTGATTTCCCTGATGGTGATCAGTTTACTATCCCTTCAATCGGTGACCTCACCACGGACGACTATGTAGAAGATAGCGATATCGTTCTTCGCCCGATGGACACCGGGGAATACACCTTCGCCATTGATCAGTATGTCTCTTCGGGTACATACATCACTGAGAAGAACCGTCAGGATGGCTACTACATGGCAGAGGTTGAAGCCTCTTTCGTTCCTAAACAGCAGCGTGCTATTGAACGTCATGTAGAAGAAACCACCCTCGCAGCCGGTGACAACCTGCATACCGCTAACGATCAGGTCACGATCAACGGCGCTCATCACAGGTTCTCTGGTGGTAACTCTGGTCGCATCGAGTTTGCAGATTTTGCAGCCGCAGCTTTTGCTCTCGACAAAGCCAACGTCCCCCCACAGGGTCGTGTTGCTATCGTTGACCCTTCCGTCGCATACGAAACTAATATCCTCACTAACATTGTTGGCCTTTCGAACGACAACATGCGTTGGGATAATATTATCGAAGACGGTATTAACTCTGGCCTTACGTTCATGAAGAACATCTATGGCTTTGATGTTTACCTTTCCAATTACCTTCCGGTCATTACAGACTCTGCTCTGCCTGATCGTGCTGGTGGTAACGCTGTGGACTATTCGTCTACCACGGGTAAAGCATCTTATTTCTTCTCGGCTCAGTCTGATCTACTTCCTTGGGTTGGCGCATGGCGTCAGGCACCAAAGGTAGATATGGTTTGGGAACCCAAGAAGCAGCGCCATGAGTTCTACACCACGGCTCGCTACGGTGTTAAAGGCCGTTTCCGTGATGAGAACATGGTTATGGTTTCTCACATCCCAACTATCTCGGGCTAATAGGAGGACTATATGTCTACTCACACAAACTTTGATGGCCTTAAGGTCAACTACAATCTCACTCTTGCAGAGACCGATCCTACTGGTGTCGTTCGCACGGGTGAAAATACGATGGTCTTGGAGATCACTACTGACGATCTCCGTGGCCTAGATACAGTCGGTAACCCAACGGGTCGCCGGGCATATGTTCCGGCTAATTCAGTTATCACGGATGCGTTCATGGTAGTTGAAGAAGCCTTCACTTCAGCAGGTTCAACCACGCTGTCTATTGGCTTTGCCGAAGATGACGGTACGGTTATCGACGTTGACGGTGTTGATGCCACTATTGCTAAGACAGCAATGGATGCAGTCGGTGATGTCGTCCAGTGTGACGGCGCTCTGGTTGGTGGTGTTGTTACGGTTGGTACGGCTAATGCCTATCCCTACATCACCGTTGGCACAGGCCCTTACACGGCTGGTAAAGCTAAGGTGGTGATCAAGTACTTCACCCCTGTTTAATCTACTTGGGGAGGGAGGGGTTTTCCTTCTCTCCCCTTATTTATATGGGTGATACATGAAGTACGATAACCTAACACTAGTTAATAAATGCTTGGACGTTCTTAATGAAGATCGTATTACAAGCTCAGAATTTACTTATGAGTTTCCTCAGAAGGTTTATTCTATGTGCGAAGATGTTTACTATGAAAGCATGGTAAACTTTGACGACCTCTGGAAACCCGGCTTCATACATGTATCTGCCGACGGAGGGAGCGCTTCTACTACTACAGGTATTGAGGCAAACACACTGTTCTTTGTATCACGTACAGAGGATGCAACCAACGACTACACTCAACGTATTAACTTCGTTGATTACAACAGAAGTACAGAGACTGATCCTGAACTAGCTCCTGACTACATTCCAATGAAATGCCTTGACATCCATGAGTTTGTAAGAATGCAGGATGCAGTTAACGGATCATACGAGGTTACTGAACTATCAGACAACACCGCTGGCGAATCCATGGTTAAGATTCGGACAGACCGAGATCCAACATACTACACCGTGTTCTCCTTGGATGACACAGAAGTATTGATGCTTGACTCCTACGACTCTGCTAAGTTTGCAGCATTACCAGCAGCTAGGCTCAGGGTGTTTGGAGAAAAGATTGCTAGACCTACTAATGCACATGACAGTACATTTATTGTTGATGACCAGAACTGGCCCGGCTTCCTAAGAGATTGCCAAGCAGCCGTGTACGCTGTGTATAAAGACGGTCGTAGCCCCAAGCTAGAAAACCTAGCTAAAAGAAATAAGGTGTACAATGAGTATGCCAAGACAGATAGAGTGAATTATGGAAGACGTTAAGATCGAAGAGACCATTGGTGAAGATGGTGGTGCACGAGCTACTATCACATCCAGTAAATTCAAAGAACCTTTTGTAATTAAGAAGGCTGGCTTCACTGGTACTATGTTTGAAGTACAGGTTTCTGGCAGAAAGAGTGGGAACATTCATGGCCTTTTCACCACTGTTGACGACGCTAAGCAAGCTGTGTTGCAGCATATTAGACTTTCTAAACCCTCTAAAGCTGTACAACGTGATAAGAAATGGATGGAGAGACATGCAAGAGCTGAGAAAAAATCCGGTAGTTAATCTTTCCAGAGGCTTAGTTACAGAGCAAAGCGCTCTTAACCCTGTTGACAATAGTACTACAGATGAGCTGAACATGGATATTGCTCTAGATGGTACACGTAACAGTAGGAAAGGTCTTTCTTATATACACACTAGGACAGACCCTCATCCAGCACAAGCTTTAGTAACTGCTCAGTTTGATTTACCAGATGATGCTCAGTTCAGAACCTATGTATGGAAACCTACTACAGGAATCTTTCGTGGTATCTCTATTTTATGTATGCAGCTTGAGTACAGCAGTTCTAATATAACTGATGCAGACCTTACTGATCCACTTTACAATGGTAATCAGCTTTTCCTTCTCCCTTTAAATGGAGAGTTTGGGTATACAGTTGCAGAACGTGTGATCTTTGAAACTCAAGGTCCAAGCGGCCTGTTTGACCCGATGGATTTCACAAGCTATAATAACCATCTAATAGTTACTAGCGCTAGAACTAAGCCTGCTAGAATCACTTTAGACATGGACACTAATAGTTCATCTCCTTACTACGAGATTAATTCTGTAACCTACACAGAGTTCCCTCTATTAATCAGAGACTACTACCAGTTTGAGGACGAAGAAGACCTTAAAGTTGCTGCTGTACCCGGTGGAACTGCCGCTGTCCCTACTGATGGTAGGAGGTATGATACATACAATGCGGGATGGACTGAAACTGAAATTTCAGCTTGGCAAACAGGGACCGGGGATAGCACGTTTCCACCACTAACAAGCCGTTGGCACTCTGCTCTTGATTCTAATGGAGCTTTTGATTATACTTCGTTTGTAAATCAAGCTAAAGGTTCAACCATTATCTCTGGTGGTAAATTTATTATTGATGCTCACCAGTATCCAGCTATTACCTTCAGTCGTACTAATGCCCACAACTCTATCGCTTCTACGGACCTTACAGCTACACAGTTTTACGAAGTTAATGCTCTGTTCCCTGATATCAGTACTGAAGAAGACTATGTATCACGTTGTGAATCCTATGCAGGAAGAATCTTTTATGCAGGCCATCCACACAGAACTCTTACAGATAAAGTGTTCTTTTCTCAGGTCTTACAAGATGAAAGCCAGTTAGGTAAGTGTTATCAAAAGAATGATCCTACTGCTCAGATTTTAAATGATCTTCTTGATGACGATGGTGGATACATTGTTATCCCCGGACTAACTCAGGCTACAAGACTCATTACTTTGGCAGATAGCTTGATTGTATTCAGTGCTTCAGGTGTATGGGCAATCAGACCAAATGATAATGGGTTCTCTGCGACTAGTTATAGAGTAGAGCGAATTACAAATCAAGGTACAGACAGTCCTTTCAGTATCGTACAAAATGAAAATTCTCTTATATATGTTAATAAAGAGGGCGTACAATCTATCTCTGCTGACCAGAATAATAACTTTGTACAGAGAAACTTGTCTAGAGATGTTATACAAAAGTATTGGGTAGAGAATTACGAACCTAATATGACTGATGTAAGAGGTGTGTTTGATGAAGTCAAACTTCAAATCCACTGGTTGTTTAACAAAGTAAACACCACATTCAAAACCAAGTGCTTAGTGCTAGACCTAAGAAACAACGCTTTCTTACCTTGGAGTTTTGATGAAGACCTCAAAGTTAGGGATGCTTTCTACTTTAGGGCAGACTACTATGAATACTCTAGTGCATCAGATGCTCGGCGAGAAATGGGTACTGTATCTTCAGTAGGATCTAGGATTGTATACGTAGTCAAAGATGACACGATACTACCTGATGACACTCAGTATCAAAATGCTACACCCGCTAACTTCAGTAATGACTACTGGCATTTTGCAGACCTGTCTGCCCCTATTAACATAGACGTAAAAACCTACACCTCTGGTGAAACCGACGAATCTTTTTCATCTTACTTAGAAACCACTGCGGATTTCTTTGGAGACATGCACTCCACTAAAGAAAGTAAAGAGCTTGTTGTATACATGGAGAAGATGAAAAAGTTTTATTTCCCTTTCCCTGATAACTACTCTTCTGAAAATGTTGAGACTGAGAATAGAATCAAAGTAAAACATTCTTGGAACTTTGAGCCGTTTGAAAACGAACAGGTCGGGTATAAACTTTACAATGCTGAAGCTATTGCAACTACACCGGCTGGCACAGTAGGCGATGCTAACTATACTTTTAATCAAGACATCAGTATTAAGCGCCTTAAGTTCTCAGGTAACGGTCAGGGTCTTAAGCTCAGGTTTGAATCAGACGGCATATACCCAATGAATCTCATAGGCTACAGCACAGTCAGTGCACGTAATCTAGATTATGAAAACTAAGGAGGCAACATGCCAATTTTTGCGGCCATTGCGGCGATTACTGCTGTAGCTGGTGTTGCCTCTACTGTTAAGGGACTATCAGCACAAGCAGCTAATAAATCTGATATAAAAAGACAGAATAAAGCAGCCTCTCTTGCTAACGATGAAGTAGAACTTCTTAATGATAAGCTAGTAGCAGAAACTAAAAACCAAAACACCCTTCTTAGGACAGATGTTCAAGAGAAGAATGCTATCATTAATGAGACTAACGAGAAACTAACTTCTTCTAATGCTAACCTGCTGGATCTTAATACTCAGGCTAATGAGGCTATTGTAGGATCAAATGCAGAACGATCAGAGCAGGTTTCTTTGACTAACGACCTAGCTGGGGTAACTGCTGCTCGTAGCAGAAAGACTGCTATAAGGGAGGCCATGCTTCTTAGAGGGAGAACTGTAAACCTTGCTGCCAATTCTGGTGCAGGCATAGATAGCTCTGGTGTAAAAGGTGGGCTGGGCAGTTTACAATCTCAGCTTGCCGATACTCTTGGTTTTTCTAATCAACAAAGTAGTGTAGCAAATGAAATCTTTGAAAGCTCACAGCGAGAACAGGATCTTGTTAACAAGGCACAACAGCTTCAGTTTGATTCGAGCGTCGAAAGTTTAAAAGCTTTGGAGGTGCAACGTAAAGCAGAAAAAGATTTACAACTACAACAGAACGCAAGTAACCTAAGAATATCTAAGAGCAATAACAAGATAAATCTTATTAGAAATAAAGCAGACAGGATTAAAGAGTCTGCCCAACTTGACCCTAAAGAATTTCTCAGTGTAAGAGAAAACACAATAAAGAACTTAACTAAAGAGATTATCACTGCTACTAATAAGGGTGAGACAGCTTTCTCAGATGATGGCGCAGTATTATCCCAGTTGTCAGACGGAGGTATCAAGAAAACTTTCGGTAATGGAACTGTGGTCAAACGTAGGGCCAATGGGGTTGTAATTACAATTAACCCGGAAGGTATTAAGACGACAGTCAAACCTGATGGAACTTCTACTACAGTGCAAACTGATGTAAAAAGAGTAGCAAACACTATAGCTAAGATTAAACCTATTTTAGAGAAAGCACTTAGTGTAAAAGAGCCGGGAGGCGGAGGCGGATTCTAATGGACTTTAATGTTAAAGAGCAAGAAATAACAGTTGACTTCAGTGCAGTGTCACCTGAACAAAATATCGTAGAGGCAAAGCCGCGCAATATTTCTGAAGATGCAAAGCTCTTTAGCTATGTCCTTGATGAGGATCTGAAGCTTACCGAGCAAAGGATTGCTTCGGGTCAAGGAGACAAGGTTGAGTTTGAAGTGTCAGAACTTGCTAAAAATTCTGAGGCAGGCTTAATTAACAATCAGGTTAATGACGCTATCTCACAGGGTCAAGAGCTTGAAGCTATTCAAAACCTGCTTGACAACTCCTTCTTCGGAGCTACTATTACCTCACCTGCTGACGCCCTGTTAGCCGGTAAGACACAGTTTGCTAGAGAAGAGAAGCGTGCACTAAGACGTAGTGGCATGATCACTCAGCTTGCTAATGAATACCTTCAGTTTCAAAACACAGGTACTACTGACACCGTGTTAGAAATTGGTGATCAGGTTCTTAGTCAGGGTGTAGGAGAACTGTTTTTTGATTTCTCTGGTGAACGGAATGATCTTGCAAAAGAATTTTCCACCCTGCTATTCTCTGATAAAACAGATGAAGAAGTGTTGGAACAGGCCAGAGAAATCTTTGATGAGATGGGGGATCAAGGGTTCTTCACAGATGAAAACTCGATCTACCTCTCAGCCTTTATTAACCAGCTTAAAGAGGGTGGTGTCGGGGCTGCTGCACAGGAAGATGCTGTGTTTGGTACACTTGATGCTGCTAGCCTAGGTGTTGATGTCCTGTTATCAGGTGGAGTAGGCGCTCTAGCAAGAGGCCTCAAGGCCACTAGTGCAGCCAGTAAGATACACAAGCTTGCAGACGTTGATAGCGCTGTAGACCTTGCTACAGCCAGTGCTAGGGTGGGTAAAGATCCTGTAAAAGCAATTGAAGAAACTACTGCTCCCTTGCTTAGATCAGGTGTCAAGGACGAAGGCGATAAGATGCCGATGAACCTTGAAGTATCTGAGACTATCCAAGGGGAGAACCAGCTTCTTGAGTTTATCCTGAATGACTCCCAGTTTATTGGGGTGTTGACAGATCAAGAAGTTGACAGCTTGATGCCCAAGATTACAGCTCAGTTTAAACGGGCTATGAAACTTGGTGACCGTAAAAGGTTGGTGCATGTAGACACAACTCAAGATGGTTTGAAGAACAGAACAGTTAATGGTTATCTTGGTAGAGCTAACGGACTTCCTTTTAAACAAAACAGTAAAGCTGCTAAAGCTTTGGCAGAAAAAGTAGGTGGGGAACTTGTAGACCACCAGCTTAAAGGTGGTGAGATTGGTTCAGTAGTTAAAGTAAGTCGTAACATTAAACAAAGCAAGTTGGTGCCAGCTACACCACTGGATGAGATTGATGATGGTTTGTTCAGCTCTCTTAAATCTACTACATCTCGTACATCAGTAAAGCTTGACTCCTTGCTTAAAGTGAACGAAGCTCAGAGTAGCCGTGTTTACAAAGTGGCTCAAGACTTTTACAACAAGAGTGCTAAATCTGTAGGCCGAAAAGAAGTAGGTCGTGTAGATGAAGTGATGGCAGAGCTGAATGACAACCCTGCTTTCTTTGAAAGGTCTGAACCTTTTAATGATGTAGAATTTGCAGACCAGTATATGAAGAAGTTTAAAACTTCTCCTACCCCCAAAGTAGTTCAGTACTACAATGACCAGCTTAGGTTGAATGACACTGTATGGGCACTACGTTCTGATGCTATCCTTAAGAAAGCTATCGAGAACAACGAAGCTATGTATCGCATCGAAGGAGACTTCTACCGTGCTAGGCCTGTTGAATCTGTAACAAACCCTGTCTTCAACCCGAAGAAGGGGGTTTATGAAGACCCAGCTAACTTACCTAAAGGTTCTGTATACGAAGTCGCAAGTGATTTTGTAGATCTTGACGGTAAACCTGTACGCTATGTGTTCAGCCCAGAGCAAGTCAGCAGACCCCTTCGTCACACCGATGTACTTGGGTATAACCCCGGTGGTAGTCGGGTATATGAGAACGCCAACTTCTTTGTTAAGCAGGAAACTAAACAGTCTTTCCCTGATGGCTCAGTTATCAGAGGTAAGCCACGGTCATTCATGACTACAGTTACTCAAAAAGAAGCTGACAAAGCTAAAGCACAAATCAACACTATTGTAGCTTTCATACGCGGTAAGATTGGCGAGTCCACTAGAGAAGAAGTGGCTGGAGTTAAAGATAGACTACTTGCTGACCCAGAGTTTCGTAAGCTTGTTGAAGATAACAGCGACTGGAATGTAGGTATGGAACCAGAAGATCTGTTTGACTTTGCAGATGAATGGAACCTAAACCTTAGCAGAGATGTTGACATGGCCCCTGATGGTGAAGAGCTTATTGACGCCAGAGTAGGTCAGGGTTCAACCATTGGTGAAGACTTCCTGATTAATACCTCAGGTAAACGTACACAGAAACCTCTTGTTGGTTTCGGTGGTCAACCTGCTGCTATGCTTAGCCCATCTAGGGCCGCAGAACAAAGCTTTGCTGTTGCTATCAACAAGGCAGCTAACGATGCATACCTTCGCAGAGCTGCATCAGGCTGGCTTAAAGCTGGTAAAGACGGGGGTTTCATTACAAACCTGAATGAACTTACGGGTAGTGTGTTTGAAAACCTAGATAAAGCCAAGGTATCAGAAACCCTCAAGGGTGGAAGTAAACTAGTTGCTGAACGTAACCTTATCCAAAGTAAACTCCGTTATAAAACGGATGACATGCTAAGACTTCAACAAGTTTCTAACAAAATGGCAGATTTTGTTTACGACAAGGGCGCTAAAACTATTAGTCAAGGGTTAAGAAACCCTGATCCTGTTGGATTTCTGCGTAGTCTTGCCTTTAATACCAAGCTAGGTTTGTTTGCAGTTGATCAGATAATGGTTCAGGCTTCTCAGCTTGTTAACGTTATCGGTATTAGCCCTAAGAATGGGCTACGTGGTACACTAATTGTCCCTCAACTAAGAGCTGCCCTTGTTGCACCTAATAATAAAATTGTCAACAAGATTGGCCAACTCTCTTCTAAAGTTTCTGGCATTGACCCAGAAGATTTCAAGGAAATTGTTAGGTGGATCAGAGAGAGCGGAAGAGATCTTGTAGATCAGAACATCATCGAACTAGATGGGAACCAAACGGTTTATAAAAGCGGAATGAAACGTCTACTTGATGCAGGTAGAGTTCCTTTCAACGAGGGGGAACTTCTGGCTCGTATTGGTGCTATGTCTACATCATACCTTGATACAAAGCTTAAGTACCCTGACTTAGATTTATTCTCAGAAGAAGGTAGATTACTAGTTACTCGCAGGCAAGATATCCTTACTGCAAGCATGACTAGTGCTTCCTCTGCCCCTTGGCAAAGGAGTATGCTATCTATTCCTACCCAGTTCATGACCTACTCGGTTCGTATGGCTGAGCAGATGTTGTCAGGTGCAGTGCTTACGGGTGCAGAGCGGACTAGACTTGCTCTCACACAGGCTGCATTCTGGGGTGGTGCTGGTATTGTACCAATGGGTTACTTCCTAGATAAGAATGCATATCACGGCCATGCAGATATTGACCCTGAGATGTACAAGCTTATCCGCTATGGCATGATTGATTACTTCCTATCTTCAGCCTTTGATACCGAGACAGATCTTAGTTCTAGGTTGGGTGCATCCGGTGGTATAACCGGAATGTATGAAGACATTATGTCCAGCACTCCTATTGAGTTTGCTCTAGGACCTTCGGGTCAGATCTTGGGCGAAGTAACTGCGCAGGGTATTGATCTTATTCACCAGCTCGCTGCTGGTATGTACAGTGGTCAGTGGGACTATACCAAGTATGACTTTGCACGTCTCACTAAGAACATCACTTCGTTAAACAGGGTGCAGAGTGCTTACCTAGCTTACAGTCATCAACAGATGATTAGCCGTAAGAGTGGCAGGGTAATGCTTGATAACCTTACAGCAGACGATGCCGTTGCCATTGGCTTTGGTATCCCTCTTAAAGAGATGTCCGTAGCTTTTGAGATTTATAAAAACAGTGTAGAACACAAAGACTACATCCGTAAGATCTCAGATGAAATGTATAACAAGAGGGAAATCATGTCAGACGCCTTGGATAGGAACGACATGGAAACTGCACAAAGGATCTCTGAGGACATAGCCGCTATGTACAATGTCCTACTTCCTTATGATAGACGGGAAGTATCTAGGTTGCTTAGGAGAAGTGAAGATGACTTCTTTGAAGCTATGCTTAAACGAGAAATCAAACGTGGCAACACCAATTCTATCGCAATTGAAGTAGCTAAGAGCTTAAAGGAATAATAAATGTTTGATCCAAAACTTAGTTCAGAAGCTGCTCCTGTTAGGTTAGTGGGTGCAGCAACGGAGAGGGGGCCTATCGCCCCTTCTACCCCTGTTAATACACTTACACGAGCAAGTAAGGACCAAGTATCTCAGGCTCAATCAGGTATCAGAAAGCTTGATGATGACAGGCCTGTCCCTAAAGTAGATGTCTTTGGTGCCATTGCTTCTATCGCAGGTAGTGTAGGTCAAGGTCTTGGTGCACTTGGTGTAGGCCAAGGCAGTAATCTTACTCAGGCAGATCGAGATAATGCTGCCCTACAGCCCTTTGCCCAAGAACTTACCAAGCTTCAAGGTGCTAGGACACAAGGTAAGGCTGGCATAACGGCTAAAATTAGTCTTGCTGCTAGTTCTTTTATTGCTAACAATCCTAGGCTACAAGGGCAAGCTTTGGACCTAGTTAAAAACCTCACTGGTGTAGAAACTATTGTTCAAGAGTCCCTTAACCTAGAAGATATCAACCGGGAGAACAAATCTAAATGGTTGCAGAACACTCCGCAAGGTAGACTTGTAGCGGCTAGAGCCGCCAATATCCCTGCTAACGAGCGTCTAGTGATGATTGACCAAGAATATAATAGGTCACAAGTTCAGGCGTCTGTAGTTGAACAGGCAAGTATTAGGCTTGATGCAGCTAAGGCAGACCAAGAGTTGTACAACATTGAAAGTGCAACACAGGCTCAGTCTATTGCACAAGAACAATCTCGACAGATTCAAGATTTGATCACGAACGAACTTCTACCTGAAACCACCAACCCTAATGAGATCTTTGATCTTCAGGAAGAACTCTCAGGACTAAGGCAGCTTAGAGAATTGAAAGCCGCTGAGTTTCTTACAGAGTATCCCGGAGTCAAAGTAGAAGATGTTGAGAAGAGTATTGCTGAGGTTATGGCACCCATTGATCGTATGATCGGTATGCTTGAGTCTGGAGGTAAAGATATCCAGAAGCTTGCTCAAACTCAGGGTGCACAGGCTGTACTAGAGCTTGGTAAGATGTTGCAAGAGGAGGGTCTTGGTCCTGTGTTCCAAACACCAGATGGTATTAGGAGCATCACAGAAGCTTTGATCTTTAATGATGGACTTCTTGATATTGAGCGTGTATCTAAGGCTTACAAAGATAGATACAGTGCAGCACCTGACGGAGCTATTGTTAATATCCCAGAGTCCAACTCACCTACACCCTCTCAAACTTTAGCACCTAGGGCGCAGAAGTTTTATGCAGACAACCCCCCTGCTCGACGTGATCTTATTCAGATCTCTTCCAATGTAATGAATGGGCCTGAACTGGATACACCAGAGAATATTAAGACTTCTTTCGACGCAGGTATGGAACTTATTGGTGCAATCTCTGCTAAAGAGGATGTACTCGATGATCAATCCTTTGGTCAGTTTGTAGATAACAACCTTAAGAGATTTACTGAACTGGCTAAACTTCCGGGTGAACAAGGGGAAACCTTCTCTCGCGCTTTGAATGGTATGCTTGTTAAGCAGATGGCTATTAATACTTTCCGTACTAAAGAAGTGTTAAACCAGTTGCCTTCTGGGTTTGTTCTTAGTTATGACGACAAGTTTAAACTAGAGTTTAACATTGAGGCTTTCAATAGAGCTGAAGACACTCTTACAACTCAGGTTAAAACTGTTCTTAAACAGAACAATCTGCCTGTAATTGAAGAGAACATCAGAGCCGTACTAGCAGACCCAATTGCTTTCATCAAAGAAGCTTCGGGACTTAATAACAGAAAATTTGCTGGTAAAGTTTCTACATTCAACCTTGCTAATAAGAGTTTCAACCGGGTTGAGTCTAGAGTGGGTCGTCTTAACAAGATTGATTTCTCTGCTAAGGCAATTGACACCATTGAAAACTGGGCTGATGAAACTACAGCAGCTACGTTACGTTCGGAGGAAGACTTTTTCTCTTCTGACGTAACCAAGGCTAGTGTTGTAACTGCTAAAGATAAAAAACTTGCAGAAGAAAACAACGCTTCTCTACCTTTGTTCAACTCTGATCTAGAGGTGCAAGAAGCTATTACAAACGGCGACATTAAAATAGGCGACCGTGTTAAGGTTGGAGATAAAGTTTATGATGTGGAAGAAGACGATGGCGATTCTTAAGGAAGTTAAAGACAGAGTATCCACTTCTTTTAAACTCCGAGAGGTTACGATTAAAGATCAGGTGAGGGCTGCTAAAAAAGAACAAAGGCCCTCTTTGCTAGACCTGATTGGTCAGAAAGAATCCAATGGTAAGTACAATGCTTTCTATGGCAATGCAGACAACGAAGACGTTAAGTTTACAGAGATGAAAGTGTCTGATGTTAGGTCTTGGCAGGATCGTTTTGTCCATAATGGCAGTGCCTCCAGTGCTGTAGGTAAATACCAGATCATCCGTAAGACTATGGACAGTCTTATCTCTGATTTAAACCTTACAGGAGACGAGTTGTTTGACGAAGAGTTGCAAGATAAGATGGCTCTTCAACTTGCTAAACGCAGAGGGTATGATAAGTGGAAGAACGGCAGTCTTGATGACGCAGCTTTCGCTAACAACCTTGCTAAAGAGTGGGCAAGCTTTCCTGTAGTGGGAGGTAACAAGCATGGCCGTAGCTATTACGCAGGAGACGGCCTTAATAAGGCTTTAATTTCACCTGATGAAGTATTGAGGGCATTAGATAATGACCGACGAGACGTATGAAAGTCTTTGGCAACAGCTTAAGAGCTTCTTATTTGAGACCGCTAAGATTGTAGCAAGCATCTCAATCATCTCTGTACCTATTGGTTGGGTAGGAGTACCTCTTATTGACTCTTATATAGACCACAAAATTGAAGATTTTGTAGCAGCCATTGAGTCTGAGAAAAAACCAGAGGTATTGGAGTTTAGAGGTAATGGTATCGTAATGTCTCAAGGCCCCTACAAACCCGGAGATCACGTTAAGATCCTGTACTTACTAAAAAGCAGATCCAGTTGTAGTAGAGATGTTGAAGTGAGGTGGGTAGACGATTCAGGTAATCCCCTCACCCATCTTACTTCTGTAATACCTGCTACCCAAGCGGATATGACAAGAGATTTTACAACTTTTGTTGTTACACTTACAATACCAACTACCGCTCCTTCTGGATCTCTGGTGTACGCTCCTATCATCAGGCCAATCAACTGTCCAAACTTTAAAGATACAGTTATTGTACCTTTATCTACTCCTATTGAGGTAGAACGATGAAGAAGAAAACTTACAAAAGAGAGCTAGGGTTTCTGATGTTTTGTCTACTAGCATACCTTGCGATCACAGCCAAAACAGCAGTTCTTTCAATTGTGATAACACCCTTTATGTTATACATAACAGCAGTGTTTATCACTGATGCAGCGGGGAAACAGTTTGATCATCTCAAGTATTTTAGCAAGCCACGCGACTAAGTATGTAGTCGCTTTGTTCCTCCTGCTTTCAGCAGTATCCTATATTTATTACCAAGGCAGAGCTGATAAAGAGGAGGAGATCAGAATAGAAAATCTAGAAACTATTATTGAAACAAGGAAGAAGATTGATGAAGCTATCATTAATTCTCCTAATACCCCTGATGGCGCTCGTGAGTGGTTGCTCCGGCGTTCCGAAGGACACTAAGCAAGCCCTCTGCGACGGCCTGAGTAACCCCGTAGAGGATCATGTCCAAGCTTTAGTAAAGGATGGTGGTCCATTATCTCAACAGACAGGTGTAAAGCTTATCTCAGCTTATGACGCTGGTTGTAAACAATAAAAAAGCCCCTCCCCCGAAGGGAAGGAGCCAGTTGCCCTCGTTACCTAGCGGTAGCGGGGGTTTTTTTTTATTGTTCAAATTTGGGGTGTGTTAATGCTGATTCAATCATTTGCATGGCGATTTCTCGGTCATAGTATTTTGAGCTTGTCACTCTAGGCACTTCAACCCAAATACCACTAGGTACGTGTAGTATACGAACAACAGTATCCCAACCACTGATCCCCATACCTATGCGCTGATCTATTAAACGTATATTAAGATCTTCTGGTCTTATCATTGTACCTTCCCAATATCAAAGCTGGATGTAAACACTAAATGTACCTTACCATCAGGTATATCGTGTACATCAGCCACGAAATTCTCTGGGTTAAACATGAGGTCACAAGAAGACTCTGCGGATTTAAACTTCTCTACAATCTCCTCTGCTTCCTCTGTTGGATCACCGTCTATTTCGTATATCCAAGTGGTATGTGCTTGTATAAGTTTATTCACACTCTTTCTGCCCTGTCTCAGGATTGATAAAACATGCTGCACCCTCGTCAACTTCGGGCTTAACCTTAGTCAGTACACCACCTCTCATACCTGCTGCTCTAAACGTAGTACAACCACTTGCACCACCCTTGTATGCCTGCATGTACAAGTCTTTAAACTCTTCAAAGGTAGTGTTGTCGCCTACATTACAGGTCTTAGACACGCTGCTATCAACATACCTACTGGCGATGTTCAACATTTCTACATGTTGTTGAGCATCAAGTTCGTCCGCTGTAACACCGGCTACACCGTGTACATCATAGGCATAGTCTTTCAGTCGGTAGGTTTCTTTCCTACCCTCTTCAAAGATAACCGTTCTATCATACTCCAAAGAGAAGGGAGGCTCGATACCAGATGATACATTCCCCGCGACCAAAGAGATGGTTCCTGTGGGTGCAATGGAAAGTAGGTGGCTATTACGGATGCCATACTGTTTCATTTCCTCTAACAAGTAGTCAGGTAGGGTCTTGAGAAATTCACCACCATAGGTAATCTCGTCATACAAAGGGAAAGCCCCTTTCCTACGGGCTAAATCAATGGAGGCAGAATAGGCTGCATTACGTAGGTTAATCAACACCCACTTAAGCCACCTTTTACTCTCGTCACTACCGTATGGCATACCGAGAATCTCCATAGCATTGGCTACACCTGTTACACCCAGACCCATACGACGTTTAGACAAAGCTTCACGACGCTGTTCAGGTAGGGGGTAGGTGGTGCGGTCAATAATGTTGTCCATAGAGGGCACAACCTGTTCAATGTCCATCAGAAACTGATAGATATCAAACCCCATCTTACCGTCTCGGTCAACAAGGTATGCTACTAGGTTAAAACTACCAAGTAGGCAAGCACCATTAGGAGGCAAAGGCTGTTCACCACAAGGATTCGTCGCGCTAATTTTCTCAATCGCATGGAGATTGTTCTTTCTATTAATAGTATCTAAAAACAACACACCCGGTTCAGCCCAGTCCCAAGTGCTTCTCATAATTTTGTCCCACAAAGCACGAGCATTCACCTTACGGTAAACCTTGCCTCCATGTACAAGCTCAAACATATCATCTGCTTCTACAGCACGCATGAAATCATCAGTAATTCCGACTGAGACATTAAAGTTTCTCAGCCTATTTTCATTGTGTTTAGCCGTAATAAACTGCTCAATATCAGGGTGATCAACACGTAGTACACCCATCATAGCCCCACGTCTATGTCCTGCTGACACAACTGTAGCACACATTGCATCATAACAATCCATGAAACTCAAGGGACCGGAAGCAGTAGTATCCAAGCTGACAATATGAGAACCACTAGGCCGAAGATTAGAAAAATCAAATCCATCTCCCCCACCAAGTCTAAGGGTTTGCCCCCCTTTTTTAAGTACTTCAAATATAGAATCAAAATCATCTTCGATTACGGGAGATACGAAACAATTAAACGCTGTAACTTCCTTGGTAGCTCCCATAGCTGCTTGAATACGCCCGGCTTGTAGAAACCTATCTGCATAAAAAATATCGAACAGTTGATTTGCATGTTCTTCATTGTCTGCCGTAGACCTCGCCAGTCTCCAACACTTATCCCACTTCGTTTCATCACCATCCCTGTATTTAAGTTGGTCTGTAATCTCTGCTAGTTTTTCTCTCACATATCCTCCATCACTGGTGAAAGCACCTCTTTAATTTTCTCAGCCAGTTGTACATGTTCTCTTTGTGTACCATTACCCAGTCTCACATCAAGATAGTGCATCCAACTACGAAGTGTACCATTGACGTACATCCTACTCATAGTTAAACCCTCTGGCAACACCACTCGTGCACACTCCTTGGCTATCCCTTTCTTCAACATCTCTTCATACACATTACCCGCTGTGTTAGAGGCAACGTAGGCACCCACCTCAGCCCGGTTTAATACATCTGAAGATAAATCATCAATGCTGTTCTGCCTATCCTTGGTATCCTGTCTTCGAAACTGACGTTCAGTAAATTCAATCTGGTCACTATACCTCTGACTAAACTCTTGGAAAGAGAAGCTTCGGTGACGTAGCATCTGACGTGTGATATCACGGGGTGCTTCCACTTCTACTACAGCATTGGCCATCTCAAACACTGACCAATGACCATGTTCTTTACAATAGGACAACAGTTTCTTCGGGTCTGCATCTTGGTTAGCCGGGTTAGAAACCCTAGCACAGTAGGCTACGAGACCTTCTGTACCAGAGTTTTCCAACTCGATGACTGGTTTAGTTACAGCGATAAGTCGGGCGTTCATGTTTTTAAAACCTCCTCAATATGGATAGGAGTATTATTGATCATCTCGCAGCAAACAGATTTATAATTGCCTTTTGGCGAACCTTTACTATGAGTATGACCATGCACATTCCAATTCACCTTTCTGTAGTTGTCGGTATGGATAGGTACATGGGTCAGCACCATATCAAATTCTTTAAAAATTCTCCACATCATTACTTTTTGAAAAAATCCACCTGAAGATAAAAACTTAATATCATCGTGGTTGCCTACAATCAAACGTTTCTTTCCGTTTAACCTAGGCCAAAGAGTTTTAAATTTTTCTTTATCACCAAAAAACACATCCCCTAAATGATAGATAATATCTCCGGGTTTTACTTTAGAGTTCCAATTATCTATCAACACTTCATTCATATGAGCAACGCTATCATAAGGTCTAAAATCCGGTTCAAACTTTAAAATATTCTCGTGGCCAAAATGTGTGTCTGAGATTAACCAAATATTTCTCATGTCACCTCCAGAATAAGCCTGTGATAATTCTGTTCAATTGGAGTATCAAAACCATACCCCTGTACTCCAGAGAAAATCTTCACCATTTTTTTATGTTTACCATAACTCTTAGGTACATCAGGCCACATATCCTTCCCTCGGTTATTCCACATACACCTACGTTCAATGTCGAGGGCCATCAGGTCATACATCTTAACTACATGGTGCATGTCCACTGTGTTTTCAAACGGGAGACACACCTCATCAACAAGGGCTTCAATAGGGGAAGCAAAGTCAATCCAGTGTTTACCCATCAGTCTCTTCAGGGGCGTTGAGACGTCCCCTACATAGGCTTCTGCAAAGTCATGTACCAGACAAGCGAGCTGTACTTCACTGCTCTCACCGGCTTCCTCCGCCAGTCTCATGCACATTAAACTGTGTTGACCAACGGTAAGTGGCTTACGTTTGTCGTAGTGACCAGTGAACCTAAAGAGATGATTGATTGAAGTGACGATATCACTAAGGATAATATCTTCTCGTTTAATGTCTGACAGGTCAATGTACCTGCCAGACGACATACGTTTAGGATACTTCATCAAGAAGATTTCTCCCCCGGTGGATACCGCTTACGAAGCTCTTCTTTTAAAGCCTCAACGTCTTCACCTGCAACACAACCAGCCTCAAAAGTTTCAATTCGTTGGTCACCATTAGTAATATTTTCAAAAGTAGGCAACATACTCTGTATTTTATTTTGACAATCATCTACATACAGAGGAAAAAACCCCGGAAGCATTTGCCATCCAACACCAGTAACCATAAATACTACATAAGCCCAAGCCATTACACATTCCTTCCAAGTCGTTTCAATGTTTCTTTATCTGTCATAGCCACTCTACCCCAGCCTCCACAATCTTTACAACGGAAGCGACGGTAGGTGATACCTGCTCTACTAGTATAGTACCCACGATACTCAATGTTGTGAGAGCCACACTTAGGACATGCCACTGTCCCATCTGCATCTGCTACATTAGGGTGATTGGACATCCAAGGTCTCAGCACAAGGTATACTTCTTCTGTAACCAAGACGTCTTCGATGTTGTATTGTTTCATCTCCTCCCATGCACCTTCATTCCCCATTAAACACTCAAGCCACAAAGTCATGCCGGGGAACTTAGCGTGTTTACTCTTCTTTCTAACACCAAGGTCTTCAGCAATGTGAGCCAGACTATTACGGGCGAAACGAAACTTCTTCTTAGCTTCCTTGAGCGTATCAATCTGAAGGTAAGGGGAAGGCGGTTTCATTCCGTGTCTAGCAAAGGCAGCATTGATCAGCTTGATATCAAACTTATCACTGTTGTGACCTACAACAATGTCTGCATCATCAAGGATTTTCCAGATGCCTTTGAGCATACGCTTCATACCACCTCTGTTATCCCGGTAGTATGTCTTCTTATACCCCAGCCTCTTAGCTGCATAGGACATGATGACAGAGGGTGTCACCATTTGATTAGGAAGAACATTCTGCTTCCATAATCCCCAGACATAAGCTAGGTTAGGAGAAGTTTCAATATCTACTATGTAAATTTTCATAGGGTGGGCCTATCATCAAACTCTTCCATACCCCTAGCTTCATACGTAAGTAGAAAAGAGATACAACACAGTGCATGAGCAAGGTGGGAAAGTTTTGTTTCATTGTCCAAGCTAGAATACCTTGGGTCAAACCATGCATTCATATGCCTGAGTGCAGCCCCGTATACACGAGAATAATTTATACCTTTCTCCCAGTTACGGTCATCATACTTCTCTGCTCCGAAGGTAAGCACCTGACCTAATGCTTCAATAGCTTCAGGAGGAATAAGCTCTAGCCGGTTCTTACCCGTGTCAAACTTTGTACCTTCTTCTAAACTTTCTGTGTCAACATAGTGTGGCATTAGTGAATTGTATCCTCAACAACTTTGTTCTCAGGAAGCTCTAGGTTTAACGTAAGTTGATCTTTAAAGTTAGCTTCAACATCAGAAGGAGATGTCTTGTCTATCTTATCAACTTTGTTCTTAATGATTGTCAACATCTGAATGATGGAGAATTTATCTTCAGGACTAAATTGCATAAAGTAATTACTTGCTACAACTTCTCCCTCATCTTGACTCAGGTTGTAGACTGTCACAGCCCTGTTATACGCCCGTAGTGTGTCGTCTTCGACATCATTAAAGTCAATCGGCTTTTCGTTTTCCATGTTTTACTCTCAGTTCTTTTTCTTTATTGGTCTTACTGTCATGACAAGCTTTACACAAAAGTTGTAAATCTTTTTCTTCACAGTATAGACGGGAGATATATTCATCCCATGTATTAAACCCTGTCAAAGGGTTTACTACCGGGTGAATGTGGTCTACAAAAATGTTTTGTTTTTTGTTTCCACGCGGACCTATTGAATTTGGTACATCTTTCTTACAACCGTTACATCGGTATACACCTCTTGATACCCGTGCTTTCTTTTTTACATTACCAATAGGTGGCCACTTACGGCTTCCATACCGGAGTATACTTCTAATAAAGCCTTCGTAACGTGCTTCTGTCCATGTACCACTTGCTCGTGGCTTACTGATGTTTACATCCTTTTATAAATTGCTGCATAAATACCTTGTTTATCTAAAGCTTCTACAATAGTTCTAGCTTCAATGATTGTAATACAAACATGCATACCACCTCTATCTGACATAACTATGTAATTATTAATCATCTTGTATCCAATCAACTCCCTTACAACAACACTCTGAACTGAGGTATGCATTACAAATACAGGTAGGTATCATCTTACCATCGTGAAAATTAAATCCATACGATCCATCAGTACTGTGTACAACTATCATTCCGTAAGATAAACCTTCTAAATCAACACTAGCCCAGCCATATCTAGGGTCTAAGTCAAATTCATAAGACGCTTTCATTAACCTGTTTCCACTTCTGTTTAAACGACAGATCATCCTGCATAATGTACAACAGGTCTGCCATTTCATGAAAGACGTAGTATGCTTCCTTCTTATAAGCCTTGTTATACAGGGTATATACAATGTCATACATCTGTCTTAGTGATGTACAATCTTCCAACTCTGCATATGCAGCAACAGGACCAACACCTTTGCAACCAGCAATGTTATCAACACTATCACCCACTAGCATCTGGTAGAAGAACCACTTCCACCCTAGTCCAAACACTTTTCCTTTCTCTGTCTTCCACAGTCTACCAATACCACTGGCTTTAGCCGGACCGAACGAGGGGGTGACCTTTGTTTCC
>CAKZOO010000134.1 GCA_937136455.1 uncultured Flavobacteriaceae bacterium | reverse complement strand
CAGGGATAATGACTTTTTTGTTAGTCATATGTTGAATTTTGGTTGAAAAATCAATTCTAAGGCTATTTTAAGCCCTGTGGTGACGTTTTTATTCTTTTTCCAACACAACACACCACTAAAATGGTAAATCCTCACCTGTGGCTTTATTTTTAATCTTCTCGAACAACTCAGATGACACAATCGAGGTGTCTTTAGGATCACAATACCGCTGATACTTTCCGTGGAATTTTAAATAAACAGTCCCAAGTGCACCATTTCTGAATTTCAAAAATATCATTTCAGCATCGTTTATCGTGCTGTTTCCTTCCTCATCTTCCCGAATATCATAATACCAAGGTCGCCAAAGTGCTGCTACTACATCGGCATCCTGTTCGATTGATCCAGATTCGCGCAAATCAGAAAGTTTTGGCCTTCTTGATCCACCCCTTGATTCAACTTGTCTGGATAATTGAGACAAAGCGTACATTAAGATTCCCAATTCTTTTGCGACTGCTTTCAACTTTCGGCTAATTCTGCTTACTTCCTGTTCTCTGTTTCCGCTTTTTGATTCATCGCTCATTAGTTGGAGGTAGTCTATCACAACACATCTAACACCTCGCTTGTAGTACCCCTCTCTAATACTGGCAATAACATCATTCAGGCTTGAACCTGTTTGGTCATTCAAGTACAATGGGATAGTACTTAGTCGCTCTGCTGCTTCGTGTATTTCGTTTCTTGAAAGCTCATCGTCTTTAATCAATTCGTGGTTTCTAACTTTAGTCAAGGCAACGCTTGATTCATTAGCTAGTATTCGTTGGTAGAGCTGATCGGCTGACATTTCAAAGCTATACACCTCAGTAGGGACATTACTAAACATTGCCATGTTTTTGGCTGTTGATAACGCCCATGCTGTTTTACCCATTCCTGGACGAGCAGCAATAACAACCATATCTTTTCCCCTAAAACCTTGTGTATGATCGTCAACCGCTTGCATATGGGTTAGAAAACGGTCAGTATCTTCTATTTCTCCATTCGAGATCGCCAGTTGTTTGGCTCCTAGTTCGGCCATAGACTTAACTGGCTTACCAGCATTGACATTCAGCTTAGACAAATTTGTTTGCAATTCATCGAGTGTCTGCTCACCTGAAATTGAAGGATTTTCAGCTTTTGCAATCAAAACACTACCTAAAGCTTTTAGCGTTCTCTTTACCTCAAGCTCTCTGATTATATCCGTATGGGTTTCGATGTGAGCAGTAGAGGCTACCACATTATTTGAAACAAACCCGATACACTCAGTCCGTAGATTAGAATCACTAATTTTCATTATCTCAGAAGATACGGTCAAAAGATCAATAGTCTTTTGCTTGTCGTACATTTCTTTGATAATAGCAAAAACCGTTTTGGCTTCTTTTGTATTGAAGCTAGACTCTCTTAATTTCGTCATGACTGTGTTTAAACCGTTATGATCTATAAACACTTGAGTTATTACCGCTTGTTCCATTTTCCTGTCGAAAAAGACAGCTTTACTTAAATCCCCCATTACTTTATGTTTTTTGTTCTTTAAAGAAAAAGTTTCTTACCCTCTGATGTATACCTCTGGTTTGTCGTCAATCTGGTATTTGTTTGCTCCTTGTTGCATTTTCTTGAATTCCTCAGATGTGATACAGTGATTAAAATAAACCCTCCTTCCTGCTGATCTAGTGACCCAACCAGTAGCAGCACTTTTCCAATTTTTCATTTTCCTACTTCTACCTGTTGACCAATTCACTTCACTGTAATGGTCAAAAAATGCCGCTGCTTCAAATATTGCCCAATGGTGAGCATTTACACCAACTTTTGCAAGTTTCTGTATTTGTGGTTTAATGTGTAAAAAAACTTGATTCTTAAAACTGCTGATTTCGCCCTCTGTTACTGGTGGTTTCCATCCTGTTTTTTTAATTGATTTTTTAACAGGTTTTTCCGCTTCCGGTGCAACGTCAGTTTGCACAAAAAAAAGTTTATCTTTTTTTATAATATTCTTATTCTTATTCTTACAGTCCACAATGTTGTCAGTATCAGTGAGTTGTGAAGGGGAGGCGCTATTTTTCAGAAATGTAGTTTTATTCGTCCTTTCTGCTGCTATTTGTAGTATCCTTTTTTGATACAATTCGGTTGCTCTACGGTGGTTTAATTTGGTCATTTTTTGAAGCAATTCCATGCTTTCAACTTCTTGCAATTCATCCCATAAATATTTCAATTGTTGAGTACCGTATCTAACTACTGTCATGTTAGGCCAAATAAGGACAGCTAATTCATTTGTTTCAAAGTCGTATGCAATCCATTCTGGATAATTATTGCATACCGCTTTCAATATATCCTCACCTCCATGCTCTGTTTCATTTAGGAAGTGATAAAATGTATCAGGGGCCATTTTAAGGATGCCAGACATATTGCCATCATTTGAGTCTAGTAAAAGAATAGAAGTCATAACCACATTTCTAAAAACTGGATGCATCTTTCTAAAGGTGCTATCTGTGATTATTCGCTTACCCTGGATTAAGGTTGTTTTCTTTGCCATTGTATTTGTGGATTATAGTTTGCATTAAAAACCCCCAATAATGCTATTTAAAGCTCAATAGTGGGGTTTTGTTTATCTTTTGACGAAGTATTAGGTTTTTCTTTCTGCTTCTC
>CAKZOO010000133.1 GCA_937136455.1 uncultured Flavobacteriaceae bacterium | reverse complement strand
GAAGTAGTTATGTAGGTTTGAGAAAAAGAAAAAAATGATACGAATACAAATAGAAGACTACAAGAAATTTTTAACGCATTAGAACTTAATCTTGAATTGAATGAAGAAAACAAAAACATATTCACTACAGTCTTGATTACCTTAGAAGGCACTATTATTAGGAACAGTTCAAAAAATATTTTAAAATTATAAAATATCCAATTGTTTTTCATAGATAGAAGGCTGCAATCTATTGATTGCTAAGTTGGTTGTTGTAAACTTTTAAAATGTAAATATAACTAATCGAGAATTTAAAATAAGGTATTTAGGTTAGAAAACAAAACCCTTGATACAGATCGACTAGGATCATTTAACAACGATTTAAGATCTCAAAATCGCATCAAATCTTTTTTTTTGTAATTTTACCATGTGAAAAACGCTTATAAACAATTTGGGGCTTTTGTATTTGCATTGTTGATTATTGGTTCAACAACAGCAACTGCTATGAGTTTTCACCTTTGCGGAGGTGCTGTAACTGACACCGCTTTTTACAAGGAAGCAGAAGGTTGTGGTATGCATCACCATACTCCAAAGAGCGATCTTCCTCTAGTATCAAAGAAATCTTGTTGTGTGAATGACACTGTCAATTTAAACAGTGATATTTCTATTGTAATAGAAAAACAACAGTCTACTGATACCTTTGTTTTTATTACTCCTTTAAATAAGATTTCAAATACTGATTTGATTGTAATCGATCAGAAGCAATCTTCTACTATTAACAACCACTCCCCTCCCTTTAAAGATTCCAATCTCTACAAGATCTTTGAAGTTTATTTGATTTAACCGCTACTAGGATGTTTTCAGTCCTAGCTTTCTGCATTTTCAATAAATTGTAAACGGTTAAATTCAATACCATGCTCAACAAAAGCATCAAATACTTGATAGAAAATAAATTTATAGTTTTTGTCCTTCTAGTATTAATTCTAGGATGGGGAATGACTCATGCTCCATTTAATTGGAACAACAAATTAATCACGCAAGATCCTGTTCCAGTGGATGCTATTCCTGATCTTGGTGAAAATCAACAAATAGTCTTCAGCAAATGGGAAGGAAGATCTCCACAAGACATCGAAGATCAAATCACCTATCCCCTTACCACGACGCTTCTTGGAATACCAGGCGTAAAAACGATTCGATCGTCATCCATGTTTGGATTCTCGAGTATCTATATCATTTTTGAAGAGGATATCGAATTCTATTGGTCTCGTTCTCGAATACTTGAAAAACTCAACGCACTACCTCAAGGCTTGTTGCCACAGGGTGTCCAACCGAGTTTAGGCCCCGATGCAACAGCATTAGGACAGCTGTTTTGGTATACGATAGAAGGTCGAGATCCCGATGGAAATCCAACTGGAGGTTGGGATTTAGACGAGCTTCGATCTGTACAAGACTTCTACGTTAAATACGCCTTAGCCTCAGCTCAGGGAGTTTCCGAGGTTTCCTCGATTGGAGGTCATATTAGAGAATATCAAGTGGATGTCGATCCTAAAAAATTAGAACAATACAATATTTCATTGGCACAAATTGCACAAGCGATCAAAGGATCGAATAAAGATATTGGTGCACAAACTATTGAAATTAATCGTGCTGAATATTTTGTCAGAGGATTGGGATCCATCACAAGTTTGAAAGATTTGGAACAGGTAGCAGTAAAGACTACCGACTACAGACCCATTTATTTAAATGAAATTGCCAACATACAATTTGGACCAGCTCAACGAAGAGGAATCTTAGATAAATCAGGCGTAGAGGCTGTTGGTGCAGCAGTAGTGTCTCGATACGGTGCTAATCCTTTAGAAGTGATTGAAAACGTCAAAGAAAAAATCGCAGAACTTTCTCCTGGATTACCTTCAAAAGTACTTGCAGACGGAACAGAATCCAAACTTACCATTGTTCCTTTTTACGATCGCACCGAACTCATTCAAGAAACGCTGGGAACTCTTGATGAGGCCCTAAGCCTTGAAATCCTAATCACGATTCTCGTAATTGTAATCATGCTCTATAACTTAAGAGCTTCAGCATTGATATCGGGACTCTTACCTCTAGCAGTACTTATCGTTTTTATCGCGATGAAGTACGCCAATGTAGATGCCAACATTGTATCGCTTTCAGGAATTGCAATTGCCATTGGAACCATGGTTGATGTGGGAATTATCCTCACTGAAAATATCATCAGAAGATTAAATGAAGACCAAAATAAAACTCCAATCAATGATTTAGTCTTTAATGCGACAAAAGAAGTCTCCTCTGCAATTATTACAGCTGTACTAACAACAATAGTAAGTTTTATACCCGTATTTGCACTTATAGGCGCAGAAGGAAAACTATTTAGACCACTTGCTTTCACTAAGACCTTTGCTTTAATAGCTGCACTGTTGATTTCATTATTTATCATCCCACCAATAGCTGCAATTATCTTTAAAAAGTCTACTCAAAAAGGTATTTACAGTCGTTTTAAACAACAGATCAAAGATCAAATCAATTCCTTTTACCCAAAATCAATAGCTGGAATTAAGCTGCCAAACCCTTTACTACTAATCACTCTTGCTTTAATTTTATTCCTACTCACAGCCCTTTGGGCTCCAATGGGAGTCGATAAAAATTATATACTCAATCTGTTGATTGTAGTGCTTTTAACCTTTGGTATTTTAGGTCTATTCAAATTGTTTCAAAAAAAGTATCAGGGAATCTTAGAATGGGCCTTAGCAAACAAATTAAAATTTTTAGCTATTCCTATTTCGCTTCTTGTTTTTGGAGGAATCATTTTTTCAAACACTCAAAAAGAGTTTATGCCTGCTTTAGACGAAGGATCCTTTTTACTCATGCCGAGCTCTATGCCACATGCAGGAGTTGAACAAAACAGAGAAACTCTGAGACAATTAGATCTTGCAGTTGCACAAATACCAGAAGTAGCCACTGTAGTTGGTAAATCTGGAAGAACAGAATCCGCATTAGATCCCGCACCCCTTTCGATGTATGAAAACGTCATCAATTACAAGAGTGAATTTGTAAAAAACCAAGATGGTGAATTGCAAAAATTCAAGGTCAATGAAGATGGATTTTTTGTTCTCAAAGACGGGTCTTTGATTTACAACCCTAATATTGAATTATCAGAAAAACAACAAAGCTATGCTTCTGAACGTTTATTCAACAAAATAAATCCAACTGAACTCATCCCTGATTCAAGTGGTGAGCTCTATCGCAATTGGAGACCTGAAATCAAAACTGCAAATGACATTTGGAATGAAATCGCTCGAGTGAGTAAAATTCCTGGTGTGACTTCTGCTCCTAAATTACAACCAATTGAAACGCGTCTTGTGATGCTTCAAACAGGAATGCGTGCTCCTCTTGGCATCAAAGTAAGAGGTTCTAGCTTAGAACAAATCGAAGCCTTTGGATTTGAACTCGAAAAACAACTAAAAACCATAAAAGGAGTCAAAGAGCAAACAGTCTTTGCTGATCGAATGGTTGGAAAACCCTATTTGATTTTTGATCTCGATCGCGATAAAATTGCTCGTTATGGACTGACTATTTCAAAAGTTCAAGAGAGCCTTCAGCTCGCTGTTGGTGGGGTTCCATTGACTCAAACCATCGAAGGAAGAGAACGATACAACATTCGTCTTCGATATCCTCGAGCACTTAGAAACAATCCAGATGATTTGAATTCCATAACAATTGATTTGCCTAACGGATCAACAATTCCTATCAGTGAAGTTGCTCAAATCAACTACGAAAGGGGACCCGGACAAATTAAAAGTGAAGATGGATTTTTAGTGGGATATGTCATCTTTGACAAAGAAGAAGGTTATGCAGAAGGAAGCTTAGCTCAAAAAGTAGAAAAAGAACTGAATCGAATGATTGTTGATGGAACTCTAAAAATTCCTTCTGGTATTAGTTATAAGCTTACTGGGTCCTATGAAAACCAATTAAGAGCAGAAAAAACACTCAGCATCATCATCCCGTTAGTTTTACTAATCATATCGGTAATTCTATACATGCAGTTTAGATCCATTGCAACAGCGTTGTTTATTTTTAGCGGAATAGCCGTTGCATTCTCAGGAGGCTTTATTTTAATATGGCTTTACGGTCAAAGCTGGTTCTTAAACATCGACCTTTTTGGCGTTTCACTTCGTGAGGTATTTAACATTCAGAGTATTAACCTCAGCGTTGCAGTATGGGTTGGATTTATCGCGCTTTTTGGAATTGCAACTGACGACGGAGTCGTTATGGCGACCTATCTTAAACAAAATTTTGAAAAACAAAAGCCAGAGAGTATAACTGCAATTAGAAATGCGGTAACTGAAGCTGGTTTAAAGAGGATTAAACCTTGTTTGATGACCACAGCGACAACTCTCATTGCCTTATTACCTGTGATGAGTTCTCACGGTAGGGGAAGTGATATCATGATTCCTATGGCCATCCCGAGTTTTGGAGGAATGCTAGTTGCATTAATTACGTTATTTGTGGTACCTGTACTTTACAGTTGGAATCAAGAACTTAAACTTAAAAAGGCATTATGATGAAAAACAGATATCGATTTATAGCACTTTTTTGGATTGCATCAACTGTAGGAGTCTTTGCTCAACAACTCGATCAATTGATTGAAACAGCCCTTGAAAACAATGCTCAATTAAATGCTCTCGAATTAAAAGTAGCAGCTACAAAAGAAGGTGAAATACAAGCTGAAAGTTGGAAAAACACTTCCATATCCTCAGCTCTATTTATCAGCGAACCAGAGACTAGAACAGGTCCTCAAAAGTTTCAACTATCAGCAAGTCAACCAATTCCAGCATTTGGAAGAATCACTGCTCGTACAGCATACGCCAAGTCCTTAACCGACATCAGCTATCAAGAGTGGGTGATTGCTAAGCGAAAATTGATTTTAGAAGTTGCCCAATTGTACTACAACTACCAAGTTCTCATAAGACAAAGTGCTTTGATTGAAAAACATTTAAAGCGATTGGATCAGTATATTTCCATAGCGACTACTAAAGTGACCACAGGTGAAGCTTCAGCTGTGGATGTATTTCAACTCAAGATGAGAAAAGAAGACTACCAAAACAACTATCTTCAAATTCAAAAGTCTTTCGATGTGATCGCTTCTGCTCTTAAAGCTACCTTAAATACCAATACAGAACTTAATATCAAAGAAGATTCCAGTTTTACAATACATTCAACAAGTTTAGATCTGGACAAGTATCAACTAGAAATTCACCCTGAACTCATTCAATACGATTTACTTTTTGAATCAGTAGCTAAAGAACGTGATTTAAACGATAAGGAACGATTACCAGGGATTGGTGTTGGCCTAAACTACATCAATGTTGCTAATCGAGTTGACCTCAACCCAATCGATAACGGAAAGGATATTGTTGCACCGATGCTCTCTTTAAGTCTTCCTATCTTTAACAAAACCTATCAATCTAAGGAACGTCAATTAAGCATCAAAGAAAAGCAGGTTGAACAGCAAAAAATAAATCGTGCAAATCAATTGCAACAACAACTCGATCGCGCTATCGCCTTAAGTGAAAAAGCATTGATTGATTTCAATTCTCAAAATAAAAACTTGAACTTAGCGCATCAATCCATGGAACTAGTACTAGCGGCTTTTCAAACGAACGCTAAGGGAATTGAAAAACTTTTAGATATCCAGCAAATGGAGTTTAATTATGAATTCAAAAAAATAGCTGCTATTGGCAACTATTTTCAAGGAAGACTACAATTAGAATACCTTGTAAATCAGTAAAAAATGAAACATCACTATAGAATTATTGGAATGAGTTGTATGGGCTGTAGAAGTCATGTACAAGAAGCGCTTTCTGAAGTTGAAGGTGTGAGTGTTGCAGAAGTCAATTTAGAACTTGGAAAGGCAGAACTTACAATGGAGCATCACATACCTATCGAAATTTTAGACCAAGCCATCAAAGAAGCTGGAGCTCACTACAGCATCAAACCATGGAGTGAAAAATCGGACTGTTGTTCTTCAAAAGAAGAACATCATCACGAAGTTGACAAAGATTCCAAAGTCGATCAAAAAGCAAGTGAATACTACTGCCCCATGTTTTGCGAAGGAGATAAAACCTACTCAAAACCTGGAGATTGTCCTGTATGTGGTATGGATTTGGTTCCTATAGCAACTTCAGCATCTGAAGAAGATCAGACCTATACTAAACTCCTTAAGAAATTTTGGATATCACTAGCATTTACCTTACCCATATTTTTTATCGCAATGTCAGATATGATTCCATCATTCGACAAAACAAAGTGGCTCTCAGAATTTACATGGAATAACATTCAACTCCTTCTATCAATCCCTGTAGTTTTTTACAGTTGTTGGATGTTTATGCAACGTGCATGGACTTCTCTGATCACCAAGCGATTAAATATGTTTACTCTTATTGGATTTGGAGCAGGAATTGCATGGGTTTACAGTGTTTTTGCAACTTTCTACCCTTTAATCGATTCAACTTTAGAACTAGATCTCTTTGTCTATTACGAAGCAGCTACAGTTATTTTGACACTGGTGCTACTTGGTCAAGTATTGGAAGCAAAGGCACATTCTAAAACTTCTGCTGCCATTAAGAGTCTTCTCAAATTAGTACCGAATAATGCAACCCTAGTTAGAAATGGAAAAGAGCGTCAGATAGCTATTGATCAAATTAAACTAGAGGATCATATTCGCGTGAAGCCAGGTGCTAAGATTCCTGTCGATGGAATCCTTGTAGAGGGAAGCTCTAGTGTGGATGAATCTATGATTAGTGGTGAACCAATACCAGTAGTAAAAGAAATCGGAGATTTAGTACACGCAGGTACGATTAATGGAACCCAATCGTTTACACTCAAAGCACAAAAAGTTGGTGCTGACACCCTATTATCTCAAATCATCGAAATGGTGAATGCTGCCAGTCGCTCCAAGGCTCCTATTCAAAAAAAGGCGGACCGTATTGCTGCCTATTTTGTACCCATCGTCATGGGAATCTCAGCACTTACATTTGCTTTGTGGATGCTTTTAGGCCCTGAACCAATCTATCTCAACGCCATGATAAACGCTATAGCTGTTTTAATTATCGCCTGTCCTTGTGTATTGGGATTGGTAACACCCATGTCAGTGATGGTTGGAGTGGGAAGAGGATCCCAAGCGGGAGTGCTCATCAAAGATGCTCAAGCTTTAGAACTCATGGAACAAGTCAACACGCTAATTGTCGATAAAACAGGTACACTTACTCAGGGAAAACCAACAGTACAGAAGGTGCACTTTACAAGTGATTCAATTTCTAAAGAAAGACAAGAAAAAATTCTAACAGCTCTAGGATCGATCAATCAATTGAGTGAACACCCACTTGCAAATGCTTGTGTAACCTATGTTAAAGAATCCAATCTAGAATTAAAAACAGTCAGTGATTTTAAATCAATCAGTGGAAGTGGTGTTCAAGCGACTTTTGAAAATCAACTGTGGTCCATCGGCAATGAATCGCTCTTAGAAGCTTCTTCAATCGATCTTGATGATTCAATTAAGACTCAAGTTGAAAAATTGCAATCACAAGGAACTACCATATCCTATATTGCAGCTAACCAAGAGCTTTTAGCCTTCGTTGAAATCACCGATCAGATTAAACAAGGAACCAAAGAAGCCCTTACAGCAATTAAATCTTTAGGCGTTGAAGTTCACATGTTGACAGGAGACAATGAACTTACAGCCGCACATATCGCAAAACAATTAGGTATTGAGCATCTTGAGGCGGGATGCCTTCCAAAAGACAAACTCTTAACCATTAAAAAACTTCAAGAAGAAGGTAAAGTCGTTGCGATGGCAGGAGATGGAATCAACGACGCCCCAGCACTAGCACAATCAGACGTTGGAATAGCCATGGGAACTGGAACCGATGTAGCGATTGACAGCGCTTCCATTACTCTTGTCAGTGGTCAACTCTCTGGAATTGCAAAAGCAAAAAGACTCAGTCGTGCTGTTGTGAAAAACATCAATCAAAACTTTGTCTTTGCATTCGTTTACAATCTCATTGGAATTCCAATAGCAGCGGGAGTCCTCTATCCGTTTTTCGGACTACTGCTCTCCCCTATGATTGCAGCAGCTGCCATGAGCTTTAGTTCATTTTCAGTCATTACCAATTCACTTCGACTTAGAAGCACAAAACTGTCTTAAATATGAAAAGAAAAACACAGACAACCATACGAAAAATTCATCGGTATTTCGGAATTTTTATAGGCATTCAGTTCTTATTTTGGACCATTAGTGGTCTGTATTTTAGCTGGACTGATATCGATGAAATTCACGGAGACCATTTTAAGAATATGGAATACAAGGCTCCTGAATATCAAAATTTAATCGGATTGGAACATCTTCAAGATGCTTCAGGAATTAAATCTATTGATTTGAGAACAATTGACCATAAGCCTTATTACTGGATCAATAACGATCAGTTGTACTCAGCCATTGATGGAAGTCCAAAAGAATTCATTAATGAAGAAGAAGCTTTATCCATTGCAAAGGAGCGAATGCAACCTCATTTAGAAGTCGCATCCATTGAACTAATTGAATCTACTGATGCACATCACGAATACAGGGAAAGAAGATTACCTGCTTATGTAATTTCCTATAATAACGATGAAATGCTAAAAGCTTATGTCTCAAAAAAAGATGGAGCATTTCAAACAGTTCGACACCGAGCATGGAGGTGGTTTGACTTTCTGTGGATGACCCATACGATGGATTATCAAACCAGAGATGACTTTAACACCTTATTGCTTAGAAGCTTCTCACTATTAGGACTCTTAACGGTTCTTTCTGGTTTTACACTATGGTTTGCAACCTCAGTACGCTGGAAAAAATTTACATCACTTTTTAAATCAAAATCTTAAATCATGAAACTGATTCAAAATAAATACCTGCAATTTGCTCTGCTTATCCTCATCGGATTCATCATTGGAATTGCAATACCTAAGTCAAGCTCTAATGAAAATTTAGCAACTATCGAAGAACACGAGCACAGTGGTTTATGGAGTTGTTCTATGCACCCACAAATCGTATCAGAAACCAAAGGCAGTTGCCCAATTTGTGGTATGGATCTAACTCCAATGGAAGAAAATGGAGGCCTCGATCCAAGTCAACTATTATTGACAGA
>CAKZOO010000132.1 GCA_937136455.1 uncultured Flavobacteriaceae bacterium | reverse complement strand
GATAGTGGTATTGATGAAGACTTTGCCAAAGCCATTGCCCAAGATGAGCCCTTACGTATTGTGTTCAAAGACAGTGGTTTTAAGAATGATACTGCCAAAACCAATGTCAAACAGCTACTCAAGCAGCTAAGTCCAGAAACTGAAATGAAAGTAATATAGGATGAAGCTACAGTTTAAAGAACAAGAATTTCAGGTCAATGCGGTTCAGGCTGTGGTAGATTGTTTTGAAGGTCAACCACTCAAAACGAATCGCTTCACCTTAGAACGCAGCAAAGAGCTTATACGTAAAGCCAAACAAGCGGCTACGGGAGTTCAAACCATAGACTTTGAAATAGAAGAAGAAATAGGCTACCGCAACTCTGCTATCCAACTCATGGAAACGCAAATGCTGAAGAACATTCAGGAAGTTCAAAAAAAGAACGACCTGCATGAAAGTCAACAAATAGAACGTCCACGTGGTGTAAAGTTGGGCTACAACCTAACCATAGAAATGGAAACAGGTACAGGTAAAACCTACACCTATATCCGCACGATGTATGAATTGCATAAAAAGTATGGTTGGAGCAAGTTTATTGTAATTGTACCCAGCATTGCCATTCGTGAAGGAGTTTACAAGTCTTTTCAGGTAACACAAGATCACTTTCAAGAACTCTTCGGGCACAAGATCAATCCATTTATATACAACTCAGGTCGCCCACAGGATATTGAGAATTTCGCTTCTGATAGTCGTATCAGTGTCATGATAATCAATACCCAAGCATTCAATGCTCGTGGTAAAGATGCCAGACGTATCTATCAGGAGTTAGACCAATTTGGTACGCGTAAACCAATTGAGATTATTGCCCAAACCAACCCAATCTTAATTATAGATGAACCACAATCGGTAGATGGTGCAAGAACCTTGGAGAGCATGCAAGACTTCAATCCGCTTTTCACGCTGCGCTATTCAGCTACGCATAAAGTGGAATACAATAAAGTCTATCGTTTAGATGCCTTAGATGCTTACAACAAGCGTTTGGTTAAGAAAATACAGGTAAAAGGTATCAACCTTAAAGGCTCTACAGGTACCACTGGCTACCTCTATTTAGAATCTATCAGTCTGAGTACTACCAAGCCACCTTATGCAGTTATTGAGCATGAAAAGCGCACTGCTTCGGGGAGTATTAGCAAGAAACGTGTTAAGGTGGCAGAAGGCTATAATATCTATGAGCAATCAGGCAATATGCCTGCTTATAAAAATCAGACCGTTACCGAAATAAATGGCTACCTCAATAAGATAGTAGTCGGTGGTGAAGATGTGTATCCAGGTGATATTCTCAATGATAAAGATGAACATGCTTTTCGCAGAGTACAGATAAGAGAATGTATTCTATCTCACCTACAAAAAGAAAAGCAGCTCTTTGGCCAAGGTATTAAAGTTCTTTCATTATTCTTTATCGATACCGTAGAGAAATACCGTGTTTATGATGAATTAGGAGACCAGCAATTGGGTGAATACGCCCAAATATTTGAAGAAGAATATGACAAGGTTAAGAGCGAGTTCTTAAACCTCTTTGAGCAGGAATACAACGACTTTCTAAAAGATACAGACCCAAGTAAAGTGCATAAGGGCTATATGCCTACCAATTTTGGAGAATACCTCAAAAGAGATTCTGCAGACCAAGTGCACAATGGCTATTTCTCAATAGATAAGAAAGGTAAAACAGTAGACCCTACAGTAAAACGTGGAAAGGAAGAGTCTGAAGATGTTTCAGCCTACGACTTGATCATGAAAGACAAGGAAAGATTACTGAGCTTTGAAGAACCTACACGATTTATCTTCTCACACTCTGCACTTAAAGAAGGTTGGGATAACCCAAATGTCTTCCAAATATGTGCCTTAAAACATGCCGAAAGCGGCAGTTTAACCAGACGCAGACAGGAAGTTGGGCGTGGTATGCGTTTGTGTGTGGACAAGCGTGGAGTCCGTCAGGATTTTGAGTTGGTTGGTGACCAGGTACATGAATTAAATAAGCTTACTGTAATTGCTTCTGAGAGCTATGAAGCCTTTGCCAAAGGATTACAGAAAGAAATAGCAGAAACACTCAAAGACAGACCCCAAAAAGCAGAAGTAGATTACTTTGTAAGCAAGCTTGTTACCAACGAACAAGGTGAAGAATTACGCCTAACAGAAGATGATGCTAAGAAGATACAATTCAAACTTATTGTTGGTGAAATAATTGATGAAGATTACAAGATTACACCTAAAGGAAAAGAGCTGATTGAACAAGGCAGAGTGCCTTTACCCGAAAAGCTTCAACCCTTTAAAGAATCTGTCTGCAAGCTATTACAGACCAT
The DNA here is from genome assembly GCA_937136455.1 of uncultured Flavobacteriaceae bacterium. Classification (GTDB taxonomy): domain Bacteria; phylum Bacteroidota; class Bacteroidia; order Flavobacteriales; family Flavobacteriaceae; genus MAG-120531. The sequence goes on along the minus strand of CAKZOO010000132.1, from coordinate 6,851 downwards.
TTATACAGGTGCTGAGTTTAAACCAGAAGACGAACGCCAAACGGTCATTCTGAATACTAACCAGAATTTCGCTAAGAAAGAGTTTCAGACACTTTGGGAGAAGATTAACCTAAAGACCATTTACGAAGTACAGTTTGATACAGAGCAGCTTATTCAGGATTCTAAAGTCAAAATAGATGCACAAGTCAACATTAGTGACCGTGTATATGAAGTAAAGACAGGCGAATTAGAAGATGGTACTGCGGAGCAAATGAAGGAAGGCAGTTTGGTCAAAGAGTCCAAACGCCAATACATGAAGCTCAAGAATGATTTGTATTCCAATACGGTCTATGATGTTGTTGGTGAAATAGAAGTACAAACCAACCTCACTCGAAGAACCATTGTAGAAATACTCAAGAAAATCAAGCAAGAGAAGTTCTTGTTGATCCGCAAGAATCCTGAAGAATTTATCTTTAAATGCAGCAAACTGATTAATGAAGTAAAAGCAAGCCTCATTATCAACAATATAGTCTATCACAAGACTGAAGAAAGGCATGATGCCAAGACCGTGTTTACCAATGATAAGTTTGCATTGCGTAAGTCCGAATTGCTTAAAAAGCACATTTACGACTTCCTTACTTCCGACTCTAAGATTGAATCAGACTTTGCTACTGCATTAGAAAACAGCACCGAAGTTGTGGTCTATGCCAAGCTTCCAAAAAGCTTTTATGTGTCCACACCAGTAGCCAACTACAGTCCTGATTGGGCAATTGTATTTGATAAAGACAAAGTGCGCCATATCTACTTTGTAGCTGAGACCAAAGGATCTGATTCGGATATGGACTTAAGAGAAATAGAGAAACTAAAAATCCATTGCGCTGCAGAACACTTCAAAAAGATAAGTGGAGCAGAAGTAAGCTTTAAGAAAGTAGCTAATTACGATACATTACGTCAAATGCTAGAATTGAAGTAATATGGAAGAAAGATTAGACATGCAAAGCCCAAATTGGGTGAATAAGAATGTAGCTTTCATTGCAGAGCGTTTTCCAAATTGTATTACTGAAACTGCTGAAGGGATCAAAATTGATTTTGACTTACTTCAACAAGAATTAAGTGCTGATGTCATTGAAGGCAACAAGGAGCGTTATCGCTTGGAGTGGCCAGGGAAACGAGAAGCCATAGTAACCGCCAACCTACCCACTACCAAAACCCTACGCCCTGTACGAGAAGATTCTGTAGATTTTGACAATACCGAAAACCTATACATAGAAGGCGACAACTTAGAAGTGCTAAAGCTACTGCAAGAAAGCTACTTGGGTAAGATTAAGATGATCTACATAGACCCGCCTTACAACACAGGTAAAGACTTTGTGTACAAAGACAACTTTAGCAAAGATGCCCAAGAAGAACTCATAGAGAGCGGACAAAAAGACGAGTACAATCAACGGTTGGTAGCTAATCAAGAAACAGCAGGTCGTTATCACTCAAATTGGTTAAGTATGATGTATCCAAGGTTGAAGTTGGCAAGGAACCTTCTTAACAAGAATGGGGTGATTTTTGCTTCAATTGACGACCATGAAGCTCATAATTTAAAGAAACTCTTAGATGATATATTCGGTGAAACGAATTTCATAGCTGACTTAGTAGTAGTTAGTAATCTAAAAGGTAGAAACGATAAAAAATACATTGCCACAGCTAATGAGAGATTGTTGATGTATGTGAAAACAGATGAGTTTCAAGAGTATGGATTGTCACTTCCAGAAGAAAAACTATCTGATTACAGGGAAGAAGATGATGAAGGTAAATACCGTTTAATTGAACTTAGAAAGCGTGGTGGACCTGATACAAGAGCAGAACGTCCCAATATGTTTTATCCATTCTTTGTTAACCCTGAAAACGGTGAAGTGTCATTGGAACAAGATGATACTTATAGTGTAGAAGCTCTTCCAATAAAATCAAATGGTGTTGAAGGTCGATGGAGATGGGGAAAAGATACTGCAAAGCTCCGCTTAAAGAGACTATTAGGTCGTGAAGTGCAATCAGGTGACAAGTATAATATCTATGAAAAGGACTATCTCGAACAAGAAGGAGCTTTAAAAAGAATTAAACCAAAATCTGTGATGGCAGGTGCTGCCTATTCTACGGATGGTGCGACAAAAAAGTACCGTCAGATAATGGGAGATATTGACTTTACCAATCCCAAGTCGGTTGACTTCTTGAATGATTTGATTGAATACACCTGTGCACCAGATGAAAACGCTATCGTATTAGATTTCTTTTCAGGTTCAGGAACTACAGCTCATTCTACCTTAGAATTAAATGCAAAAGATGGTGGTAATAGAAGGTTTATAATGGTTCAAGTTCCTGAGAGTATTGATGAATCTGATAAAGCATACAAAAAAGGGTTCAGAACAATACCTCAAATAGGTATAGAGCGTATTAGAAGAGCTGCTATCAAAGTAAAGGAACATTCAGGGGCAGATATAGATTATGGTTTCCGCGTCTATCGCTTAGACAGTAGTAACATGCAAGATGTCTATTACAAGCCGCAAGACTATGACCAGGGGCAGTTAGATATATTGGCTGATAATGTAAAATCAGACCGCACCGCTGACGATTTATTAGCACAAGTCATGTTGGATTGGGGCTTACCCCTATCGCTCAAAATCGAGCAGGTAGAAGTATCAGGCAAGAAGGTCTTTAAAGTAGCTGAAAACTCGCTCTATGCTTGTTTTGATAGTGGTATTGATGAAGACTTTGCCAAAGCCATTGCCCAAGATGAGCCCTTACGTATTGTGTTCAAAGACAGTGGCTTCAAGAACGATACTGCCAAAACCAATGTAAAGCAGCTACTCAAGCAGCTAAGTCCAGAAACTGAAATGAAAGTGCTCTAGATGAAGCTAATCGACAATGTAAATACGCGGTTGGGCGATGACTTAAAGGAGACGATAAAAAAAGGTAGTAAACTCAGTATTGCCGCTTCAACATTCTCAATATATGCTTTTGAAGCACTCAAAAAAGAACTGGGTAAAATTGATGAACTGCGTTTCATTTTTAGCTCACCTACCTTCATTGAAGAGAAGTTTCAGAAGGAAAGTAGGAAGTTCTACATACCGCACATAGTTAGAGAATCAGAGCTCTGTGGCGGTGAGTTTGAATTGAGATTGATGAATCAGCTCAACCAAAGAGCCATTGCCAAAGAGTGCTCAAGGTGGGTAAAGGAAAAAGTCACTTTCAAATCCAACAAACACAACAATCAACCCCTCAACGAGATGATACATGTGAACAAGGGTAATGCGAATGCTCAGGCCTATTCACACGTCAGTGGTTTCACCACTTCCGATTTAGGAATCACACATAAAAAAGGGTTCCCTACACTCATCCAAAAAACAGAATATCCAGATAGTAAAGTATTCTTAGATTGGTTCAATCAGGTGTGGGAGAATGAAGAAGACTTGAAGGATGTGACCGAGAAAGTGCAGAAATACTTTGAGAGTGCTTACAAGGAGAATAGCCCTGAGTTTATCTATTTCATTACGCTTTACAACATATTTAATGACTTCTTAGATGACTTGTCTTTGGACAATTTACCAAATGAGCAAATTGGCTTTAAAGACACATTGGTATGGCAGAAGCTTTACAACTTTCAGCAGGATGCAGTAATTGGTGCTATCAACAAATTAGAGAAGTACAAAGGCTGCATATTGGCAGATTCAGTTGGTTTGGGTAAAACCTTTTCAGCTTTAGGTGTAATCAAGTACTATGAGATGCGGAACAAGGATGTATTGGTGCTTTGTCCTAAGAAGTTAGAAGCCAATTGGAATACCTACCGCCACAACGACAAGAACAACATATTGTCAGCTGATAGATTCAGGTATGATGTGCTATTCCATACAGATTTAAGCCGAGAGCGTGGTATCAGTAATGGTCGTGAATTAGCCAATGTAAATTGGGGCAATTACGGTCTCATAGTTATAGATGAATCTCACAATTTCAGAAATAACAACACAGTAATTGGGAAAGAGAATCGTTACCAAAAGCTGATGCGTAAGGTGATTCAAGAAGGTATTGAAACTAAGGTAATGATGCTTTCTGCTACCCCTGTTAATAACAGGTTCAATGATTTACGAAATCAGTTAGCATTAGCCTATGAAGGTGATGCAGAGAACATTGACCAGAAGTTAGATACCCAAAGCGGTATAGACCAGATATTCAGAAAAGCACAGCAGGCATTTAATATTTGGAGCAAATACGAAACTGCTGAGCGCACAACTGAGAATTTGTTGGATATGCTTGACTTTGACTTCTTTGAAATATTGGACTCATTGACCATAGCACGCTCAAGGAAGCACATTACAACCTATTACGATACCACATCTATTGGTAAGTTCCCAGATCGCAACAAGCCTGTATCTATTCAAAGTCCATTAACAGATTCTGATGAAGTAACCTATGTCGATATAGCAGAGAAACTCACTCTGCTCAATTTATCGGTTTATACACCCCTGAATTACATATTGCCTAGTAAGGTACAAGCCTATGCTGATTTGTATGATAAAGATGTTAAATCAGGCGCTAGTCGAATGTCCCAAATGGATCGAGAATTAAGTTTGCGTATTCTCATGCGTATCAACTTACTCAAGCGTTTAGAGAGTTCTGTAGACTCTTTCCGTATCACTTTAGAAGGTATCATCAGTCAGATTGAAAACGCCATTAAAACGATAGATAAAGGTGATGCGGATGACTATGAAGGAATCCATAAAATCCTAAGTGATGAGAACTACGACTTTGAATCCAATTGGGCAGATGAAGAACAGGTCATTGGCAAGAAGATTAAGGTTCACATTGCTGATATGGATACCACAAAATGGCGTGAAGACCTGAGTGAAGATCTTGCTGTTCTGAATCACCTTTGGAGTAACATTGTTGATATACGTGGAGAAAAAGACACCAAGCTTCAAAACCTAATCAGTCTTCTAGACCAAAAGGTAAATGAGCCATTCAATCCAGGAAACAAAAAGGCAATAGTATTCACAGCCTTTGCCGATACAGCCAACTATCTCTATGAAAATATCCATGACTATCTCAAGGATACCCATGGTCTCAATACAGCAATTATAACTGGTTCAAGAAGGTTATGCACCGCCAAGAATATACCAGCAGATTTAAATGCTATCCTAACTTGTTTTTCACCCCTATCGAAAGATAAAGCGCAGTTGTATCCAAGCATTTCAGACTCTATTGATTTATTAATTGCTACAGATTGTATTTCAGAAGGACAGAACCTACAAGACTGTGATTACCTTATCAATTATGACATTCATTGGAATCCTGTAAGAATCATTCAACGCTTCGGAAGGGTAGATAGAATTGGTTCCAAGAACGAGAGTATTACAATGGTCAACTTTTGGCCTGACGTTACACTTGACAATTATATCAACCTTAAGCAGCGTGTTGAGAATAAGATGCTCATTAGCACCATGGCAAGTACAGGTGATGATAATATTCTAAATACCGAAGAAAAAGACTTAGAATACAGAAAAATACAGCTTCAGAGATTACAAGAAGAAGTAATAGACTTAGAAGATTTAAGAGAAGGTGTGAGTATTACAGACCTTGGATTGAATGATTTTAGAGTGGATTTGTCAAACATGATTAAAGAGTACGGTGAATTGAAAAATATTCCAGAAGGTCTTCATGCGGTGGTAAAATCAAGCCCAATACTTCAAAGTGGTGTAATATTCGTACTCAAAAATATAAACTCAAGTGTCAATATAAATAAGCTCAATAGATTGCATCCTTACTACTTGGTGTATCTAAAGATGAATGGTGAGTTAATCCTGAACCATGTAGAGTCTAAGAAGATATTGGACGCAATGCGTATGCTTGCTAAAGGTAAAACTGCACCAATAGAAGATGTTTGTGCTGAATTAGCAGAAGAAACAGATGACTACCATCAAATGGATGAATACTCAAACCTGCTGAAGCGAGGCATTAGTACCATTTTACAAAAAGAAGAGGAAAAGGAAGTCTTAAGTCTATTCAAATCAGGTGGCACAACGGCGCTTCAGGAGAAAATTAAAGGAATAGAAGACTTCAAGTTGGTATCATTCTTAATTGTTCGCTAATGAATTTCTTTAATCTACCTATAAGAACAAAGGTTGCTAGAGTTGTTCCTAAGAATGCATTTGACGAGTACATCAACACTAAGCAGAAGAAGTTATTTACAGAATGTATATATCGTATTACGTGGACTCATAAGCTTTCTGCAGATACTGTAAACTTAAAGGCTAAGGATATTCAGGAAATACAAGTTTTCAAGGTAGAGCTGAAGCAAAAATCCGATATCCTAAAAATCCTTGAAATCATTAATAAGTCCATACCATACCATATAGTGTTTTGGGTAGAGTATGAGCAGATAGCTTATATTTCAACTGCTTCTAAACACCCACACCCAACCAATGATGATGTTGCAGTTATCGATTGGATATTTACTACAGATTGGTTCAATAAGGACAATAACTGCTATACATTTAACCTAAAAGGAAGCTTAGATGCCACATTCAAAGATTTATGTGTTCAACTCACAGGTAAACCAGAATTAGGTAAACAGTCCTTAGGTTCAATTCTAAAAAACCAACAAGAAGTACATCGCTTGAAAACGGAAATTAGTAGACTTAAATCAGCAATATCTAGAAGCAAACAATTCAATGAAAAAGTAGACTTGAATATCAAGATACAGGAACTAGAAAAAACGCTGGAGAGATTCATTATATAAAATCAATAGCCCCAAAACCCTGCAACACCCACATCAACCCGAGAAAAAATGCTTCATTGGTTTAGCGAACGCTATTCATAATCTCGTTCAACGA
>CAKZOO010000131.1 GCA_937136455.1 uncultured Flavobacteriaceae bacterium | reverse complement strand
GCTTTCAGCAGCTGGCTCATAGAGTGCAGGCGCTTGGACTTTACGGCGAACTCCTGGCTCAGCTTGGTTTTGGCTTCCTGCTTTTCCTCATCGGTCATCGAATCGTTGTTATCGATTTCGACCATGGAGGTGGCGATGTCGGGCATGATGAAGAATTCGGGGTCAGAGGTGCCCTGAGAGAGGTACTCTGCGCCGAACTCCGTCAGCTCAACGTTGCGGTTCTTTTCGTCAATGGTGAAGTAGAGCGGCTCGTCTACAAGGTGCATGTTTTTGGACTGCTCCTGCATGTAGAAGTTCTCGGCTTTTTGCATGGCGACCTTTACACCATCCTCACTGAGGAATTTGATCAGCGGGCGGTACTTTGGCAGGGCGCGGTAGGCACGCAGCAGTGCCATGCCAGCTTCTCCTTCCTGATAGCCCAGTTTGCCCTCTTTAAACAGGCGCTTGGCCTCTGCAAGGTACTCTGTAGCTAATTTGCGCTGTGCAGCAATGAGTTTTTCTACAAAAGGGCGCAGGCTGACGTATTCCTGGTCTTCACTGCCCTGAGGGACCGGACCGGATATGATCAGCGGGGTACGGGCATCGTCAATCAGAACGGAGTCAACCTCATCAATCATGACGAAGTGGTGCTTGCCCTGCACTTTCTCATCGATGGAGCGCACCATATTGTCCCGCAGGTAGTCGAAGCCGAATTCGTTATTGGTACCGTAGGTAATGTCGCATTTGTAAGCTTTGATGCGCTCGTCGGAATGCGGGCGGTACTTGTCAATACAGTCTACGGTAAGGAACAGGAACTCGAAAATAGGGCCCACCCACTCCTGGTCACGCCGGGCTAGGTAATCGTTCACGGTGATGACGTGTACGCCCTGTCCGGACAAGCCGTTAAGGTAGGCTGGGAGGGTAGCCACAAGGGTCTTGCCTTCACCGGTCGCCATCTCCGCGACTTTGCCGTCGTGGAGGACCATGCCACCGATCAGCTGCACATCGTAGTGCACCATATTCCAGGTGATTTCACCACCGGCAGCCATCCAGCTGTTTTTCCAGACGGCCTGATCGCCTTCAATCGAGACATAGCCTTTTTTAGGGTCTGCAGCGATATCCCGGTCGTGCTCGGTCGCCGTCACCCGGATTTCAGAAGAAGCGGAAAAGCGGCGGGCGGTCTCTTTGACTACAGCAAAAGCCTCCGGCAGGATCGACTTCAGGATTTCTTCGAGGTGCTTGTCGCGGTCTTTTTTGAGCTCGTCCAGTTCCCCGAAGAGCGCTTCCTTGCGGTGCAGTTCCTCTTCCTCATTGGCTTCGGTCTGCGCGTCCGCAATGTCTTTATCGATACCAGCCAGGTGTTCGGCGATGCGGGTGCGGAATTCCTGCGTCTTGTTCCGCAGCTCGTCGTTGGACAGGCCAGAGAGCCCTTCGAAGATCTCGTTAACCTCTTCAACGACAGGCATGTACATGTTGACATCGCGCTCCTGCTTGGTGCCAAACACTTTTTTAATGGATTTTGCTATAGCATTAAACATATGAGAAAATTTCCAATGTTAGTCTTTTATTGTGGCGCAAAGATAAATATATTTGCGGCGTTTCGAGCATCTGCAGGGTGGGTAACCGGATGATCTTGGTGCTTCCTGTACATTTATCGTACCAGTACATTTCATTGTGCCATTTTGGCACATACAAAATAAACAGAATGAAATAATTATAGGTTGATATAAGCGTTGATAAATAGCAGACAAGCTTTGCTTTTACCGGGCTTTTCCGGGTGAAACCTGTTTCTTGCACCATGATTGATCTGAGGTTGTCCATTCCAGTGCTTTTTTTTGTCATTTTCGTTACCGGGCTGTCATCCTGTCGTGAAAACGGGCCTAAAGACATCCGCGACTACTACTTCCCGCTCCGGGAACTGGAGGATGGGCTGGTTTATGAGTATCAGCCGGTACACCTGGATTCACTCACCCCTGCCTATTGGTATTACCGGTCGTTTATTCAGGAAGAAGGCGTGTTCCTCACTGGCACTTACTACGAGTATGGCCTGGTGCCTCTTCAGTTGGTACGAGAGGAGCTGGTGCGCAACGGTATGCTGGTACAGGATGTTTATCTGTACGAAGAAGCGGCCGATAGCAGCGGGCAACAGAACCGCACAGCCGTTGAGGTGTTGCAGGGGAGTGCCTTCCCCTTTGAGGTTACGGACAGCTTGGGTGTTTTTCTGTATAAAATCCGCTGGGAGCCTCCTCAGGACAGCGGGGCGGTGATCACGCTGGTCAAAAACCGGCGCTACCTGAAGGATACGGTGGTGCAGGCGCTGGGAGAAACGCATGATGCAGTGGTCTTTGAGGTACGCGAGTTGCTCTCCTATGATAAGGAAGGTGTCTTTGAACAGGAATACGGCGGCCGTGAAATTTATGCGAAAGGCATAGGGCTGGTCTATTACGATAAGAAAATTGGCGGGAGCATGGCGCTGAGCTATGCGCTTGAACGCCGGTATCCCATGAACGAATTAGAAGAACAGTATGAACAAAGAATCAGAGCAGCGCAGTAGATATGGATGGTTAGCGATAATCTTTTTTCTTGCCCCCTGGGCTTCCCTTTCGGCGCAGATCGCTCCGCCTGAGTTTTTGTGCGTCAGCAATGATACCCTGCGCTGGGACCTGCCGGTCGTCAACTGCGGCCCGGTCAACGGGTACGAGGTTTACGGCAGTCAAAACGAGAACGGGCCTTACACCCTGCTGGCCTCCGTCACAGACCCCACCGTTGATTTTTTCTACCACGATTCGCCCGGGGCCGGCGCTTGGTATTATTATTTGCAAACCGATGCCGACTGCCCCGGAGAACCGGCGGTGGCTTCTGATACCCTCGATTCGCTTATCCCGCTACCGGCGGTACTGCAGTCTGTCTCTGTAGAGAATGGGAACGTGGTTGTCAACTGGGCGAACAGCCCTTCCCCGGAAGTAGTGGGCTACATCATTTCCCGGGAAGTAGACGGGGTCGGTTCGGTGGTCCTCGATACTGTCTTTTCCGGCAATACTTACCTCGACACCGGAGCAAGCCCGGGCGGGCAACAGGAAACCTACTTCATTGAATCGATTGACCCCTGCGGCAATAAGAGTATTGTGGCGGCGCCTCATTCGACTATTTTGCTGGAAGCCAGTGACTTTGATAACCCCTGTATCCGCAATGTGACACTTGCCTGGACCCCCTATATCGGATGGAACAACGGCGTGGCAGAATACCAGATTTTTGAGGCCGGCGACAGTTCTTCCTGGACTTTGGTTGGGACTGTAGATGGAGCCGAAACCGAATTCCAGTACGAAACTACCGAAAACGGGCGCGAGTATTGTTTTTCCATAGTTGCGATTCAAAACAACGGAGATCAGCAAGCCCGTTCCAATACCGTCTGCGCCACAGCCATGATCAACGACCCGGTGGAAACCCTTGTGATGGCCAATGCCACCGTTATGAACGGAGCGGTACAGCTTCAATGGTTTTGGAATGATAATGCCCTCATTGACAGCTACACCCTGCAGCGGGCCGGCACTAACAGCAATTTTGCCGGCTTGCTTACACAGCCTCCGGTTTTGCCACTCAGCAATCAGAATACGTACACGGATGCTGGGATCAACCCTTCTGACGAGCCCTATTCGTATCAGGTACGGACTACAGATGCCTGTGGTGTGGAAATGACCTCGAATACCGCTGCAACCATCTGGTTGCAAGCGGAGGGGCAGAACGGCATCAACACCCTGCAATGGACGCCCTACACCAACGGGCGGGGCACGCTTCAGGGCTACCGGGTCTTCCGGTTGGAAGCCGGCGCGCCTATAGAACTGGGCTTCTTCGACCCCAACACCCTGACTGCCGCCGATGAAGTAGACCTCAGTGACCCGGATCAGGCACAGGCCTGTTACTTCGTAGAGGCAGAAGCCACGGTTGAAATCGGTACAGACACGACGATGGTCCTGCAAAGCCGCTCGAACCTTGCCTGTGCGATACAGACCGCCAAGGTCTACGTCCCCAACGCCTTTTCCCCCAACAACGACGGCATAAACGACATCTTCCGCCCCTACCTTCAATTCGGCACCCCGATGAGCTACAGCCTCCGGGTGTTTGACCGCTGGGGCGGGCTCGTCTACGAATCTCAGGATTACGATCAGGGCTGGGACGGCCGGCGTGGTACAGAGCTCCTGAACGTCGGCGCCTACGCCTATCAGCTCCGTATTGAGCAGGCAGACGGCACCCTTATTGAGCGTTCCGGAGAGATCTACCTCGTCCGTTAAAAAAGAAGAGCGGAAGGGAAACTTTCTGTCTCTTTGCGCCGTTTTTCTAGTGTCTTCCAACAAAGGATAAAATTAGTGCCCAAAAGCTGGGTGCTTTTCAAAAAACCTTTATATTTGCAGTCCGCTAAAAATACAGCGGCAGATGGTTGGGTGGCCGAGTGGCTAGGCAGAGGTCTGCAAAACCTCGTACGGCGGTTCGAATCCGCTCCCAACCTCTAAGCTTTTAATTAAGCGGCTGTTCTTCAAAGAATTATGACGATCTAGCTGCAACTAGCAGTCATAATAGCAGTCGTTTCAAGAGTTTATGTAAGATTAAGTAAGGTCTGAGTTTCACTCAGGCCTTTTTCTTTTTTTGTGCCATCCACAATTAAATCCGCTGGTGCTACTTCTAGTAACTCGGCGGCTCTTACTAAATCTGTCAAATAAGGTTGTTTTCGGTTGTTACACCAACCATTGACTGTGCCAAAGGCTAAATCAAGCCTCTTGGCAAGCCAAGTTTGTGTTCGGCCTTGTTCTTCGAGAACATGCCGAATACGGTTTAGCTCTACATTTTTGGCTGTCATGCGGTATTCATTATTTTAAACAAATATAGATATAAAAATGAATGCTCAAAATTTCTGCTCAAAGTTTTTTGAAAAGTAGGGTAGGGGGGAAGGTATTCTCTGCTATTGAGAAAAAAAAGCATAAAGATTAAGGGCTATGAGTATAAGGCTGTAAATCAGAAGGATGGTAAATTGGAGTTCTTTCCAGAAGTTTTTAAAGTGTTTTGGTGAATTTATCTTGTGCATCTTGTGACAGGGGCTTAATCATTTGTTATTCAGTTTATTAGGTGTCACAACTTTACTTGTGACAAAACTGTGTCGATCTTGTGCAGGGTGTGCAAGAAAATCTTGCACCAAGTCTCTTATTTTTATATAATCAAACAACGTAAAAGCTTTAGAGGGCAAAGATTTGCAAAAAGGATTTACATTAATAGAGTTAGCCATTGTTATTGTAATAATAGGCATTTTGGCTGGCGGTGCTCTAACTGGGCAATCTATCATAGAAAGTGCTAAAAGGTCAAAAGTTGTTAGCGATTATGAGATTTATAATAAGGCATTAATGGCCTTTCAGTTAGAATATGATGCTTTGCCAGGTGATTTCGACGAAGCAACACAATATTGGGGCGAAGTATCAGGAAATTGTAGCACATCAGGTAGTGACGATGAAACATGTGATGGCGGTGGTGATGGCAAAATTAATTATGATTGCGGTAGTGCCACCTCATATGAAGTGGTAAGAGCATGGCAACATTTATCACTTGCTGAAATATTAAATGAAAAATTTACGGGAAGATCATTACCTGGACCTGGAAGTTGCATGAGATATTCAACAGAAAGTGGTAATAAAAATGTTCCTTCAGGATCATATGATGATAGTATGTGGACTGTGTTTAATACCCCTAGTTCTTGGTCCTCTGGAGGAGTTGTTTCTAGTCAAAGAAATCAGAAATTATTTTTGGTTTTAGGAGCAACACATAGTGAGGTAGTCCCAGGATGGAATACAAGATGGCATAATCCATCAGTAACTACAAAACAGGCAAAGGCTATTGATGATAAATTTGATGATGGAAACCCGTATAGAGGTAAGTTAACTGATCTTGGTCGAAGTTCTAATCTAAGCCCAAACTGCACAACTAACCAGACAGTAAACGCAGAATATGACTTATCTTATGAAGGCAAAGCTTGCATATTAATGTTTGAAACAACTCTTCAATAGCCTCGATCTTGTGCAGGGTGTGCAAGAAAAATCTTAAGGGTGGGCTAATATTTAGATTCAAAAAGTCTTTTTTGTGGTATAATGACTTTTTAAAGGAAGTATGCCTAAACAAATTGAGAGAAACAATTTGTTAAATTAATGCATCTTTCAGATAAATAGTATAGTTTTACTGGTAACTAGGTAGTGTGATGGAAAGTAAAAGCATAGAGTTTAACAAGAGATCCGCCAAGCTCTTAGAGTTTATTGATTCTGAGGATAGTAATGAATCTCCCGATGAGTATCTGGATCGACTGATTGCTGAATCTAAGCCTTATATGGATAAGATAGAAGACCCTGAAAATTGGCTAAATAATGTAAGAGGGTATGACGGACAATCCTAGGAAAATATTTTTAGATACAAGCTTTTCTATTTGTCTAAGAACCCCGCCTTCGACATTCTTCAATGAACTGGATTTCCCTGAATTGTGATTCAATCTTCCATGAACTTCTTGAAGTAAGGAAGGTCAACCTCATATACTATTTTGGGCTTTAATCCAAGTTCTACCTTCTCAAACATATCTACGAGTTTCTCACCGTCAACTAATTCAATTTGTGGTGCACCATCTCGATTAGCCTCTTTGATGGCTTCATTTGTAAAAGTTCCAGTTGTGAGAATTATCCCTTTATCTGCTCTCCCAATCATTGCATTACGAAAGTCTCCTACCATAGCTCTAGAAACTGATCCTTTATATCATACTAAGCCAACATCAGGATGTGTGGTGCCGTAGAGCGGCATAAGAGGAAAAACATTAAACTGGAGGGGTGGTTTTTTCACGGAGTGTCATTCTCTGCAAGCTAAAACCCACCTCACAGTCAAGCTCTTTTTATTTTGTGAGGCACGAGCAAAATGAAAAGAGCTTGACTTTTTCCTAATATTACCCATACTGAATGATTATTTTAATACTCATTTCATGAGACATAAAATAATTCTTTTTACATTAGTAAACTGAATTAAATAATTCAATTATGAACCGAATTAAAAAGGTTTTAGAACAAAAAGGAATAAAGCAAAAATGGTTAGCTGAACAAATGGGAAAGAGTTATAATATGGTGAACTCTTATGCCCAAAACAGAAGGCAACCGAGTTTGGAAGACTTGTACAAAATTGCTGAAATCTTAAACATAGAAGCAAAAGAATTATTAGTGCCAATAAAGGAATTACATTGAGGACAGAAATAGACATACTCGAAAATGAAATCTTAGAAAAATATCCAGAAGTATTGGATATTCTTTTACGTGACCAAACCACTCAAAAAAACATTATTTGGGCAACTAGAAATTATGAACATCTTGGAGAATCATACTTAGAAAGTAAACAAATTAAATCAGACCTAATTACGGGTGTTAATGGAGACATCATAATGCCTAGAGTTCAAAAAGACCAAATTTTACAACAATCGAGAGTTAAAAATATGGCTGAAGTATTTACGCCATCTTGGATATGTAATGCTCAAAATAACTCTATCGATAATGCTTGGTTTGGGCGAGAAAATGTATTTAATAAAGAAATATTAAATCAGAAAAAATGGATTACAAACAAAGCTAAAATCCAATTTCCAGAGGATAAATCATGGAAAGACTACATTAACAATACAAGACTTGAAATTACTTGCGGAGAAGCACCATACATAATAAGTCGCTATGATACAACCACAGGAAAATATATAGAGGTGGAAAATCGTATTGGTTTGTTAGATAGGAAGCTTAGAATAACTAATGAAAATGTTGATGAATTAGACCAATGGCTGGAATATGCCAAAATAGCTTACAAAAACATTTATGCCTATGAATGGCAAGGTGATAGTTTACTGTTAGCTAGAGAGTCATTGCTGTTTACATTCATAGATAATTACAGGTATAAATTCAATCACGAACCTTTACCTAAATCCATTCAAGAAATTGCAGAGATTATCTCTTGGAATGTTTGGCAAATGGATGGTTTAAAAGGCGTAGTTCCTTTTTCTTGTGGAGAAATTAAAACTAAAATAGTAAACCTATTTGGAGAAGAAGAAACCGAAAATTCATTTTGCAAAGGCTGTCTTAGTGGTAATATTCTCGAACACAATGGGATTTACTGTTTAATTATGGATTGGTTAGAAGGAAAAAAAATAAGATTTATCGACTTGCTTAAAAATAAACATCAATCAATAAATGACAAATAACAGTCAACTAGACATACAACTTTTAGAAGAGTTAATAGTAGGTAGAGTTGAACCTCATATCTACGCTTTTTCAACGGAGACCGTACCTAATTATTTAAAAGTTGGTGACACCTACAGACCAATTGAACAAAGACTTAACGAATGGAGAAAACATTTTCCAGAACTTGAGAAGAAATATTATAAGATTGCTAAAGTTGATGATGAAACATTTTTCAGAGATTTTGCAATTCATCAATTTCTAGAAAATGAACTCAAAAAACAAAGGTTGCTACCTGGAGATTTAGAAGAATCCATTTATTATTCAAAAGAATTTTTTAAAGATACAAACGAGCAAGAGTTAAACCAAGCAGTAGATGATATTCAAGCTACTTATGAGAATAATGATACAAAATATCAATTCTATAAGTTTGAGGATAGCCATTTACCAATCTTTCACACATTCAAAAGAACAGAAAACTACGACCCAAGACCCAACCAAGCAGAAACCATTAAAAGATTTAAAGAAGCTATAGATAAAGGCAGAACCAATCTCTTAATGTATGCTGTAATGCGTTTTGGTAAGTCGTTTACCTCAATGTGCTGTGCGGTTGAGATGAAGGCAAAAATAGTTCTAATTGTTTCGGCAAAAGCTGATGTTAAAAATGAATGGAAAAAGACCGTAGAAAGTCACGTCAAATTTGACAGTTTTTGTTTTTTAGATAGCAATTCACTGTTAGAAAGTGAAACCATAATAAAAGATAAAATAGATGCTAACGAAAAAGTAGCTTTGTTTCTTACACTTCAAGACTTGCAAGGCGATGATATCAAAACAAAGCATAAGGAAGTATTTGAAAACCAAATCGACCTTCTACTCATAGATGAAACACATTTTGGTGCTAGAGCTCAAGAATACGGAAAAGTATTAAAAAACTTAAAAAAGAGAGAACAGCGTAGCGAACAAAAACTTAACGATGAATCTTTAGACGACTTAGAAGAAACCACGAAAATCATTAACTCAAGAATTCGTATTCACTTATCGGGTACACCTTATCGAATTTTGATGAATAGTGAGTTTACGAAAGAAGATATCATTGCTTTTTATCAATTTACAAATATAGCTGATGACCAACAAAAATGGGATGAGGAAAGCTTAACCAAAGACGATACAAAAGAATGGGATAACCCTTATTACGGTTTCCCTCAAATGATACGATTTGCTTTCAATCCCAACGAGTCGTCAAGAAAAAAAATGGAGGAACTGAAAAAAATGGGGGTTACTTATGCTTTTTCAGAGTTATTTAGACCCAAATCCATTTTAAAAGATACAACAACCGAATTACATAAAGAATTTGTTCACGAACAAGAGATTCTTGATTTACTTCAAACTATAGATGGCACAGAAACAGACGACAATTTGCTGAGTTTTCTAGATTACGAGAAGTTGAAAGGAGGTAAAATGTGCCGTCATATCGTTTGCGTTTTGCCTTACCGTGCATCTTGCGATGCTTTTGAAAACTTAATTAAATCTAGTGAATTTAAAAACCTTAGCTCATATGAAATAATTAATATTTCTGGTGTTGAAAATGAAAAGCTTTTTAAAGACACACAATCGGTAAAATCTAAAATTAAACAATGTGAAAGTGAAAATAAAAAAACCATCACTTTAACCGTAAACAGAATGCTTACAGGTAGTACCGTTCCGCAATGGGATACAATGCTATATTTAAAAGATACAGCTTCGCCTCAAGAATACGACCAAGCCATTTTTAGATTGCAAAGTCAATTTATAAAAACTTACAAAGAACCTAATGGAGATACGGTAAAATACAATATGAAGCCACAAACCTTGTTGGTGGACTTTAACCCTAACCGAATGTTCCAAATGCAAGAACATAAATCGCAGATTTACAATGTAAATGTAGAATCCAATGGAAATTCAAGACTAAGTGAACGTATAGAAAAAGAACTTCAAGTTTCCCCAATTATAGTAATAAATAACAAAAAAATGGTTCAAGTTGAACCTACTGATATATTAGATGCAGTTCGGCAATATTCAAGCGAAAGAAGTGTGCTAGACGAAGCTACCTCAATTTCGATAGATTATTCACTTTTAAGTATTGAAGAAATAAAAGCAGTTATTGACAAACAAGGTAAAATCGGTTCAAGACAAGGTATTGAAATTAAACCTTCTGAAGGCGAAGGAGATGACATAGATACAGGAGACAAACCTGACAGTAATGATAAACCTGAAAAAGAAGGCGAAGAAACAGAAGCTTCAAAAGATGATAAGGTAGACTACAAAGGAAAATTTGCAATGTACTATGCAAGAATTCTTTTCTTTTCTTTTCTCACTGATTCAAAAATAAAATCACTGGAAGAAGTTATTGAAGCCATAAATGATGTACAAGACAATCTTCGTATTGCATCTAATTTACACTTGGAAACAGATGTTCTGTCACTGTTTCAACAACACATAAACCCTTTTGTACTAAGCGAGTTAGATTATAAAATTCAAAATATCAATTCATTGGCAAATGACACCACTATTTCACCAATAGAAAGAGTAAGCAATGCAATGAAAAAATTCAGTCGATTATCGGACTCTGAGATTGTTACGCCTGAAATTGTTACTGATAAAATCATTCAAACCATACCGGAAGATACTATTAATCCCTCTACTTTACTATTAGACATTGCTTCAAAACAAGGTGAATTTGTTTACGCTGTATATAAAAAGTTTGGTGAAAAAGTGGCGAACAATTTTTATTCAATACCAACATCAAAAATTGCTTATGAATTCACAAGAAAGGTTTATACTCTACTTGGATTAGACATAGACAAAATAGAGTCAGAATACACATCTTACGAATTAATTTCAGAAAATGATTTAATCGAAAATGAAACATTAAAGATTAACAATAACGTTATGAAATTTGATGCAATTGTTGGAAACCCACCGTATCAGCAAACAATTAGTGATAACTCAAAAAACAAATCATTAAGTAGACAAATATTTCCTGATTTTATAAAGCTTTTTGTTGGTCTAAACCCAAATTATTTATCACTTGTAACGCCATCAAGGTGGTTCACAGGAGATGCACAGGATAAATCTTTTTTGCGATTGCGTGAATTTTTTCAAGAAAACAACCACATACAGAGTATAGTCAACATACCAATTTCAAATACTGTTTTTCCCGCAGTTGAAATAAGTGGTGGTGTAAACTATTTTGTTTACAATCCGAATCATAATGGTGACGTAGAATTCACGGAGTATTATGATGAAAAAAATTCGCAAACTTTTACAAGACCACTATTTGAAGAAGGACTAGATATTATTCTAAGTAGTGGTTTTAGTCATAATATAATAAGTAAAGTAAAAAATGAAGATTTCGAATCAATAACAGCTATAACGAAAGGTCGTAATGCTTTTGGTATTTTAGGTAAAAATGCTAATGAGATTTCAAGTCCAACTTATCAAAATGGATATTATGAATTAAGATGTAAGCACGAAGAAATTAGATATGTTGACAGTGAGTTTATTACTAAAAATAAAGAGATTGCCGATAAATGGAAGATATTTATATCGAAAAGTAATGGTGCAGCAGGCTTACTAACTGACAACAAAGAAGTATCAATATTGGGTAAGCCTTACTTAGCAAAACCAAAGTCTGCTTGTACTGACTCACTAATCCCAATTGGAAATTTTGAAACTGAATTTGAAGCAAAAGCCTTAGAATCTTATATTAAAACGAAATTTTTAAGATATATGGTTGGCATATTGAAAACTTCACAGAATATACTTCAAAATGTATATCAATTTGTTCCTATTCAAGATTTCACGCCTGAATCAGATATTG
This sequence comes from uncultured Flavobacteriaceae bacterium, assembly GCA_937136455.1. GTDB lineage: Bacteria > Bacteroidota > Bacteroidia > Flavobacteriales > Flavobacteriaceae > MAG-120531. The sequence goes on along the minus strand of CAKZOO010000131.1, from coordinate 27,803 downwards.
ATTGGACCAAATCCATTCAAGAAATAGATAAAAGACTTTATGAAAAGTATAAATTGAGTAATGAGGAAATTGAATTTATTGAAAAAATGATAAAACCGATGTAAGCCACCGCTAAAAACCAAAAGCATTACAATTTTTCAAAAGTGTGGCGGCAGTATTCTTGTATTTACCACATCTTCTTCGCAAAATCCCTAGCCTCTTCCCCCATGACTTCAGTATAGATGGCGGTGGTGGCAATATTGCTGTGACCGAGCCATTTTGAAACTGTAGTGAGAGGTACTCCAGATTGCAGAGCATGAACGGCGAAGCCATGCCTCAGAGCTTTACTGGTATTGGCAGGCGGGTTGATATTTGCTTCAGCGAAGATCTTCTCGATGTAGGTTGTTGCTGTCCTCCTGGAGATGCGGTCTCCTTTCTTGTTGACCCAGAGGAATCGGTCAGCTCCTTTATCGAGCTCATGGCCGGCACGGAGTAGCCTGAGCAGATCATCAGGGATTGGCACCTGCCGATAGATTTTCTTGTCGGTATGCTTCTTCAATGTTCTGAAGGTAATCGCTACCGATCTCTGATCGATATGCTTTGCCTGGAGATTGATGGCTTCACTGATACGGCATCCGCAGTATGCCATCACCAGACCGAGTGTCATGACTTTACCTGGAGAGTCATTGGCGGCTTTGATAAAAGCCTGGCGTTCGGAGGCATTTACATACTTTCTTCTGCCCTCATTGTCGAATAGTGATAAGTCCATTTTTTACACTTCTGATAGACTACTGTGAAGTAATTACATAAACATACATCATATTATGGAATAAATAGGGTAGAATGGCAAGGAAAACTTCACACTATTAGTAATAGTGTGAAATAGCATCTCCACCAAGATATTTTATGAGATCAAATGGAGCTTGAGATAATTGTTCTTTGGGAGCCTTTGCTTAATATCTTAAAACGTTTTATTGTTGGACGTATTCAGTGACTTTTATGTCTTCAAGCCCTAAGTCCTGAATAAGCTTATCGGCATATGATTCTGTGTGGTTTTCTCTTATATACCTAACTGATTTTTCATACCAACGATTAGCTACTTTAAAATTTTTTTCATCAGCCGCTAGATTACCAATTAACATAAGAAGAGCACCATATTCAATAAAGTCTATTTCTTCAGGAAGATGATCAGCTAACATTTTATAGTATCTTCTTGCCATGCTTATAGATTCGGGGGCACCCCTGCCGTATAGGTAAACTCTAGCCATTTCAAGTTGAGCGTGCGGATCTCCGTTTTTTGCCGCTTCTTTTATTGGGAGAAGTTCTGCGTCTATAATCATCTTGTTCTTTGTCTCCTAGGTTTTCTTTATATTAGGGAATCAATTGATTATACCACAACTCGGCACATATGAGCAAGGATAAAAATAATCCGCAAAGCTGGCGAGACAAAGTAGGCAAAGGATCTAGCAAGCCTGTTAACGAAGAAGATAAAAAACTAAAAGGGCGAGCTAAAGGCGAAATAAAACCTGCGTCAACCTCAACCGCTAAGAAGACCAATAGTAAAGCTGTTGATCAAGTTCTTGTAAAAAAGAAGCCTACCCAGTCTGAAAAATGGACTGAAAAAGTTAAACCTAAAAAGAGTATTTCATCAAAAGTTATTGGAAAATTGAAGGAAACAGCGTCAAGAACTTCAAAACCTGCTCCTTCAACAAAGACAGCTAATAAAAGTGAAACAAAGCCATTAAAGAAAGAAGTAGACCAGGCAAAAAAGGAGGCACCTGTAGCGAGCAAGGGAGCCTCGAAACTGAAAGCATCTAGCCCTAAAAAAACTTCAAAACCAGCTAAAAAACCACCAGTGAAAAAGCCACCTACCAAAGGGCGGTAAAGATTTTTTGAACATAAATGTTTGTCAATCAATGAAAGAAAACTCAAACAACAAAAAAGCCTCCTGTGAAGAAGGCTCCAGTGAAAGGAAGATGATATCCTATGTCGCATCAACCCAAAAACTTATCGCTTGAACCTAAGCTGTTCAAATTGTCTTTTGTCTTCTTCTGAACCTTCAATATCACCTACTTCCTTTTTTAACCGTGCTCTTTTTTCGAAGAGATAAGGATTGGTATATTCTGTAGATAAAGATATAGCATTTGTGATATCCTCAATTGCAAGTTCTGTTTCAGAAAGTAATTCGTATTTAATCGCCCTCTCTTCATAATGCTTTGGTAATGGATCGATTTCAATCAGCTCAGTTAATATTTTTACAGCCTTTTCATAATCAGACTTGGTGTATTGATAACTCAAGCCTTCTAATTGGTTGAGTAGAACATCTTCTCTAAAGAGCTTATTTTTTAATACCTTTTGTATCCTTTCAAGTAAAGCCCCAAGTCCTCCCATTCCTAATAGGATCAATACTGTTTGTATTATTTTGTTAGTGATAAAGTTGTCGAATATAAATCCGTATAATGTAAAAATAATGGGAATGACTACGAAAAAAGCTACAGTACCAAATACTTTTTCATAGTAGTTTCGAGCTAACTCTTTATTTACCCTTTTTAAAGGGATTGTTATTGAACCAGTAATTACAATAATGATTAGTCCCATAGACCAGAATGATAAGGCAAAATACCAATCATTCGCCTTGCCCTTAAAAAATATTTTGTAACTATCAATCCCATATATTAGCGTGAATTTCAGGAGTAAAAAAATAGCAAAACCTATAATAGAAAATTGCAATATTTCATAGAGGCATCCTTTCTTTTCTTCAGTTAGTGTCACAGTTGTTCGCCTTATCAACAAACCAGAAATAACCAGGATAGCAAAAAGGGATAAAAAACTAGGAAATACTTCCAGAAGTTTTTCTGAAATAGGTATTTGGAGGATTATCATAGATTAGTCTTTTTTAGAGAATAGTTGCCTTGCCAACGGTATCTTTTGATGCATCATTCGATACCTCTTTTTGCACGGAGCTAATATATAGTGAGTCGATGTTGCTATCAGCGATATCTAATTTTATGCTTTTGTTCTCAGACCAGATACGCCATTCTTCTATAAACAAAGCGATTGCACTGAATCTTATAATACTGCTGAGAATCTCCTCTTTGAAAATATATTGAAAAGCTATAGATAATATAACAACGAATAATGGCTCAATAACCATCCATACGGTAATTTGATTAATTTGATAGCCAAGTAATTCCATCCCAATAAATCGGCTAAAGAACACACTGTCACCTCTATAAAAAGAGTGTACTAGTTCATCATTTTTTCTGCTTTTGAATTCTAGGAATTGTAATATGCTCAGAATTAGTATAATATACCAAAACCACTTTAGAGCAGGTGTGATGACAACGAGTCCGTAATCATTGAAGTATTGAACAAATATTAGCATCCACGTGATCTCCTCTTCGGGGTTTGAGACTAATACATTTGTCATTAGAATAACCTCAAGCAATGAAGGACTTTCTCCATGAACCTTCCTTAGATCAAAAACTAATTCGGGGATTATAGAATAGAGCACATTTACAGCCCATATCAAGCAATATACAGACAAGACCGTAATTACCCCTATAGTCCTTTCACCCAGCTTGGTTCGAAGTAATATTCTGGGTATAAATGCAAATACACCAATAAAGTAGAAAAAGACAGAATAGAGAAATCCTAAAATGAAAGATCTAGGTCTCTTAGTGAGGCTAAATGTCCCTTTTGCTAATTGATTGACTAGGGCATGATCCCCTGTCTGAATCGTGCTGTTTATACGAAACTTCATGATATACTTTATTATTGGCTAAAAATGATTTTCATATAATTCATGCCAGTGCTCCATTTTCTACTAGCAATTGTGACTATTCCCTCTACCTCCAATTTATTTCTGTCGCCTCCATTTTTTAAAATGGTAAATTCCTTAGGTTCAACTTGAAAATGAAGTTGTTGATTAAAGCTTGAGGATTGTGTGTTGCCTATACTCATTCCGCTCACATTAATAAATGCTTTACCTATTGTCCTTGCCGCCCATTCGTTGGTAACAGCATCATTATTTGCATGGAATATTTTTGTTCCAAGGTTGCCTAAAAGAGAATCGACTTTTGGCTTTGGTGATCGACCACCAATGGAAGTATAATAGTTACTGATGTTCTGTGATAAGAATACCGTGCACGCCCTGGAGCTTCTAGCAGTTGTTTGAAAGATTTGGTCATAATCAGAAAGAAATAACTGTGCTTCGTCAACCCAAATGAAAATAGGTAATAGTTCTTGGTCTTGATTCCTTCTTTCAGTTGCTTGTTGCCATAGTAGCTTATAAATACCTTGAGCATATACGCCTGCTTGAAGATACTCTTTCACTGGAAAATCTAAAATGATGATTTTACCTTCATGTGATAGCTCAGGTCTAAGGTTTGTATTTTGCGAAAAATGCTTCTTTAAAATCCCGCTGTTAAACGGCTCGGCAAGCCCTAGAAAAGACTCGACTATAGTAGGTCGAGTCTTTTCAGGTAAAGTCGCAAATTCTCGAAGAAAATAGTCGCTTATCAACGTATACTCTTCCTCTTCCTCAGCTGTTTCCGCATTCTCGCCTGCCTTAATTATACATCCGATACAATAGTTGCTCTGACCCCATTCTGAAATCTCCTCTTCACTCATTTCTCCAAGACCTTCTACCTCATGCTCTAAGGGAGTAGATGAAAGAAGCTTTCTCATGTTGCGAATACTGATATCCTCTTTTGCTAGAGTAAGAAGTTGTATCATTCGGTTTATGCACCTTCTCAGAGCATTGTCCCAGTATCGTTCACTCTCTCCAGAGTTCCCTCCACCGCTTAAGCGATTCCCCATTTTATAAATTTCCATAAAGAGGTTGGTCAAGTTGAATACTTCACCTGCTCCCTTTCCTCCTCTGGTCATTTCATATTCAAGTGGATTGAACTCATAGTCTGAGTCCTCACTGAAAATAATCAGATCTTGTTCTCTTCCTGTTTCCCTTGCATACCTTTCCCAGTTTGATCTTTCATCAGGTTTTGCACAAAGCACTAATCCTCCAAAGCCATTCTTTAAAAATGCCTTTGCAATTGTTTTTCCAGATCCAGAGGATTTACCTGCACCAATGCCCCCAAAAATTTGAGTGCCACTTACGGCATCTCTGACAGTCCAATCATCATCATGAGAATGAGTAAATCTGATTAATGGTTGGTCTAGATCTGGAATTGATTTTGAATGATACTTTGACATTTTTTACTTTTTTCTTTCAATAGCAAAATTCGCTCACCACAAACCTAAGCTCATAAGTGTGATTTTTTGCATCACATAACCATTTGATTTTCAGTTTTCCAGCGTTTACCGAGAGCTAAATATTGCACCTCTAAATCAATGCCAATATTTTGCATTTATATCCTTAGGCTGTGCTAAGGGGAGATGTCTGTAACTTATTTCTTCATGTTAATTGACTTGCTGGAATGCTCCGAATTACTACCAACAAATCTGCATCAGCTGCGACAAAGTACTTCGATGAAGGACTTGCCAAGTCTGATTACTACGCTCAGAAAAATGAAATAATCGGTAAGTGGGGAGGCAAAACAGCCAGGATGTTCAACCTCGATGGAGAAGTCACAAAAAAGGAATTCGAGTTGCTCGCCAATAATATCAATCCAGATACGAATGAGCAACTCACCGCCAGAAATTCTGCGTCCAGAAGAGTCGGCTATGACTTCACTTTCTCAGTCCCCAAATCAGTTTCAATCATATATTCACAAACGAAAGATAAAGATATTTTGGATGCATTCGATAATGCTGTCTCACAAACTATGTTAGAAATCGAAAAGAACGCATCAACCAGGGTGAGATCCGCAGGTAAAAATGAAAACCGATTCACCGAAAATCTAGTATGGGGCAGTTTCACCCACGATGATGCCAGACCAGTTGGCGGTATCCCCGACCCTCACCTGCACCAGCATGTATTTGTATTCAATGCCACCTATGACGAGCAGGAGAAACGCTTCAAAGCCGCCCAGTTCGGCGACATAAAAGCCGATGCCCAATATTATGAAGCTTGCTTCAATGCCAGGTTAGCGAAAGAGCTTCAAAAAGCAGGCTATCAAGTCGAGCGAGATAAACACAACTTCCAGGTCAAAGGGTTTGAACGCGAGACGATAGAGAAATTCTCGAACCGTACCCGCGAGATCAATACCAAAGCTGAAGAGCTTGGTATTGACAATGATAAGCAACGAGAGAAGCTCGGTGCTATCACTCGCGAGAATAAAAGGACAGGCTATGACAAGGAAGATATACGATTGCAATGGAGATCAAGGCTTTCCACTAAGGAAATCGAATTGATCGAAAATGCCAAAAACGAACCGCCGCCCGAAGGCGGCGGTGGGAACTTCGTCCTCTCCAGGGGGAGGACGAGAACCGTTGAGTTGGGAGGTAACCTCTTGGTGGGGAGTAGTGCTGTTGAAAAGAAAAAATTAGATGCTGAGGGGGCTATAGATTATGCATTGAGCCACTCGCTTGAGCGGAAGTCTGTAGTCTCAGAGAAAGAACTAATGGTTCTAGGATTAAAGAGAGGTATGGGAGCCGTTACTCCAGAGGAATTAAAAAAAGAACTATCCTCCAGAGAGGATCTGCTTTCTCAAAGCGATAAGACAAAAAGGGAGACCTATTACACCACTTATGAAGCTATAGAGGAAGAGTCAAAGCTCAGAGATGTTGCCAGGCAAGGAAGAAACCAGCTTGAGCCTGTAAACCCCGATTACAAAGTCAAAAATGAACTGCTTACTGAAGAGCAGAGCAATGCAGTAAACCATGTTCTACGCTCCAAGGATTTTATCACGGTGGTCGCTGGCGATGCTGGTACAGGCAAGACCTGGTCAATTAAAGAGGTTGCCGAGGGCATACAGGAAAAGGGCGTGAACTTTGGGGCATTTGCCCCCTCCTCTGCCGCCTCCCGCCAAGTTCAACGAGATGATGGCTTTGAGAATGCCACCACTATCGCGGAGCTGTTGCAAAGCAAAAAACTTCAGGAGTCCATCAAAGATGGCTGGATATGGCTTGATGAAGGTGGCCAGGTCGGTAATAAAACCATGAATAAGGTCATTGATGTTGCCAAGCAACAGAATGCCCGAATCCTGATTACTGGAGATATTAAACAACATGGTTCTGTAGAGCGTGGCGATGCTTTGCGGATTTTGGAGCAATATGGCGGGATTAAACCCGCAGTGATTAGCAAGATCCAAAGGCAAAAGAATACGGATTATAGAGAAGCTGTTCAATCCATTGCTAAAGGGCATATGAATCAAGGCTTCAAAGCCCTGGACAAAATGGGAGCAATCAAAGAATCAGACAGCTTTGATGAAACCAAATCCAAAGTTGCTGAGGAATATGCCCACTCAGTCAAATCAAAAGAGAATGTGCTAATTGTTGCTACTACTCATGCCCAGGGCAAAGCAGTCACGGACACCGTCCGTGAAAAGCTCAAATCTGAAGGGATAGTCAGTAAAGCAGAAAAAAGCTTCCAGGTGCAGAAGAACCTTTCTTTCACCGATGCAGAAAAGACCGATGCTAATAACTATAGCGAAGGAATGACAGTCCAATTCCATCAGAATATCAAGGGAGGCATCCAGAGAGGCCAGAAATACGAAGTGAGAGGCAAAGACAGGGAAGGTAATGTCAGAATAGCCCTAAAGGGTAAAGAGGAAAGCCTGAAGCTTCCTATGCATGAAGCAAGTAAATTTTCTGTGTATCAGTCTGAAGGATTGAAGCTTGCTAAAGGCGACAAGATCAGAATTACCCAAAACGGCTTCTCTAATGAAAAGAAGCGGCTCAATAATGGCAATATCCTTTCGGTCAAAGGATTCGACAAGAAAGGCAACATCATTGCCTCGACAGGTAAAAATGAAGTGGTGGTCGACCGCTCCTTTGGAAACTTTACGCATGGCTATTATACCACTTCCCCAGCCTCGCAGGGTAAATCTGTCAACAGAGTGATTGTGCTTCAATCCTCTTTGACAGGCAAAGCAGGGAGCAAAGAACAGTTTTACGTTTCTGCCTCCCGCGGAAAGTTTGCGATTTCTATCCATACCGATGATAAGGAGGGGCTATTGAATTCTATTCAAAGATCCTCCGCCCGAATTACTGCCATGGATATGGCTAAGAATTCAGGGCAAGAAAGGATTGACAAGCTCAAGAAAATTGGGGCAATTCAACGTGTTGCAATATCGCAAGTTGCAAATCAAAATGAAAAAGGGCATGATAAGCTCAGAGGTCAAATTTTGAGTGTGACCCCTAAGCCTATAAAACAAGTTAAGAATGCACCAGTCAGAACAAAATAAGACAGCCATATCTCAGATCATCGCTAAGAAGAAGTCCCCTGCCCTCAAATCCAGAGGGACAAGCCCCTTTTTTGGCACCACAGTAAAAGAGGAAATATCAGTTTCCTTGAAACTGATCGATGCTACTGGAGGGCAGAAAGCTTTTCATTACCATGACCTACAATCTCCAATGGAATTTGACGGCACCTCCGAAATAGCAATCTCTACTTCCAGGAAAAGTATTAAGATTTTCGGGAAGAACTTAAACGAGCTGTTTGATGGCATTATCCAGCATAGAGTGATGTGGATCAAAGAGCTAAGTAACTCTTTCCACTTTCAGCAGGAAGCTAAAGAGCCTATTGTGGAAGAGATTTTGATTGAGGAGCTTTAGGAGTTAGGAGAGGCTATCCCTAGCCCCTCCAGATAGTTAAGCCGCTTCTTTTGATTTCTTCACAAGAGGTGCTTGTTCCACTTTATGAGCGATGATTGAAGCTTCTTTCTTTTTGATGGTTTTGCCCTCATGCTGGGCTTCAAACTCACGATAAGAAAGAGATCCTGTTACCTCCAATCTTGTACCTGTTTTGTATGATTCCAGCTGGGCAACAAGCTTCGGGTTAAAGGCAATAAGATTATGCCAAATAGACTTTTTCTCCTTCCATTCGTCGGTTTCCTTATCCTTGTAAGAATCGGTTGTAGCGAGTGAAAACGCGGCGAACTTCTCACCTCCAGACTCAAGTATTTTGACTTCTGAACCTGTGTGCCCGATTAATTTAACTGTATTATTTATTGCCATGACATTTCTCCTTTTTATTTAGGATTGATAAAATAACTTGCCTTCGGCATAAGACAAGCAGAAATTAGAGGGAGGGTTACTCCCTCTAATGTTTGATCAGCTCTAGTATTCACTAGGCAGAATTAGTACTTTATCGATCAGCCATAAATCCATTTCCTGGAGCGGAAAGTCTGTAAATGGTATCTTAAAGCTTTTCAGAACAGTATCGTTTCCATCCTCTACAGTGATCGATGCAGATCGGTCATCATTCACCTTTAGCTTCCAAACCTGAAAAGGCTGATCTTCTAGTTCCGTTTCGTCTGAATAACCAAATATGAAGTCTAGCAACCAATAGGCACCAGCCTTCTCAGCTAAGAACTTCACACCATCTGTATATCTATGTTTTGGGAATAATGGGTTATAGTAATATTGCTCAGTACAAGTAAATTGCTTTAACTCTGCTTTAAGCTGATTTGGGTTTATTTCTTCCACTTTTCATCTCCTGTTTTTTAGTTATTAAGGGTTATAGCTTGTGTGCTATACCCTTCTGCCTTCTGGCGAGGATGGGGTAACAAGTGCATAGAAAAATCGCCTGTAAGTGGTGCGGGCAGTGAAGCGTTAGCGGAGCAACACGGTTACTGGACTATTTTTATTGCAGGCGTGGGGGCAAAGCCCTTAGTTCTATCTCAAGAAAGGTAAAAGCGGGTATTCGTTACTTTCGTCTTAGCCTAGGGATTGTAGCGAGCCGAACGGTAGAGAGAGGAATTTGGAGATCAATTAAGGGGAGTCATGCAAAGCCCGACCTGGAAGGTAAGCCCATATATAGTTTGCTATTGAAAATAAAAAGTGGTGTAAGAAAATATAGCTAGATGAATAAATTTGTTTATTTTTCCTGGCTGTTGAAACTAAAACAAACTAAGTGTGGTTTTATAGTTGCCCATGGATGATTCAAAGGAGTTATCTTGAACATGGGGAGCATTGTTTCGTGCAGTTGTTACTTTCCATAAAGAAATAATTATGAGAACCTTCTTTATTAAGGTTTACTTCTGCATTCCTAACATCAGCCTTCAGCAATGCACTCACTGTGCGTTCTTGCATCGCTGAGCCGTAGGAGATTACCGCTGCTGCTATCTGTAGCAAGCAGATTCCTGCGAATAGGATTGTCTTAAGTGTCATAGCTTTATGTTTATGATTTATAGAGTTCTTTATTGATATAACACTGTTCAACTGAATTAGTATTATTTAGCCCGTAGCCTATATGTTCTTAATGAGCGATTTGGGAGCGAACACTTTTTAATTACGGGGAGTAGGAACCAATATGAGATTGGCTAAGTCTCGGGTTTTACTCCCCTAATCATAAGCACCATGAAAACATCTGACCTAGACCTTTATTTTCGTGCTTTAGATGAAAAACTAATCAGACTAAGCCCTCAGCATGCAGATGAATTTATCAAACTGAACTTCCCAAATTATAAGCATATTGGTAAGTACGTAAACCCATTAAACGAATCATCAAGAGCCTTCTTTTTATCAGCTTTACAAGATGATCTTAAAGATTATAGTTTCGACCCTTTACTTTCCTTTCCCATTGATCAAGTTAAATACTCCAAACAAGTTTTACATCCTGACTGCAGGTGTTTCAGAAGAAGCAAGGTTAAGCTACGTCCAATTAAAACTTGTTCTCATCGCGATAGAATCCTCTATTCTTCCTGGAACCATTACCTAAGTTCATTACATAAAAAGTGGTTAACTCAACATAACCTAAATCACGCTGTTTCTGCGTATATTCCTGAAACTGGTAAATTCAATGCTCACTACGCTAAGATTGCTTTTGATTACATTCAAGGTAAAGAACAGTATTATGCTGTTGCTTTAGATGTCAAAAGCTTCTTTGACAAAATTCCTCATGTCGAACTGAAAAAGAACTTGATAACTCTTCTAAAGGGTAATAAAAAATTAGATGTTGAGGGACGGCTATCTAAAGTCGATTATAGACTATTGAAATCAGTGACTGAATATACCTTTATAAATCTTGAAGATTTACAAAAGGTCGAACAAAGCTTGAAGTCTGGAAACGGGATGTATTTTAACAGACATCGTCATAATTGGGATAAACTTAGAAAACTATTTCTCATAAGAAGCAACAAGCAAGAAGGTATCCCACAAGGACTTGCTTGCAGTGGGGTTTTGTCTAATATTGCGATGATGGAGTTCGATTTATCAATGAACCAAGCTTGTAAAAAGCTTGATTCTATGTACATTAGATACGCGGACGATATCTTTATTGTCTCTGAAAGTTCAGATAGTCTAAATAGGCTATCTACTCATTGCCGCAGTTTACTTGATGATTTAAATTTGCCAATCGCTGATAATAAAACTGAGGAGTTCGTATATAGTCCGAACTCCAATCGACCACCTACGATAAGCTATTTAGGCTTAGAATGCACTGGGAATGAGATCACCGTTAGAAAGAATGGAGTAAACAAATTCTATGAAAGGACACGCCGCTTTATTTTCAGCTATGTTCTAACCTGCCGAAGAAGAGATATAAAGCCATCAAGGAAGAAGATAAGAGCTATTTTTTCACATTCTGGAAAGAACAATTACTACGCATACTTAAAACGTGTTCACGAAGTCTTTGAAAATGATAATAGGTACAAGTTAGGTGGAATCAAAGGTGTGTTAAAGAATCATGTTGAATGGCTAGATAAGGTTTTTGACAGGGCACTTGCGGTACCATTAAGTGAGTATGAGAAAAAGTACAAAAAACATAATAAATGTACCTGCCCTCTTCAACGTGATAGCTAAAATGGTTTTACTAACTCGAGTTTAATTCCTGTAGTAAATATCGCTATTTTAAGCCTCCGTAATGGAATGCGTTATAGTCTTTATAGCCTGAATATAGGTGGTTCTGTGGTCTTAACCTTCCTCCAAGCTCCTCCTTGAACATTTCGGTGGTCTTATGCCCTGCACTATCATTGTCAAAAAAGGTATAGATCCGCTGATAGGTAGACTGTTTGATGAAGTCTATTGCCCTTCTTCTCATATTTATCATATTCAGGATGATTACATCAGGGGCAAGAGCCGCCTCCCCTTTCCTGGTCAACACCGAAAGAAAATCCATAAAGCCTTCGAATATGGCAAGGCTGGACTTATCCCTGCCAGGAATGTAGGTGATGTCTTTCGCCGCACTTATATTCTCAGAGTTTGGGGCTTTGAGGATGCCTTTGAAATATTTGTCCCTGCACTCATAATCACCTGAATCATTCTCAAAGCCTAATGTATCATAGGTCTTGCCTGTTTTAAGGTTTTTGTACTTGATATGCTTAAGGTACTTCAAAGCTAGCTTATGGTTGATGCCCCGTTCCCCCGCCAAGTAACCGATTAGCCTTTTGTCCCAGATTTGCTCATTGACTTCCAGGACGGTTAAGCTTTCCTGAGAATTTTGAGTTTTCTGGCTCTTGTGGGCTGATATCTCCATGCCCTTAAAAAGTGGTGTGGATTTGAGGTCTTCAACGGATACTGGAGATCCAACGTGCGGGAGAGGTTCTTTAGTATTTGCAAGGCTCCGCTTACATTGACATTTTCATGCATCTCAAGGAAGCCAATCACAGTACCACTTCCAGCAACGTCCCCTCTCCCGAAATCATTCCAGATCCATTTGCCTCCCAGGTATGAGGTATGAAAGCTTGGTTCTTTTTCATAGCGGAAAGGTGAGATATACCAATATTCGCCTCCTTGGTTTGCAAGCTTTACTGGCTCATGACCGAATCTGCCCAGCAGTTCTGGCATTGATATATTTTCTTTTGCCCATTGGGCGTTGTAGATTCTTTCAGGCACTATTCTTTGCTCCTTACACTAAAAGCCCCAAACTTCACGTATCAATTCTACCTCATTGTAACTTTAGGCTGAGGTTGATTTGAGGTCAATATAACCTTAAATCAACTGCATTCTTTTTCAAGCTTTTCCTCAATAGCCTCCATTATCCAAGTATGCCTAGAGACCTTCCCTGCCCTGCTATTGACCAGGCTATCGATCTTGTCTATTTTATTGGTGGAGATTCGTAACTGTACTTTTTTAATGATGTCTTCTTCTGGCTCCTGTTGGGTTTCTGTCTGGCCAGAGCTTCCCCCTTTGAAGATCAGCTCTTCAATCTGCGTTTCTTCGACTTTAGGCTTCGATATTTTTCTTGATATTGCCATACTCACCTCACTATAGATTTAAAATAACTTTAAAGTAACCTTACATTGATATCATACTGGACTTAAGCCGCTTCTCGGTTTTTTTCTTCCAGCTCCAATATTTCTAAGAATAGGGCTGATAGCTCTGAAATAGCTTTATAATTTCTTGGGGTATATTCTGTTACGGCATAACCAGCGGCAGAAGCATTTGCGAATACTTTCCGCTCATGCAAGCAACTGTTAAGAACTTTCAGCACTTTGGACTCTTCGATATATTGTTTTGCTTCCTCAATGTCTTTTTGGTTGTTATCGACTTTATTGAGTATTGCATATGCTTTTAAATTAGGGTTAGCGATTTGCATTTCATTTAAAAGCTCTTCGACTTGTTCCAAAGTCCAGATGTCGAATGATTTAGGGGCGAATGGTGCCAGGAAAACATCAGATACAACCAAGGCCGCTCTTTGAGAAGCGGTGTCCCTGCCCCCTGCGTCAATTACAATATCATCATAATCCGCTTTTAGTTTCTGAACTTCATTTCTTACCTGTATATCACTAAGTTGGATTGAGGTGAATCCTGTATCACCTACTGACTCTGTCCTCCATTGGGAAAAATCGGTTGCAGTACCTTGTTTATCTGCGTCTACTAAAAGTACTTTACGGCCTTTATTTGCTAAAAGTACTGTCAGAGATACGGCTATGGTTGTTTTTCCGCTTCCGCCTTTGATCCCGCCTATCGTATATATCATTTTGACCTCATAGTAATTTCATTATAACCTTATTGTGATATCTGTTCAATACCACATCGAGGTTAGTTTGATATTAATCTGACAGCATTATCATTGAAAGGAAAATGCTGAGGTCTCACCAAATATGATTTGATAATCATTAATGCATGTGGCAAAAAGAAGTCAGTTTAAGGTTATAGTAACGTCATTCTCACTTTATTTTTTCTTTCAATAGCAAAATATCAAGCATTCGCGTTAGCGAATTCAATATAAAAACTCAGATTTTGATTAAGTTCTCTTATAGGTATTTATAGTTTATAGGTATATATAGGTTTGTGCCCCAAAGTTCACGTGCTAACAGCCCCAAAGATCACGACATTTAGCCCCAAACTTCACGTATAAACCGCCCCAAACTTCACGTTTGCCTTCTTGAAGCCCCAAACTTCACGTGCGAAAAATGGACAAAAAACATAAATAGCCCCAAACTTCACGTTGTTTTCACTAATCCTTGAGCTTTTTACCCTTAAAAGCCCCAAACTTCACGTTAGATTTTCCAGTTTTGAATGCTATTTGACCGTATCAGCCCCAAACTTCACGTCTTTTGCTTTATCAAGGAATACCATATTCTTTTTTTCTATTGGGGAAGGGGAGTTATAGAGCCAGTATCCTTTGTTGGCTTGTTCCTGGATTCTTGCTCTGGAGTACTGACTATGGGCGAGGGCGAGAGTTTTTCTAAATACTTCCTTGAATTTCTTCATTGTGGAATAGCCATAGCCGAACTGCTCCTTAATATCCTTCCAACTGACAAATTGAGGTTTGCCAGGGTTTACCCTGTGAAGCCTTTGAGCTAGCCAAGCATAGATATCTAATGCCATCGCATTATGTGATAGGGAAGCTAATGCTCTTTCATCTAATGGTACGGCATGCTCCATGAGGTGCTCAAAATAACGTTCGCTATATTTGATATAAGAAGGGAATAAGAGATTTTGATCATCTTGGTTTGAATACCAAAGGTCATAATCTGAGACGAGCTGAATATTTGCACCTTTTACCCTTTTGCCTCCAGGTTCGTCAGATATATATCCCACTTTGATGTGAGTGCCTAGTAATCGTTTTATTTGATCTTCTACTCCAGCTCTTGTTCTGCCATCTGTACCCCATCCTAGCTTTTTCAGGAAAGCGTTGAGGCTACCTTCGAGGTTGATTACTGGGTCTTGCGTTTTTACTGCCTGTGTGTCGGCATAAGCCATTATTATTCTGGCTCTGGGGCCAAAGGGAAGGCCAGGGGACTCATAATGTCCTGTGTTTTGATCTAACACCTTTGAAGACTCCAGGAGCAGTACTGCATTGCCTTGTTTTCTTTCCCAAGAGGTAGTATCCTTTCCAAGATTACGGTATGGGAGGAAGGTTTGGCAAAGAACTGAATGCTGGAACATAGCATCTTTGATTGTCCCTTGCTTCATTAGTATTTCGAGGGAGGAATTATGGATTTTCTTTTGCGTTCTGGTAAGTTTCTCTGACATACCGCGAGACTATAAGAATAGATTATACTTGTCAATCATTAACTTATTTTCCAAAGCGGATAAATTATAGGACTATTGATTTAACTATCAACCTGTTGCAATAAGGTCATTATAATCTTAAAGTAAGGTTATTTCAACCTCAATATAATAGCCCAGAAAGGTAAAACCGCAGTAGGCTAAGGGTTTATCTTTCGAGTAGATGATCTTTGCGGAGGGCTTAACAGCTGAGTGGCACGGCGAGTGCAGGGAGGTTGGTAAGCCTGGAGCAGGCCATAAGTGCCGCCGACAGGCGGCCGCCCCCAAAATAGTGATGCCACTTTTTTGGTTACAGCCTGAGTACAAAAAATGAAGACTAGAAAGGCGAGGGTGCCGGCGTTCCCTTTCCTGGTTAGTCTTGGTAATGCCTTTGTGTGCCTGTGATTAGGTCAACTGCCTTTTGAGCTTCGGCGGCGGCTTTGAAGATCAGCTTTTTATCGCCCTTTAGAGCAGATAACCAGCCTTTGAGATAGGCGGCACTATTTTCGGTCAGATCCTCAATGTCAATGCCAGTTTGAGCAGATAAGAAAGAAGCCCCCATTTCGGCAATTAGCTCCTCTTTGGAGTATTTAGTATTTCCGAATTTTTGCCCTAGCCCGTCACGGTTCAGCCTTTTGGGGTGGCCTGTGGAGTGTACAAGCTCATGGAATAAGGTCAAATAATAGGCTTCAGCAGTTTTAAATTGCCCCATTTGTGGCATGTTGAGCTTATCCCGTTTTACAGAATAATAGGCTTCATCTGCATTTTCGCAAATGAACTCGGGAGGGTTGCTAAAGCCGTTTATGATGCTCTCGCAGGCTTCAATTTTTTCGTGCTGTTTCAATTGCACCTGTGGCGTTTCAATTTCAATGCCTTCTATATCTTGGACGTTGAAAACATTGTAATGTTTGAGCATTGGGATTGTTTCAAGCTCAACCCCCATTTCGGCGAGTGCTATTGCTTTCTGCCTGCCGTAGAAATTGCCGTTCTCATCCTTGTAAAGGGTTTTGTAAAAGCAGACAATTTCAGCCTTTGCCCCTTTCTTGATTTTGCCCCCTAGCTTTTGGGCTTGCTTAAAGCTCATAAAAAAGGGAATCGGGTGCTCGGTAAGGTTCATCAATATAGCATTGATGCCCGTGTAAAAATGCCCTGTGGCGTAGTTTTTGGCGGCTCCGTACTTGCTCCAGTTGCAACGCCAGGGAGAAACGCCTTTTTCAATCAGTTTTACCATTTTATCAGTGACTTCCTGATAAATATCTCTGCGTTTGCGTGTGTGGCTCTTTGTCATTTTCAATTCTAGTTTAAGTATTAGTAAAAAGGGTTTAAGGCAGTGCCTTTAACCGTTCTGCCTTCATGGCGAATGACAAGGGGAGGCAGGTGCAATGGGGAGGGTTGCAAGCTTTACGCTTGCCCCTGTTTGCACAAATAAATCTGTGATTTATGCGGAAAATTGGGATACCCTTGCCAACTGTCGGGGAGTTCGTCCCCATCGCTTTAGGCGTTAAATCTTGCCTTCATCAGCAAAGGAATAATAGTTTCCAGTGGTCAGGATTAGATGATCTATCACGGTAATATCTAATGCCTTCCCAGCCTCTTTTAGCTTACTGGTGAGCTTTATATCAGCCTCAGAGGGGTATCTATTACCAGAAGGGTGGTTATGTGCCAATATTATCCCGCAAGCCATGGCTTTAAGTGCGGCGGCAAAGACAATTTTTGCATCAACTACGGTGCCAGAAACGCCACCTTTTGAAACGGTAAATATGCCTTTTACCCTGTTGGCTCGGTTCAGAATGAGGATGTTAAACGTCTCCAATAGCTCAAGATCATCAGACCAATTAGCGTGAAGGATTTGAACGGCATCACCAGAGTTGTTAATCTGCGGGCTTTCTGCCAGCTTGATGCGGTTGTGATAGGAGATCTTTACTTCTGAGACTTTGCAAAATTGTTCGTTCTGATAAAGCATCTTGTTTTGATTTTTTGGCTTGTCAGCCGAATTGATAATAAGGAAACTCCCTTTCCCTGGGAGCGGAGGTGATACCTCTGGGCAGTTTTCTTTCTGCCGAATACGTAATTGAGGTTTCCTCCCTTTTTGCAAAGCATTAGCACGAAGCAGGGAGTGAATGGAGCAAGGGTGGAGCAAATATTTTTTAAGGAAGCATGGATGAAAAAATATTTGAGGAAAGGGAGGCACGACCGCCCCTTGATGCTTTCACGGAGGGCGAGTAAATTGCTGAAGCAAAAAAACAAGGGAGGAAATCTCAATTGCCTTTGAGGAGAAAACAAACCAGAGAAGATCAACGAAGCTTCCTATCATTTTGCTGATTGCCCCTTGGTTCCTGGGCTGGCAAGTGTTTTCTTAAAACCGTGACAGCTTAGGGGGGCATGAAGAAAAATGACGTTCACGATAGCAAGGAAGCCCAATTGCACGAAAGCAAGCTTTCTTTATTGCTGGTGAAAAAGAAAAGCAAATAGCACGTTATCTGGCTTCAGTTATAGATCTTAATTGTCTTGCAAAAAGATCTGGGTTGCTATATAATTACTATGTAATAGTAATAAGGTAGTAATGATGTCCGATATAAGAGTTCTTGTTCCTGATGAGTTGAAATCAAATGTTCAAGCAATATTAAAACAGAATGATATGACTATTTCTCAGGCAGTTAGAATGTTTCTCAGAGAGGTAGAGAAGGGTAATGGTTTACCGTTTAACCCTTATGAAAACAAAGAGCTTAACTCTCAAACTAAGGCATCAATAGAAGCGTCTATGAACCCAGAAAATCTTGAAAGTTTTGATAGTAGTGATGCCTTATTCTCCAGCTGGAGGGAGGATAAATAATTGTTTAAAATCAGCCAGTCAAAAAGCTTTAAAAAGGACGTAAAAAGAGCCAGGAAAAGAGGCAAGGATTTACTAAAATTAGAATCAGTGGTTTTGCAACTTGCTGAAAATAAAGAGCTACCTAGTCAATTCCGAGATCATATATTGAAGGGCAATTATTCAAATCACAGAGAGTGCCATATTGAACCAGATTGGCTGTTAATTTATCGGATTGAACCGAATCATTTGATTTTAGTTAGAACTGGCACTCATGCAGATCTCTTCGCAAAATAAATGGCTTAGGGATAGTAGTGAGCCGACCTTATGGGAGGAATCCTCCAGGATTGGAACGAAGTGGAATCACGGATAGCCTGGGCTGATAAGGCAAGCCCCTATTTATCATAGGAGCAAGCCTAGTTGTGGGCGTTTTCTTTCATTTAGTGCCTCTAGTATTTGTCTGGCGACTTTGATCTCTGTTTTTGATTCTAACCTGGTATTAAGAGCTTTTTTTATACAATCTTCTATTTCATATATGCCTGCCAGTATTGCATCTTCCTTGAGTCTGTAACCCTTTGTATTAAAAACAGAAAGACCTGAAAGTTGCCCGCTATTTGGGAGCA
Organism: uncultured Flavobacteriaceae bacterium; assembly: GCA_937136455.1. Classification (GTDB taxonomy): domain Bacteria; phylum Bacteroidota; class Bacteroidia; order Flavobacteriales; family Flavobacteriaceae; genus MAG-120531. Next base: position 8,888 of record CAKZOO010000131.1, on the reverse strand, counting down.
TTATCCCCCAACTCATTGCCCAAAGCCCATTACCGCCATAAGCTAAATAGATCTCTGCGGAATGCCTATTGTCTTTTGTGAACCTGATCTTTTCATCTTCTGCTGGAGCAGATATGCTGTAATACGATTTAAACTTCCATATTGCACGAGCTTCTATTGCCCTCTGGTCATATTTTTCCGCCTCGCTACCTGTTCTTTCGCGGTATAATATTGGATCGATTTGGTCTTCTAGTGATACATATTCTATATTTTCCATTTACTCCTCCTAATGTGGTATTAATTGATCGTTTTCTATTTGAGATAATCTTTAGCAATCTCCTGCAAGGTGCCATCAAGGATTATGGCTTGCCCTGTAGAGCATCTGCCCCAATAAAAACCGTAATTGGTGGAAAGAACTGGATGCCCTTTAGATTTAAGCTCTTCGTAAAGCCATGGGCTTATTTCCCACCATTCGTAAGGCTCTTGAAAGTCTTGCCCATTATCCCTGAATTCTGATATGGCTAAAAGCTTTTCCTCTTCGGATACATCTTTACAGTCCAGCTCTTCCAGAATCTGATCATCGCTCAAAATGTAATTTTCTATTTCGTCAATTGAGAAACCTGCCTCAATCACAAAATCAAGATGGCTGTTCTTGAGCATATCGACCACGAGCATGGTTTGATTACTGAGTATATCTCGGGTTAAATAGCCCTCTGCTACTTCATGAACTTCTTTAGTGTATCCGTAAAACTGATCTAACATTCCATCCTCTCTATTTTTAATTATTAAGGGTTATAGCTTGTGTGCTATACCCTTCTGCCCTCTGGCGAGGATGGGGTAACAAGTGCATAGAAAAATCGCCTGTAAGTGGTTCGGGCAGTGAAGCGTTAGCGGAGTAACACGGTTACTGGTCTATTTTTATTGCAGGCGTGGGGGCAAAGCCCTTAGTTCGATATTTCCAAAAAATGTTTAATAAGGTTCAGGGGAAACGGCATTTTTTCAAAAAAACATTTATCTTATATAGACATGTAAACATATCTAACAAAAGAATTCTATGGACGGGACTTCTGGATTTGGGAAGGCAGCTGAAACCCTTTCTCTCATATTAAAAGATGCATGTGGAATAGTTATTGATCCATTAAAAAAGATTGCCTCTGCAAAAGCAGATAGGATTATTGAGAGAAGGAATGTAAAACACGAGTTAGAGATTGAGACATTAAAGCTTGCCGAAAGAGCTAAGCATCGTCAATTAAGAGCTGAATTACGCAGACAATATAATTTAGAATCAATTGGGTCTAAAGCTATAGGATATTTAGGTCAATCTGATCAGGTGTCAAAAATCGACGAAGATTGGCTGAACTATTTTTTAGATTCATCCAAGGATATAGGTGATGAGTCTTTACAGGATATTTGGGCTAGAATACTGGCATCAAGTGTTCAAGAAGAGAATCAGATATCTCGTGTCACATTAGATGTTTTAAAAAGATTTTCACCAGAGTCCTGTCGAATATTTGAAAGAGTTGCTCCGTTTATTTTCAGATTTAATTTTAACGGAGTCAAATATGGAATCATTGATATAATGACAATTTTTGATATTGACGAGGTCAATAACATTCATGTAAATGGAGATTTATGGCATTTGGATCATTTAGGTATTTTAAATTCTTCTGTTGTTAGATTTAATTTCCCACAAGTGGATCAGATTATCCATGAAGATGCACATAGAATCCTTAAGCTTACCCCAATGGAGGTTGAAGGACAATCCAGCTTGAATGCGATAAATGTTTCTATTGCTGGGTTACAATTAGCTGAAGGTTTGAATATAAGCCTGGATCAAAATTATTTAGATCATTTTTATCGTCAGCATAATGCTAGCAAAGAAAGAGGTAATAAAGCAATCAAGGACAATTCCTTTTCTATTGAAATAATCAAGAAATAGACATTAGTCTATCCTTGGTTCTTTAAGAAGCTTTCAGATGTTAAAGTCGAGTTGAACAGGCAGGTGAAATTCATTCTCGACAAAAACTGGTTTATAGTCTTTGCCCTTTTTTGGGGCATCGGAATTATAAAGGATTACGATTGTGTCATTATTATGATTGTTCTTTCTTAATTTAGATAAGGCACTTGATTTTTTACCTTGGAAGAAAGAGCTTGCAACGTTAAAAGCTTCTCCTCTAAGCTTTTTGTTCTCTTTTTGTGCCTGAATATCAAAGGATTGGTTGTTTTCGTTGCCTAGCTCAATTGTATACTCATCAAAAATCATATAATCCTCTTCCTGTTTTAAGAGCTTCTTTACACCGAAGAGTATTACTAGATCAGTCATTACTCTGTTCGCAACTTCAAATACTGTTAAACCAGGGTATGGTCCTTGTTTGACCCTTTCTCTTTTCAATTGTTTAAATAGACTGAGTACATTTTTTGAATCTATGTTTATGCTCGTTTTCGACAAGATTGAAAAGTATTCTTCAATAGCTGAGTCGATTTTTTCATTATTCAGAGTTCTAGGAATCTTTTGTAGATACTGATTTTTAACCTTCATAGCTTTTGAGTTTAGGATTTACCGATCAATTTCAAATCCTTTCCCATCTTTGCCCCTATCCTTACTCCGAGTGGGCTTGGGTATCCTATCCTTCCCAAAGCTTTTAAGCTTAGAAATAGACTTAGATTTAGTAATCTGCCTTTCTTTCAGGGACTCTTCATTGCCTTTGATGAAGCCTTCGGTAAATGGCTCTTTACCCTTATTCGATTCATGACCGAGGCTTTGTACTAGCTGGCTGGCTAATTCAGGACGGTGCTGTTCGATCATATATCCAGCATTAAAGCCTTCCACCAGGTCGTTATTCTCTTTACTCATAGCTATTGGCCTTTTCTGTTTTCAATAAACTCCATGATCGATTTACGGCTGTAGACAATCTTTTTCGCAGTGAGCTTGCTATACTCAATCTTGCCTTCGCTTCGGTATTTGTGGAGTGTAGTCTTAGAATCGATATGGAGCAATCTTCGGGCTTCTTCTTCATCAACCCAGGGATTTGTGGAATCAAATACCTCTTCTTTGATCTGGGTTGCCACCTCAGAGACTAGAGCCTTGAAGGCATCAGTCTCCAGACAGATCATCTTTATATTCGATTCAAATCCTTCCATTAGCATTGTGTTACAAGATGTAATACACAAAACTAACCAAGCTGAGTAATTTCGGAAGAATATATCAGTAAAATTTAGGCTTGATTACCAAAGAGACGCAAGTATTCATATCCCGCTCATAGACTGCCTGGCAAATTTGAAGAAGGTGCCGATAGTGATCGACCGGTATCTACCCTTGAGGGCATAGTCATATTTCTTGTCGGCCTCGTTGTGGTCATATTTAGGATGGAACTGGCTAACGGTATGGAAGTAACCTCGACCTGATTCCCCGAACTCATTAGCAAAAGCACAAGCAACCCTGAACCAATCTGGCTCATAAGAGGTGATGTCAATCCGATTGGCTTCCAGCTGGGCGATCACCGATTCTACCCTTGCTCTTGTACCCGTGGCATTCATATTGAGGCTGAAAGAATGCCCAGGCTTTGGGTTTCTCAAATCCGACCATTTTCTGAAAGGGATAGCATCATGCCTGAAAAAGGCATTCTCATCAAAGGAATAGCCCCGAAGAGAGGCTACATTCTGAGGGGCAGAATCCACCGTAAGCCCAATATCATTGAAATACTGTTTAATGGCTTTAAAATGCTGTTTATGCCGTTTGGGGTAAGCAATAGGGATGATCAGGAAAAAGCCCATCCCTGAGGCTGAGAGACCTGCATAGGCGACATTCTGGATATGGAAGAGCTGTTCTTTCAGCTCCTGGAAGTTCTGGATATGCTCATTGCCTTTAGGGTCAATATCTATGCAGATCAGCTTGGAATGGCGGACGATGTTTTCTTCTGCCCTACTGGGGAAGAAAGTGCCACTTACTGTAACTGCAGGCAGAGTGGCTTTAATCTCGTCCCTGCGGTTTTTATCCTCAATAGTCCTAATCTCATTGACGGCTTCGGCGTACTTGGTTGACCGAAGCCAGGTCAATAGGTTTACTGGCCTTGGCTCAGTATCCAGATAGGACTTAAAACAGCTTACCTCAACGTTCAGAACTGATTTCATTGCTAGTCGATTGAAGTGGCACAACTTCACAAGATTGCACAAGATTGATTTTTTCGAAGTTGTGACGGCTAAGGGTTTTATAATCAAGGGGTTAGGGGTTTTGTCACAAGATGCACAAGATAGTTTTGTAAAAACTAAGAATTATCCTCCCCTGCCGCCTGTTGCTTTTGGCTGGGGTCGGTTGGTTGCCTTCCTGAATAGATGTCGGCATCATCAGCATAGATGACACCATAAACCCAGGAACGGCGGTTATTCCGACGCTTCTGGTATCTCGGAAAGTTTGCCTTTCTGAGAGCCTCCCCTAGCTTCTTGGCTGAAATTTTAATGGAAACCTTATCCTGCAGGTGAGCGAGGATCTCCGCATTTGTGAGGTCAGCCTCTGGGACTTCCCCTTCATCTGGCGGTTTTAGGTAAGTGACCAGTGTCTCATATTCATTTGACTGGACTTCAAACTGCTCATTATACTCTGATAGCTCAACTTGGTCGGCTTTCTCCAGCCAATAGATATAGCCTTCCCTGAAACAGGTTAGAGCCTGAGACCAGACCTGGTCAATATCGATCTTCTGAGCCGACTGAATGTCGATTTTCTCGACTTCGAAGGGAAGGAACCTCCTATTGCCTGTGGGGTCATGCAGGAACTGAGCCTCATTGCTGGAGGCAATGAAGGAGCAGATCTTAGGAAGCTCTTCCGCATATCTGGCATAAGACCTCCTGACCTTGATCTTGTTCTTGGTCAATAGCCCTTTGAACTCGTTGATTTTGCGAGAAGTGATGCCAGCAAAGTAATCATCGAGGTTAAAAATAAAGTTGCTGGCAGTGGCCAGCATAGAGTCTTTATTGTCGGGGTCTAAAGCACCCTCGACATAATATGCCGAAAGTGCTTCAGGGCAAAGGTTGCTGATCCAGGTGGATTTAAAAACACCTTGTGGGCCAGCAAGGATAAAACAGAGCTGATTAGCACATTTATCCTCTAAGAAAACATTGGCAACTGCACCGACTAACCACTTCTGTAGGTACTTGCGGAACATCTTATTCCGCTCGGGCTTTGAAGCGGGGTCACAAGCCAGGCTAACAGTACTGACTAGTTCGCCTATCGGGTCGCCATTAAAACCATTGAGCTGGTTGAAATACTCTTTGATCGGGTTAACCTGCTTTGAAAAGTCACTTTCAAGCAAGTCCCCGACCTTGCTCTTACTGGCATGGGTGATCCCCAAGCCTTTGAGCTTTCTGACGATAGAATTCAAGGTGAAATCATCAATCCGCTTCCAGGTGCCTTCTTCGAGATACTTTACCTCGGGGAAGCGAGTAATGGAGTTGAAACGGAAATCGGCAAAACTCTTTAAGGAGGCTTCAAGCTGAAGCAGTTTGCTGTCTCCGTTTAAGTCAGTGTTTTCAGGTATTTCAACTCGCTTTTTATCATAATTCTGCTTATCTTTGGACATGATATTGTGTTTAAAGACACCTTAGCAAAAAGGGGCTGGACTCTCACATCAGCCCCTTTTTCTTGGTGTCATGTAACGGTTTCGATAATCGATCAGCTCCCCCCTGTTGAACCGCTTTTCCTTGAGGTGGTAATAGACCGTAAAATCTCCCCTATCGGTTAGAATTTTCAGTGTTCTATTAGATACTCCCAGTAATCGGCAAGCTGTGCCTGTGCTTACCAGGTCATCCTCTCCCACCACTCTTTGAAGCTTGTTGGAAATGTCGTCAAATTCATCTCGAACAAGCTCACGGATAAGTGCGGCCAATTCTGAAGGGGTTAGTTCGTGAAGTGTGATTTTTAAACTCATGGTTATTGTTATTTTTGAAGGTTATTGGAATCTGGTTTAATCTGAATCCCCTCCCGCTCTAGTTCTTTTAGGACTAGTTCGAGAATGAATTCACTCTTGCTTTTGCCCTTAGCAAGGGCAAGAGCTTCGAACTGCTTTTTCACTTCCTTCGGGACTCTGGCATTCAGGAAATCATCCCTCTTGAAAATGGCATTATTTAAGATCATTGTGATTGATTGAATGGTGTAAAACGTTTCATATCACACAATATAGAAGCTGTAGTTGAATGATGCAAAAAGCTGAAATTCAGGGTTTTAAAGCTTGTTTTGAGTCCATTTTGAACCAAATGATCACAGATCATCACACACTTCAAAAATGATTATTCCAGATGGTCGCAGATGGAGCCAGCTCATTCCTTGAAATTCAGCTCTTCTGCATCAAATTTTAACAGTTTTTAACATTTCACCCCTCTGCAAAGGAGTGGATAGCTTCGTTGCGGATAACTTTTAGCCTGCTGTCATTAATCAGGCTTCGGCGGAGTTCTCGGACTTGGTCTAAGCGGAGCTTATTATCTCTTATCGACTTCAGAGTAGTTGCATGAGAAGGCTTGCCCTTCTGCCTGCGTTTGATGTCCTTCTGTACGGAAGAGTAATATCGCTCCTTAAACCTCTTTTCCAGGCGGCTCAGATTACGGGATAGAAGAGGGTCTTTGGGATCCAAATTCACCCCGTAAAAGGTGGCACTATAAAGGTTCTGGGTTATTGCCCTGTTCCTGTCGGGCTTAATCCGTTTCCCGAGAACAGGAATTCTTCATGTTCCTCCTTTTGGGGCTGACTGCCTTCGGGAAGCTCCTTGGCTTGCTCTTCAGAAGGAGCTTGTTCGGCATCGCCTCCAGCTGTAAGCTTTGGGTTTTTGCCATCGTAAAGCTCATCCATGAACTCGCGGAACTCGAACCTCGCTACATAGAAGTTCTGAAGCTCCACCCATTGCTCCTTATTCTGGTAAAGAGCCATTTGGGAAGCGAACATGGTCTCTTTCAAGATCATGATCTCGATCACCCAGCCAATCAGCATGAGGGTGCAAACAGAAACTGTCCAGGACAGCCCGAAAGGGTTCATGACCAGGTAAGCCTCCCAGAGGGACAAGCCCAGTAGGGCAGAAGCGGCGATAATGCCCATTGAGAACCTGCTTTGGATTCTCGCAGGGTTAAGCTGAAAGAAGAAGACCAGCGTCCCTCTGCCTGCCTGAATAGCTAATGGGACTAAAAAGGCGGCGATCGTGAACCCCAGGTTAGGGGAGTTCTGAGAATGGAAGATCCCCATGATCAGAGCCGAGATGAAATAGGTGCCAATGAGCAGGCCAAAGGACAGCTTCGGGAGGATCCTCCTAAGCTGTTTTACTGCCCGTTCGAAGTCACGGTTTACTAGCGTGTTTTGCATGGTAAAAAGTTTATGTAAGTGATTAAGAAATTAGTCTTCGTTAAGCCTCCTTCGGCGGATATCAGAGGCGATGTTTTCGGCATTCTCTTCTGCGTCAATTCCTATGTAAGTCCTCAAATGCCCTTCAGTAGAATGCCCAGTCATGGGCATGATCTGCCCGATTGAATAGCCCATTCGGTATAGATTAGTGGCAAAGCTTCGGCGGCAAGTGTGAGAAGTGACCTTCTCGTACTTTGGCAAATAGCTTTTCTGAACGATGGCTTTTCTGCCCATCAGCTGTTCCACAACCAGGACTTTATCTTCGAACCCTGCTTTTTGGCACAGGACTTTTAGCCCATCATTCATCTTCTGCATGGAGAGCTTTGGAGAGTGATAGCCGTATTCCTCAAGTATTGGGATTAGCCAGGGGAAGATGTTTAAAGGCACTATGGCTGGTATATCCGTCTTTTGAGCGATCAGCGATAGGATAGGGGTGCCTTTTGCAGATTTGTAAAAGTGATGGGGCTTATAGCGGGAGTAATCGCTATAGCGTTGCCCTGTACCTGCACCAATTAGGAACAGGTCTCGTACCTTCTTCAGAAAGCCTGTTAATGGCATATCTGCCAGGTATTTAAGCTCCTTTGGGGTTAGAATGACCTTCTGGCCAACTGCTTTCTTTTGAGGCACTAACCAGCCTGTACCCTGATACTGGGTGTTTTGGTGAAGGCCTTTTCTCCTGGCACGTTCCAAAAATTGGCGTAACATGCTGAGGCACTTATTGCCGTAGGAGATTTTTACCTCCTTAGCAGAAAGCCAGTCAATCAGCCTGAGCCGAAGATTCCAGTCTACATCTTCATAGGTGAATTCACCTTCTTCTTCTGCAAAGCCTTTAATAAGGTTGACGTGAACCAGGTAGGGATAGTAACTGCTCGTTCGCATACCTTGATCTTTCATGCTATCGAGCATCTGATCCAGGAACTCCAGAAATTCTGTCCGAGTCTCGACTTCCTCATCTGCACGCCCTGATTTTAGATCAAGCTTAGCTTTGAAATCCTTCGGGCGGATCCGCCCATATTCGGATTCTATGTAAATGGAGATGCACCAGGAGGCTAAATCATCGAGTTGCCTCTGGATAGACCAGAGATCTGGACGGCGTTCCATTTGGATCGGACGCTGAGTTTGAGGATTCCATTCACTAGGTGAAATGGTTAAGCCAGTCGAGTAGAGTAGGCGGTTCCCTCTATACCGAAAAACGAGGAAGATCAGGCTATGAGACTTAGCCTTCGGAGACTTGAGGTTAAAACGTGGTTTTGGTAGTCGTGACATTATTGATTGATTTTTCAATCAAAATAGGGGAGTAGCAACCACCAGCCTAGGGTATTGGCATAGCAGTCATTACATTCCCTAAGTTTTCTATTAATGCCACTTAAAGAGAGCTTAGAATGGTGCAGGAAAGCACCTCAAGGCAAGCTACGTAAGGATTTTCCAAGATTTTCAAAACCTACTACGTGGTACGCTCCCAACCTCTAAGCACTTCACAGCCTCTTCGCGACAGCGAAGGGGCTGTTTGCATTTCAGGCAGGTCGAAAGT
>CAKZOO010000130.1 GCA_937136455.1 uncultured Flavobacteriaceae bacterium | reverse complement strand
CTAAAGACTACCAAGTTTTCATGGGTGTAGAACACCAAATTGATCACGATAATCTATTAGCGACATTATCAAGCGCATTTTCAACTCAGGCTAGATTGAATGTAGATGGTAAAGGTGTTGATCTTGGTGCGAAGAATTGGACACTTTATGGACGTAATTATGAAATGGTTTACATGCCAATGATTGACCATAAAGGAGTTATCAATTTCACTGGATCTGCTGGTCTTCAAAACGATGCCTTCTATGTGCCTAAAGGTCAAATTAAGACTCAGAAAGGTGGAATGCAGGATCGTTTCAGAGTGAGATATATGACCGACCTTCACAACGGGCCAACTTACAAAGAAACTCAGCACGGACGTTTAGCTCCTATTCCTAACGGTGAAGAAGATTACTTCAAAGTGATCTACTCTGCTGCATTAGGATTAGAGGTTCTTGGTGCGGAATACTTCATGAAAGTTACGAGATCATAGATAAAATAATGAGCGAAGGGGTTTAGTCTCCTTCGCTTTTTAATCTATTAATACAAAATACCAAATCTAATGTTAAAATCTAATAAGGTGATTAATAATATATCGCCAGAATTCCTTAAAGAAATAAGCCAAACAATTTTAAAGCGTGGGGAAGTAAGACAGTATGTTTTGATTAATATGCAAAGAAAAGGTGGAGCAATTGTACCTCCCAACTTAAGAGGTATAAAATGTGAACAGACAATTATAGATCCGCATACTAATTTACCCGTACTTATTGGCGCAGTAAAAGATTTACAACCGAACGACGGATATAAACTACACGACCTTTGGTTTACAAGATCAAATGGTGGGTCAATCACGTTGGTAGGAAACAACCCAGAGCATGTAGCAATTGATCTATACCTACAGAATTCCAGTGAGAATGCCGCAAACACTAGAAGAGATCCTAGTGTAAATGCTGTATTCACCCTAGTAGATCCAGTAGCAGAAGCTAACGAAGAGATCGATAAGATGCAGGGGATTACAGATGCATTGGTTTACGTAAATGACATGAGTGATGAAGACTTAGTTGTTTATGCTTACGCTACGGCAAAGAATCCTTCTCTGCCAGTAAAAGTATTGAGAGCATCAGCAATGAAACATGCCCTGTCTAATCCAGGAGACTTCTTGCTTAAGGTTAAAAACAATAACAATCAAATACTAGCAAACGCTAGGAGAGCAGAAGATCTAGGAATCATTGGATACGATAACCAGAGATATACATTCTTCTGGCAATCAACGAATACAGATTTAACTACAGTCCCAAGAATAGGAAATCATTGGGAATTATTTACCGATTACCTTCAAACTAATAATGGAAAGAAGGTTTACGAAGAAATGAAAAGACTTATGGCTGAATCAGTTATTGGTGATGACGGTCTAGATGTAGAGGATGATACAGCCGAAAAAGAGATTGATTAGGTTTGGTAATATTGTGAGCCTCTCTTTAACGGAGAGGTTTTCATAAATTTATAATAGTGAAGAATATAATCACTATCGGCATTCTTCTGTTTACACTTAGTCTTACTGCGCAAGTAAGACCTAATGAGTTTACAAGAGAAACAAATCCAGATTCAACTAACTTTGAAGTTTACTCTCAAAAGAATGGCCTAAACAGAAGGGCTAATATATACGACCTAAAAAGGTATTACGATCAAACATTGAGAGTATCTGGGGATACTCTATTTCTATCTAAGGCTGGCACATCTGACACGGTCATCGTGGCACCAGACGGATTAGACTCTGTGTTGGCACAAATGCAGGCATTATCAACAACTAGGGTTATACCAACGGCAGGGAACGGGCTGCAAGCCCATAACTTTTCTGCATCTATCCCTAATTATTCTAGTAGCCATATCTTAGGTTTTGATTACGGTAGTGATGATTTATTCTTTGGAGTAGGTGGTGCTGGTATCCAGATAGCTGGATGGGGTTCTGGTACTGAGCCAGAAATAAAATTCTCTCACTCGGAGGGCCCTATTGGAGCATTAGCCGAAACACCAACAAACCAAATCATTGGACACATTGCATCAGAATACAAGATATCTGATGCTCAAAATCCTTCTGGATTAAATGCTGGATGGGGATACAATCCATTCATCACATTTAGATTGCAAGGGACAGAGTTATCGAATGGAAACCATACATCTTCTATTGATTTTTCCAACAGAAAAATAGGTGGAAGTACCGCTGCATTCACTAGTGACATTTGGATGTCTGTAGATGAAAATAACAATGTGACATTTCCAGAACTAGCAGGTATAGGAACGAGAGGATTGGTTGTAACATCTACAGGGCAAATGCAAGTAGGTACGGTTAGTGGTGTATCAACAACATGTCAAGATAGTGTAACTCAAACAACACATGGATTAACTGTACTGGAACCTATCTGGTGGAATACTGTAACAAATCAATGGGTGTCAATTGTTGGTACATCTGATACGGTTACGGCATCAGGAATCATAACAGAGGTTATAGATGTAAATAATTTTATATATGCATCTTGTGGTGTATATCCAAATACATACAGCATAGAAGGAGATTATTATCACGATGACAACAACGCCAATGGTTACTCAACTACAGGCGACAGCTTATATTACCCTGTATTTAGTGCAAGTACGGCCAGTGTCCATATATTCCCTCCATACGGAATAGACAATACAACAATACCAGCAGATACAGTAGTGAGTGTAGGAGGTGGAACAGCGGGTTATGCAGGTAAGTCAGGTAATCAATTCCAGATAAAGAGTATTACAGGAGGAACAAATGTGACGGTAACTGATAATGGAACAAGTATTGATATAGCAGCAAGTGGTGTAGCTTCATCAGTATCAGACGGTGATTACGGAGACATAAGCATTTCAGGAGGAACTTGGGATATCGATAATGGTGTAGTTGGCGCAAGTGAACTAGGGTCAACAGCGGTTACGGCAGGTAGTTATACTAATGCTGACATAACAGTGGATGAGGACGGTAGAGTTACATCAGCTGCAAATGGTACAAGTATATGGGAAGATGATGGAACACTAATTCATGATACTGACTCTGTGTTTGTATTGAAACAAGATTCAGCAATCATAGAATTCAACGAAACTGGTACTTTTTCAGCTGGTATAACCAATTTTTACCAATCTAGATATAGAGGGTTCTTTTTGTCTGGCCCTGGCGGTTCATTTGCTAGAGACATGACTTATTATTTTGGCGACGAGGACGGTTCAATTCGTTGGCTTGGTACTCGTCAAGGTACTGGAAATGAATTCTTAGACTGGGCTAATTGGCAACGAGGTGTTCTTAGTTTCGGAAATACTAACGCTCATGGACTAGGAAATAGTTACAAATCAACTGTAGCTATATTCCCCAATGTAAATAATCAAGGTGGGGCAACGAGATACTTGCAAGTTTTTGATGGCACTGCTACTACAGATAGATTATTGGAAGTTAATTCCGTTGCTTTTCACTGGAATGAGAACCTAAAAGATAGGGACTTTATTTTAGATGGTGACACTAGATCAAACCTATTCCATGTAGATGCTAGTGCCGACTTTATAGGTATTAATGAGTCTACCCCTACAGGTGGTTTGTTACACATTAAGGCTACAGCAGCAGCAGGATCAACAGAACCACTTTATGTGGAAGACTCTTCGGATGATAAGGTGTTTAGTGTTACAGATGATGGAGTACTTAGTTTAGGTACGGCTGACTTACTAATAACGCATGGTTCAGGAACACCTGAAGGTGCAGTAACGGCCCCTGTTGGATCATTATACCTTAGAACAGATGGTGGTGCAGGGACAACGCTTTATGTAAAAGAGTCTGGTACAGGAAATACTGGCTGGGCAGCAAAGTAAATAATCAATGAGAAAAATACTTTTCTTAATATTCTTATTCCCTTTGTTGGTTAATGCTCAACAAAGGGTATTAACTTTTGGAAATAACAACTCTGGAACTGGATCTGGTTCTGTAAAAACTGATAATTTTGATACCTATACAGCTATGGTGGCCAATGCCCCCAGCAATAATAAAATCGGAGACTTAATAACCACAGCTGGATTCTACACAGAAGGAGATGGTGGTGGTGCTACATATTATTTCGCTGGGCCTTCTTATTCTGGATATGTAGACAGTATTCACACCACACCAGTTTCAGGAGGATTCCTAGTTTTTCAAGGTAATGAAATAAGCACGAAGCAATATGGAATTGTACACGATGTAGTTGATCAACAAACGTATAGCTTATCTGGCACAACCGTAACGTGCTCAGGGTGTAGCTTTACAACAGCTGACAATAACAAGGTAATATATCTAGAGAAGTCCTTCTCTATAGCGGACAAACTCGAAGCTGATGCAGATTATCAAGGAGTGGTAGCTAATTATGCTGCCATACCAGCTGGATCGGATGGAGACATTTACAAGGTGACAGACCCAAGCGACTATTCTGCAGAAGACACATTGTCTAGTGTTCACTACTTTGCTAGAAGAACTTCATCTACTGGATTTAGACCATACTTACATAATACAGATAGTTGGTATACAATCTCAGCAAACATTTCTGGAACCCAAGTAACAATAGATGATACTCCAAATCCAACAAACCTAACTGGATTAGAGGGAAGATATGGAACAAACAATATCTATAGGCACAACAAACTTATACAGCTAACAAACAACATAAAAATAAAAGTAATTGTAAATGGTGATTATTTAGTGGCATCAAGCCTAGATGACATCAATACTTATAATTATGACGACAGTGATGCGAACTTCGACAGTGTCCATGAAATACTATGGGAAGGAGTAGGAAACCCAACAATACATACAGTACATATAGGAGATACATTAGGAGCCCTTTATGATCAAAATATAGAATTTGCTATCAACAACTTTGTAAACGGATTCTGGAACTATGGGACAGTAAGCACAGGAGACTTTGTTCATTACGAATTTAGAAACTTTACAGTGAAGGGTCAAAGCTTTTCAGGCCCAAGAACAATGGATGGTCAGACTAAAGGAACATTTACTTTTAGTACAGGAGACAAATCGGTTACATTCAATAATGTTGACGCTTATGGAAATGATGGATTCTTTTATAATAGCGGTGTTACCAAACTTAGGATGTATGATTGTCGGATAGATGGATTATACTCAGGTGAGAATATGATCCAACCTTTTGGTAGTTGCGAACCTATAATTGTGAATTGCGAATTCCACGATAATGGTGTTAGAAACTTTTATTCACCAGATGGAAAATCAAGAGGTAGAATCATTTATGTGAATAACAATAAGCCGTATGATGTAAGAGGTAATCTATTTAAAAATAACGAAGGTCATAGTGTCCAGTTCTTTACGTCTGGCGCAGATGTTATAGATACTATAAATATTACACAAAGATCCATTGGTAATACATTTGCTTACGATAATGGGTCATTGAACGGAATTGGTTATTACACTTCTAGAACACACAACGATTTTAAGTCAATAGGTGACAATTTCGTTGGCACAAATGGATCAAAACTAAATGCCATTAATTTTGCTGGTGGAGCTACTGTAGCTAATGGAACATTCAGAAATGCTACAATCACCAACTCCTATGGAGTAGGGACTAATAACGTTTATCAAGATATAGAAGAGGGACAGATATATGTGACAGATTGTAAGTTCTATGATTCAACGGTATCTATACAGTCGCTATCAAATGGATTAAGAAAGTATTTCTATTTTAATAATTGCTATTTCTATCAAACAGATAGGCAGGGATGGTTGTATCGTGTTGCAGGAAACTCTAATTCAGATGAATATATGGAGGTCGAGTTTAATGATTGTGTGTTTGAAGGGCAGTATGAGATGAACAACGTTGGTTTTAGATTTGAATCTAGGTTAGTATTTGCAGAAAGCTTCAATAGAGTCAATACTGAATTTAACAGATGCACTTTTGGATTGAACCAAAACCCTAATACTGGATTATTGATATTAGCTAGTACAGTAAGAGATTCTATGACATTAACTTTCAATGACTGTGTAAACCTATTGGACACTACATATATTGAAATAGCTGATGCAGAAGCGGTATTAAAGGGAAGTGGAAATACATTTAAGGAATTACAGATAGAAAATACTGGTGGAGATACTGATCATGAATTCGGATTTGGCACAGGTGTTGCGCCTGATACATTGACAGCTGCAGCAACAACCACTACAGCAATTTATGACTACGATGAATATACGGTATCTGGAACCGCAACCATAACTCAGCTTATTATACCTGACGGAGATTTAGAACAAGTGACTAATGCTACAGTCACAGTTCATTTTATAGATGCTGCAACATTAGATACTGGAGGTAATATAAACGCTTCATCATTAGCTATATCAGCTGGTGATCGAGTTAAATTTAGAAATGACCCATCGACTCAACAACTACAAGTATTAGAGATAAATAGCCCATAATTTTT
>CAKZOO010000129.1 GCA_937136455.1 uncultured Flavobacteriaceae bacterium | reverse complement strand
CATTGCACCACTGACAGCTGGTGGCTTGGGCGACTTCTGCTTGATCTTCTTAGCCTCTCGGTGCGCAGCCTCCAGTGAGATGTCTCCAGCCTTCGCCTTTTCCTTTGTCTCCTCGCTGGCGAAATTCTCTACGTCTCTGTACTTGTCCAGCGAGCGACCAGAAACTCCGACACGCTCACCAGCCTTGTCGCGGGCCTTCGCCGAAACACTTGTGGAAACATTTCCACAAGTGTTTTTGGTGACACCAGGTGCAGTCCCACCATGCTCTTGCTGCCGCTCCTTAGCAGCCTGCTCCTCGGACTCCCGCCAGGCAGTTGCGTACATACACTTCTGGTAGGTCGTCAGGTGCCTGCGTGCGATATTGAGGTCGTAGACATAACCCCACGGCTCTGCTTTACTGGTCTCAAAGCGAACGTCCTGGTTGGCCTCAGTGCAAGCCAGCAATCGGTTGCGTCCATCCAAGAGCAGCCCGTCGGGCGTAAGCACAACTGGCTCCCACAGGCCCTTTGTTTTGATCGACTCGCAC
This sequence comes from uncultured Flavobacteriaceae bacterium, assembly GCA_937136455.1. GTDB lineage: Bacteria > Bacteroidota > Bacteroidia > Flavobacteriales > Flavobacteriaceae > MAG-120531. Next base: position 5,723 of record CAKZOO010000129.1, on the reverse strand, counting down.
AGAGAATCGAAATCATCTTCCGACATTCCGGGCACTGCCTCGCAGGCCGGGTGGACACCTTGGATCTCTGGGTAGTACTGCAGGATCTCATCTAGCTTAGGCATGCTGCAGCTCCTTCTTTTGAAGAAAGAGCTCGTCCACACCTCGGCTGAACTTTTCAGCACTATCCCGGAAGGACACGCAAGACACACCGTGATCGAACTCCGCAGCCCCTGCCTTGGTAAGCAGCTTACCAACCTGATCGGTATCGGCCTTGGGAATGATGGACAGGTATGCCCACTGGGACGCATCCCTCACTACAGAGCAAAGGATTGCGTCATGATACGACTGCATCTTTCCTGTGCACATGTCGACATACTCAAACCACTGCTCCCGATCCTCCCGCTTCATCCTCTTAATGCCACCAACATTGCAGCCAAGTGTTAATGTCATCGTGGTTAGCTTGGGGAAGGACTCAACCAGGTCCCTGGCTAGCGGCATATGTGCTACATGGTTGGGGTCTGCGTTTATAAACGCAGCTTCGTTCTTGCCGCCAACGCTCAGGCGAAAGCTTCGTGCATCACCATGAATAAGGTTGAGGTCGTATGGCTTAGGCCTGTTGAGGTTTCTCTCAAGCGACAGATAGGACGCCTCTGCCTTCTCGATCATTGTGACCTTCACGCGAGACCTACAGCCACGCTTCAGGAATTCACTTGCAGCCCATTTTGAGTGCTTGTGGATTATTTGCGGCGACGAAAGACCATGATCACCTGGGCTGCCATCACCCGCACACAAATCCACGATGTGCGTATCACCGAAAATAAACTTCACGCGGCCCGTGGCTATCCGGCCAACATGGCTACCTAGTAGCTTGTCGAGTACAAAATGCTTGAACGGTGTCCTGTGAGACTTCCCGACTGACATTGATTCCCTCCGTGCAATACACCAGAATACTTGCGTGCAAGTATCTTACCACCTACTTGCGTGCAAGTAAATTGCATATACACGGACATTTGGCAGACTAGCTATGATATACTCAGCCTCGATTAGCGGGCGAGCGAGCTGTCGAAAAAGAAGTCTAGCATGGTGGAGAGATCGGAATGAAAACTGAGCACATACTGATTGGGGTGCTAGCAGCAATGAATGCTGTTGCAATTTTTGTGGCTCTGGTCGCCCTATTTGTAGCCTTCAAGGCTCAGGGTGAAACTGAGCGGCTTGAGTTCCACAGGCGTAATCACGTCATAAAAGCACATGCAGACGACCCGATAGAGCTCGACCCCGACGCCACTAGTTTTTAACATCGCTCCAGAAGTTGCGGCGGATAATTGCACCAGCGTCTTTTGTTAGCTCGGGAGCAAAGTACTCAGACGCCAGGAAGGCTGGGGCAAGTGGGCCAGTCATCAAAGCTGCCGCGATACCAGCCCCCGAGTCTACAGTGTCTTGCAGCGACTGCATTTCATTCCGGTAGTCCGGGTGAGCGAACGTTAGGTTCTGTGAGTTTAATGCCTTTTCAAGGTCGCCCTGGTTGGGCCTAACGCCCGTTCGACGCCCAGCTGCAGTCAACTGCTTTTTCACCTCCTCCACCTGCTCAGGCGTTGCCACTTGATACAGGCCTTTCTCTGGGAGCTTTGGTCTCATCAGATCATCGAACTTCGGCATAGGCCCAGCTGGTCGATCAATCCCCATTGCCTCCACTGTGGCGTTGTAGATTGGCAGAGCCTGCTGGTATGTGCGTCGTGCGATCTCCTGGACTTCGTCAAGCGACCTTCCCGCCGCCATTGCCTCGTAAACCGCCTGCTCCGTCAGGAATGCAGGATCCCCTTTGATGGCATCAACCATGCCCTCGCGCTGCATTTGCTTATCAGCAGCAGCTTGTTGCCGCATGGCTACTTGATCCTCACGGTTCCACTCAGCCTGGCGGATCTGGTCCTCTCGTGCCATTCGGTCAGCTTCCATCGCACGCTGCTGGAGGAACTCGAACTGCTTGTTCCTTGCATCAGCTAGCTGCTGCTGCTGACTAAGGTCGTTCACAGCCTGAAGCTTGCCTTGCTGGCGGAGGGTGTCGTTTCCGATAGCCTGAGCCTGTGGTACAGATGCACCCCGAGCACGTGCCTGAGCAGCAGCTGCCGAAGCAATGGCCTGGTTCCTAGCCATGGCCTGCCTGAAGTCCAGTCCGTTGACTGTCTGCGGCTGGGCCTGTGGCTGTCCGCCTAACTGCAACGGCTGTCGCTGAGGATCCTGGCCTGCACCAGGAGCCCAGGGAGCCTGACCTGCGTCAGGAGTCCAAGGAGCTTGCTTGTCCTTGTTGCTCTGCCTCCACTTGAAGAACTCGTCGGACTTCATGTAGCGTCCCGGCTTTCCTGCCGCTCTCCACTGCCTCATGTAATTGTTGTATTCCCCGGTTGCCTTATCTAGCTCGTTAAAGCTGTTGATGCCGTACTTTCCGAACTTGTCCCGGACTGCTTCGTCGCGGTCGGTAACGCCATCGCCATCAGAGTCCTTGTTGATTCGGTCGTACCCCTTAGCCACCCTATCGTGGTATCCAGGATCAGGATCGACGGGAGCCTGTCGTGACTGATGGAACTTAGCTTCGCCAGCTAGCGGAGAAAGCTTAGACTGTGGATGCTCAAAGTTAGAAGGTCGGTTGGCAAACTCAGCCGCGTCCAACTGTCCTTGTCTACGTCCGTTGGCAGCGTTCTCGCTAAGCCCGCCGTTCTGCCGAGCGAACTCACGCCTGCGAGCGTCAGACAATGCCTGAGCATCTGGAGTAGAACTGCCCTGAGGCAAGTTTGCGATTCGGTCGCGAAGGTTATTGATGGCACGAGTCTCGCCTTGGATCTGGCTGATCTGGTCGAACCTTCCGCCCATTAGATTCCCGAACGCACTGCCACCTAGTGGCCTAGTAGGGTTCGTGTGGGAAACAGGCCTAGCCACCAGCTCAGGCGATCTGGTTCTAGTTGGCGTACCTCCGAAATCAGGCAAGTTCCTGAACGGCTCGTCTGTCCTGTATCTGTCCAGTGGATTGCTGGGCATGTTTGGTGCAGAGACCATCTTCTGCCCAGACGGAACTGTCTGCAGTGGCAGTTGGTCAAAGCTTTTATCGAGGCCATAGTCAGTCATGCCTGAGCTTTTGTACCTGCTCATTCGATCGGCACGAGACTGGGCAATGTCTTGCTTCATTGCATCCAAGTTGTTGTTCATGCCGGTAAGAGAATCAAACCCTGGCGTCTGTGCAGGCTGCGACGGAGTGCGAAGTCTGTCGGCTACCGAGTCGTACAAGCCTCCCCAGCTGCTAGTGTCGAAGCCCTTGCTTACGCCACGAGAGTTAGGTGTTTTCTTTAGCTTTTCCATTAGGCCTTCCTGTGGCTAAGAGCACCGCTTGGGCACTGTTCAACTTGGTTGATGATCTCTTCTTTGCTGGCACCTTCGACATTCACCCACGGTCGCTTGTCAACATCAAAGACTTGGGGCAATCCGTTGACACATGCTTCGCAGTGGGTGCAAAGCTCTGGCCGCCACTCGACACAGATGTCTTCTTTCTTGTAGACCCTAGTCACAGATCCGTCCTATCAGGTGTAAGAAGATGAAAATTACTGCTATGACGATAAACAGGCTGAAAGCATTCTTGATCAATTGAACAGCCCAATCAGAACTTTGTTCCGTGTAATCAACGTCAGGGAGAACACATAGAATGAAGCGGCTGCACGAGTAGCTGGCACCGCAACTCCTACGATCCCCTGCATACTTCCAGAGACTTCAATTGCATTCTCTGCACCAGCCGCCAAGAACATGCATGCGTACGCAACTGTTATCGCAAGCCTGTCTTTAGGGGTAAGCTTGACTTTCTTCCGCCTAAGATTCTTGGCGTTCTTTAGGGCCATGAAGTGGGAGGCCAGCAGGATGACTGCTGTTCCCATCAGGCTTATGGCTGTGATGAAGTGGAATGAGTTCGTCACGGCGACCCCCAAAATGTCTCTCGAATGGCGGAGGCAATGTGCAGCACATAGTTGCCAAGCACCAGCGACAACAGGAATAGCGTGACAACTGCAGATTGGATTGGATTCTCTTTTGAGAATTCGAGATACCGTTCTAGGTACGAAGGAGGCTTGTTGGTCATCACTTCAAGTATCTTCGACAGCAGCTCGCTGTGGCCAACCTGGTGAGCCCTAAGCTCCTGCATTTCCTGGAGAAGCATGTCTCCCGACACATCCAGTGGAATCACCGACACCAGGCAGCAATTAAACTCTCCAGACTCAGGGTACCGCATCACATGGATAATGCACTTCCTGTCAACGCCAGCTTTAGTTCGGTAGCTTTTCTGGAATGTGTATTCACGTCTAGCAGCAGCCTCAAGTTGAGCAACCAATATCAAATCAGCTGCAGCATCTTCACTTGAGCTCGTTAGGTCGCTCCATGTTTTCCCGTTATCACCCACAAGCTCAACGATGGAGTATTCAAGAAACTCCTCGAACGCAACATTGCACCATAGGATACTTCCGTCTGGCATAGAGGCCAGCATTGGTATCTTGGTTCCAACGATCCATTGTTTGAGGGCTTGCGACGGGACTGAATCTATCCAGTCCATTCGTGCTGCCTATCGTCGTAGAATCCTGACTGGCAGGCTAACGATCTTACAGACAAGGCGACGAGCTGGCCGCTTAAGAATGAACGATCGCACTGGCCTTTTGGAAACCAGTACCTGCAATTTAGTAGCAGCAGCCTGGGCAGGGGCGGCAACCATCTTAGCTGGCACAGCAGCTACTTTGACAGCAACCTTGGCTGGCACAGCAGCAATCTTGGCCGAAGCCTTGACTACTTTCTTAACTGGGCAGAAGTCTTCGGTGCATTCCTGAGCGAATGCGGGAGTGGCGATAAGAACGGCTAGCAAAGCAGCGATACGGAACATACTAGTTCTCCAGTATTTTTTTAAGGTCTTCCATTTCCATGTAGCCGTCGTGAACACCGATGATCTCGCCGCCTACATAGACTTCAAAGTAAGGAGCTGACCTGTCGCTACTTGCTTCTCTCTCTTCGACAACCCAGCCCGCGTCAATAAGCAACTGCTTGCACTCGTCTTTCCAGCGTTCGCAGGCAGCACAGCCAGGGGCAGAGTAGATGTAGACAGTAGACGAGGCAGACGCCTGAACCGGGGTAGGTTCTCCTTGTGGGGATAGCTTCGGGGAAAGCCGGGCGTCTACTTCATCTGCCGTCGCTAATGCAACCTTGGTAATGTCTTGCTCAGACAGGCCAGGCCAGGCTGGTAGTGAAGCAGAGAAATCATCCTTGATTCCATCTCCACCGCATTCGGGGCAGTCAACAAAGACCCGCCCGTCACCAACCTTGCCCGTGCCTCCACAGTTGCTGCACTCCTTGGAGTCTGGAGGAGCAGGCCGGGGACTCCGTTCCCCAGCCGTAAACTTCGCCAGTGTTACAGCAACATGTGCTTGCTCGTATGTGTTGTCGTACTTCTTTGTGACGACGCTCGTGCATCCCGAAGTTAGGAGCAGAACTACACAAAGCACCTTAGCCAGCAAGTGATCCACCGTAATTCTCCAGGTTTCTTTTAGGCCAGCCGTTGACGCTAGACGTGGCTAGCCACTCACGCTGGGTTACATCCCGAGAGCGAGCCCAGAAGGCCCCCTTGGGGATCATGATGTTTCCAGTGCTTGGATTAACAATATCGAGTCGGATCCAAGCGTCTTTCTTTCCAGCTGGAACGTACTGAGCCGAGTCAATGATGTCTC
>CAKZOO010000128.1 GCA_937136455.1 uncultured Flavobacteriaceae bacterium | reverse complement strand
CCCCAGCTGTTCAGTGTCAGCTCAAGAGAGTCGCCGTACTTTTGCTTAACGATGGAGCGGTCGTCGTAGCCAATTGCGGCCATCGCGTGTGCCCACTGCCCTCTACGGGAAGAGACGCCATTCTCGTCTCGGCTATTGGAGAATCCCTCCATGCCGCAGGTGTTGCCAAAGTATCCATTGGCAATTGCGTCACGGCGTGCTTCACGAGACTTGGACTCTGCAAAGGCACGAACAAGGTTCATGGTCCCTTGCTCAGCAATCTCTCCAGTTGGCGGTCGGCTGCCCCACTTGCCAGCTAGCGACTTGCTGTATTTGGTTAGGTCTAGGCCAAGGGTTGGATAGGCCTTTCGCACCCACAGACCTGAGCTCTTTTGCATAACACGAGCTGCTGCTGAACAGTACCACCCGTCGCCGTTGTGTCCACGCCACCAGTAGATTGCCTCTGTCGAGAACACCCCCTGCGCAACGCCTTCAGCCGATACGTCCGGCAAGCCTTCGACCTTACCAGTCACCTCGTCCGGTTTCCCAGATACTACTTCGCAGCACATGCTGCCGAGTCCTGCATTTTTGCAGGAGTGGCTAACGCAGTCGCCCCTCTGCTGAGCAGGCCCAGGCATGCACCCAGGGAATAGCTCGGCTACGTGAATGAAGGGGAGGCTGAGCTTCCCTGCTCCGCTCTCCGCCCACCCATTAGATGATGCTGCGTCATCAATCGAGGAGAACCCGGTCAAAGCCTTGTTCTCTGCCAAGAGAGCCTCATGCTCTTCAGGCTCTCGATACGCACCGCACCACCCAGACTCATAGGCCTTTTGAATGTCTGCTGGGGACTTGAGTGACTGGGGACCGCTGGCGTCCCAGAACTTACTCCCGCTTGGGATGATTCTTGGTCCGCTCATTATTTATGGTACCCACATGCATCTGAGATTTTGTGACAAAGATCAGCGAGCGACTTGAGGTCTGACTCACTTAGATCCCTAACTTCCAGGCCAATCTCTTTTTTAAACAGCTTGTCTTTTGCCGCACCAAAGCCCGGCACTGCACCCTGAAGGTCGGTCCCTTTAATGAAGTGGGTGTCAGCATCTACAAGCCAGCTCCTCAGGTCGGAGGTGCTAACAGATGGGCTTCGCTCCAGCTGGTCGGCAATGGCACAGTACAGAGCACCAAGCCGGTAAACCGCAGCCTTGTCAGCATTCGCCAAGACAATCTTTAGGTCTTGAAGCTCGGACACTACAGGCGTTGGCACGTCGGGCGTTACTGGTATGCCAGTTTGCCGAGGCAAAAAGAGATACAAACCTACTAGTACGCTTACGCATACGATCAACGTATTCCACGGAATGTTCTTTATCATTTTTTCCACCAGGCCCTGACCTTTTCAACCACAAGCTCACGAACTACTAGGATCACCGCAGTGCCAATGCTCGCAAGCGCTCCTATGATTTCGACAGCAGCCTCCTGGAGGGCCCCCTGGAATGTTGGCTCCTGACCGAACCCGATGTTTTCCTGGTAGCTGCTAACCGCACCGACAACGCTGCTAAACATTGCAAATAGCACGTAGGCGACTGCAGCACCTGCGATAACTCGCAGCCAGTACTCAGCACCCTTGTCTTTCAGCGAACTTAAATCGCTCATAGTGCGACCTCCCCCATTGCGTCAATTCTTTCGTCATCCGTTTGTCTCATGATGTCTCGTGGAATATCGGCGTGTGCAGCATCGCTCGCCTCAATATCCAGGCTCTGCCACAGCTTGTAGATCTCGTAGGCCAGCTTCACTAGCCAGATGATCGTTGCCGGATCCAGCCCAAAGTTTGTCACCTTCTCTTCAAACTTGGTCATCGCAACATCTGAGTCGCCGTCAGCCTCAACAAAGCTCTCGCGAACATAAGAGGCAAAGCGAATGCGAGCTCGAGTACGCTTGATCATGATTTACTATATCCTGTGTTTTCAGCCTCTACGCGGATCTGATTGGCTGTGATCGAGAGGCCTACTCGGACGATAGCATCGCCAGAAGTCAGGTCGCTTTCGTACTGCAGCTGGCCACCGCTGTCGGCAAGTATTGTCCTGGGGAAGGTAAGTGTGTCGCTGAACCCAATAACGGAACCCGGAGGGGCTAGCACAGCAACTCCACCAGTGGTGGCATTCTGTATCGCACTCCCGGCTACAGTGAGCTTGTCGCTGTCTTGGGCGTCAACAACGTATCCGTCAACGGTAACCGCCTGGCCAGCTGCGATTGTCTCAGCAGCTGTGACGGAAATAGTGTTCCCGCCAGAAACCATCTTGATACTGGTTGATGTGAGTGAAAAAGCTGCCACGCTAGAAATCCTTATCTACTATTATCATTCCACTGTTTTTGGCGTGTGCGAGCACAAAACAACATCTATTTCTGAAGTGAGTCTTTTATCCTCATCCCGCCAGCAGCAACCGTGTGGACATTTTCGGAGTAGGTAATCTTCACAATGTAGTCCAGCTCACCAACAGCCAGGGCTGTGTCGTCCGCGTCAAACTCAAGCCTTGCAAAGTGCTGAGAATCAACCTCCACAAGAGTTGGCGTGCCCGTTATCTCTACTGGGTACGTCCGGTGCCTAGCCAAGAAGGAGGCCGTCGACGAGCCCATGACTACACTGGTAGGCAAGTTGATGGGAATGTCGATATGGCTGCCATCGGCAATCTTGTGGTCGTCTCCCTCAAAGATCTCTAGTGTGTAGTCAGACGGATCGTACGCACTGATTACCTGAGGCTTGAGGGCTGTCAGGCCGGATATCACATTGCTGATGATCGTTGTTGCAATTGCCTGGGTAACGTCATACTCAAGCGTAGTGACATCTGTGTTCTCGGTGGTGGTGTCTACCAGTACGACTCTGAGGATATGGCCGCTAGAGTTGATCCCCAGGGCAGCAAAGTTCGCCGGGAAGTAGTTGGTGATCGTTGACTCTGTGGAAGAGATTGCTGAGGTAATAACACCCTGGGTGGTAGTCACCTGTGAAGTGATTGCTGACTCGGAAGAAGAAATCGCCGAGGTAACAACGCCCTGGCTTGTGGTCACCTGGGAGATGATTGCTGACTGGGCACTTGTGACATTCGCAGCTGTAGCTGCTCCATACGCCGTCAGGGCATCGGCACACTCGCTCTGCACCTCAGCATCCCAGACGCTGTTCCACGGGATGGACCCAAGCTCAGCTCCGTCAGTCCCAACATTCTCTGTCAAGAACCTCTGAAGCCAGCATTCGCTATGAGTGGCGTTGGCAACGTAAGTGGATGTGTCGTCTGCTTCGATCCAGACGTACCCCTGAGCCACAGCTATGCCGTCGCTATCATGGGCTGTCACCCGATAGATACCAACACAGTTTTCGGGGACTGTGAACTGGAAGCCCATCGCACCTGAAGACGACAACGTGTACCCAGCTGAGTCTGGCTCGCCGGTTGCGTCGTGTGCGGTGAGATAGGCAATGACGGGGACATAGTCCTCCGCCATATCCATCTGGATGACAGTGTTCTCCATGATTATTTACCGCTTACGGCCATGCTCAGATTGGTTGCCGAAGAGGCATTTGCGGAAAAGGCTCGCACATATCCCTTGCCTTCGATACACCCTGACCAGTTTGAGGAGATGGTGAACTCAACGCCGTCCTCTCGGACAGGAGCCCACGCTACTCCGTCTGGGCTGTACTGTATGACGACCGTGGCGGAACCCCATGAGTCTGCCGCAACAGAAACGCCCGTCGACGTTGGACTTGGGTTGAGGGTCTGCTGCTGCTGAGCCCCATCGGTTGTAATAAACATTCTTAGATTCCTAATCTCTGTGCATTAAGCTCATCAGTGCCACGAAAACAATAGAGCAGGCGTAGAGGGTGCAGACTGCACCAAACCCTGCACCGACTCCAAAAACAAAACCGCTGCTGAATTCACTCACTACTCTTCTTCTGGTAGAGACTGAAGAACAACTAGCCCAGCCTGTGACGCTGGCACCCAAGCTGAGGCAGGTATGTAGTCGCCGCCGTTGTTCCGGTTGCGGCTAGTGCGGTACCACTTCTCCCCGACCTGCACCGGAAGGTCACCTGCGGAGTCGCCTTCGTACGCCCCCCAGGTCTCCCAGGTGTGGACTGTCTCTACGCCACTCCCTAGGTCTTCAGGGTCACTTAGGACCGTGTAAGTGCGGTTGGGGAACTCAGCTGGCACCTCGTCGGTTAGGTCGTCGATTTCGAAGTAGACGAGCATGCCGTCAACCTCTCCACCCAAGCCCACCGCAAGCTGGACTTGAGCAATCTCTAGGAAGGCAGCGTTTTGAATTTCGTCTACCGTGGCTAGGCTATCAAGGGTCTGACCGCGAGTAAGCGGCCCGCCGCCCAGGTCTAGGTCCTGCAGGTCTTGCCACACTGGATTTGCATCACCCGGAGAGAGTGAAGTCCCCAGTGCTCCGTTCAGAATGGCCAGGCCAACTGCTGGTGTTCCCACTGGTATTTTGTTAAAGGTTACCCATGTTGGGATCCTAATGACGACTGCCATCTTATAGCGTCCTTGCTGTTACAAAGTTCTGCACTCGGGACAAGCTGCCTCCGAGTAGCGGTTGTTTGTAGTTGGTGAGCCGATCAATGCCGACCAACTTGCCAGCGTCGGTGCGTTGGCGGAAGAATAGTGGATTGGTTGGGTGGTAACGTTTGAGACTGGCCTCTCGAATCTTCAGGCCCTTAGTAATATCGCCGTTGTACTGAAACGAAGAACCGTCAGGACTGAGGTACAACTGCCAATTCATTAACGAGGACGTAGCTGTGACCACCATATTCACCCGGAACCAACCATCGACCAATGTGTCTACCCAGGCTTGCTCTGGCAGTGTTAGTAGAGCCCCCAATGCCTTTTGTGTGGTCAGATCAAAATAGATTCCCTGAGCCGGGTTTTGGGATAGCAAGGCAAAGTGATTTCTTCCGGCTGGCTTTACTTCTACGCTGTGGATGTACCTCTTGCCGGAAACTACTGCTTTAGTCGCCGTCAAGGCAATAACATGTGCTGCTCCGGTTGCACTGGTTTCAAGTAACGTGTCCGCAACGCCTTCAGAGTTTGCTGTAACCGTTGCGTTGGTTTTCGTCCAATACGCATTATCGAATTCAGACCGATACTCCAGTAGCTCAGGTGGATTCGGTGTAAAGTCCGACGGTTCGTTGGGGTCGTAGTTTGGCGGAATGTAGGCTGTGGGTTGACTGCCCGCTTCTAACTTCGCTCCCCACACTCGAACTTTAGACGTATCATCACCAACCCACGTATTGATTGACGTGTCGTCATCAGATGCGTTGGTCAGTCCAACAAAAGCTGCGGTGGCAGATGTGCTTTTAGACGAGGCGAGGTGGATTCGATACAGTCCACTGGCTACTGGCTGTATGCCTACGTCGAGGATTGTTCCGTCCGTCAAAGCTGTCTGGTTGGTAATAACACCTTCCTGCAAATCTGCAACACATGTCCCGCCTATCCCTGCAAGCCATAAGTAGCGGTGATTAGAGTACTCAGCAAAGACTGTTAGGCAAACAGCTTCGTTAAGGCCTACAACACTCGATACTGCCTGCGTTACAAAATGTGCAGTACTGCTCGTGCTTGCGATCAGATCAACAGCGTTGTTATTTCCATCGGGAGAGGGTTGCCCGAGTGTTTTGGTTATTCCTGTTGCTGACCAACTCGAAACCTCTGCCGGTATTCTGTTTTCACCAATTGACCAATCCCGGCGTGGAGCATTGTTCGGGTTGCTGTTGAGCGTGTTCTCCGAAAGCGGCCAAACTCCTGGGGAAGGGGCTCTGTCTGAGTCTTTTGTGTATCCCGCAGGCGGAGTGTAGGTGGCAGTGGTCCCATCGGCATTTAGTGGAATGATAATGTCGGGAGATGTTGCGTGGGTGTACTTTGTGCTGCCCCTAGCCGCGTTGTACGCAAACACTGACTGCAGACCCACAAAGCTACTGTTGTGTCCACTTGGTGTGCCTGAGTTGGCTGGGTCGACAACGTTTACTGCGGAGTCTTGATGGGAGTCGGACAGGGGGAGCCAAGCTACAGGATCACTGGGGTAGGTGCCTGTGTAGATTCCACCGCATTCGTCGTCGGTCAATGCTCTGTCAAAGGCGACCCAACTTGCCATAGACCCGTCAAACGGAAATATGGTTGTGTTGATGACACCTATCTTGTCACATGAGTGGGGATTATTCGGTAGTGTTCCGCTGTAGGATGCTGGATACTTAACGCCATCCACAAAGAAGTCTACATTGTTGCCATCACCATTCCGCCGAACTATCCAATGGTGCCACTCTCCGTCAGTTTGACTTGGAAGACCTGTGGCCTGAGCGTAATTTGACCCTGAGCTATTGCATTTGTGAGCTAACACTGTAGAGCTTAGCAGCAAGGCTGTGTAACAAGAGCTATCACCCGTTCGACCTGAAACCGCTTTAGTATGTTCTGTGGTTTTTACCCAACAGCCATAGGTGTAGTCCGTGCCTGTTACCGGCACTTCTGAATTTAAGGTGATAACGTCATCAACGCCATCAAACACTCGGCAATAGCTGTTTTCTAGCTGTCCGTTCTTCGGGGCTTCTCCGACGTATTGGATTGCGATTTGCTCGCCAGCCACATCGTAAGCCGCGCAGAATGCTTTGTTTGATTCATCTCTTGGGATATAGGCTCCCGCTGGAATCAGTCCAGTACCGTCATCGTTGCGGTAATGGCTAACACCATCTGAGAGTGTGTACCCAACTTTATTCAGTCCGCTAGTCGGAACATCGCTTCCGGTGTAACGGACTGCACTTGTATGCCCAGCAAGAGTAGCGGTGTTGTTGTTGCCGCTGGAGTCGTAGCAGTAGTCTCCGCTGCCTTCTTCTAGCTTGAGCCAGAAAATTCGATCGGTGTTGAGGCCGATGGTGTAGAGTTGGCTTACTTCTGAGGCTGACAGAGCTTTCGGGAAAGCTTGGACATCGGACAACTTGCCAATGTAATCGTAGTTGACGTGGTTGTCGTTTGAATTACCGATGGTCACATCGGTGGAGTTTGATAGAGTGCGGCTGTCTGTACCTGTACCATCTAGACGACCATCAATGTAGATGTTAACGGTGCTGCCTGATTTAACAGCGACTACATGGTGCCACACGTCATCGTTTACCGAGCTGTTGCGTCCTTGGTATCCAGCAGCCCACCAGCCTATTTGACCGCCTTCAAGCGCTAGGTACACACCGTTACCCGACCCAGCTGCGTCGTCCTTGCACACTAAGATTGCACGGGTCGAGGTAGTTTTGATCCACAGCGATACGGTAATATCACCTGTGCCGACATCAAATGCAGCAATATCGCTGAGGCGTGCAAGGTGGTTTGCACCAAAATCCAGGCAACGCCCTGGTTCTTCCGGCCTGTCTGTGCCACGACCTACCGTCTCGTCTTTGACGACGCCGTTAAGGCTGGGGGCTTGCTTGTTGAGACCGTGATATGTCAGCTCGACACGAGAAGGCACGCCGGTGCTAGTGCCTAGCAGGCTGCGACTAATAGATCTAACGCTAGAGTGTGCCAGTCCTGGCATATCAGTACACCTTCCTTGGGTAAACTACTGCTTGCTAAGATGATTCACATGTTGAAGCTTCGGTGCATGCACAAAACACTAAGAACTTTGGTTTTTTTCCAGAGCCTCGTAGTGCTCCCGCCACTCCGGCATAAAAAGTGGGTCAGAGGGCATCCTGTGTCCTCCCTTGCCCAGCCACATGCCATGCTCTGGTGAGTACCGACCGCCCATTGCCAGGCTCTCTCGCCAGATTGCCCCCGACTTGCCTTCGCCGATCTGGATCGTGCTGTTTCGGCCAATCCAGTCCGCTCCAAAGTGCCATGAATCCTGGCTCCAGTTGGTCTCATGCTCTTCGTGGAACAGGCAGCGTTCGTGCAGTATTTGCAGGCCAAAGCCAGCCTTAAGGGTGAAGTACGGAACAGCGTAATCCCACATGGCATGCCCAATCGCAAACGGGAAATCTTCGGGAAGTGCGTCCGCGATCTCAGGGGTAAAGCTGAACATGTCTATTCCCCACTGGAACTGCTTTGCTGAGCACCTAGGGGATCCTGGCTCATAGTTCCACCGGATGCCCAGTAGCTGGCAACCATCCTTGTGCTTGAAAGCGTCTGTGGTTCCGTGGAGCTCTATGTCAGAATGGATGAGGTAGATCTCGCTGCCGATCTCGTGCGAGAGCCGTGCCAGATTGCGAATCTTCTGGGTGTTGTAGAGGTATCCCTCTGATAATTCGTTTTCGGCATGCCAGTGATCTACTTGAGGGTATTCGGCTTTTAGGACCGCGATCTCTTCGGCTGTGTTGCACGCCCAAATCTCTCCGCCAAACTCCTTCCATGTATCCAGGCAGATGTGCTGCCTCTCCATGTGCTTCGGCAGCTGGCTTAGTGCTGTGACCAGCTTTACTCTTCGGGCTGGCTTTGACCAAGGGTGTCCGTACAGAGCCTCGTACTCAGCCCAGGAGAACACTGGCTTGCCCAGCTTCCGGTTGACTGCATTGTGCCACTTCCATCCAGTCTCTGCGAAGCTCTTGGCCGTGAGAACATTCGGTGGAATGTTGTTCATGATCTTCGTGAAGTTGTCTTTGCACGAGCAGCCGTTGAATTCACTAGCTGCATTCAGCAAGGCGATGACTTCCGCCTGGCCTCCTTCTGGCCTCCACCTGTCGTAGTTGTCTACAGGGAACTGGTGTAGCTTGGCCCAAGCTTGTCGCTGCCGGTCGTGTGAGGTGACGGGCTGCGTAACAATGTGAGGCTTGATCTGGCTGTCCCTCACTGCCGTACATAGGCACGTCCACTTCCCCTTGGCTCGCTTAGGCCTAGTTCGTCCGCAATGCTCGCAGCTAGTCATAGTCAACCGTCACCTTGAAGTATCCAAGCCTGCACCATTCCAGCTTCGGATCCCAGTTGAAGTTAAAGGGAGGGTTGGGCTCGTTGTCGCACCCGCACTCATGCGGCGTCTGGCCGAAGATTGGCCCTCGCCCATCTGTCTCGCAGTCAGGCTTCTCTGTAAAGCAGTTGCTGTATTTCAGGGTCGCAGGTGCAGTCGGCCCGCCCGTGGTTCCAGTTGCATTAAGAAGAATGCTGCGTGTTATACCGGCCCAGTACTGGACAGGTTCGTCGCAACTTCCGTAGCTGTAGTTTTCTGCAAGAGGGAAGGTGGTAAGCCCTTCTTCGTAACCAGTAGCTGCACTTCCTCTGCACCATCCACTGCCAATCGGCTCACCAAGGCCAGCACAATCTATGATGCAGGAAGGGTCTGTCGGGTTGGCTCTCCACAACTGCTCAGCGTCGTCAACAAACAAAGTGAGGACTGGAATGTCGTCTCTCGCATGGCCGAACCTTAACGCGAGCTCTCCCTCAACATATGCTTCTGTGTCGGTGCCGTTTATGGAACACCCGTCAGGGTTGATCCATGAGGTATCCCACTCTTCGTGATAAATGGTGGTGACCCTGGCTCGAACACCAAGCATCAAAAGGTAAGGATGCCAGCATGTCTGCCCATTTACTGGCTGCCTGCCCAAGAGTGGTACAGTCCAGGTTCCGTTGGCGTTGTCAAGGCCGGTAATCCTGATTGTGTGAACTCCAGTAGCCTCTCGTATTACTCCATCATCGAAGTACGTAAGGTTGGTCTTCCAGGTGCAGTTTCTTTCGTAAGTGGCTGCGAGATCCTCGAACGTAACGTTTAGCTCGTTGACTCTCCAGCAGCATCGAGTAAGCACCCAGCAGGTTGCAACAGCACCGCAGGAGTTCTCGACTTCAAGAGTGAGCTTTTCTGGAACTCCCGGACCGTAGTAGAAGAAGGTTGTGCCCTCTGCTTTGCCTGGAGACGTTTCTCCGTCGGCTACTTCAACCCCATTGAGACGCACAGATACGATCTCAACAGGACCTCCGTCTACTATCCCAACGTCGCCCTTCCAGTGAGCGGTAACCCCATATTCATCTGTTGTTAGATATATCTCGCACTCTGGGAAAAAGCAGCTCAGGCAGCAGCTATCCTCTCCGCACTCGTTCCTAACGGTCACGCATGCCGAGCAACCTGGAGCAAGTGGAATTGATCCTGATGCAGAGCCATCGGTCAGCTCTATGTCGTCCTGAGTTACGCTTGAGTAGCACGTAACTGTGTACTCAGCGATCTGTCCGTTCTCGATCTCGTAGTCAAGATAGCTGCCGTTCAGTGTGCATGTGACTGTTGGTGGAATACACGGATCTTCGCAGCACCCGCACCCCTTAGACACATTCGTCTCTGGCGTTTCGTACAGTGGCTGGGTGATCGCCTCAGCAGAAGCTGAGATCTCCATCGTGTATTCATAGTTAGAGGCAGGCGTGTCAGGCGATGGCTTGGTAGGTACTGTCAGCCCTCTGGCTACCAACGCGGTGTCAGACCCACCACCAGGCATCCCCGATCCTGCAGGAACTTTTATCCCGTTGGCCTGCAGGTCACTCTCAGACGATGTGTCAGGAGAGTCGTCTAGTCGACCCTTGGTAGTGATGCCATTTGCAGCCCGGGATGAGACTGCACCAGCTGAAGCCTGGTCAGTGCGTGGCTGTATGCTGATCCCGTCTGCAACAAGATCTGTCTCGCTAGAGGTCCCTGATTCCCCTAGTCTTGGGCACACATGCAAGCCGGTTCCCGCCAGGCTTGACTTGGCTGAAGTAGCGGGCGTGCCGAAGGACGGAGCTATAGTAACTCCGTCTGCCACCAGGTCAGCAACAGTCGATCCACCGGGCTCAGTAACCCTTGGCTCGACGCTGATTCCATTTGCCACGAGCTGCGATTCAGCGGCTGCTGAAGGCCCGTCTACTCTGCCTTTTGTTGACAGCCCATTCGCAGACAGGGACGAAGCTGCCGAGGTGCTTGGGTCATCAAGCCGTGGCGACACCGACAGGCCATTAGCTGCGAGCTCAACCTCTACCGCAACAGCTGGCGTACCCAGCCTTGCCTTTGTCTTTATTCCGGTCGACTGAAGGTCCTGCTCAGATGCAACTGGGGGATCGTCGACTCGGGGGACTACGCTGATCCCGTTTGCAGTCAGGTCAACTGCTGTTGCCCCTGTGAACTTCACAAGGAAACCAACTGCCGACCAGTCTACGCCACTGCTGATTGAGTAGTCTGGGTTTGTGGCGGTTGACCTAGTGGCAGATAGAGCAGCTGCAAGATTACAGTCTTCCTGCTCTTCAAGCTCCCGGTTGTTTGGGTGGTCTGATGGCCACGAAGAAAGTGTGGCTGTAGATTCCCAGCAAGCAGCTGAGCATAACACAGAGTCTGCAGGTATGCTTCCAGTGTAGGAGCCATGCCCCACCCCAGACGAGCTTGAGCCTGAGTCGTTTGCTGCAAACTTATCAACCGTGGCGTTCTGGCCAAAATTGAAGCCTACAGCAGATGTGAAGATCTCGTCAGACGAGGACGTAGTTACGGAGGTGCCGCCCGCCCCAGACACACCCGCTTGTCGAGTGTAAACATAGAGAGCTACATCATCTGTCCCCGCAATCCGCTCTTCCGTCCAGTCGCTAGGAGTGTCTAGCTCGTCGTACCCAGTACTAATGGCCACAACAAGTACAAGCAGATCCCCTTCCACTGCCGATGGCATGGTAAAGGTATGCGAGTACCCGGCAGCGGTCTGGCTGGATGCACTTGTAGCCATCTAATCACTCAGAGAGGTGTGACGGCTTACAGACTGGTTGCGTCTTCCACAACAATGTCGAAGGCATCTAGGGTGAACGTGCCCCCGTTTGCCACAGACTTGCTAGAGGCAAGTGAGTTGGCGGCGATGAGGCGTGTACCGTCGATCAATGCCCAGTGAGACGCTGTTCCATCAGCTGACACAGTTCCGTCAGTGATTGCCGAAACAGTACGCTTCCGGCCTGCAGGTGTAGTCGAGTTTCCCTTGGCTCCGATGCCAGGGCTAGACTTGCTGCCCAGCGACAGGGAGATGGCATTCGCCCGAGAGGTTGGCTCGGCACTGCAGATGTGCAGCGTAGTAACCGCATCCAGTTCGTCTAAAAGTGCATCATGTAGACTATCATCCATGAAAGCCATTATTTGTGCTCCAGTAAGTAAGTTGAGTTCTGAATCTTCAGAGAGTCCCCATCTCCGAGCATCAGGGTTGCTCCGTAGTCCGAGTACCCAATCAGCCTTCCGTTGGACTTCTTGTAGATAACCGAGTATTGAAACGCGGCTGACACACCGCCGTAGCAATGTATTGTTAATGGTGCCGATGTAACTCTGTAGGAGCTCGTTGATAGCCCCTCGGACAAAAGGTTGATGTCGCGGCTAGAGAGGTACATGTAGTCAATCTCAGTGATGTCTCCGATCACTGAGTCTGCGGCTTGGTCTGGCTCTGTGTTCGTGAGGGCAACTGCTAGATCGTTGTCTGAGAAGTCATGCAGTCCACGGTATGCGTCTGCAAGAAAGTTCTTAAACAGGTTGAGAGGTACTGCTACTGTTGGCATGGCTACTCGCTTATCGTGATAGTCACAGCCTTGGATACGGTGCAGTACTCCCCGGTCAGCGATCCAGTCTTTGGGGAAAGGCCAGACACAACGACCACTACATCGCCCGCTGATCCGGCTGGTGGAGTGCCTGAGATCTCACCGTTGCTTGCAGCCACAGTCACCCAAGGTGGTCCATATCCCAAGGCAAACGTATCTGCATCTATATTTGTTGACGCTGGTGTAAATGAGTACGGTGTCTCTTCAGTTGCACCTGTGACGCTAGACATGTCTATTGACCCAGCTGATGCACAAGCCTCTACACAAGGCCCTTGCTCGTATCTCCACCTGCCGTCCATATGCTCAGCCGTCATCCAGTACCCGGCTTGAGCACCGTCGATAATTCCTACTGCAGGAACGGTGGGATCTCCCCAGTTGTGCAGGTCGATAACCTGCTTGATGGTTCCGTCCCAGTCATGCACTAAGGCTTTTGCAGTCGACTCATGCCCTGACGGCATATCCTCCAATAGGGTGCAAAAGATCGTTCTCTTCGCACTTGCACCTGGGTGTGGATATGGCACATCATCCCGCTGGGGATTCTGGTGCAGGCCCTGGCGGATGTATCTCAAAACCGAAGCTCCGCAAAGTTGGCTTCGCCCTTGTAGTTAAACGTGAGCATGTTCTGCGCTCCGTCCTCTGCAGCACCTGCGTCTAAGTTCCCAAGGAATTGGAAGCCATCAGATGTCTGGAATGCCTTGCGGGCACCACCTTCCATGTAGTAGTAGCCCATGTCGGGAATGATGGTTTGCCAGCTTCGAGATGCGAGGCAGCGGACGATGATGTCGACTCTGTCGATCTCATAACCGTTGATGGTCACACGCTTTGTGTTGATCTCGGATATCCATGCTTGGCCAGCTGGGAATCCACGCCACGGTGCCGCGTTCACTCGATCAATAAGCGACGCAATCTTTATGTCTGTAAACTCAAGCAGGTCCCGGTACATCTCTCCGTGAATACAAAGCACAGCATGCGGCTCATAAACGGGCTTGATGAGCGGAGCACCAGCTGAGTTAACGTACGGATTGCCATCCCTGTCTTGCCACACAGGCAGATAGAGGGTCTCAGTCCTTCGGACAAAGTAAGGCTTGACGCCAACCAGGCTAGGCAGTGGGTGAGCTTGCAGTGTCATCGTATTGTCGGTAGCCCTACTAGAGGCAGAAGCAAGTAGTACTCGTAGTGCCACTCGATCCTGTACTGCAGGAACCCTTGCGGTCTCTTGACCGGGTGGTACCGGGTGACCCGAGTTGCTCTAGGGTCCAGGAATGGCGGAGCAGTAAAGTACGGCGGAATAGGCTGCAGCCAGGTGTCCAGGGTCTCGGCATATCCCTGGTGTATGTACCTGACTGGAGACCCAAGTGAGACTAGCTCTGACACCCATCCCCAGTTTGGAATCAGCCGCCACCTAGCATCAGGCTGTCCAGTTCCCCTCTGGGTAATTGCGTCTGAGTAGTCGACCAATGTTCTCTCTGAGCGAAGAACCTCAGCACTGACCCCAATTGAAAACTTGCGTCCGTCTACATACTCACCGCCAGTGATCTCTGGAAAGTGGATGTAGTCAATCTGGTTGCCCGTAAGGTTGTTCGGGTGGGCACTCTGCAAAAAGTGTGTTGTTGGGGTTCCGTCATCTTGGTAGAGGCCAATGTCCCCGCCAGGCTGAGAGAAAGCCACTTGTATTTGGTTGAGCCTGCTGGTGATTGCGGCGGCGTCAGTGTTGCAGACTTCACCAACAATCTTGAAGTCAACGGATTGCGTCAGATCAAACCCGCGTACCGTGCGGTTGGTTCGCATGGTAGTGGATGCAAAGGTCGCTTCACCTGGGTTGAACGGGAAGTTACCGTACTTGATATACATTACGGCAGGCTCCTGTTAAGCAGTTCTTCGATCTGCTCTATCCGCGTGTTTGCGTTCTCGATGTGCGTAGAGATCGTCCCCAGCGACTGAACCAGAGAAGACACTAGCTGCTCAACACCAGACTCGACTCGGCTAAACGATGACTCAGGGGCCTGTGACTGGTGGCTGCGATTGCTGAACCTCTGGTGCGACACGCTGTCACCTGGGAGGTCAGCACTGACATCCAAGGCTTCGTCTAGGTCACCAAACTCCAGAGGTGGTATGCCCTGGGCTTGGCTGGACATAGCATGGAAAGGATGGTCATACTCAGGCATGCTGTCTGGTATGTCAGCACTTTCTTCTGCCTGATAGCTCTCCTGCTTAGGCTGCTCAACGTCTTCTGTTGCAGTCTGAGATACTGGTATGTCAGTATCTGTGTCGACAAAAGAACTGGACTCAGGAGCGTCAGGTGTAGCTGGGTTAGGCTCAGGGCGAGGAGTCAGTGTTACAGGCAACTCAGGCTGCAGGTCTGCACCGGGGAAGTTGAGCTGGCCATCTTCCTCTGCCTGAATTCCAGGCATTGCAACATTCTGTTCGCCAGGGAGCCTTGACTCAAACTCACGAACCGGATCTGAGTAAATGCCTTGGCTACCAAGATCTGGCGGCATGTCCTCATCGTATTTGCCAGGGCCAATATCAATCGGCTCTGAATGTACGTCTTCGTACTCAGGCAATGCCTGACTGCTTTCGCTGGAAGTGTCTGCCTCGGGGATGTCAGCCTTGACACTTACAGCTTCTTGTATGTCGCCAATTTCAGTACTGGGCGTGACTACAGGCTGAGGCGACTCGAACCCAGTCGTAGACTCAGCTGGCACATCGTACTGCTCGAACGCAACCGAGGGCACGCTAGGACTATCTACAGCCCCCATCTCAGGCACGTAGTCGCTGCCAGAGTCGTCATGAGACATGTCGATCTCATACGCAGGCATCGGCTGTGGGACGCTCAGGCCGACATATATTGGCTCACTAAGAGCCTTTAGTTTTTCGTTAAGTCCAGGCATTGCTTACTACCTGTAGCTCTGGAATCGCCTGGTTTCGAAATCCCTGCAAATCCATTGACAAAGAATAGGGGCCCTTGTCCAAAACAGTTGGGGCTTGATAGTTGTTTCTTGCTATTGGAAGCGAGAAGTAGATCCCATCCCCAGATCTTGGGTATGCCAAGACCACGCTTTCCGGTGTGTCCGCCATCGCTCTTGCAGTCGTGTGGATCTGAGATGTGAATGGGCACTCGACAAAGAGCCTTACAGATCGTCCCTTGGATCGCCAGCACTGTGGCGAGAGACTCTGAAAGAACTTGCTCGGAATAAAGTTGTTGTGGATCCTCAGGTGTGCTGAGCTGATCTCTGTAACTTCACCGTCAATCGCAAAATAACTGTCGTGGTGGCTGTACGGTTGCTCTGGTGTGTATGTAGGTTCTGGATCTGGCCAGGAGCCCATGCTTTCAGCCTTACCGAGAATCTCCATCCTTAGCTCTAGGTACTCATCAATCTGCCTGGCAGCTCCTGTGCGGCTTATGAAGTCGGCGACATTAACTACGCAGTCTGATAACAAGAACACTCCGTTTTCTCTGTGGAGCATAATGTTGAATGTTGGTATTGCATCACCAAGCAGCCCATTGCCGCTGCCCCTTAGGATCCTGCTGAACCACGGAGTGAGGGCGTTCATCCCAGGCTGAAGCCTAATCACACCCTTAACAATACTAGGCTTCTCCCGAACGCAGTCAGCGTGCATAGATCCATCACCTCTAGAAATCCCAGAGGTCTCAAATCTTCGTACACGCTTTAGGCTTTCAAGGACTACATCGTATCTCTCAGACGAGTCGCTAAACGAACTGCTGGAGTCTACTATGGTCTTTAATGCCCAGCCGACTGCGGTGCATGTCATTAAGGAGTGCTGTCGTTGGTAACAACCATCTCAGCTGAACCGGAGGTAGCAAAGGCCTCCATGTTCAAGGTCAATGGAATCTCTCCACGACCCTGAATAGCTGGCGAACGGTAGTTATTGCGAAGGTGCGGGAAAGTGAACGATGTGCTCAGCCCGCCGTTGGTGAACGTTAGCGACCCAGCGATACCCGAGTTGAGGGCAGTGAGTGAGTCAGCTAGTGTGTTAGTCGTAAACGGGTTTTGCGTCTTGAGCGTGATGCGGCGACCACGGCTTCTAAGGCAGCTTGGGCCCAGATCGTTATCGTTGTTAAACACCGGGGTCAACATGTTGTCGATCACAAGCTCGAACGACTTGAATGGCCTAGAGCTACCACCCAAGCTAAGAACACCTTCCGTGTGGTTGTACGGAGTGTTTCCATCAGACAATGTGATGGTTGGCTCTGGGTCTGGCCAGCTGACGGTGTTGGTATCTTCTGATGTTGCCATCAAGTAGATGATGCACTCTACAAGCTCTTCGTTGGTTGGCTCGTTTCCAGACTCGGTCTTGGACCTCAGCACCATTCTTGCCATCTGGCAATCTGGATAGTGGAAGATTCCGTTCTCGCGATCCACCAAAACCTTAAACACAGGTGCAGTGTCACCTAGTGCCAAGCCAGTTCCCCACAAGACTCGCGGAAGAAGGTTGGCTAGGTCTGCCGGTCCTGGCTGCATGGCAATTGCACCGGACACCAAGTAGGTGTGTGGACGGATGGCAGTTGAGTAGTTAGCACGATCACCAGTGATTCGGCGTCGCCCTTGGAACGGCTGATTCCGGGTGATGTTCTCGCCCAGGATAGCGTATCGCTCCGAGTTGGCGTCGAACGCTCCACCATCAGGCTCAATGATTAGCTTGGTATATGCGCCAAAAGCGCTGCACGAATTGGTCATTCAACAGGTTCCTTATTCATCCTTGGTTTTCTTCAGCGGGGTAGAACCTGAAGGTTTGCTTTTGTTGTAGATCAGTCCGTCGATCAAGATGACAGTGCCGCCAACAAGTGCCATCGTTCCAATAGCTTTGCCTACCGTCTCAGGGCCAGCGTAGCCCCAGATACCAGCTATGCCGATAGACATAGCAATTAGTGAAAGCAGAGTCAGGAAGATCTTAATGTTGGCCGATATGTTTTCGATGATTTTCATGGCTTATCCGTTGTTTGGCTGCCTTACCCAGCACGTCAGCTGGATGACACTGGCGTCTACATTCCATGCCTTCCACGCAGCGTCGATCTCAATGTTTCTAAAGCTCGCTTGGGTGATGAGCTCACACTTAATGCCGCCCATCCTGACGCTGTTGAATCGCCTGAACACATCTCTTCGCCAGTCATCTCTGTCCTCAAACCCAAAGCGAGAGTGAGGCGAGGTTCCGCAACGCATTACTTGAACTGGGTAGCCAATGTCTGTAAGCTCGTTCAGCTGATCGCCTTGCAGCTCTGGCAGTGGTGAAATCACTAGGCCAAACGGTGGCTGCTCCTCGAAAGGAAAGTCTGCGATGTGGATGTCGTCTTTGCCGTATCCCTTTGGTGGCAGAGACCTCAAGATCTCCTTCACCCTCTCGGCCACATCCTTGTGATCAGCTAGTGGGCTCACTGCGATACCTCGGCGTATCGGATATCAGTTACATGCCACGGTGTGCCGCTGGACCTTTGTGCCTTGCTGGCTTTAGCGTCTGCTGCTACAGCCTCGTAGTAAGCCTGCTTGGCCATAGCCAACGCAACATCTAGCTCTTTTTGCGTGCCGTTCTTCCTCCACTCAGCAAGTGCGAGAGCGTCGAGGTACGACAGCATTACGTCCTGATCTATGTCAACCAAGCTTGACACCAGGAACACATCGTTTGTGTGTGCTCCAGCGAGGGCTGTATCAACCGTCACTGTGTCGCCTGAAACGTTGGTGATCACGGCCTGCCACTCGTAGTTGCCAGCTGCTATTTCGGACCGTGCGTCTGTGTCGTTGTTGTTTGATATAGCCGTTCGAATGATGGAGCCTATCCATTTAGACTTGGCTCCAACGATGGTGAGTGTCGTCCCGCCATCAGATCCATTGGCGATTCCAAAGTCCTGGTGAACTACCGGCCTAAGCGGTGCTATGTCAGCCGACATGATGTACGGTGAGCTCAGGGACGGTGGAGGTGAGAACGAAATGTCCGTCTCGCCCTGCAGTGAGTTGTATGTGAATGAATAAGCAACTGGCGTCCCCGGTGACTCGTATGCCAGTTTCCGCTCTGTGAAGTGAGCTGGCTCCAAATACCCAATAGGGCGTTCGCTGTCTTGCTGCCACAATGTGTGGATTCTCTGGATATTAGGAATCAAGTAAGACTCCCTTGCCCAGGTGGCTGACCCAGAAAAGTCAGACTGATATGCCGGAGCAGCGAGCGTCAGCTGTGTGTCACTGTCCCGTGACTCAACTGGGTATGGAATTGACTCTATGTGCAGCTCGCCGTCTGCCGCGTCAGCTGGCCATACTCCAGTGGTTACTGCCTGCCTGTTGGAAGCAGTGTAGGTGATCGTGTGACCAACCGATGCACTAGTGATGATCCTGAACTCACGCTGGAAATACTTCCAACTGTGCTTAAGCGGAAGCATGCGTACAGCGTCCTGCACAGATCTCACTAGATACTGAGTGGCCTGGCCGCTGCTGAAGTTGCCAGTGCGGTGCCTCAGCCTTTCGGTGAGGTCGCTAAACGTGAGAGCCGTGCTCGCTACCATACTAGACTCCCGGTTTCTTTTGCCCGTGCTTGTCGATCACCATAGCTCGCAGCTCGTCTGCTGGACTTGTGTCCCCGGCTTGCCGGTATTGCAGCATCTTGTCTTGAACAAGGGCTTCCGCCAGAGGGATAAAGGTGGCGTCTTCTTCCTGCTTCTTGCGAATCTTCTTGCCGATGAGCTTGCGAACTTTTTCTTCCCCGTCGGATGGAGTGAACACCGCGTTGGGGTCGATCTCCTCTTCGGCAAGCTGGCTCATGTAGACATCGTTGGCACCAAGGGATCGGCCTGTTGCCTTCTTGTACTTCTTGTTGAACGCTCGCAGCATTGACTCGTCGCCATTGAACTGCTCAAGGAGAGTCTTGCGCCCCTTGTGGAATGTTGTGGTCGTTCTGAGCTCTGGGCATTTGCCGCTTTCAAGGACCTCGCCCTTGCGTCTCTCAAATGACTCAGCAACACTCTTGGGTAACCGAGGGTAGTAGGTCTCGGTGCCATCCTCATGGACAGTCACACGATAACGCTTACTGTTAACCGTCATGTAGTACTGGGTCATGCTAAGATCTCTTGGATGTCAGGCTCTTCGAACGGAAGTGCTAATTGCTCTTCAGGTCCAAAGTCGGGTAGTGGTGGATTCTGCTCTTGCTCGATCTTGTCGTTGCGGAGCTTCTTGCCACGAAGGTTCTCAAGCTCAGCTTCCCGCTTAACTTGCTCCTGCTCCTGGGCCGCAACCTGCTGTTGCTGCTGAGCCGCAAGCTCTTCCTCAGAAGGTCCTTGCTGGATCTGAGGCAGGAACCAAGGTTCAGCATCCTGCTCCATCGCATCAGCAATGCTCTTGAGGTACTTGTTGTACGGCTCAGTATCACCAGTGGTCTGCATGTACCACTGCATGACCGGCAAGATGTAGCCAGTTGTTTGCTGAATGTTTTGGTTGTCTCGGAACTTGTTCGGCTTCTTGATCGAGTTGGCCTCAAGCGTGGCTCGCATTTCGCGAACGTAAGTCTCAGGGTCCTCGTTGGCTATGAACTCGTTCCAAAGTGAAGCACCATGCTGTCCTAGCAGCGGGACTAGGTCCTCGCCCTTTACGTGCCAGCCAGCACAAATTCGCTCTAGGTTAGCCGCTTCTGTCTGCCACCTCTCGGCCTGTCGAAGCATCCACTCCGGGCGAATATTGACTGCATCGTGTTTGATATTGATGTCAGCCGCACTTCGAGAGACTTTGTTTCCTGGGTTAAGCCCGTACAGAAGATCAGAAAGCCCGGTCACCTTGTTAAAGTTGTCGGACACCATCTCGTAGATTGCCAGGATGTCTCCTCTGATGGCGGGAGACTCAATGTATGAGATGGCCTCTTGGATCTTCTCTTGTATCTCAGGTGCAACATCCAGGACGCTGGAGTAGTCAGCACTCTTTAGTCGTTCGATGACTTCATCACCTAGCGACTTGCTGGCCACTAAGATTGTTCGGCATCCCTCGTACGCCCTGTCAGCCAAGCAGGACATTAGGACGTTCATAACTACTAGCTCACCTAGGCCCATAGCCATCGGTGCTAGAGGCCATGGAGAAGTAGGCACCTCATGGAAGTCGAGCAGAGCAAAGGGCCACCGGCCATCCTTGTAGAACGGCGTGGGCCATTCAAATGCCTCCCGGACTTCGTCATCGTCAGCCCTATTAGCTAGTGCTGGCGGAAAGTTCAGCGGGTAGTCAAGGTTTGGGCAGATCGCAAGATAAGCGTAGTCACCTACTACCTCATCAAATGCAGCTGCCATCTTAGGGCGTGCATTCGAATGCCGGTTGCCTACACCGCTCATCGAGAAGACTTCGTACCATTCAACAATGTCGTTGGTGCGGCCCGACTGTCGTTCTCGGTTCTGCTCAGCCGTTGTTCTGGTTGCAGCTGACGACAAGCTTTCTCTGCCTGCCTTGTGCTGCAGTGTGCCTGCTGGAATGTTGAACCTACGCTCAAGCTCCCAGTAGTATGATCTGTGCTTGCGAGCTACCCACTTGCAGTCAGATAGGTCAGAGTTCCTGCATTCAGGATCAATGAACAAATCTTCTACTGAGAAGTACTCGCACTTTGTTAGCTTCTTGTCTGAGCCGGGGAAGCTATATGGCTCGATAGCCAGGCACCCTCGGCCCTTTACAATTGCGTCAATGATGGCTCGGTGAGAGTGTCTGACCAACCCGCCACCAGGCTGCTCCCGCTGCGAGTAGTTCAGGTACCGCTCCATCAATTTGTTGCGGACCTGCTGCTCAGCCTCAAGCTGATTCTGAGACTGCAGAAATTCCTGCATGGCCTGCTCGTCACCACCCCAGATCTCCTCTGGTAACTCCATCTTTGGGAGGGACTTGATAACGCGACCAGGGTAATCCCACATGACCGTAGGCCCCATGATGCTCACCATCTCGAAGGCCTTGCTTATCGTGACCTTGAACTTGGGAGCTGGCATGCCACCGAGGAACTCATTGCGGAACTTGTCGTCCCACATCATCCCAAATGAACCAGAGTAAAACTGGTTGCACATATCGGCGGTCGCCATGAAGCCCTTACGCCTCTCGTCAGACCTGGATGCGTTTATCTGACGAACCCAGCCCTTGACGTTGTCGACCATGTAGTTGGTAAGCATTCTTAGCTTTCTGGAAAGTCCCAGCACCCATACAGGCTCTTGGCTGCCGTGGGCTGGCCGAACTCGTCGTGCAGACCCAGGTGAGTCTTGTGGTAGCAGCTATGTACTACCTCGCAATTGCCGTTGTTGTTGGGCAGAACAGTGAGCTCGACGACCCCGTGGGGATCGGACTCAGTAACGAAAGCCACTCTCGGTCGTCCATCCAGGTCACCTTTGCGGTACCAGAGAACACATGTCCCCGTCTTTACGGGTTCATCAAATGGCTTTTTAGTGGGAGATGCCTCTGCCTTAGTTGGCTTAGGCTTGTTAGCTGCAGTCATGCTTCCTTCCTTGGGGTGGGACAGTGGGCTACAGTTGCCCTCTCTAGTAATGATTCCAAGCTAGAGGCTCAGTGCGAGCACAAAACGCAACCTTTTTTAGTTTGCGTACTTGGGTCCAAAGGTGACTTTTGCGACGGACTTCTTTTTCAGGTGCCCAAACTTCTTCATGTACCAGGCATACCCAGGTCCGCCCTGTGAAGCATTGGGAACAGGCCTGACATATCGTGGCTTAGATGCAGCGAAATACTCAAGAGCTTGTGCAAGGTCAATTTGTTGCCCAGGTGCTGGGCGATCGTCCTTGACATCTCGGTTAACCATGTGCTTTTTGTATTCCGTCAACTGCTCCACCAGCTTAGGGCAGTTCTCTTTTACAATCCGAAGCATGGGCTGCCCGTTGGGCCTGATATGCATCCACTCCTGCAGGATCCCGATCCGAGCACCTACGTTGCTGGAGCCATCAATAAACCCAAACCCAGAAAGGGTGGACACAATGTTTCGCTTCTGGAATGCACGTGAGTAGTTGTCCTTTACCCTGTGCGAGTAGCCCATCTGCTGCTGCCTACCAGCCTGTGCGTCAATGATGAATCGGTAGAAGCTTTGGCCACCAGTCTTTTGTCGTATGTAATCTGCTAGCTGCTCAGCATCGGCACGCCCAGGATATATCTCGTCGTAGACCACGAACCCTTCAGCCACGTTGGGAGGAGGGATAGCCACAAGGAGGACGGCTGGGTGAGAGGTACCAGGGTCAAGTATCAGCTCTCTAGTCCAGTTGCTAGGAGGCGTTCCCCCAGACTGTGCCAAGAGCTCACTGATCTTGTCTGGGTGTTGTACCGTTCCATCTAGCTCGAATGGCTTGATCGCAGAGTGGGTGTCTGCGTGGAACACTGGGTACATCCTGAGCTGGTCAGTGACATACAGCCCAAGATCACGAGCCTGCCTGTCAGCGTCTGTGTTGAACAGACCCAGGGCCTCATCCACCTTCTCCTTGCTCATCGTCTTGTTTGAGCTCATGGAGACCACGATCTCTCGTGTCAGTGGATTCTCTTCGTTGGCTTGGCTTTTGGCTTTCTTGCTGAGAACCTGCAGGGCTGAGTTATTAACGTTAGGCCAGCTGGACCAGATCAGGTTTCCACGGGTGTCGATCAAACGCGACACCCATTCAGAGTAGTGGGACTCGTACTCAATAGCCTCGTCGATCCATATGAAATCAACCGGGTCACCAGCTTTAGGATCAGCTTTGGAAGAGTAGGCGTATATCTCAGCGATGACTTCTTTGGTAACCGGGTTCTGGATGGCTACCTTCTTGAACTCCCTGTTCTTCCTGTTCTCCCAGTCAAAAGACTTTGGAACAATGTATCTGCTAGGGATGAGCGGTGGCGACTTGCGTGCCTCGTCCTCTCTCGCCTTGTCAGCTGGATCCCATTCTCGGTAGGTGCGATACAGTCCTGTGTTCTTGTCGCGGATGACTTTGAACAGGCCTTCCTGGAACAGTAGGCGGTGGATGGTCTCCCCGATGTGCCGAGCGTCAAATCCGATCACCCACATACGCAGGCACTTGCCCTTTTGCCAGGGCTGTCGCATCTCAAGCTCAGTGCCATCGTTTAGTGTGATTGGCAGATCCATGGCAGCCGCAGCAAACTTGGCTCCGCAGCACGTGCTCTTGCCGGACCGAACACCACCACGAAAGAGATACTCTCTAGCCCAATTGCGGAAGAACTCTTCCTGATGCTCCATGGGCCTGAACATAGAGATCGCCATGTTCCGGCGATTGCTGTACTCAAGCAGTGCGTTGGCTTCTGATAGCGTTGTCTTACGCATCGCTAGCCTCGCTCTCAAATTCTGGCTCAGGAAGGTGTGGCGTGTCTTCCACGCTGCCTTCAGATACTGGCATGCCAGCTAGGTTCATAGCCTCGTGGATCAGATCAGGCTGGCTCTTAATGCCTTCCATCACAGCTAGCCTGCGGAACTCGTCGTTCTCAGCTACCAGCTCTCGAACAAGAGCGATCAGTGTGTTGCGAAGGTCTTCTTCGTTTAGCCCTGAGAAGTCCCCGGACTCGCGCTCGTCGTTCTTGATACTGATCCTAGCCAGCAGCTCAGCATAGCGATGCTCTAGGCTGGCGTTCGCCTTAGCACCTTGGGCTATCTCTTCAGGCTTCAGGTTGCCAGAGGCCTTCCTGTATCCATCAGCAATCAACCTGCCGACGGATTCAACGCCTCCTAACTCAGCCAGTGCTGCGTCCAAGATGCGAGGAGTAGTAGCCTCTCCGCGATTCTGCTTAATGTCTGAGAGGATCTTTCGGGACAGATCCGACAGGGCTGCTTCGTTAGCCTTCTTCATGCACTCGCTTCTCCGTGCTGATGCGTTCTTCATGCAGTGGTAGCACAAAGATGTTCGGCAGTCCTTGCCACACGTGGAGCAACTCACTGTTCTCTCCAGATACGAAAAGGGGGCGAAGGACACAATGGCCCCTCACCCCACAAGCGCCCCTACCCCAGGCAGCTATTTCAACAATGTCTACTTCTTGAGCGGTGTTGCTTTCCCAGGCAACGGCTCACCACGATTTGGCTGGAAGTCAGCGTTTGGACCAGTCACGTTCTGGACTGGAGCACTGTCTTTCAGGCCTTCGTGCTTCGGTTCAAGGTTGGGGTTAGCCCCACCTAGTTTCGTGTCTTTCATTGGTCTTCCTTCTTAGATGTCGCGGAAGTCTACGAGAACTCGCTTGAGCTCATCGGCACCGCTGGCAGCTTCAATTGCCTTGCCGAATGCTGACCGCATGTTGGCTGTGTCAGCAACCGTAGTTGTGACTGCCTTTCCGCTAGCAGCGGCTTTGACGGAAGCATTTGCCGCAATGGCAGCCGAAGACAGGACCTTCACAGGGCCCTTTGTAATGAGCCAGAAATACTCATTTGGCTGGACCGCAGAGTTAATGTCTGGGTCGACGACACCACAGCCGATCTCGTCAGCACCAGCGTTAGCTGCGACTGACTGGCCGGGGACGCCCCACTTGCAGATAGAACCTGCAGCGAGAGTGCTTCCACCAGTGTACTTGACCAAAGTGGCTTGTACTTGGCTTGCAGAGAGGCGAGTCTTTACGCCGACAGCCGACAAGTCCAGGTCTTCAAAGTGTGTTTGTGCACCCAGAAGATGCGTGCCCGCGAAGGCGTCGCTGATTTTCTGGCCGCGTGGATATAGTGCGACTGCGTCGGACATAACAATAAAGCTCCGTAGTTTGTTATGGCCCCCGAAGGGGCCGTTTCTCAGCTAGACCTGTTTGTTATTAGGTCGTGTATGATCCGAACTCAGCGAAGTGCTTAGGATTCCAGCGAAGGTTGCCGAGGAATCCAACCAAGAAGAGGTTGGCCTGCTCTCGCGTGTCCCAAGTAGGACCGTCGGTGTACATCAACTGGTCGTGGACTGAGTACAATGCCATCTCTTGTGGATTGATGGCGTAACCCTTGCCCGATGGGCAGTCGTAGTCGAAGGCGATTACCATGCCGTCGTAAGACAGCGTGTCGCCGAAGCCGAGGTCAGAAGCGTAGTCAGAGACTCGCAAGCGTTCTCGGGTTTGGATCGAGTCAAGCAACTCGTTGTACATCTCAGGTGCAAAGACTGCGACTGCAGGAGCTGCACCAGCACCACCGAGTGCTCGGATGGAGACCTTTGCTCGGCGAAGGAGCTTCTCGCAGTTGAGAGCCCACGTGTCAGTTCCGTCCGACCAGTCTCCGGTGTAGTTGAACATCTTCGGAGTCAAGTAGTCGTACTGAACATCACCTCGGCCTTCTGGCCAGTCGGTCGAGATAACCGTGTTGAATCGGCTGCCTACGAGATTTGCATCCCACTTGCCGCCTTGGTTGCCAAGAACCATGCTCTTGCCACCGTAGGTTGCACCAGATACTGGAACAGCAACACGGTCAGTGTTAGCCCCGACTTCACCACGCATGAGCGTGCCGATCCCGGTTAGTTGAGAGTCATCCGAGCTGTTGTTGACGTAGACCTGAGCGGAGATCTGATCAGCTACCGCAGCAACCAACTCATCGAGCTTGGTTTCAGTCAGCTTGACGATTGCCGTTGGGCCCTTGTTGACCATCATTGTGTTGCGGTCAAGAACGTCCGTACCTTCAAGCTGAGCATGAGTAATGGTCAGTTGAGTCTTCGTGTCTGAACCCACGAACTGAGCACGCTGCCCACGGGTCGTGTGGACCTCAGGCTGGCGACTCGTCACGTTCCAGGTGCAGCTTACGCCGCCTTCGTTCATAACGAAGCGACCGGCCTTCTGGAGGTACGACAGCAAGAAACGCTGGCGGACTGTTTGGTTGATCGCACCAGGTAGATATTTTGGTGCGGTATTCGCAATAGCCTGTGCGGTGTAGTTCGTGGACATTCAGTGTCACTCCGTTGACTAGCTCTTGCGTAATTCCGCAAGCTCTGGGTTATCTTGGTTTGCCTCGTCCGCCAGCATGGCTTCGAGAAGACTCACTTTTCCTCCAACGTCAGCCACTTCTTGTGGAGATGCTGGTCGTGGATCGGTTGCAGCCCGTGGTGGCTCTTGGTTCCGACGATCAAGGAACTTCTTTTTCTTTTCCTTGGGCGTTGGCTCAGGAGCTGGGGCTCGGCTTTCGACCTGTTGCTTGGTGATCCGATAGGCTTCTTGGAGAAGCTTGGACACTGGAGCGTTCGGAGCGAAAGACACTAGGCTGTCGTACTCTCTCCGAAATGTTTCACCGAACTCGGAGAGCATTGGCTGGCTGGATCCGAATGGAATCTTCAGCTCGCCTTTTTCGTCAGTCTGATACAGCTCTTTGTTGTATTCGTTGAGGAGTGACTGGGTTCTTTCTTCCTCAGTCATCATCTCAAGCTGGGCTTGCTGCGCCTGCTTTTCAGCCTCTTGCTTTTCCTGCAGCTTTGCGAGCTTCTCGCTGACGCGGTCGTCGATGATTGACTCAAGGTCTTCCCCTAGGAAGCCAAGTGGGTCGTCGATCATGTTTTGGACACGCAGGCGTCGAGCATCTAGGTACTCGTTGAGCTTGCTGGCAGCTTTGATCCCAGCTTCGCCAAACTCATCTTTTGCTACGGCACGTCCAGCTTCGTTGAAGGTGACGTACTCTCGCAGCTCTGGTTGGCTTGTGAGGCGAGCGATCTTTCGAGTCTGCTCTTTTGCCTCGGTTTGCTCAGGTGTGTCCTGGTTGTTCGGCTTCGTCTCATCCTTGGGGTCGCTAGGATCCTCAGGGATGGGTGGAGGCTCAGGAGCAGTTTGGCCTCTCAAGCGTTCGCGAGCGATCTTGATGATCTCGTCTCGCGTCAGGCCATCAATGTTGTGGTTGTCTTCTTGAAGAATCTGGCGAAGGTCAATGACATCGTTGTCACTGTCAGCTTCTGCTTCTGGCTCTTCGACAACTTCAGGCTCAGGCTGATCTTCTCCGACAGGTGCTTCTTCGACCTGCGTTTTTTCAACCTGTGCTTCGGGCGTTTCTGTCTGTTCTGGCTCTGGAGTTGGTGCGGGCTTGTTGTCCGCTTCATCGTCCAGAAGCTCCATGAGGCTACGCATCATGAATTCCTGCATACTGGGGTAGTGTGTATGCAGATATGATTCACACGGAAACTCAAGAGTTGACCAAAGCGAGCCTCGATGAACTTTTTGGGCTTTGATTCACTTTTGTGCCAGCACTCACCTCTGAAAGTGGAATCATATAAGTATGAAGCCACTTCAAAAGTGAGAGGACTATGGACAGCACGATGAAAGAGATGGCACTCAAGCTGGGCGTATCGCCTAAGAAGCTTGGACGCTTGTGCAGGACTGGCTTAGTTGGCCTGTCTGGGGAGAGAGTTAAGCTAGAAAGATGGAGAACCGAGAAGGGATTCGTCACGAACGATCAGGCTGTACGGTTATTCCGAGAGCGTCTAAACGATCCTTTATATTCTCCAGAGGAAGATCAACAGCACACCGCTTGAAAAACTTTGGGTTCATATCACCTTCCAGCCACCTGATAGCTGCACGCATGCCTCGACTGAAGACATCAGAAGTAACCGCCTTGGACATCTCGATGAACTTACCTTGCAATGATTTCACATACACAGGCGTGTACTCAGCCCTGGCCCGCCGAGAGACAGCCCGATGCTTCTGGTTCTTCTGCCTCCACCTGACGTACAGCACGTCGCTTATGTCACCAGTGTCATACCCAAGAGAGGCAAGCACATGGTAGATGCACAGCTCGGTGATCTTCCAGTGGTCGTATGCCAGGCGTTTCACTCCATCCTTAACTACACACTTGGTGTAGTACGGAAGGGTTCCGACTGGTCGTCCAGCTGCCATAAGGTGCTTGCGCACCTCCTTGGATCTCTGGGACTTCATCTGGCTTTCAAGGTTGGCGAACAGCGACATAATCGCAATCCACATTTCCCCGTGTGCAGTGCTTGTGTCTACGCCGCCATCTACCAGATGCACAAACACACCCTTCTCTTTAAGCTCTTTTATAATCACCAGAGCTTCTATCGCGTGCCTGAACGCCCGGTCTGTTCTGTAGATAAT
Source organism: uncultured Flavobacteriaceae bacterium (assembly GCA_937136455.1). Taxonomy (GTDB): domain Bacteria; phylum Bacteroidota; class Bacteroidia; order Flavobacteriales; family Flavobacteriaceae; genus MAG-120531. The sequence goes on along the minus strand of CAKZOO010000128.1, from coordinate 3,091 downwards.
GATGTGGTCGCCAGGCTTAGCAAGACCAAGCATCCTGCTTGCCGCCGCTCTTTCCTTGAACGGCACCTTGAACGCACTGACAGACGGATCCTGGAAGATGTCGTTGCAAATAGTCAGGTCGTTGTTCCTGGACTGAAGCCCTTTGGCATAGTTAGCGACGCCGCGTATCTGAACCTCCATTCCCAGCCCGCTAAGCTCTTGGTCCTTCGTAGAGCATCTGGCGTACATGTAGATGGTGCCTGGCGGCAGCTGATTTGGCTTGGTTTCTCCAATCTCCGGGAGCTTAACGTCAGATCTCTCCCACTTAACTTTCTCGCTACCTGGCATTCTCCTTCCCTGCTTGGCAATGGCCTTAGCTTCCTTGGTTCTCTCAGATGTAAGTGCAGCGTAGTGCTCAGCCATCGACACAATAATGTTGGCCATCAGCCTTCCGTTTGCACAGTCAAGGTTAATTCGCTCCTCAACGAAGTGGAGACCAACTCCCGCTTCCTGCATGAGGGAAACCATCTGTCCAAAGTGGACGACATTTCTGCTAGACCGGCTGATGTTCAGGAAGACAACTTGGTCGCCAGACTTGATAGTCTTCCAGAGGACATTCCCCGCAGGCCGTTCACCCAAAGCGTTCTTCCAGGCACTGACGCCCCTGTCAACAAACACACCAGGCGGAGCATCGGCTGGGTAATGGGCTTCACCAAGTTCCTTGCCAGCCAGATCAGTATTACAATACTGGAGACAGCAACGGATTTGCTGCTCTTCGGAGACTCCGTTATCGGCGGAGCCAGCTCCGCTAACTCTACAGTAGATGTATACGGACATGCATGAGATCCAGAGAGAACATAGAGAGCTTAGTAAGGATGAAGTCGCAGTCCTGGTTAAACGCTACCAGGCTGGTGACAAGGACGCTGGTCTAGTACTGCTCAGATCGCAAGGGCCGTGGCTCACTCGCCGCATGAAAGCCTTTCCGCCTGAGCACCGGGAGGATCTTCTGAGCGAAGCATCCATCCTTATTCTCGAAGCCTTAGAGAGGTACGATCCTAAGCTCGGCAGCCTTACAAATCTGATTGCCCATGTACTGGACAGAAGACTCGGCAGGATCATCAACAAGCTCAAGGGTGGTGGCGACCTGTCACAGCTGGCAATTGAGAATATTGAGCCTGACACTAAGGTCGATGACCGCGAAGAAATTGAAATGGTTCGTGAAGTCATGAGGCGTGTCCTCGATCCGGTTTCTCTTCATCTAGTAGAGGCCTACTTCTGCGGCATTACGATCTCCGAGATCAGCCACCGCATCTCTACAGCCAACAACAGGCCATGCAGTAGGTCGCAAGCCAGCAGTGTGATACAGAGATCTCTGCGGCTAGTGCAGGACGAACTGATCGCCCGTGGCGTAGACATCACCAGCACCTTCCACAAGCACAGTAAACTCTTCTAGATCACTACGTGCATGCAAGAATAGTACACTTCTCTCCCCATTCTGGGAAGTCTGCCTACCAGTCTACAGAAAAGACGGAGGATTTGGCGGACGATTCGTCTCGTCAACGTATTTGTTGGTCGCTTCAGGACTTAAAATCCTGCGGGGTGAATAGCCCTGTGCGGGTTCGAACCCCGCCTCAGCTACTGAAAATAGCCGCTTTTCCTTGGTTTTTACAGGGTTTTGGGCGTATCCTGGCCGATTCTCCCAACTGTCTGCAGCGGTCCTGGACACCCTGTATAATGCCCTAACGTGCCACATAAATGGCAGAATTTTGGCAGAACACAGGACTTTTGAGGGGCAGAAAATGTCTCGTGTATACAAGGAATCCAAGAGCGAGTACTGGTACGCCGACTATATTGACTATCGCGGCAAGAGAATCCGCCGATCTACTGGCACAAAAAACAAGAGAGCTGCTCAAGAGATCTTGTCTGAGTGGCTGACCCAATCTTCTGAGATTAAGGCTGGTAGGAGAGCAGGGTCTATTGATGGAAGGCCCATAAAAGAGCACTTCTCTGACTACGAAAGAGCGAGGGCAATCCAGTCTCGTGTCAATTCAGGCGAGGCTGCCTATGAAACTACCAGGCGATGGCTCGACAGGCTGGCATCACACTGCAATTGGGCTGTGCTTAGAGACATTTGCCGAGAGGATGTTGAGGCCTACGCTGAGCACCTCAAGGATCTAGGGCGTAGCAATCGCAATATCCACCAAATGATTGGTGCTGTTCGTGCCTTCTGCAGGTGGTGCGTAAAGACGCGGAAGATGGACAGCGATCCGACAGCTGCCATTGCCAAGCCATCCTTAACTCAAAGGGCATTCAGTCGCAGAATGCTAATGCCAGAAGAGTGGCGGTGGCTGAAGGAGTCTCTCAAGCAGCCAAGTCAAAAGAATGGGCAGTCCAGCCACGAAAGAATGGTGATGTATTGGTTGACTATTGAAACAGGCCTACGTGCCACAGAGGTGGTCCAGCTGGCGTGGTCCGATGTCTCGCTTGGCAAGCTTCCGTTTGTGTCCGTAGCTGCATCAGCGACGAAGAACAACAAGCCAGCCAAGCAGTACGTCAGCGACGAGTTGGCAGAGGAGCTCAAGAAGATGAAGGGCACCAGGAAGGTGTTTTCCATATCTAGCAAGCAAGAGCTCGCCAGGACATTTAGGTCAGATGTAGATGAAGCTCGACTGCTTTGGCTAGACTCCGGCGAGAGCTTGCCAGCAGACTTCCTTGAGAGCCCAGATGCCAGCGGTGCAGTGCTGGACTTTCACTCGCTTAGGCATACATGTGGCTCTTGGCTGGTAGCTGAGGGAATCCCACTACCAGAAGTTCAGAAGATCATGAGGCACTCAACCATCAAACTAACGGTTGACACCTATGGCCACATAGCACCAGACACTCAGAGCCAAAGAAGGAATGCACTATCAGCCAGGCTCAGGTAAAACAACGAGGGCGTGGTCTTCATTGGCCAGCTCTTCGTCGATAATTTGGCTGATAGTATCCCAGTCTCCTCCTGCCAGCCCGGCCCCTATCTTTGGGTAGCCAATCCTTCGGCCAGAGAAGTCACGGGCAATGCTCCTAAACACATTACGAACTGCAGTGTAGTCAACTAGGTCTCCATGCCTTCCGT
>CAKZOO010000127.1 GCA_937136455.1 uncultured Flavobacteriaceae bacterium | reverse complement strand
AGAGCAGTTTCATCAGAATAAGACCATTCGCTATCTGGTTCGTAAATTGCATTGTTTGGACACTCTGAAATACAAGCGTCACAGTTAATGCACTCGTCTGTAATAATTATAGCCATTTTATTAAATTTTAATTTTTAAAGTCGTTATACACAAATGTAACTAATATTTTAACATGAAAACGTGACTTTTATCATTTAGAATCGTTTTAAGTACAGTTACATTTGAGTCAATATTTTTAGATTACAAAGATAAATAAAATCATATTAAGTTGATAGGAATAGTATAGATTGTTTAGCTTTGTATTTTAATTTGAAATAGAGTAACTTAAAGATTTTTTAAGCCAATTTATTATTAAAAACAATTCTATGGCAAACGACAAACCCCTACGAATTGAGGAATTAGAAGCCGTTGTAATTCGGTTTGTAGGAGATTCTGGAGATGGTATGCAACTCACAGGAACTCAGTTCTCAGACACCTCAGCAATGTTCGGAAATGACATTGCAACCTTTCCCAACTACCCAGCAGAAATTAGAGCTCCTCAGGGGAGCTTGTATGGCGTATCTGGTTTTCAAGTTCACATCGGTAGTGTTGAAGTCAACACCCCTGGTGATAACTTGGATTTACTCGTTGCTATGAATCCAGCTGGATTAAAAACAAACCTTCATGCGGTGAAACCTGGCCATACGATCATTGCCGACATAGATTCTTTTAACAAAAAGAATCTTGAAAAGGCACAGTATGAAACCAATCCTCTCGAAGATGGTAGTTTGGACAACTACAGAGTCATCGAAGTCAATATGACTTCGCTTACAAAGGAGGCTCTAAAAGATGTGGAAGGCATGGACAACAAATCCATCACGCGTTCAAAAAACATGTTTGCTCTTGGAATGGTGTATTGGATGTACCATCGTTCTACCGATTACACCATTGATTTTTTCAAAAAGAAATTTGCAAATAAACCTCATATAATAGAAGCCAATACCAAAGTGCTAAATGCTGGTTATAATTATGCAGATACTCTTGAATTGATTCCTAATGCTTATAAGGTAGCTCCTGCAAAAATGCAAGAAGGAACCTATAGAATCATTATGGGTAATACCGCTACTGCATGGGGATTCCTAGCAGCTGCTGAAAAATCTGGATTAGAACTCTTCTTAGGTTCTTATCCTATTACTCCTGCTTCAGATATCTTACACGAATTGGCTAAGCACCGCCACTTTGGGGTAAAGACCTTTCAAGCTGAAGATGAAATCGCCGGGATCGCTTCTACTATCGGAGCATCATTTGCAGGGAAATTAGCAATTACAACTACCTCAGGTCCGGGACTTGCGCTAAAAGGAGAAGCTTTGGGACTTGCTATGATGACTGAACTTCCAATTGTGGTTGTCGATGTTCAACGCGGTGGACCATCAACTGGATTACCTACCAAAACTGAACAGTCCGATTTACTTCAAGCAATGTATGGAAGAAACGGAGAAAGCCCTGTGATAGTTATTGCCGCTAGTACACCAGCCAACTGTTTTGATTACGCATACATTGCTTCCAAACTCACTTTGGAACATATGACCCCGGTAATTCTATTAACCGATGGTTATATCGCAAATGGATCCGCTCCTTGGAAAATTCGCTCTGCAGAAGAGATGGATGACATTACTCCCCGCTTAGTGGATGAGTCAGCACAAGACTGGCATCCTTATGCTAGAGATGAAAAAAGCTTGGCGAGAACATGGGCCATTCCAGGAACCAAGGGATTAGAGCACCGTCTTGGAGGTCTTGAAAAAGACGCTGTAAGTGGTGATGTTTCCTATGTTCCTGAAAACCACGAAGCAATGACCAAAACAAGAGCTGAAAAAATTAAAAAAGTTGAAGATTTCATCCCTCTTTTAGAACCGAAATTTGCTGAGGAAGGAGACCTTCTTGTAATCGGTTGGGGTGGTACTTACGGTACCATCTATTCAGCTGTTAAAGAACTTGCTTCTATGGGACATACCAATATTGGATTTGCTCATTTTAACTATATCAATCCAATGCCAAAAAATACGGCTGAGGTGTTGAGTCGATTTAAGAAGATTGTGGTTTGCGAACTCAACAATGGTCAGTTCGCTAGCATCCTCAAAATGAATTTTGACCAGTTCAAATTCGAACAGTTTAACAAGATTCAAGGATTGCCATTTGGAAAAACGGAACTGGAGGAAGTATTCATTAAACACCTATCGTAACTATGGAAACTAAAACAACAAATTATACCTATAAAGACTTTGCCAGTGATCAGGAAGTGAGATGGTGTCCTGGATGTGATGATTATGTGATTCTGAGATCCATGCAAAAAGCACTCCCTGAAATAGGAGTCAAAAAAGAAGATATCGTATTTATTTCAGGTATTGGATGCTCATCGAGATTTCCATACTATATGAATACTTATGGAATGCACTCCATTCACGGTAGAGCTCCAGCAATTGCCTCTGGGGTAAAGCTTGCCAATCCAGATTTAAGTGTTTGGGTGATTACCGGAGATGGTGACTCTATGGCTATTGGAGGAAATCACTTTATTCATGTGCTGAGAAGAAATATCGACCTCAATGTCATCTTGTTTAACAATGAAATTTATGGATTGACCAAAGGACAATTTTCCCCAACTTCTCTAGTTGGACAGAAAACCAAATCCTCTCCTTATGGAAACGAACAACCTCCATTTTTAGCAGGAGAGTTAGCTATTGGAGCACAAGCGCGTTTCTTTGCACGTATTGCAGGAAATTCGCCAAAGGAAATGGGACAAATCTTTGTTCAAGCACAGCAGTTTAAAGGGACTTCTCTAATCGAAGTACTACAAAACTGTGTGATTTTTAACGATGGATGTTTTTCTGGAATTACCGATAAAAACGTCAAAGAAGACAAGCAACTTTTCGTTGAACACGGAAAACCAATGATCTTTGGTAAAGAAAGAGACAAAGGTTTAATTCTAAATGGTCTTCAACTTGAAGTTGTAACCATTGGTGAAAATGGAATAACAGAATCTGATATTTTAGTTCACGATGCGAAGTTAAAAGATCCAACACTTCATCAAATGTTAGTGAGAATGAGTTCGCCAACTGTTACTGGAATCATTCGAGCAGTTGAAGATGCAACTCTCGAAGAACGAATTGAAGAAGTAACAGCTCAAGTAAAGGCGAATTCTAAATACAAAAAAGTAGATGACTTATTCTTCTCCGGTGAAACATACCAAGTAAAATAAAACTTATGGGAATTGAAGCAATTTTAGTTTTTCTGATCGCAGGGATTGTTTTAGTAGCTGGTGCCAACCTGCTTTCTAATGCTGTTTCTCCAAAATCAGACAACAGTCAAAAAAGAGATCCGTATGAAAGCGGTATGGAAACCATTGGACCGACTTGGGTACAATTTAAAGTAGGTTATTATTTATTCGCAATTCTGTTTTTGATTTTCGATGTAGAAGTTGCCTTCTTAATTCCTTGGGCTGTAGTATTCGGTGACATCGGTGGACTAGCCTTTATTGAAATATTAATCTTTCTAGTCATTTTGGGATTAGGCCTGCTATACGCATGGAAAAAAGGAGCTTTGAAATGGGAGTAGAAAAACACGAATTAGAAGATATAAAACAAGAGATGGGAGTAGGAAGAACTGAAGTTCCTGCAGATTTTCCAGGGAAGGTCATTCCAGCTGGAAACGGAGCTAATATTGTTGTTACTTCACTTGATAAGGTCATCAACTGGGGTCGAGCCAATTCACTCTGGTCGCTCTATTTCGGAACCTCTTGCTGTGCTATTGAAATGATGCAAACAGGAGCTGCACGTCACGATTATTCCAGATTTGGATTTGAGGTGGCACGCCCCTCTCCTAGACAAGCTGATCTAATTATTATTGCCGGTACGATTGTCAATAAAATGGCTCCTGTTTTAAGACGTTTATACGACCAAATGGCGGAACCAAAGTATGTAATTGCTATGGGAGCCTGTGCCATATCAGGAGGCCCTTTCTTTTACAACTCCTATTCAGTAGTGAAAGGTGCTGACCACGTCATCCCAGTGGATGTTTACGTCCCTGGATGTCCTCCAAGACCAGAAGCACTATTGGAAGGTATGATGATGCTTCAAGAGAAGATCAAAAACGAAAGTAGATTAAACCAAGAGAATCCTATTGAAGGATTTGACCAAGGTAAATAAAAGGGCTATGACTGAAGAACAATTACAAGAAACGATACAAGATTGGGCGGAGGGTTTAGAATTCAGCAGTGAAGAATCTCAGTTTTTAAACATTACTGTTCCTGCGAATGAGCTCCACAATTTAATGAGTCGTTTAAAAAGCGATCCAAACACACTCTTTGACTATTTGTTTTGTCAGAGCGGAGTGGATTGGGAGAAAACACTAAGTGTTGTCTATCATTTAGAATCGACCACTTTTAGACATCAACTCGTTGTCAAAGTCCATACAGAAGATAGAAAAAAGCCTGTTTTTGATACCGTATCAGATATATGGGCAACTGCAGAATTTCACGAAAGAGAAATATTCGACCTCTTTGGAATCACCTTTAACAATCATCCCAATATGAAACATTTGATTCTTACGGAAGATGGATGGGATGGTCACCCACTTCGCAAAGATTACGTCGATGAACTTAATATGGTCATAAAATAATGGAAGCTCAAACAAGTCCAACAAGTAATTTTAAATCAGAAGAATACTTCGTCAATATGGGTCCGCAACACCCAGCAACACATGGGGTATTACGACTACTCTTGACTATTGATGGAGAGATCATTAAAAGAGTCGAGCCTGATTTGGGATACATTCACCGTTCCATTGAAAAAATGTGCGAACGTGATTCCTATCAACAAATTGTTCACCTGACCGATCGTATGGACTATTTGTCCTCACATATCAACAACGAGGCCGTTTGTCTAGCTGTTGAAAATGCTTTAGAGATTGAAGTTCCGGATCGTGTCAAGGTCATTAGAACCATTATAGGAGAATTGACTCGTATTGCATCGCACTGTTTATGGTGGGGTGTTATGGGAATGGATGTAGGTGCATTGACGACTTATTTCTACGGATTTAGGGATCGTGAAATGATCAATGATATTTTTGAAGAAACCTGTGGTGCTCGGCTCACAATGAATTACAATATTCCAGGTGGTTTAATGTTTGATATACATCCTAACTTCCAAAATAGAGTTAAGAATTTTATCAACCACTTTAAGACTAAAATTCCTGAATACGATCGTCTATTGACTGGAAATATCATTTTCCAGAAGAGAACTCAAGGAGTGGGAATTCTATCGAAGGAAGACGCCATTTCCTTTGGAACCTCAGGTCCTGTTGCTCGTGGATCTGGAGTCTCATGCGATGTTCGAAAATTAAATCCCTATTCTGCATACGACCGAGTAAGCTTTGAAGAATCAATTCAAACTGCTGGAGATTCCTTTGCTCGTTATCAAGTTCGATTAAAAGAATTTTGGGAATCGGTAGCTATTGTAGAACAACTAATCGACAATATCCCAGAAGGAGATCACAAAGTTGAAACTAAAGCAGTCATCAAACTTCCAAAAGGAGAATTCTATCAAAAGGTAGAAACTGCTCGCGGAGAATTAGGAGTTTACATCATCAGTACAGGAATTAAAAACCCTTATCGATTAAAATTTAGATCTCCGGGATTCTCCAACCTGTCAGCATTAAACAAAATGGCTGTCGGTGGAAAAATAGGTGATTTAGTGGCCACAATGGCCACTCTAGATTTAGTAATACCAGATATTGACCGATAAAAAAGCAATCGAATGAATACATTTTTAAGCATCAGCTCAATTCATCAATGGCTTGTAGATATTCTACCTGCTGGGGCTGTGAGTATAGTTGAAATGATTTTAATCGCTTTAGTATACCTAGCTGTTTTTGCAGTTTTAGGATTATACCTGGTTCTTTTAGAACGCAAAGTAGCCGCTTGGTTTCAATTGCGTTTAGGTCCAAATCGAGTGGGACCTTGGGGTCTATTACAGACGATGGCCGATGCCTTAAAATTGGTATCAAAAGAACTCACTGGAACCGAAAGAGCCGATAAGTTTCTATACAATTTAGCACCCTATTTTGTGATTGTAACCTCATTGATGGCTTTGGCAGTTTTTCCTTTTACAAAAGAATTACAAGCCTTTGATATCAATATTGGACTCTTCTTTTTAATTGCTATTTCTTCCATTGGAGTGATTGGAATCTTATTAGGGGGATGGTCTTCCAACAACAAATACTCACTCATTGGAGCCATGAGATCAGGTGTTCAAACCATCTCTTATGAACTCTCGGTTGGTTTGTCATTAATTACAATGGTCCTTCTAACTGGATCTCTTCAATTATCTGAAATAGTCGAAGTTCAAAAAAATGGATGGCTGATTGTTCAAGGTCATATTCCTGCCATGATTGCCTTTATGATTTATATGATCTCTGGAACAGCAGAGACCAATAGAGCGCCATTTGATATGGTCGAAGCAGAATCAGAATTAGGAGCTGGATTCCACACCGAGTATTCCGGTATGAAATTCGCCTACTTCTTCCTCGCTGAATTTATCAATATGTTCATTATAGCAGCCATTGGAACCACCGTATTTTTTGGTGGTTGGTTATCTCCTTTTGGAATTACCGAATCCATTCCATGGTTAGGAATCTTTTGGTTCCTTTTCAAAACCTTTATCCTCGTCTTTTTGATGATGTGGTTTCGATGGACCTTCCCAAGATTGAGGGTTGATCAACTCTTGACCTTAGAATGGAAATATTTGATGCCTTTAAATTTGATGAATATCGTCATTATGGCTTTTGTCATTTGGCAAAACTTAACCATACAATTTTAGCACATGAGTTATTTTGGAGATATAGCAAAAGCAGTAAAAACCCTACTCACAGGAATGCGAATTACGGGAAATTACTTCGTTCACTCTAAAAAAGGAGCTATTACACAACAGTATCCTGACAATAGAGATACCCTTAAAATGTTCGATCGTTTTAGAGGTGAGGTAGTCATGCCGCATGACGAGAACAACGAACACCGTTGTACTGGATGTCAAAAATGTGAAATTGCCTGTCCCAATGGAACTATTGAAATTATTTGGGACCGTCAAGTAGATCCTGAAAGTGGTAAGAAAAAGAAAATGATCGACAAACACATCTATCATTTAGGGATGTGTACTATGTGTGGACTCTGTATCGAAGCCTGTCCAACCGATGCCATTAAATGGGCTCAGAATTTCGAAAATTCAGTTTATGACAGAACCACCTTAACTAGAGTTCTCAACAAACCAGGTTCAAAACTTAAAGCAGGAGTAGAAGATTAAGATTATGGAACGAATACTATTTTACCTTTTGTCATTTATTGCTGTTGCCTCAGCTATTGCTTCGGTGACCAATAAGAAAATGCTGCGATCAGTAGTTTACCTTTTATTTAGTTTAATTGCTATTGCTGGTTTTTATTTCATGATAGACTATAACTTTTTAGCAGCTATTCAACTAACGGTTTACGCCGGTGGTATCATTGTGCTTATTATCTTTTCAGTCCTATTGGTTTCTCATATAGAAATGGAATTAGAAATGGCTAAGCCTTCAAGAAAATGGTTGTCAGCTATTGTAACTTTAGTCGGTGCAATGGTCGTTATTTACACGCTTCACCTTCACCCATTTAAAACTGCTGCTGTAAGTGAATCAACCACGACAAAAGCTATTGGCGAACGCCTACTCAGCACAACCGAAGGAGGATTTATTCTGCCATTTGAACTTATTTCGGTGCTCTTATTAGCTTCGATGATAGGAGCTATCATCATCGCCAAAGGAACCAAACTAACCAATAAAAAAGATTCAAAATGATAGCAGGAGTTAGTATTTACGAAATCTTAAGTATCAGCACCCTTATTTTCTTTGTTGGGGTCTATGGTTTTTTAACAAGAAAGAATATCATTTCAATTCTCATATCGGTGGAGCTCATTTTAAATGCTTCAGTGATCAACTTTGCGGTGATCAATAAGTATTTATATCCTGATTTATTAGAAGGAATGATTTTCTCTGTATTTATCATCGCAGTAGCGGCAGCAGAAACTGCCTTAGCCATTGCTATTGTAATTAATTTGTACCGACTCATCGCTTCAGTTGAAGTCAAGGACATCGAAACGATGAAACACTAAAATAGGATCTTATGAATTATATCAATGTCATTTTAATCCCACTGATTCCACTAGCAGTATTTTTAGTGTTGGGAATCTTTAATCAAAAAATCAAACCCGCTGTATCGGGTTATATTGGTGTTGGCGGTTTAGCGGTTTCAGGTATTTTATCGTTTGTGACTGCCTATGATTATTTCTTCAATTACGGTAAGGTCGATGGTGTGTATCAGGCGTTGATTCGGAAAACAACCTGGATGAATTTTACAGACACCCTAGCTATTGATATGGGAGTCTATCTCGATCCAATTTCTGTTATGATGCTCATAGTAGTATCGATTGTATCTCTTATGGTCCATATTTACTCTAGAGGTTATATGAAAGGTGACGAAGGTTATACGAAGTTTTTTGCCTATTTAGGACTTTTTAGCTTTTCCATTTATGGTCTTGTTTTAGCGACCAACTTATTTCAGATCTATATTTTCTGGGAACTCGTAGGTGTATCTTCCTATCTGCTCATCGGATATTACTACACTAAACACTCAGCAGTAGCTGCTGCAAAAAAAGCCTTTATCGTAACTCGATTTGCTGACCTTGGTTTTCTAATCGGAATTATGATTATGGGTTATTATACAGGAAGCTTTGATTTTGAATTCCTCAACAATCCAGATGGTCCTGCTATTGCAAGCTGGGCAAGCACTTCCTTTATGGGGCTCTCTGTTCTTAGCTGGGGTCTCATTCTCATCTTTATGGGAGGAGCTGGTAAATCAGCTATGTTCCCCTTACACATTTGGCTACCAGATGCCATGGAAGGTCCAACTCCAGTATCTGCACTAATTCACGCAGCGACTATGGTTGTGGCTGGGGTATTCTTGGTCGCTCGAATGTTCCCTATGTATTATTTTGTAGAAGATGGATTGGCATTAAATGTCGTCGCCTATGTGGGTGCAATCTCCACTTTATTTGCCGCTATCATTGCACTGACCCAAACCGATATCAAACGCGTCTTGGCTTTTTCAACTATGTCACAATTAGGCTATATGATGCTCGCACTTGGTGTATCAGGTTATGAAGGACACGAAGGAGTTGGTTATATGGCTTCAATGTTCCACCTCTTTACTCATGCCATGTTTAAGGCTCTGCTCTTCCTAGGAGCGGGTTCTGTGATTCACGCAGTTCACTCCAACCAACTCTACGACATGGGAAATCTCAGAAAGTATATGCCGATTACGCATATCACTTTCTTAATAGCTGCCTTGGCCATCTCAGGAGTTCCACCTTTTGCAGGATTCTTCTCTAAAGATGAAATCCTCGTGGCTGCTTTTGAGCACAACAAACTTATTTACTTTGTGAGTTTATTTGTAGCAGGTCTAACTGCCTTCTATATGTTTAGACTCTACTTTGGAATTTTCTGGGGTCCTAAAAAAGAATACGCTCACCCACCTCACGAATCACCACTGTCGATGACAGGACCACTCCTAGTTTTAGGAGTCCTATCAGCAGTAGTTGGATTTATTCCTTTTAGTGAATTTGTGACAGCTGATGGAGCTGGTTTTGAAACCCACCTCAACTACAGTCTTGGAAGTATTGCAGTCTTAGTTGGTCTGGTTGGGATTTTCATTGCCTACCTCTTCTACAAGAAAGAAAGCAGTCTATCGGACAAAGCCGTTTCCTTCTTTGGAAAGAGCTATCAATGGGCTTTAGATAAATTTTATTTTGATGAAATCTATCTCTTTGTCACTAAGAAAATACTCTTTAAAGGAGTCTCTAAATCTGCGGCGACATTTGACAAGAAAATTGTCGATGGATCTATGAATGGCATCGGAAACGGAACTGTCAAACTATCTGAACTAATCAAGGGAATCCAATCTGGTAAAGTACAGGATTACGCCTTTGCTTTTATTGGAGCGACGGTGTTGTTGGCTTTAGTTTTTGTTTATATATACACTGTTTAAATCGATATAGAAATGGATATATTATCACTATTTGTTTTAGTACCAATACTTACCATTTTGGGGCTCTTAGCGGTCAAAGGATTACAGCAATCGCGCATGGTATCTCTAATTGGAAGTGTCGTGCAATTTGCGATGGCAATTAATCTAATTTTTGCTTATCTAAGAGAGCGTGCTCAAAGTGATGAGCTCATGCTTTTCACAAGAGATCTCACTTGGTTTAAATCCTTTAATATTCACTACAATATCGGTGTCGACGGTGTATCTGTTGCACTAATTTCACTTACAGCCATTGTGGTCCTAGCAGGAGTATTCATCTCTTGGAAGATGGAAGAATTGCCAAAAGAATTCTTTATTTCACTAATCGTATTATCAGCCGGGGTTTATGGTTTCTTTATTTCCATCGACCTCTTTACCATGTTCGTCTTTTATGAAATTGCTGTAATTCCAATGTATCTGCTTATCGGGATATGGGGAACTGGACCCAAGGAGTATTCAGCCATGAAGCTTACGCTAATGCTTATGGGAGCTTCAGCCATACTACTTGTTGGTATTTTAGGTATCTATTTTAATTCCAATGCCGATGGAGGAGCCTTGACTTTTAACATTCTAGAGATTGCTAAAGTGAGTATTCCAGTGGCTGCCCAAAAGTTGTTCTTTCCGATGACCTTTATTGGTTTTGCAGTACTTGGTGCCCTATTTCCTTTTCATACTTGGTCCCCTGATGGTCACGCATCTGCCCCAACAGCGGTATCGATGTTACACGCAGGAGTACTGATGAAACTAGGAGGCTATGGAGTCTTTAGAGTTGCCATGTTTTTACTTCCAGAGGGAGCACTTCACTGGGACACCTTCTTTATTGTATTGGCTGCCATTGGAGTTATCTACGGAGCCTTTGCTGCTATCCAACAAACAGATTTAAAATACATCAATGCATACTCTTCGGTGAGTCACTTGGGAATGGTGCTTTTTGCACTCCTTATGTTTAATAAAACGGCTTGGAATGGTGCCATTCTTCAATCCCTATCTCACGGATTTATGACAGCCCTATTCTTTGCCTTAATTGGGATGATCTACGGAAGAACTCACACAAGGGATATTCACAAATTAGGTGGACTCCTCAAAGTGATTCCATTTATATCAGTCGTCTATGTAATTGCGGGTATGGCCTCTTTAGGGCTCCCAGGGTTTTCAGGATTCGTAGCAGAAATGAACATCTTTGTCGGGGCCTTTGAACACGAAGATCTCTTTAGAAGAATTGCAACTATCGTATCGGTTTCAGCAATTGTAGTTACAGCAGTTTATATTCTAAGAGTGGTAGGAACCATGCTCATGGGTCCAGTAACCAATAATGAATACCTCAAGCTTGAAAAAGTGACTTGGTATGAAAAAATTGGAATCTTACTACTGCTCATCCCGATTACTGGAATTGGAATAGCACCCCTATGGCTCAGCGAGATGATTCGTGAAAGTTTAACTCCTTTTTTACAAGGATTTATCATATAAAAATATAGCAGATGAGTTTAGAAACACTTTTTTTAATGCGACATGAAATGATTCTACTTGGAATCATACTAGTATTGCTCATAGGTGAAATCTTCAAGAGTAACAACAGCAGTCATCTGATGACCAATGCCGCATTGGTGCTCTTTGGAATCCATACAATTGTAGGTTTTTTACCACTTGCTGATGCGAATCTATTTGGCGGAATGTTTCAAACCAACGCCATGGTCAACTTCTTTAAAAACATTCTCAATGTAGGGGTCTTTATATTGATCTTACAAGCTGCTGATTGGATCAAACTCAAGATGACAGAAAATAATAAAAGTTCCGAGTTCTTTTTGCTCTTGTTCGCTTCCTTACTTGGTGTGTATTATATGATCTCGGCTGGAGACTTTTTAATGTTTTACTTAGGATTAGAACTATCAACCTTACCTGTAGCTGTATTGGTTGCCTATAACGCAACAAAAAAACAATCCAGTGAAGCTGGTATCAAATTAATCTTATCGGCCGCTCTTGCTTCAGGAACAGCACTTTTTGGAATATCATTACTCTATGCAGCTACAGGATCGATTTACTTCTCTGAAGTCACCGCTCAATTAATTTCAAATCCGCTTACAATTCTAGGAGCTGTTTTATTTGTGACAGGATTAGCCTTTAAAATCTCTTTGGTTCCCTTCCACTTTTGGACTGCAGACGTCTATGAAGGAGCTCCAGTTAGTGTTGCTTCTTATCTGTCAGTAATCTCCAAGGGAGCTGCTGTATTCATCTTAATGATCTTATTGTTTAATGTGCTCAAACCACTAGTAGCAGTATTAGATCATATCATTTATGTCATTGCGCTACTGACCATGTTTGTCGGTAACTTATTTGCCCTACGACAGGATAACATTCAACGTTTCTTAGCCTACTCTTCTATTGCTCAGGCAGGATTTATCCTCTTAGGACTCTTGGAAGGAAATCAGCTTGGAACGGCAACCGTAGTTTATTTTGTAATGATTTACATCTTCTCAAACTTGGCTGCTTTTGGAGTTGCAGGTAGTATAGCTCTCAATTCTGGAAAGAAAAACATTTCAGATTACAAAGGGCTTTATCGATCAAATCCTAAACTCAGTTTGGTGATGATGTTAGCTTTGTTTTCTCTTGCTGGTATTCCTCCTGTAGCTGGATTCTTTGGAAAATTCTTCCTCTTTACTGCAGCTGCTAGTAAAGGATATTACCTTTTGGTGTTTTTAGCGGTAGTCAATGTAACTATTTCTCTGTATTATTACCTACTAGTCATTAAGGCGATGTTCCTAACCAAAAGCGAACAGCCTATCCCCTTTTTCAAGAGTCAAACGCTCATGAGAATAGGATTGATCATTACCGTTGTAGGCATATTAGTTCTAGGTCTATACAGCCCACTTTACGACTATATATATGAATTAAGTAGTATCCTAAATTAGAAGACTATGGCATTAGAAGGAAAACATATATTTGGAGAAATTAATGAAACTCGTGTGAGTTTTGTTGAGAAGAAAATTGAAGAAGACCGCAAAGACTTCTTAAAAAAATTATTGGAACACAATGGATTTGAAGTGATTATTGAAGAACATCCATCAAAAAACGAAGAAGATCCTACACTTTATACTGTGGGTGTCACTGATATGGTCTTTAATCCAACTATTTATATTTTTGAAAGAAAACTCAAAACTTTTGACGGTAGAAAAGTCACTCAGGATTATTGGTTTCAGAAGACAGAAGAAACCTCTCCTTCCTACTGGAAATTACCATCATCAACTTAAACTTAGAACATAAAAAAACCTCTCGTCTGAGAGGTTTTTTGCTTTACAATCCATTCTTTACAAGCTACAACTCATATCTTGTCCGCAGCACATTGGCGACTTGATTTTTCCCTCACAAGAAGGACATCTTGACACTTGAACTTCACGTCCATCTGCAGTTGTAATTGTATCGTTAACTAATGGTTCGTTACACTTTGCACAGGTTGCATTTACAGCCATCCCGCACACATCACATTCGTATGTTGCCATAATTGAAATATTTTT
This sequence comes from uncultured Flavobacteriaceae bacterium, assembly GCA_937136455.1. Lineage (GTDB taxonomy): Bacteria > Bacteroidota > Bacteroidia > Flavobacteriales > Flavobacteriaceae > MAG-120531. The sequence continues at coordinate 4,194 of CAKZOO010000127.1, read as the reverse complement.
CTCTAAGATAACTATTATAAAGGGCTTATGAAAGGAATTAGAAATAATTTTCAATAAGTTAAGTGATTGAACAACTGATAATTGTCATTATTTAAACAACATCACTTCACTAACTTTAATGACGTATTTGACCAGCTTTATTTTGTAATACAATGGAATATCCCGGTCATTAATTCATCTATAAAAATTCAATCATGAAGAATGAAGCTCCAAAATTAATATGTGACGCCAATGAGGCTGTCGCTAAAGTTGCACATAAAACCAATGAAGTTTGTGCCATCTATCCAATTACGCCTGCTTCTCCAATGGGAGAACACGTAGACGTATATAGTGCTAAAGGTTTAAAAAATATTTGGGGGAATGTGCCGAGGATTGTTGAAATGCAATCAGAAGGTGGAGCTTCTGGAGCGGTTCACGGATCACTACAAGGAGGTGCGTTAACAACGACTTTTACTGCTTCACAAGGATTATTGTTAATGATTCCAAATATGTACAAAATGGCTGGAGAATTACTTCCAACAGTCATTCACGTGGCAGCGAGAACTATCGCAACACATGCCTTGTCAATTTTTGGAGATCACTCCGATGTAATGGCAGCTAGACAAACTGGTTTTGCAATGCTCTTTGCAGGATCGGTACAAGAAGCTCAGGATTTTGCGTTGATTACTCAGGTAGCAACACTGAAGAGCAGTGTTCCCTTTATGAATATTTTCGACGGATTTAGAACCTCTCATGAAATATCAAAGATAGATGGAATCACTGACGATGTATACAAAGCAATGATGCCTGAGGATAAAATTATGGCTCATAAAAAACACGCTTTGGATTCGGATAATCCTGTGGTTAGAGGTACTTCTCAAAACCCAGATGTATTCTTCCAGGCTCGCGAAGCATGTAATAGCTACTACAATAGAATACCACAAATCGTTCAAGAGACTATGGACGAATTTGCACAACATACGGGAAGACAATACAATCTCTATAATTATGTCGGTGCCGAGGACGCTGAGCGCATCATCATTTTAATGGGTTCCGGAGAAGGTGCTGTTCGAGAAACCATTGAAACAATGGTCACTCAAGGAGAAAAAGTTGGAGCACTTTTTGTTCGTCTCTACCGTCCATTTGCTGTTGAAAACTTCATGGCTCAAATTCCGTCTTCAGTTCAAAAAATTGCAGTTTTAGACCGTACTAAAGAACCAGGAAGTATTGGTGAGCCTCTCTATTTAGACATAGTCAATGCCTTTGTAGAATCAGAAAGAAGCATGCCAAAGATTGTTGGTGGACGTTATGGATTATCTTCTAAAGAGTTCTCTCCAAATATGGTCAAAGGTATTTATGATGAACTCCTCAAGGAGCAACCAAAAAATCACTTTACCATTGGTATTGAAGACGATGTGACTCATTTGAGTTTGCCTTACCCTGAAGATTTTGTCGTTAAAAAAGAAACTTTTAACTGTATGTTCTTTGGATTGGGATCTGATGGAACCGTTGGGGCCAATAAGAATTCTATTAAAATTATCGGTGAAACCACTGATAATTACGTACAGGGGTATTTCGTTTACGACTCTAAAAAAGCAGGAGCTCAAACGGTATCTCACTTGCGTTTTGGACCACAGCCCATTCACTCGACCTATCTTATAGGTCATGCCGATTTTGTGGCCTGTCACCAATTTAACTTTATACACAAATACGATGTGATCAATCACATCAAAAAAGGAGGAACTTTCTTATTGAATTCTCCTTATAACTCCAAAGAAGTTTGGGATCAAATCCCTGGTATTGTACAACAAGAAATTATCGACAAAGAGGTTAAATTCTATGTAGTTGATGCTTCTAAAGTTGCTCAAGAATCGAATCTAGGTAAGCGCACCAACACCGTATTACAAACCTGTTTCTTCGCCATATCAGGAGTGCTTCCACAAGAAGAAGCTATCGCAAAAATCAAAGATGCCATTGTAAAGTCGTATTCTCACAAAGGAGAAAAGATCGTTCAAATGAACTTTAATGCTGTGGATAACGCATTAGCACACTTAGAAAAGGTTGATTACACCTCTAAAGCATCAACTGATTCTGGATTCCAAGAAATGATGACTGGTTCTACAGATGATTTTGTCAACAAAGTTTTAGGAACCATTCTTTCTGGGAAAGGGGATGCCCTCCCGGTGAGCTCCTTTACTCCTGATGGAACCTTCCCACTTGGAACTACTCAATACGAAAAGAGATCGATTGCCGATTTTGTTCCAGTATGGGATGATGTAGATCTTTGTACTCAATGTAATAAGTGTGTGAGTATTTGTCCACATGCTGCGATTCGAGCTAAAGTAGTTTCACAGACTGACTTAGCAGCAGCTCCAGAGTCTCTAAAATCAGTAGGTGCAAAAGGACGTCCATTCGATGCCAATACAGAACGTTATGTTCTTCAAGTATCACCTCATGATTGTACAGGCTGTGATCTTTGTGTTGCGGTATGTCCTGCTGAAAGCAAAGAAATCGAAGGCTTTAAAGCCATCAATATGAAATCTAAAATTGAGGTTCAAGAAAAAGAAGATCTCAATTGGAATTATTTCATCGATTTACCAAACTACGACAGAACGGAGCTCGTAACCTCAAACATTAAAGGATCTCAATTCTTAGAACCATTATTTGAATTCTCAGGAGCGTGTTCAGGATGCGGTGAAACTCCTTATATCAAATTAATCACTCAGTTGTATGGGGATCGTATGTCTATTGCCAATGCAACGGGATGTTCATCGATCTACGGAGGTAATTTACCAACGACTCCTTATAAGAAAAATGCGGATGGAAGAGGACCAGCTTGGGCAAACTCACTCTTTGAAGACAATGCCGAATACGGAATGGGTATGCGCCTAGCCTTAACTAAAAAACAAGAAATTGTTGTTGATCTTCTCAAATCTTTAAAAGATCAGGTAGGTGAAGAAATCGTAAGTTCGATTCTTACAAATCCTGAAACCGACGAAAAGATGGTCGATCAAAAACTGAAGGATATCGACAAACTCAACAGTAAATTAGAAACTCTCGATTCCCTTGAAGCTAAAAAACTCAGAAACCTGTCTGAATACCTCAGAGAAAAACAAGTATGGATCTTTGGTGGAGATGGATGGGCCTATGATATTGGATTCGGAGGATTAGACCACGTTTTATCATCTGGTGAAAATGTCAACGTTCTTGTGATGGATACCGAGGTTTACTCCAATACTGGAGGTCAAACTTCTAAATCAACACCACTTGGTGCCTCTGCGAAGTTCTCTGTATCAGGTAAACGAATTGGTAAGAAATCACTAGCACTTCAAGCCATATCCTACGGACAAGTATACGTAGCTCAAATCGCTATCGGAGCCAAGGATATGCAAACCATCAAAGCAATAGAGGAGGCTGCAGCTTACCCAGGACCTTCACTTATTATCGCTTACTCACATTGTATTGAGCATGGATTTGATTTAGGTGGTGGAGCTGATCATCAACAAAAAGCTGTTGAAACTGGTTATTGGCCATTGTTTAGATACAATCCTGATGCACCAAAAGGCAAGAAGTTTAAATTAGATTCTAAAGCGCCTTCTGCTCCATTAGAAACCTTCATGTACAATGAAGCGCGTTTCCAAAGAGTAGTTAAGGAAAATCCAGATGTAGCTAAAGTCCTTCTAGACAAAGCTCAAGAAGATGTCGATAGCCAATGGGAACGACTCGAACTTTATAAAAACCTATAACACTAAAACTGATAACGATGTCTTTACAATCCGATGCTTATTACAAAGCTGCTAAGAAGAATCTTAAGCAGGCAGAAGAAGAGTATTACAAACCAGCTGAAGATATGGTCATGCATTCGGCTTGTAAAGGTTCGTTATTGGCAATAGTTGATTATATGAAAGGCTTTTTGGTTGAACACAACAAAGAGCTTGTCGTTGACGATACGGTGGTATCGCTTTACTACAAGTGTTTAGAAATTAATCCAAACTTTAAAAAACTGGACATTCACCAACTGATGTGTAAGTGCGAGCCCATAGGATCAAAATCTTGTACCGATATGCTGCGGATCACTAAATGTTTTGATATTGCTAATGCAATGGAGTTAATTATAGAAACAAAAAAACCATCTTAGTACACTGCCCCCAAAAAGTTAGACACTATTTGGGGGTATTTTTATGGGAAGAACTGCAAAGTATTCGTTATCATTTA
>CAKZOO010000126.1 GCA_937136455.1 uncultured Flavobacteriaceae bacterium | reverse complement strand
GAATCTTCTTTCGTAACAGGTAATAATATTGATATTAACGGAGGTTTAGCCTTTAGCTAAAAATATACATATAATAAGATATGAAGAAAGTAGTTACGTTTGGAGAAATTATGTTGCGTTTAGCACCACAAGAATTTTTAAGATTCTCCCAGGCATCTAGCTTTGATGTAGTATATGGAGGAGGAGAGTCAAATGTAGCAGTATCACTTGCTAATTATGGTGTTCCTGTGAATTTTGTTACTAGATTGCCTAAAAATGATATTGGTGAGTGCGCTCTTATGGAAATGCGTAAGAGAGGTGTTAATACAGATCATATCATAATAGGTGGAGATCGTTTAGGAATCTATTTCTTAGAGACAGGAGCTGTATCTAGAGGCTCTAAAGTGGTTTATGATAGAGCTCATTCTGCTATGAGTGAAATTAAGCCAGGTATGGTTGATTGGGAGAAAGCATTTGAAGGAGCAGATTGGTTTCATTGGACTGGAATTACACCTGCAATTTCACAGTCTTCAGCCGATGCTTGTCTTGAAGCAGTTCAAATTGCTAGCAAGATGGGACTTACAATTTCCACAGATTTAAATTATAGAGCAAAGCTTTGGACTTATTGTGATAATTCTAAAAGAGAGGAGATTATGACTGAGCTCACCTCGTATTGTGATATTGTTTTGGGCAATGAAGAAGATGCTGAAATGCACTTTGGAATAAAGCCTGAGGGAATTAGTGTTCAAACTGAGGGGCATAATGTTAAGGCAGAAGCTTTTTTGGCTGTTTGCGAACAAAAGATGAAAAAATTCCCTAGAGCAAAAAAGGTCATTACAACTCTTAGAGGCTCTATTAGTGCATCTCACAATACTTGGGCTGGTGTTTTGTTCGATGGAAAAACATTATACACTTCCCCACAATATCAAATCACTGATATTGTCGATCGTGTTGGTGGTGGAGATTCATTTATGGGAGGACTCATATATGGGTTAAAGCAATATCCTAATGACGATCAAAACGCTTTAAATTTTGCAGTAGCGGCCTCTTGTTTAAAACACACTATAAAAGGAGATGCTAACTTAGTAACCGTTTCAGAGGTTGAAAAACTTATGGGGGGAGATGCTTCAGGTAGAGTTGCAAGATAAATTTTATATAGAATCGAAAAAATATGGCAAGATACTCAAGAATAGAGGTGGCACAAGTTATGAAAGAAACAGGATTAGTTCCTTTGTTCTTTCATTCTGACATTGAAGTTGCAAAAAAGGTTTTACAAGCATGTTATAATGGAGGTGCGCGTCTTATGGAATTCACTTCTAGAGGAGATTTTGCTCATGAAGTTTTTGGAGAATTAAACAAATACGCTTTATCTAAACTTCCAGGGATGATTCTTGGAGTAGGTTCCGTAACAGATGCAGGTTCCGCTTCTTTATATATGCAGTTAGGTGCTAATTTTGTTGTTACACCTGTACTTAGAGAAGATATCGCAATTGCTTGTAATAGAAGAAAAGTACTTTGGTCACCAGGCTGTGGAAGTTTAACTGAAATAGCAAAAGCAGAGGAATTGGGTTGTGAAATAGTAAAACTTTTTCCAGGCGGTAGTTATGGCCCAAGCTATGTAAAAGCAATTAAAGGCCCACAGCCATGGACGAGCATTATGCCTACAGGAGGAGTATCTCCAACCAAAGAAAGTATTGAGGCATGGTTTAGTGCAGGAGTAACTTGTGTTGGTATGGGATCAAAACTTATCTCTAATGAAGTTATTGCTAGTGGAGATTACAAAGGGTTAGAAAATACAGTCAGCAAAGCATTAGCTCTAATCAAATCAGCTAGAGGGTAGATGACAAGGATATTGTTATTTGTGTTTTTTATTTTAATAGGTTGTAGTAAAGAAAATGAAACACAAAACAGGCCTGTTAGTTCTGGAAGTGAAACGCTAGTGTCCATAGATGAAACTAGTTCGACTGGAGAGCAAGAAAAAACTTATGCTTCAATAGACTTCTCGAACTGGAAGCTCACACTCCCAGTAGATGAAAATAATAATGGCAGTCCGGATGAATATTTACCAGCAAGTTTGGTAAATGGAGCCTATCGGTCCAACAATCAAATTAAGCCATTCATGTATGACCAAATAGAGGATTCCTCTATTGTGTTTTATACCTATCCACAGTCATCTACTACTAATAGTTCATATTCTAGAACAGAGCTAAGAGAATTAATTGATCCATCGAATTCAAGAATAAACTGGACCCTAGCACAGGGTGGTGAAATGAAGGGTAGATTAAAATTAGAGACTATTTCAAAAGATGCAGCTTCTAATATGGAATATCACAAGACTATAGTGATGCAAATTCATGGAATTATCTCTATTTCAGACATGGAGACGCATGGTTTTAGTTCAAACAATGGACCTCCATTAATTAAAATATATTGGAAAGATGGCTTTTTATGGTGTCATAAAAAATCTTTAGTAGATGAGGCCACAAGTGGCGATGCACTTTTAGAGGTGAGCTCCAGTATTTGGACAGATGAAAAAGACAACCTAGGTTATGTTGGTTTTGAACCTTTTGATTTTAGAATTACCGCCAGCAATGCGAAAATTGAGGTACAATTAAATGAAAACGAACCACTGATTTATCAAGATATTAGTCTAGAGAAATGGCCTTTTGAAAATTATTACAAAGCAGGTAATTACTTGGGGACTAACACACAGGGTGCTTTTTCCTATGTAAAATTTTACTCATTAGAAATTACTCACTAGAGTTTTAAATCTTAATCTATGATTTTTCAATCCAAAAAGGATCTTTAGATATCTTAGTTCTATCAACTTTAAGTATTCCCTCTAGTCTTTTTAATTGATCTCGATAAACAAAATCAGAAGTACCTCCCACGTAAAGATCTGAGTTCTGAGCACCAAAAAGTTCTTCAATCTTTCTAAGCCAAAGTTCGTAAAGCTCAATTATTTTGAAATGATGCATAATTCTAAGATGGGCCAGTTGTACTTTAGCTACAAGTTCAGGATCATTATAGTTATCATAATGGCGTTGTATTGAATGATCAGTTTGAGCAATTAAAGTTTTTTTGATACCCTCTTCTATACCAAGTATCCGTGCAGTTGTATTAAAGGATTTGCGAGCACTTTCAAAACTATAAACATCTAGTTTCCTTAAGTGCTTATTAAAGTTATTCCAAAGATTATCATCTGCTTTAATATCTTTTTTAGAATCATGTCTAAAAATTCTAAGTTCATCATAATCTTTCTTTTTAATCAACTCTTCATAAGGCTTTGTAAGGTCCTCTTTAGATAGATAAGATAAATTTGGATGGGTTTGTGCTACAAGTCTTCTTAGGATATAGATTAGCCCTCCTATAGGGGGGAGATTAATCCATAACCTCATCATGTTTCCTGTTTTATGTCTTTTGTGATCCAAAAAATATGGATTTCCTCTAGTCATTTGGTCCTCTGTAGATCCATCTCTTTGGTGAGTTATGTAATATTTGTAATTATAATCTCTGTTATTAGCAGAAAGAGAGACAATATCTTTTCCATATACTCCTCTCATAGAGAACTTTAATAGCCAAAAGCCTATGGCTTCAATATCCCTAATGGATGACTCTTTTGCACTTCTATGTCTTGACTTTATAATGATACGTTCAATCGCAAGGGCTATGTCTTCAGGCTTATTTGTTTTTAGTTTTTTAGAGTGCTTGTCTGTTTTACTGAAATAAGCTTTATCAAAATTAAAATTTCTGTAAGTGGTATTGTCTTTTAATGCTTTGTTATAGATAGCCTTAATATGACGTAAGTAATTGTTATGAGTGTCTGGTTGACCTCCTTTCGCTTGTACAGAATCCTTCATTTTTAGGATGTTTTCTTTAGTTATATCGCTAAAGAGAACCTCTTTTAGTCCGGTATGGTATTTAAATGCATTAAGGGCATTCTCAGTATTACGATGCCATTGTGCTGATTCTCTTTTACAGAAATTTTCTCTGTATGACTCCAGGGAATCAAGAGAGCCAGAAGAAGTTAGCATTTGATAAGCTTTATCAAAGTCAATTTCACCTAACTCATAAAGTGGTTTAATTCGTTTAATTCGATCGTGATAGGACTTAATCTTATTGTTGATAGGGATATAACTAGGATGATCAGTATTGACCATTTTGTTTGAATTATCCCATTTCTTTTTATCTATGTAAATCTCTGTAGGAATTTTTTTCTCTCTATCACATGTTCTAATGCGAAGAAGAAGACGCTGGTTGCCAGCTGTTGGCTTATAGCTATGAAATAAAAACGCAATGTTTAATATTGTTCCCAAATTTGGTCCTATTATTTATAATAACCTCAAAAACGCCTGATTTTTCATAAAGACGATTTTAATAATAAAAATAAGGCTTAAAGACGAAAAAACCAATGTTTTAAGGGGGAGAATAAAGATTTTAAGAAACAAAACGTATGACTGTTAATCAGAGGGTCCTTGGTTCGAGCCCAAGAGGGGGAGCAACTTATAATGATAAAACGGTTATACTATTATAGTGTAGCCGTTTTTTTTGTGTTTATATCAGATAAAGGGAAAAAGTGTCAACACTTCAGGAAATCTGACCAATAGATATGGAGGCAAACCACATGATATTTGCGTTATTAAAAAGCATATATCATGAAAAACATCTCAATTAATTGGAAAAATGCAATAATTGGAGGAATTGTAGGAACCATACTATTTGACCTTTTAGGATTAGCACTTACAGGTACCTGGTGGGATATTCCAAATCTTATTGGTTCAAAAGTAGGATTTGGATTATCATATGGGGTATTTGGACACTATTCAAATGGTATTTTATTAGGAATACTCTATGCAGGAATAGCTCCTTCTCTATGGGGACCTAATTGGGTTAGAACCTTACTATTTGTAACCGCTGAAACCATCGCTTTAGTTTGGTTTTTTATGTTTCCTCTTCTTGGCGCAGGTATCGCAGGTATTGAACTTGGTGCTTTAGTTCCATTTATTTCCCTTGCGAGACATATCGCTTACGGATTGCCACTTTGGTATTTTGTTCATAAATCAAAAAATTAAACTCTTAACTATGGCAACTGAAATTAAAATCAAAAATATCCCTGAAGGATATCAATCAATTATCACAAATGGAAAGCACACTATTATTGGCGATGAACCTGTAGAGGTCAAGGGAACCGATTTAGGAATGTCTCCAACAGAACTACTACTTTCGGGGATTTCTATGTGTAAAGTCGCAACAATTAGGAACGTAGCACGAAGAAAGGGTATTGAAATCGGTGAAGTAAATGCTCACTTATCTCAAGTTGCAAAGAGAAATGCTGACGGAACATTTATTACAACTGTTGATTCTGAGATTTCTATAGAAGGAAATTTATCCGACGAGGACAGAAAACTTCTTATTCATGAAGCAGATAATTGCTATGTTACTCGTGTAGTTCGAGGAGAGTGGATCATCAATGATTCAAAGGCAATTTAACGGTGTTGTAAATTTAATCCTTAACAAGTCTCATCCAATTAAGGATGAGATTTCTATATTTGTTGGATAATGTACTTAAAGGGACCAACAGACGAATATTTTGAATTAAGAGTGCTTGATAATAATGATTGTGAAGTCATCAAAAAATCCATCGAATCGAGTCTTTCTATTTTGTGGTTTCAAGATGACCAGTCGGAACTGAAAATTGATGGTAAGTCTAAACGGTTTTATAAAAATGAAATTCTTTTCTTAACCGAGTTTCATAAAATTGAAATAAATAGAATAGGCGTTATTCAATTTATTAGATTCAATAGATCATTTTTTTGCATAATTGACCATGATTCTGAAATAGGGTGTAAGGGAGTTCTGTTTTTTGGATCATCCAACATACCTGTAATTCAAATACCAAAAAGTGATCTTCGTAAGTTTGAGAGCTTTTGGAAAATGTTTCTCCTTGAGTCTGAGGAACAGGATAGTTTTCAGATAGAAATGATCCGTACAATGTTAAAGAGGTATGTAATACTTTGTACACGTATATATAAGGATAAAAACAACTTAATTCATGAAGATGAAACCTCTTTGATAAGAGAGTTTAATTTCTTGGTAGAACAACATTTTAGGGATAAACACAAGGTTGCTGATTATGCTTCATTACTCAACAGATCCCCCAAAACACTATCTAATATTTTTCAAAAACATAGCTCAAAAAGTCCATTACAATTTATTCAAAGTAGAAAAATTTTAGAGTCAAAAAGACTATTGGGCTATAGTGACTTACAGGTTCAAGAAATAGGCTATCAAGTAGGTTATGATGACGTTCAATCATTTTCAAGATTTTTCAAAAACCAAACAGGGCACTCACCCCTCTCATACAGGATGAATATCGCGGGAAGAAAAGACAATATTTAGGGAATATCTGACGACAGATACTCATTCCTCCTAATCGAAATTTGTACTATAAAATTTACGATTATGAAAAGTATCAATGACATTAATGAGTTCTACGAACTTACAGATCAACCAAAACCTATCTTACTTGACTTTTATGCTGATTGGTGTGGACCTTGCCAAACCTTGATGCCAACGATTGAAAAAATTTCACTTGAATTTCAAGATGATATAGAGGTTAGAAAAGTGAATGTGGACCAAAACAGAGAGTTAGCCACCAAGTTTGGTGTAAGAAGTATACCATCACTATTTTTTTTAAAAGGAGATAAAATTCTGGACAGGACTGTAGGTTTGGTTACAACCAATACCCTCATTGAGAAAGTAAACAATATGATTACTTAAAACCAATCCTTGCTTTGTTTCGAATACGTGATTTAACTGAGGGCTTTTTTGATTACCGTTTAAGAACCAATTAAAACTTTATTCACTAATAGTTTTAGTTGTGCTGTATCTTTTAATAAGAGGGGAAGCAACAAAAGCCTAGTAGAAATGTAGGGCTTTTTTTGTATGATATCGTTAACAAAGAGGACTATTTATATCCTATTCGATTTCTTTTAAATTGTTCATTTTTTAATTTATTTTCTTGCTCTAGCTTATTAATATATTGAAATATAATTGAGATTTTCTGATCTCTTTCGTTTCCTTTCTTCTCCAAATCATTTAACATTTTCAATAATTCATCATTGTTCTTTATCAGCGTTCTTATTTTAGTAAACACTCTCATAATTTGAATATTTACCGCTATAGCTCTTTCACTATTTAAAATGCTTGATAACATTAAAACACCATGCTCTGTAAAGACATAAGGAGGAACTCTTCTTCCTCCCCAACTTGAGGTCGCATTTTGCGACTTCAAGTTTTCCCATTGGTCTTTTGTAAGCTGGAACATAAAGTGATCTGGAAAACGCTCACTATTTCTTTTTACCTGCTCATTCAACCTCTTTGTTTCTACTTGATAAAGTTCAGCTAGATCACTATCCAACATCACCTTTATTCCTTCTACTACAAAGATTTTATTCATTAGAACTTCATCAGTTATGCTTATCTCTTTGCTCATTTTTTGCCATTGTTATTTGGTTTTGTAAAATTAAAACTAATCAATATCGTCTTTAAGGTCTTCAAATTGGTTTACTAAATATCTTCTGCTAATGCCCTTTAGCGCATCAACAAATAACTCTCTGTAAACTTCTCTTGTAAATAGATCTATCCAACCCTGAAAAGTCATAGTTACGAAGTAGGGTAAATCATCATTCGCTTTATATTTCTCAGACATTGCTTGTGCTGCTTATTAAAGACCCAATTTAACAAAAGTCAATTAGAAACATACCAGCAAGTATTTAACACAAACATTTGCAATTGAGACACATGACATATTTAAGAGTTGAAAACACAAATCTATCTGCTTTGTGGCTAAGAGCGTATTAGGCAAACTCGGCAATAGCCGAGCGCCAAATGGACTTAAAAAATGCAAGACTCGCATGAATCGTGGTCGTATTTTTTAGATTTTTCTCCGCCTAATTTTTTCTTATCAAGTTGTTTTCGCGCTTTATTTTCTTCATCGACAGATGAACCCTATTTAGCGTTCGGCTGTGCCGAGTGTAATTACGCTCCTTCTCCATAC
>CAKZOO010000125.1 GCA_937136455.1 uncultured Flavobacteriaceae bacterium | reverse complement strand
CCATCCCAAGCTTCTTCATCAAATCTTAAACTTTTAACTGTAACCTCTTTTATGTCAAATATTTCCTTCATTCCCCTCCGATAGTTTTAGGCTGGACAAATCCAGACATATCATCTTAAGTTTGTAAAACTTCTTAAGATGGGACTATCTACCAACGCACGTAAAAATATATTACGTGCTCCATTTATATCACGATCTATTGTAAGGTCTTTATCAATCTTTAAAACTTCTTTAGAACCTACATTGACAAGATCGCCATTCCAAGTCTGAGTTTTAGAAGTATAAGCTTCATTTACTCTCACTACTCTAGAATACAACTTCCCATCAACTTTAAGTAACCCCTTCTTTTCATTAAACTTTCTAATTAGAGTTTGACTAAACTTGTAGAAGTTTAAACTAAGCATGTTACGTACAGACTTATTGTTAAGCTTTCTACCACAAGATATTACAAAATCTTTTATCTCGTAGTGAGGTAACAAAACCAGATCGAAATTCTTAATTAAGAAATTACAAACCTTGTAATGTAACTCTTTAACCAAGTTTTTAATTTTTATACGTAATCTATCCACTTTAAGTTTTAAACATTTCTTAAGTTTACCTGATGATGTAGTTATCTTAGAAACTAATCCATCTAGTACTTTAGAAAGTCTGAAAAGACGATCAGTTACATTCTTACCTATAAAACCGCAACCATCCTCTGAATAGAATGTAAGAAATTTACGAATACCTACATCCAAAGCTACCACCTTATCTTGGCTTTCGATAGGTTGCATCTTCTTCTTATAAGGTACGCATAAAAACCATTGACCATGATCTAACACCAATTCAGAATCTAGATGATTTTCTGGTAAATCTTCTGTTAATCTGATTTTCCCTAAACCTGTGACCCTCTTCATGTTTTGTTTAAAGATTCCATCAGATTTTATAGCACTTTTAGGGATAAAGCAAGACTGTATTTTATCTTTTCTACTTCTAAATTTCAAAGAGAATTTAGACCCCTTTTTAAAACCTGCTTTTCTAGCATCACAAGCATGCTTAAAAGCTTCTGTAAAACACTTACTGGGGATAGGTTTTAACCACTCTTCCCTAGAATCCCAAAAATCTAAATTATCTTTCTTTTTAAGCTCCATCCAAGAGGGGAAGGTAGAAGTTTTTATAACCTCTTTCGCTTGATCATAAGTTAGACCTGAAGCTTGTAAACTTAATAATGTATCTTCATTTAGATTTTTATGATCATAGCTCTTTGCTATAACATAGTTATATGCATTCCTAGCACTACCTATCCACTCTTTAAGGAACCTTTCTTGAGCTTTATTAGGTTTTATCCTTATCTTTTTTGTACTTACGACTTCCATGCATTCTGCATGAGAATACGTGGAGAATTGTGAGTAGATCCTCTGTGAGTTTCTGTTCTGAAGACTTCGCTTCGTCATCGAGAACCACGAGTTCTCCTCCGTTAGATTTAAGTAGGAACTCGAACAATTCTGTTCCAAACCTAGCGAGACGGTCTCTGTGGGTAACCACAAGCGAGATCCTATCTCCTCGCAATAGGAGTTCCAGAATGGTTTTAATTCCTTTCCTGTTGTAATTAATTCCACTACCTATATCCTCTATAATAGTTGCATCTGGGTAAAGTTCTCTCATAGCAAGGACTTGTCTTTCTAAATCATCCTTTTGTTTACTTGAACTAACCCTGCAGTAGACTATTTTATACTCTCTTTTAACAACACCTGTTAAGTATTGTTCTACATCGTATCTCCGATGACCGCCTTCTGTCCTACGACAGATTATTTTACCTTGGTTAGCATACCTTTCTAAGGTTTTAGTAGAGATTCCTAATATCTTAGAAGCTTCTTTGGGCGTATATAACATAATACCTCTCTTATTTAGACATAAACCGTAACAATATATGTTCATTATACTATTTTGTCTGGATATTTGTCAACTGTTCATTACCTCCTCTTGAAAATCTATATAACAATTAAACCCGTCAATAATAAAATCACCCCCCTCTATGTTTTAAGTGATTAATGAAATCTTGCCACTTACGCATTCAATTCCTCCTTCCATAATTTCTGAACCTCTCTAATAGCTGCAATCTTAGCAGCACGTATTTCTAAACCTATCACTTCACCAGTTTTACCTTCTGAAAGCATTTTACTTGAAATAGCCTTTGTGTCAACATCTTTTACAGCATAAAGACATTCTTTAAGGTAATCTTTTTGTTGATAAGGTTCGTGTGCAGATAGCCCTATACGACCCTTAGCATCAGCCTTACAAACATCTAATAGTTTGAAGAATCTTTCTGTTTGTTTCTCTGCAGCAGTTTCTTCAAATATTTTCATAATACTTTTAGGGTTTGCCCACCCATCTTTATTACGTCCCATTACAGTATGAATCTTTTGATGTTGTTTAGAGACCATTTTAGCAAACTCTCTATAATTGTTTGGCACTTTCCATTCACGACACCAATCTTCAATCATATCTACACCAATCACATCGTGTCCGTGTCCTTTACCATATGTAAGATAACAATAAGGTTTAGCGAAATCGTGCAGCAAAGCTCCGAAGTTTATCAAAGAGTCTCTATTGAAATTTGCTTCTTTAAGTACCATCATGGAGTGCGTAAAAACATCAGATTCTTGATGATAGATGTTGTGTTCTACTGTATGTTTCATGGCTTTTAAGAAAGTAGTAGAAGGATTGTCCCATTTAATCATAAACTCAAAGAAGCGTTCTGGGGATTTCTCACCTAACACCTTCTCCATCTCTTTCCAAACACGTTCTTTTGTAAGCTCCTTCAGCGAGCCTCTGTTAGATATATTCTTACACATATACAAGGTATCTTCATCTACGTAAAAATCTTGATATCTAGCTAAGAATCTTCCTAAACGTAATACTCTTAAAGGGTCTTCTTTGAAAGCTTCACTTGTTGCTGATAGCCTTTTATTCAACAGGTCAAACTCTCCGTTGTATGGATCAATAAGATCTCCGACAATTTCAAAATTACCTTGACCATCCACCTCTACAGGTAAGGACATTGCGTTTATAGTAAGATCTCTACGTAATAAATCTTCCTCTAAAGTAACACCTTTCCAATCACATTCGAAACCATTATACCCAACACCTACTTTACGTTCCTTACGTGCAAGTGCATATTCATCTCCTGTCACAGGGTGTAAGAATACAGCGAAGTCCTTACCTACTTCTTTATAACCTAAGTCTAACATCTCATCGGGAGAACTGCCCACTACTACAAAATCTGCATCTTTAGGTTCTAGACCTAGCTTATAATCACGTACCCAACCACCTACTAAATAAATTTGCATAAACCCTCCTCTCAAATTTTACTCAATAAAAAAGCCATGACCAAATATTATGATCACGGCTTAGATTTGTCAAACTATTTTTGAAATAATTTTATATTAGTTGCCAACAGATGAACTGAAAGTAACAATCTGTATAAAAACTGTTTGTCAAATAAATATTTCCACTAAGTGATTGGTTCTGTGTGATCCATAATTACTCCTTAATCTAAATCAAACATACCTTTAAAGTTTCCAATCCCGTAAGGTTCATCTATATGTCGAATAAGATATTTATCTCGTTTCATCGACTTTAAGATATTAACCAGTTCTTCAAACTCTTTTCCACCTACGTCATAGAATCTTACATAACCTTTCCCTTTGTAGACACCTGTAAACACAATTGTATTATTACCTCTACCTATAGAAGGATCAACATCTACACGAGTCATCTCCTCAATTTGGTGTAATTTTCGATCTACACAGGATTCAACACCATCCCACCTATTACGCCAAAGCTTTTCCTTAGACATAAGTTCTTCTGATGTGACAAGGTTATCCAGTTCTAACCATACTATCAGTTTTCGTTTTAACCAATTAATCACAATCACATTCTCCCATCATTTCCATTCTCATACAACACTTTTCTGGTAAAAAGTTATTACACATATCAGAGAAGTTAATATCTTCTGGGAAATGACGAATACACGAAGAATCTAATCCACGTAAACCTTCTTCTACAAAACCCATTGAGAGTTCATATTCAGGATTAAATTGTTGACCTGATGCTTTTACAATATCAAGAGCATCTGCACGATCAAAATACTCACCATTTTCCGAAATAAACCCTTGTCCTCTACTACGATCTTTTACAGGTTTTAATTCATAACCTGCTTGTTTAAGTAAATCTAAAGTATTATACATATTACGTAGAAAGTGACCTGCATCTACAATTACGTAATCTTCCATAACAAGTTCACCGTCTTTATAAACATTATACTTATTTGCCGCAGCAATAATCATCTTTTTATGTTTCATCCAATTCTCCTCTCTAAAAACTTAACCCTTATTCTACAGATCCTTTCCACAAAGTCAACAACTTTTTCAGAGTTTATTGAATTGTAAAATGTCTACTACTTCTCGGCAAAGGGATTCTTGTTCTTCAAAAATTTATAAACCAATCTTACAGAAAGTTTATTCGGTGGTCAAGGGTTATTTAGGAATTTATTCTAACAAT
>CAKZOO010000124.1 GCA_937136455.1 uncultured Flavobacteriaceae bacterium | reverse complement strand
GTCTTATCGTTGTTAATAAATAATTTGCCTTCGTTTTCTTTCAATTCCAACGGACGTTTATTATCTTCAGCCATTATCTTCTTCCTTTTCTATTTCATAAATATGGACGACAGCAGCGCCACCATCCCTGTGTTCACCTCTAGCAATCTCAATGTATTCAAATTGACTATCGTCATCATACACGTTAGCCTTCATCAATGCATCTAATATTGCTTTTAGTGTGTTATCTAGATCAAACTTTCTTTTCGACCTAGGATGAATCATAACACTGATACCAAGACTCTTGTCGCCAAAGCTTTTATAGCCAGATTGTTTTACGATCACATCTACTTCTTCCGTAAATTTTTTTCCAGCTGGAGAGATATATCTTCGCTTTCCCGATGCGTGCCAGTAATTATTAACACTAGGCGGGTATGGCAATTCGAATCTCAGTGTCGGTGTCATAGTCGATTTAATCTCGCATTAATGTCTTTAGTACAGTAAGCTTTGATCGCATCGTTAATTATACTCGCTTTAGTTTTCTCTTGTTCCTTCGCAGTCTTGTTTAATAGCTCAACACTTTGAGGAGTGAGACGAACTAAAAACGGTTTAAGTTCACTCATACAAGTCTCCTACATATTTGTTGCGGACCTTTTTGGTCGGACGTCCACGACTCCGTGTATCATTCTCATGTTCTTTAGCTACATCTCGTTTACATAACTCCACTATCTTTAGGTATTGACCAGCGGTCATCTCTTTCATACCATGACCTGTAAAACCTTCTGTCATGCGCCAGTAACCATTTTTATCAGTAAACTTATATTCTAATGGCTGTCCATTATTGAACTCTTTGATCACAGTCATGTAAAATTCTCTAAGTGTCACTTTTTCTTATTTTCCTTTAGATATTCTCTGACTTCTTTTACATTTCTCCATCGAAAGGTGTTATCTTCTTCTTCTTTTTTTCTGAAGATACGATCAAAGTTTTCTTCAAACTTCTTTCGGTCTGTAGGGCGTTGTGTACTTCCTTTGCCACCATCACTCATTTTATTTCCTTCTTAATAAAGTTTTTAGGTAAGAAAAGATAATCTTCGTGTAAGCACTTAACCCAATTAATTTCACTACTCTTATAATTTGCAGCCACGTAACTGTGTGCGTGGGCGCAGCTCTCAAAGTTACCAACATATAAATTATCTTTAGGATCAGCACTGAAGTAAATCACACATACAAATTCAAACATCCTTATTACCTTCTATTTCGTTATACCTCTTAATGTAATTAATATCTTCATTATCGAGCATATAACCTTTCACATCATCCCACTTGACTGTATTGTCATATACAATACGTCTGAGGTTCCCTCGGATACCAGGATAAGCGGAGTTCTTTCTCATCTCGACATATCCTAACTTCTCTAACTTCTTTAGATGATTATGTATGTTAGGATAAGAACACTGCAACTGCTTGGCCAATGTCCTTAACCCAACAATACTAAACCCTTGCTTATTACAATATGCTGCTAATACACATAACACTCTTAAGTTACCACGAGTCACCTTCTTATCAATCACTGCTTTATAAGGAATAACTACAAAATGTCTGTGATCCTTATTCCTTAACTTCTGTATCTGTATTGACTCAGGTATCTTGTATTCCATACTAATAGTATATCTGATATATAGCTTAGTGCAAGTCTTGTTTTTAACTATAATTATGCTAATATATTAATAACGGGACTATGACCCAGTCCTCTGGAATGTAGATAGCGACAGACCAGGATAAACGTGTTTTACCGCAGAGGTGTCTCCTACTAAGTAGTCTATAAAGGTATCGGGAATCGTGAAAGCGGACATCAGCTGATTACTGATGGTACTAGATAAACGAGAGCTATCCATCGAAAGATGTTTAACCGAATACCTTTTTTTCTTCGGGTTTGGTTCTATGCTTCTAACCATCTGTGTTCATGTCGCAATACCAACGGGTTGCGATACATGTTAACACTTTTTTATATATATAAAAAAGATATGACTGACAACTTTAGTGATTCTCCATGCACGTTCCAGTGTCAACTTGAGTCTGTAGATAATCAGGATATGTGTATCTCTTGTGGGAGATTACGTGACGAGATTGTGAACTGGTCACAACTTGATCCTATAGACAAAAAGAATGTATTTAGGATATCTAATGAGCGCTTGTTGAAAAAACTGGCAAAAAATTGAGTGAGTTTGAGATATCAATACTCTCGTTAGGAAAACCAGCAAAAAATTGAGTGTGATACCTATATCGATAGGGATAGGGTAGGGGGCCATAAGGGTGCCTTCTCACTCAGAAACGATATTCACTTGATCCGATACATATCAACGTAAAATCATATTTAATAGGATGTCATTCAAACCCTATTGTGAATTGGATGGAATAAGGTAGGTATGATTAAATAACTTATTCATGTTACTTAATTCCAACTAGTTCCTAACCATTCCCATTACATGTGATAAGTAAACTCTATCAATTACACCATAACGATAAGCAATTGTTATCCATAAGCAAAACTTATCATTATCCTGGACGTGATACTATTTTTAAATAAGTGTTGACAATCATAAAATAGATATCTAATATCGTATCTGTAACATCATTTTAATAACTATGAAAGGTAACAAAATGAACAATAAAACAATTAAATTCAACTTAGACTTTGGTGGATTTTATGAATCCATCCATCAACACATGATCGAATCATCCATCACCAATCATTTTGATGATGATGGCATTGGTATTGAATATCATGAATTATATGATGATCCTAAATTCAATGAAAGTGATATTGATTTCCATGCCATGCAATTGGATTACGCTAAGCAATGGTTTGATCTCTATTATAATAAGATATTTCCACACGGTTATTTTGATGGCATTGAATCACCTAAATACTATAATTTCGAAACTGATAAAATAGTAGTTGAAATACGTGAAAGTAAGGTTCATGACATCATTGAAGCATCATGCGAAGATTATGATATTAGAGATTTCATTGATGAGCAATCTCAATCCTATGATGGGTTTTATTCATACTATGAAGGGTTTGATAATGTCAAAAAGAACCCTTCAGTCTTTATGAATTACTATACCCGTTATCTCTCAGAACTACATCAAGATCAAATTGATTATTTTTATGAATCTATTTGGGTTGATGTCCAATTCAAAAAGAAAAAGGAAATTGCATAATTAAGTGATAACCGATAACATCTCACGGGGTGTTATCTGATTATCATTTTAGATAATCATTTTTATAAACTTTGAAAGGTATATATTATGACTGAACTTAAATATGAAGATGTTAAAGCGTGGTTAGGTGGCGATGGAAACCTAAGCATTGAAGAAATGATTGAGATTATTTTGGACGTTGCAAACGGCGATTACAATCCCGAAATACTCAATCAAAACATATCAGAATATAGAGAGGTTTAATTATGAATAACTTTGACAGATACTTGTCAGACATAAACCCGCAAATGCTTGAAGACATAGCACGAAAAAGACGCCTTAAAACGGCCATAATGGACGTTATAGGGGGTTTTATTTTGTTCGGCATGTTAGGCATATGTTCTTACCTGGTGTTGTCTTATGGAGCATGATGACTATCCAGGCGGTTATGAGGATGGCCAAGATTGGTTGGATGATCTTGCCATTGATGACTATTTTCTGAATAAGGAAAGGGAACGTAATGAAAGGGAATGCAAAAGATTGCAGCTTGATTGTGATCGGCTCATTGATCGGGGCCTTGATTTATGATCTTGCAATCAATTTAAAGATATCTTATAATGAAAGGGAAGCCAGGATGTTATGTAACAATGGCATAGCCTTTGAACAGATCGATCCAGGCTCAACAGTCTATCTTAAGACTAACTTAGAATGTATTAAAGAAACCATGAAAGGTGAACAATATGACAACACATCAAGAAAACAATCTACTAAAAACTAAAATCAGACAATTGATAAACTACATCTTTGAACTTGAAAGACGTGGCGAATTAACTATGGATGATTGGTTTTCAATGGTCAATGATCTTGACAATTTCTTAGAACTATTAAATGAAAGGGAACGTAATGGTCGGTAAACTGACACCGAATGACCAGTTATCAGCAAGTGAAGTACCTGTATTGATGGGTGCATCCAGGTTTATGACAGTCAATCAATTACTCAAACAAAAGATGGATGTTATCTCAGGGATTGAGCCAGAGTTTAAATCCAATGAGAGCATGGATTGGGGCAATAGATTAGAACCTATGATCCTCAATGAATCAGCGGTACGGCTTGGATTAGGGAACCCTAAAACAAACCATGACAAACCATACTTTCATGAATCCTTACCCTTTGCATGTAGCTTAGACGGCTCAGTGAAAGGGAATGGCAAAACCATCATGACTGACTTAGACAAAGGCATCGTGTGTGCCAATGCAGATGAGGTTGTGATGGAAGGTGAAGGCATCCTGGAAGCTAAACTAACCGCTCATGATATTGAATCAGCAACTGAACTACCACTCTATCGTGGCGTACTCCAATTGCAAATGCAGATGGATACATACGGTGCCAAGTGGGGTGCAGTCTGTGTGTTATACAAAGGCACAACGCTAAAAGTCTTTATATATCAAAGAGATGAGGAAGTTATTGCGAAGATGCATGAAGCAATTCTAGACTTTCAACGTCGTTTAGATAAGTATAAAAACAATGACGAAGTCGAATGGTATGACATCGAAGATCCAAAGGAAGCAGCAACGATTTTTGATGAGCCTGAAAAGACTGTAACAGATCTATCTCATAAATCTGATATGGTCAAACGCATTGTAGAACTACGTGAAATGATGGCCGACTTAGAAGAGCAAGAGAAAAAACTACAAGTCGACATCATGAACGAGATGCGTGATCATGCCTATGGAGTGGCTGGTGATTACAGAGTCACCTGGACAACCATCAACTATAAAGCAACACCTGAAAAGGTGGTACCCGCTAGACCAGCACGAACCATACGTGCGCATAAACTAAAGATAAGGGAGTTAGGTAATGGATAACGAATACTTAGATGATGGACAAGAGTATTACGAAACTGTACTGCGCAAGGAAGAGTACAACAAAGATGTACGTAAAGACGCCAACACATTTATAGAACTCATTAACCGTCGTGTTAAAGATAAACGTAGACGTGTGGCATTAATATTAAACTACTTTGGAGAAGATTATGACCGAGAAAACTTTGGGGATTGCTAAGGCATTTGTCGAAGCA
>CAKZOO010000123.1 GCA_937136455.1 uncultured Flavobacteriaceae bacterium | reverse complement strand
ATGAAAGATATAGTATGCTTCCTTCTTATACACCTTGTTATACAGGGTGTACACAATGTCATACATCTGTCTTAGTGAAGTGCAATCTTCCAGCTCTGCATATGCAGCAACAGGACCAACACCTTTGCAACCAGCAATGTTATCAACGCTATCACCCACTAACATCTGGTAGAAGAACCACTTCCACCCTAGCCCAAACACCTTATCCTTATCATTCTTCCACAACCTACCAATACCACTGGCTTTAGCTGGGCCGAACGAGGGGTTGATCTTTGTTTCCCAAGAGAAATGCCAACCGGGAATTTGTCTCAAGTCTTTGTCTCTTGAACAGATAATAGTAGGTTGCTCATCATCTTTACATTGTAAAATACCTAGCTCATCATCAGCTTCATAGCCATCGGACGATACTAAATAAGGATACTCAGCCATGAGTGTAACCATAAGACTGTTAAAATAAAAGGGCTTATCCTTTTTTCTACCAGCTTTATACGGCTTAGTCTTGGCTACATCATACCTAAACACAGGTACATACGATCTGTTCTGTAAGTCAGCAAGCCATCTGGTGTCTGTAAACACAATGATAGGTTTCTCTACTGCCTCAACCACGTTACAAATCTCTGTAATCTTATTGGTTGCAGCAGTATGCACATCATCAAACTCGGGGAATGTCCACTCTGTATCGTTCTTCCGTTGGTATTCAAGGGAGAAACAACACTCATAGAGTAGCATGTCACCGTCAATAAGAGGGGTCATACGTTATACCTCCTCCTCAAACTCTTTCTTAAGTTCTAAATACCTCTGTTTTCTATAGGCTTTTTGGTTACTCTGAAGGGTTTCATATACTTTTATCTCACCGGCAGTAGCTGGCCTATTATAATTAAGATAGACGTGAGCTTCATCATAGTCAATGCCTAACCAAATCCTCATAGAACCTGCATTTGCACCTACACTTAAAGCTTCTTCTTTTGCCTTAGTAATCATTTTAATACATTCATCAGGACTTTTTCCATGGATATAAAGATCTACTGTTACCTCTTTATTCACCCTTAAATCTCCTCATAAACAACCACTGTTTTTTCCACAGGTTGTACAATTTTATAAGTAAAGCCGGGTTCACATTCTTGGTACTCTGTGTTACCAGCGTGCCAGTAAAGATAAAAGTAAATGTTTGTAGGCACATGCTCTAATACTTGTTTATAAACAGTTTCCCAACGACCTTGCACTACAACTTTTTCTTCGGTTACTTTTTTAAAGTCTTTGTTACCCCAAAAAATATCTAAGAAATCGTTGTCGTCGTAACTATCTAACTCTTTAATTAAGTCTTCTTTAGTCATTATATTCCCTTATACAAACTAGCTCTCCAAGGTCTCTCTTGGTTTTGAGGTTCACGTTTGACATCCCATTTAACAATGTCAATGCCCTCTTCCTTCTGCTCTTTAGCCCAAGCTCTAGCCTCGGACTTAAGGGGGAAGTACTTCTTTTTAAACTCGGTTAGTTTCATGACAAAATGTTGTTTAGTTTTTCTTTAATCTTATTAGACCGTTCAATCTGACGTGAAAGATCTTCAATAGTATCGGTAGCTTTATTTACAATCTCTTGCTGATCATATACATCAGCTTCAGCTTGCTCACTAACCTCTTCAAGTTGATTTACCATTTTTACAATGGAGCTTACAACTTGGTCTACTGTTTTACGACGTTCGAATAGTTTCATGTTTCCTCTTTCATAAAAATGAACAGCCCCGTGTACTGTTGCACACATCCCAATAAAATGCTGTTCGTCCCTCCAATACCGACGGCCTTCAAACATGTTCAGTCGGTATTAATATTTGTCGGGGTTTATTTAACAACGCTATCCCCGATACGTTCGTTCCTAGGTACAGTACCTCTAAGTCTGAGGTCGATTTACCTGCTTAACCGGCCTAGTCCGGGTCTCAATAAGGGATCTCATCATCCTCTAGAACTTCTGATTTATCGTAAGTAATACCTACAATAGTTTTAGCTTCCTCAGATAGATCAAGACACTGCT
This sequence comes from uncultured Flavobacteriaceae bacterium, assembly GCA_937136455.1. Classification (GTDB taxonomy): domain Bacteria; phylum Bacteroidota; class Bacteroidia; order Flavobacteriales; family Flavobacteriaceae; genus MAG-120531. The sequence continues at coordinate 5,251 of CAKZOO010000123.1, read as the reverse complement.
TCACCTTACCCTGTAGGAAATCAGGTAGCGCTTCGAATTCTTCGGCTGTGAAATTTTCCACCGTAAAGACTGTCTGCTCTAGCGTAGGCTCGCGCATCTTAGCAACGTCTTTAGCACGCATACTAGACACGGCTGAGACATTCTCATACACACGATCAGCCTTTTTATTCTGAACCATAGTTACCATACACGGTGTACCAACCAAGGCTTCCCAGTCTCCATCGTGTTCATCCTTGGGATCAAGGGCGTAATAACGCTTGGTAGACTTGGCATTATCCACTGACAAGTTGAACAAATAGAAGTTTTCAAACAAGCAACGTGGCCGCTCTTCGTCTTCACCACCTTCACCATCTGGCATAAACTCATCAGCCATTTCATAGGTGACAAACATTTCAGGTGCCGGGTCTTTTTCTTCCCCTTTGTAAGGATCTCGTGGTTGCAAACCTACGTACACAATACGTGACAACCAACCGGGATAAGAACCGGGTTCCATGGGGTCAGGACGGGCACCGCCGCCTTGGATTTTCTTTACATTCAAGCTCATTTGTTCTCTTTCTTTGCTTCTTCGTATAAGGTTTTGGTATCTTCATAAGACAACCATGTACCTTTAATAACTTCTAAATTTCTAACGGGTCTTGTATTGTACAAAAAGAAATCTCTTAACTGCTCAACAGTTAAATATTCTTCAAGGATCTCCCAGCCCTCTCCTAGACCTTCGTAAGAGAGTATAATGTATTTATCAGTGGATGTCTGCATAAGTTTTCCCAAACTGGATACCAATACCCAGATCAATATTAAGTTTTAGTTTCTGGTTTACTCTGTCGATAGCTAGGAGGAAATCTTTCTCGGCTTGTTCTTGTTGCTCAGGTTTAATCTGGCAAATAATTTCATCATGAAACTGTCCGATGATTTTGTATCCTAGCTTTCTCACCTCCTTCACCCACATGTCAAAGCAATAACAACCTGTGCTTTGATTGAGAGTAGAGAAGATGTCTTTCTTGTACCTAAGAGATAGCCACATCTTAGACACGGGGTTGAACAACCACATCTGATCATCAATCTCTACTACTTCCGTCTCTTCAGCAATCTTCTTGACTGCCCAGTTACGTTCCCAGTAAATCTTGATAATCTCGGCTGCATCTTTTACACTCTTGCCAATAGTTCTGGCAAGTTTCTTAGCTCCCACTCCATACACACACGAGTAGTTAGCTGGCTTATACAAATCTCGCACAGGTTTTAATTTCTTTTTAAACCCGGCTTGATACTCTGCTATCTGCTCCACTGTACATGCACCAGCCTGTAACGCAAGGTCAAGGTGTGCATCAAAGTTTGGAGCAAGCATTTCTTTTACATACTCAGGATCATGAGGCCACATATAGTGCCACTTGGTACGTTCTTCAAGAGAAGACTTGTCTGCACCAACTAGTATGTAGCCCTCGTCTGCCGTAAGACAACCCCTCACCCACTCTCCATGTTGTTTATCAACACCGGGCATGTTAACACAGGGGGCACTGTGCTTAAACCTAAGAGTGTTGGTGAGTCCTTGGGCAGTAGCCCTTACCTTACCATCAGACTCATGCTTAATGAAGCCCTCAAGGATGGAGAGACGGTGTTGAAGGACAGTGAGTTCATCTAATGCACCGACTGCTGGTTCACGGTCTATCAGCCGCCGAACAGAGGGTGCTAGTTCCTTGCCTTCTTTACCATCAATCCTAACTTGAGGGACGCCTACACCTTTCGGATTATCCTTGTAGGTGCAGGGGTCCCACCCGAGAGAGAACAGCCAGTCTTTTATTTGCGACGAACTACCTGCATTAGGTGGTTGGCTTCCGCTCTCTACGGCAATTGTCCCTGTGTATCCACGAGGGAGTCCTTGTTTCTTCAGCATTGAAAACCATTTGGCTCCCGTTACTGAATAGCTGCCATCTTTCTTAAATGGTTTAGTCGGTCTTGATATATCTCTGTACTTAATTACATCAGGCATCTCTGCTTCGAGAATATCTTTCTTCTCCTGTACGAGGGGAGATAGAAAGTCTATGCCTTTATGTACAAAGTCTAGGTCTAGGTTCCACCCTTCTCTGAATTGTTCATGCATACATTCACTCTTGAATGCAAGGTGGTCTAGCAGATGATCATACCCATCTGGATATAACACATCAAGATATTCTTTTTGCTTCTTCCAAAGCGCTGCTGTAATCTTTACATCTTCTTCACACCTGTCTTTATACTCCTCATAAGAAAGGTTTTCCCAGTCGTCAATCTCTGGTTTCTTATATCCTAAGTCTGTCCCCCAGAACTTAAGGCCATGCCACTTACGCTGAGGGAAGAGATAGTAGCTGAGATACAAGGTGTCAATGATACGTGCATTAACTGTGTATCCAAACTTCTCAAGGGTAGGCTTATCACTTTCAATGAAGTAATGACCAATGATTGTGTTGTCTGGATTTCCTACTAATTTCTGTATAACCTCTGGATCAATGGTGCTACGTAAGGGTTGCCCCTGTATAGCATAGGATACAACGTGTAGTTTGGTTGCTTCCCACCATAGTCCATCAGCTTCGATGTCCATGATGATGTTCATATTAATACGAGACCAAACATGCTAGTAAGAAACCAACTAGGAAATACAAGAGATACATTTCTATTTCTGTCATAGCCTTTGTTTCCTTTTGTTAAATAGTATATAGGTATTTTTCTACAAATTTCAAGCTGTAGTTCATGAGTGGTGTTTATTATGCATGAGTGGTTAGTCGTTCATGCATGTAACTTCTACTCTATTATCTTTCACAACCTGTGGGAAGTAATGTTTTTCTGTGTGGAGTATATACTTACTCTTGTATTTAAATAACACTAATGCATACACATACTTCTGATCTTCTTTATAACAAACTCTATGTAAAAATTCTTTAAACATCACACCTCTTTAAACCTCGTTGTATCTGGGTCCCACTGGATTGACACCCGTTCATTGTTACCAAACATACGATCCTCTAGGATAACAAGGTCTCGTCTGTTGCGATCTTCTATTGGTAGGTTGGGGTCTTTGTTCCCTTCAATACCAATCATCAGGTGACAGCTTCTCATCATAGCTCTACTACCAGTGAACTGGGTAGAGTGTACACTACCTCCTAACTCATGTGGGCAATCACCTAGTCCCATGATTTTCTTTTGATCATAAGCTTTCTTCCTTGCTTCTTCAGAAATTCTACCACCGGGTGCCTTCAGGTGACAGAAGATATGAATGACAATATCCAAGTCTTTAGCCAAGGCTGCTAACTCTTGTGCAATTTCTTGCAGCTTGGTGTTAGCATCAGCCGCTGACAACCCGTTAGTCAGGTTGGTAATAGGGTCAATGAACACAGCCTTCACACCATACTCATGTACAGCAGAGATGATGTCCTCTTTCAACGTGGTCCAGCCAAGGTGCTGATAGAGATCAACCATGACCAGCTTGTCAGCAAGGTATTCACCCGCATTATCAAAGGCTTCTTCATCAAACGGAACATCAGGGTCATGGAACACAGTGCCTGCAACCTTGTTAGCCATCATTTTATATGACAACTCATTGGTTTCTTCCGGCTTAGCCAGTAGTACAGGCACTTCGTCTTCCATAATGTAGTGTTCAGCAAGGGCATTGAGCCATTCACTCTTGCCCATCTTAACACCTGCTCCCCAATACACCGTCTCCCCCGTTCTACACCGCCTTAGAAGCACGTTAAGCTTTGGGATGGGGTAGGATAGCTCACCCGGAGGTGTGGCTGTACGGGCCTTAGAATGGATGTCACGGCCTAGTACCAGACGGCTGTTCTTTTTATCCGTGTGATTAAAGGAGAGAGCTGTGTATGCAGCCTTGCCTACCCCCTCTACTAGACAGTCGTTAGCATCCTTGCGAGGCAGCTTAACACTGCGTGCTTCCGGGATCATCTGGGCTATGTTGTCTGCTGCCTTGTGACCAGCCTCGTCATCGTCCATACACAGGATGATTCGTTTGAACATCTTGAGGTCATGAAGGATGGGAGTGAGAGATTTGTAGCTGCTCGCACCATTAGGCAGAGAGATTACAGCAGGTAGATAGTCCGTGTTTTTCGTGAAGTGAGAGAAAATTTTCTTGACTGACAGTGCATCTAGAAATCCTTCAGTGATAATGAGTGTGTGTGCACCACTGTCAAGGGCTTCAAACCAGCCAATAGGTAGAGATTTTTTGACATTACCAATGGCGAAGACAGTACTTCTCCCTTGTCCAACGGGTATAGTCTTGACGTAGTATCCGCTGATCTTTCCTCGTTCGTGGTACACAGGGCAGTAGTATGCACTAGGGGTTTCCCCGTCTCTCTCAGATAAAGACGTTCTAATTCCAAAGAACGCGAGGTCTTTTTCATTTAGTTTCCTTTCGGGTACACCCACTGTAGGGTAGGTTGAAACCTCTGCTAGAGTTTCTTCAATCTCTTCCTGACTAGGTGGTTCTGGTTTAGGTGGGGGTTCACCTCCTTCATAAGGATCAGGCACGTATGTGTCGCAAGCCCAACAGAAACCTGTTGTACTCCCGTCATCATTCACATAAACCTGAAGTGCATCACTGCTACCACAGGCTTTATGTCCAATTTTCTCAAGGCATTGACTCATCTCTCACTCCCACAACAAGGACACCGTTTACCTTCTGGTATATACTCGGGGTATGTACAGTTGAAACACAGCCACATATTAAAACTCCAACACTATACGATCACCAGCAAACACTTCTGCATAACCATCTCTAATAAGATCGCTTGCAGATTTAACTAGGTTGGAAGGTATACAGTGATAACTCCCACTGACAGTACGTGTGTATATTGTACCTGAATTTTTATGTACAAAAGCTACTGACTTAGGCTTACTACGGTCTTCAATAATAACTCTCATTCTTCTATCTCCAATCCTTTGCCGTAAGCAACCTGTGCTTCACCGCATGTATCATAGGGGAAGTTTACCTCAATGTTTTTCAAAGAGATAAACCATTTCTTTCTGTCCGGGCAGTAGTAGATGTTATCACCCGGGTTTAACTTCTTGTACATCAAGTGTTGTCCTTGTTTCCCATTCAACAGGCACACGCTCTATCTTTTGTTCCACCGTGTGAGACAGGGTGTAGATGTTTACCTTTGTTTCTTCGGTATTATCCATATAGTCTTCCGCATAATTTATGGCATTTCTAAAAGTCATAGCTCCTGAAATTTCTTTGCCACGGACAGTTCTTACTACATATTCAGCAGGCATT
>CAKZOO010000122.1 GCA_937136455.1 uncultured Flavobacteriaceae bacterium | reverse complement strand
CTTCTCTAGAGCAACACCCTTGGTTTCAGGCATACTGAACTTCACAAAAAATAATTGAAGGACCATCATGACTGTAAAAAATATGAATACCATAGCTGGTCCAACAAATGAAAACAAAAAAGGAATCAATGAAGGTATAATGGCTGCTAATATCCAATGTGTTGAACTTCCCAAAGTTTGCCCGTAGGATCTTACTTTAATTGGAAATATCTCGGATATAAAAACCCATATGACTGCACCCTGGCCTATGGCATGTGCTGCTATAAACAAGAAAAAGAATACAGGGACTAGTTGCATATTCCAATTAAATAAAAATGAAATAGAAACTAAACTAAGTGAAACAATGTAACCAATTGATCCGTAAAAAATCAATGTTTTTCTTCCTGATCGATCAATAAGTAACACCCCTAGTAAAGTAAACGCTAAGTTTACAACACCAATCCCTATACTGCTTAATAGGGCAGTTTGTTCTCCTAAGCCTGCTTCTTGAAAAATTCTTGGAGCGTAGTATAAAAACGCATTTATACCTGACAATTGGTTAAACATTGCAATTAGAATGGTCCAAATTACAGGTTTCCTATACTTTTTATCCCAAATTGTGGCTTTTGAATTTGAGCTTGAATTTTTAACGTTTTCAACAATCTCCTCTGCGTTATGATCACTATCAATTGTTTTTAATATCTCCGTTGCCTCAATAATCCTATTTTTAGAAATTAACCATCTAGGGCTTTTAGGTATAAAAAAAGCGAGGATTGTATAAATGAATGCTGGAAATGCTTCAACACCTATCATCCACCTCCAGGATTCATGCTCAATCGAACTAAACAAGAAATTTGATAAATATGCCATTAATATACCAAGTACGATATTGAATTGATACATTGATACAAGTTTTCCCCTATGAGCACTTGGTGCTATTTCAGCGATATAAGCTGGAGCTGCTATAGTAGAAACACCAACACCTATTCCTCCGAGAAATCTAAATCCTGAGAATGAAATTGGATTAATTGCTAACCCTGATCCAATTGCAGAAACAGTATATAAAACTCCAATTATAATAAGTGTCTTTTTTCTTCCATAAACATTTGTAGGATAGCCACCTATCAGTGCTCCAAATAGTGTCCCCCATAAGGCAGATCCCATAACTACAGTTCCATGGAAAAAATCTGATGAACCCCATAAAAGCTGTAAGTCTTTATCGGCCCCAGAAATCACAACAGTATCGAAACCAAATAGAAATCCTGCTAATGCTGCTGTAATTGACCATAAAATTATTTTTTTTTGATTCATTTGATTGACATTAAAAAAGTGCACCCTAAGGGGTGCACTTCCAACTAAACTAAACTTAACTAACTTCGATAATCGAATTAGTACCCTGGATTTTGTTTATAAAGACCTCCAGTAAAGTCTATTTCATTCTGTGGAATTGGGAAATATTCATCTCTTCCAGCAGTAAATTTCGCATTGCTTAAAAAGCTTCTTCTAGTCTTTTCTTTAGCAAAATATGCATTCAAAGTAGTTGACGCTTCACCCCATCTTACTAGGTCAAAGAATCTCCAATCTTCCATAGCAAACTCTAATCTTCTTTCAAACTTTAATGCTTTCCAAGCATACTCTTTACTAGGGAAACTAGCGTATGGCTGAACATTATAGATGTCGGTAGCTCCTGCAGCAGTAGCTAATTGAGTGCTTGCTGCGGCTCTAGCTCTTACTTGATTGATTATAGGTAGAGCTTCGTTATATCTGTCTAACTGAATTAAGGCCTCGGCTTTAAATAGCAATACATCAGCATAGCGAATAAAGTCGATGTTTTTTGAAGTGCCCATGAATGGACCTTCTTTTACATAGCATGAACAATCTGGGGCCTGTTGTTCCTTCATATTTCCAAAGTATCCGTAAACACCAGGATCTCTAGCCCAAGAATAACTGTAAATCATATCCCCAGCTTCTTTAACTGTATTTCTGTATTTAAATGGTCTTCCTGGAACACCAATACTACTATCTAATCGTGGGTCAACAGTCAATCCAGCATTAACATCTACATAATTAGTAGAAGTGTTAAGATCAGTCAAGATATCATTGTCATTAAAGCTGTCTAAAAGAGGTAATCCATCTTCATCTGTTTGGAAAGCATTAACCATATTTTGACTTGCTAAATGGAACCCACAGCAACCATAAAGAGTAGAGCCATGAGGTGAGTTTAATCCATTAACAAAGCTTAATCTTCCTACAGTAGTTCCATCATTAACTGAAAATTGAGCTGCCCATATTGATTCAGGGCCATTATCATATCCATTTAAGAAGTTCTCGCCATATTCAGGTTGAAGAGAAGCTGTTACGGCATCAGCGTATGTAATGACTTCTTGCAATAAAGAACTGTCTATAGAAGTAACCTGATGGTTGTCATCTTGTTTATAAGCTTGATATAATTTAGCCTTAGCTAAATACGCTGCTGCTGCATTTTTATCTGCTCTTCCAACTTGGTCTTGACTTTGAGGTAAATTATCATATGCGTATTTAAAATCTGCTATAATCTTACCCCATAATTCATCATTTGATAAATCATTGCCGGTTTGCATAATTTCTTCTTGAGTTAAATCCTCAGTGATATAAGGCACCTTGTCAAAAAGAATTTTTAACATGAAGTGTGAGTGAGCTCTAAGGAACCTCAATTCAGCTGTTCTAAGCGTCTTATTTGAATACTCAGCATCTTCAATATCATTAATTACTTTTAAAGCAAAATTCGTTCTTGAAATCGCCTTATAATGATTCGTCCAAGTGTTTGGTAGCCACCAACTCATATCAGCTTTAACTTGATAGAATTGTTCCATGTGATCGACAACGTCAACATCACCTACTCCTCCTCCTCCTTTATAGGAGTCGTCAGATCTAACACTACCATACGCCCACATACCTGTAATTGGGCCTATCATGTCATCATTAGCAATTCCAGCATACGCAGCTGTTACGAGGGCTTCTGCATTGTCTGCAGTAGCCACATTGCTACTAGACAATAATCCTTCGGGTTCGTATTCTAAAAAGTCTTTAGAGCATGAAACCCCTAATGTACCTAGTAAGATACCTATCGAAAGTATTTTAAAAATTTTCATAGTCGTTAATTAAAAGTTGATGTTTAATCCTAAAGAAATAGTTGTTGGAATTGGAATATTGTCAATACTTATGCGCTCTGGGTCATTTCCAACATAATTTTTAGGTGTAAACCATAATAAGTTTTCTCCTTGTAAATAAACTCTCATACCACTCATTCCTAAGCTATTTACAGCTTCGTCAGATAAGTTGTACCCTAACTGAAGATTTCTGATTTTAAAATAAGAGTTGTTTCTGTAGAAATAGTCTGAAGTATCGAACTGATTATTTACTAAAGACAATGCAGGAATTTCTGTATTCGTATTTGATGGAGTCCAAGCGTTTAATAATCCCAAACCGCCATTTTCTCTTCCTTGAACAAAGTTATTCCAGTAAACAAAAGCATCGACACCAATTCTATCAGCTACACCTGAACCAAAAACAGAAAAATCGAAGTTTTTATAGTTTAAGTCTACTCTAAGTCCGTATTCTAGGCCCGCTAGAGTGTCCCCTAAGAAATCACGATCATCAGCATTAATAACACCATCTCCATTGATGTCTTTGTATTTAATTCCACCTAAACGAGCTGCTGTCTGACCACTGGCGTCAACTTCTGCTTGAGTCTGGAATAATCCATCATATGTATATCCAAAAATTGATCTTGTAGAATGTCCAATAATTGAGTTCTGAACAGTACCTGGGTAATACGAAACAACTTCTTCTGGAAGGTAAGTTACTTTATCAGCTGAAGCACCCATTGTACCCGCAACAGTTATGTTCAATCCATTTTTAAGTTGTTTAGAATATGCTAAAGCGAATTCCCAACCTGACACTTCAACATTAGCTCCGTTTAAAACTCTTAATTGACCTTCTCCAATCGCTGATGCAATTGGTGGAGTAGTCAAAATATCAGAAGTGTTTCTCTTGAAGTAATCAAACGATCCTACGAAATCATTAAATAAAGCAAAATCAATACCTGCGTTTATTTCTTTTGTTGTTTCCCATTTTAAATCAGGGTTTGGAGCTTGAATTGAAACGAACCCTGAAGGAAGAGTCCCTGTGTCAGCTCCATTTAAATCATAAGCAGTACCAATATTGTTGTAAATTTCCCAGAAACCTCCATTATAAACCGCTAAGTTAGGTCCATAACGAGTTTCATAAAGACCAAATCTTGCCGTATCTCCAATTTCTTGGTTACCTACTTCACCATAACCAACTCTTAATTTTAAATTGTTGATTGCATCAACATCTTGTATGAAATCTTCTTCTGATAATTTCCAACCTAAAGTAGCTGCTGGGAAAATACCATATCTATTGTTTTCACCAAATCGAGAAGAACCATCTCGTCTTACTGTAAAAGTTGCAAGGTACTTGTTGTCATAAGAGTAACTACCTTTAAAGAATTCTGATTCTAAGCTACTACCTGTTGAATTTCCAGTAGCTGTTCTTGCTCCTGTTGCAGCATTAACAACAAAATAAGATTCTGTTTCAACTGCAAATTCATTTGCTTGAGCAACAAAATTATCATAATCATCTTTAATAGATTCATGACCTAAAAGGAAGTTGAATTTGCTTTTTCCTAATTCTAAATCATAGGTTAGCAAATTAGTAAACACCATAGAAGTAAATTCTGAGGATGTTAACGTCAATCTGTTGTTAGATCTGTTTACGAATCCATTCGCAACTCTTGGCTCTATGTCTTTATTTTTAAAGTCATAGTAATCAACTCCAAGTGATGTTCTAAACTTAAGATTATCCATCAACTTTAGTTCTGCATAAACATTACCAAATACATTGGTCAACTCTTTGTTGTCCCACTTGTTTAAATCTTGCATTAACAATGGGTTGTTTCTGTCAGAATATCCTGCTCCTAATGGGCCTCCATAATTTCCGTTATTATCAAAAAGTGGAATTGTAGGAACATAAGAAACAGCTAAAGCTGGTGTTGGAGCACCTCCAACATCTCTTGCCGCGCCTCTAGAATTAGAGGTTGAAATCAAAGTGTTCACTCCAACTGTAACATTATCATTTAATAGATCAACACTTCCATTAAATTTAGCGTTGATTCTATCGTAGTTAGTGAATTTTAGAACCCCAGTGTTTTTTAAATATCCGAGGTTAAAAAATAACGAAGACTTATCTGTCGTTGCATCGACACTTAAATCCGTATTGTAAACATAACCTGTTTGATATGATGCATCTTGCCAATCAGTGTCTCCTGCTGGAACTGATGTATTACCTCCAACATAAGGTTGAACTGTTACGCTATTTAAAATTGGATTTGAAAAATCATTGTTCCAATCAAAATTATAGAGTGCTCCATATCCATCAGTTGGATTTGACCCATCATTTACGCTTGCTTGCCAAATAGCTTGTCCTCTTTGAACGGCGTTCATCATATCATAGCGTTGTTTTTTTTCTGATTGAACTGAATAGTTTGTGTTTAAAGAAACATTAACCTTGTTCTCTCCTGTTCTTCTATTCTTAGTTGTAACAACAATAACTCCATTAGAAGCTCTTGCTCCATAGAGAGATGATGCAGAAGCATCTTTTAACACTTGAATTGATGCGATTGAACTTGCATTTAAACTAGCAAATATTTCTTGTCTTTTTGTTGGAACACCATCAATTACATATAAAGGTTCGTTATTTCCTAATGTAGAAATACCTCTAATTAAAATTTGAGAGTTCAATCCTGATGGATCTCCTGATTTTTCTACATATAATCCAGGGACTCTACCTTGTAAAGCTTGCATAGCGTTTCCTGAGCTCATAGCTTGTCCTTGAACTGGTCCAATTTCAACAACTGAAATCGCTCCTGTAACATCAACTTTTCTTTCAGTAGAATAACCTGTAACAACAACTTCTTCTAAAGATTGTGCATCTTCTTTTAAAGTGATTATCAATTTATCTTGTCCTTTAACTGAAATTTTTTGGGTTAAATATCCCACATAGCTAACTACTAAGACTGCATCTTCAGAGACATTGTTTAACACAAATTTTCCGTCAAAGTCAGTAGTAGTTCCCTCATTTTGACCTTCGATAACTATCGAAGCTCCTGGAAGAGGAACTCCATTTGGATTGGTAATTACCTCTCCTGTGATTTGCTTTTGAGCCATTGCAAATAAAGGCATCAAAAACAAGAACATAAGTAATTTGTTTACTTTCATAATTGTTAGAATTTAGTTTGACTTGATTTCGTGGATTTCCACTTTATCGAGGTTTGCGTCTCGATATTCTGTTTTGACTTTAAGAGAATTAAATTTTTGAGTTGAAAAAAACAACTCAGTCATTACTGTTTCTCCTTCGTCATAAAAAAGCTCGATTGAAGCCCTATCAATTAGGGCTTTTATATGTAATATTTCATTTTTTGAAGTTCTTGGAGCATAAAAAACCTTATTGGCAAATGTTTCTGAGAAATCAATTATCCCTGATTTAGATCTATCAATAAAAAACTGTTTAGTCAAATCATCATATCCAAAAACTATTTTTTCATTGATGTCATTTGATAGAGAAAAAGTATATTTTTCACCATCATTAATTGCTAATTGAATATTGACCTCTGTTGAATTAAGTCCAATTATTTGAGATTCTACAATCGTTTTGTTCTCTGTGCTAATTTTTAAATTAGAACCCTCAATCTTCTTGGATCTAGCTAAGTTGAGGTCTCTTACAGGATTAGAAATTAATCGATAACTATTATCCGTTTTCTTTAGTTTGACCTCTCTAGGGAATGTCATTCCATTTCTCCATGTTGTAGTTGGAACTTTAGTAGCGTATTCCCAATTAGACATCCATCCTACCATTATTTTACTTCCATCTGATTTGCGTGCGCTATCAAAACTCACTGAAGCATAATTGTCTTTTCCAAAATCCAACCAGAAGGTATTGTTTGAGGTTATTTCTTTTGCAAAATTCTCATCAATAGTAAAGTTTGTACCATCAAAATCCCCAATGAAATATTGGGTTGCACTTCCTCCGTTAGGTCCTCCAGGATTTATACTTACGGTTAATACCCATTTTGCTTGATCTTCATCAGTAACTGGTAATTTCATTAAATCAGGACATTCCCAAACTCCGTCGTGATTTCCGTAAGATTCACCAAATTTTGAGATAAATTTCCAATCTTTAAGATCGCTTGATTCATACATAAATACTTCTTGGCTTGCGGCAACCACTAAAACCCATTTATTATTATCATCATCCCAAATAACTTTAGGATCCCTAAAATCATTAATTCCTGGATTTGTGATAATTGGATTTGCAGTGTATTTTGTCCATGTATATCCGCTATCTAAAGAGTAAGCTAAATGTTGAGTCTCGGATTGCAATGCCTCGTTGTTCTCCCCCTTTGGATCATGATTTGTGTAAATTGCAATAATTGGTATTTGGTCATCTTTCGCGAGACCAGAAGAATTATTAGAATCAACAACTATACTCCCAGAAAAAATATATCCTGACTCATCTGGATAAAGTGCTATTTTCTCTTCATTCCAATTAATCAAATCATAACTTGTAGCATGACCCCAATGCATAGGACCCCACACATTTCCTTTAGGGTAATGTTGAAAATACATGTGATATTTTCCCTCATAGTAAAAAAGTCCGTTAGGGTCGTTAACCCAATTTTTATTTGGAGTGAAATGATACTCTGGTCTAAAATCTTCTGAGTCAGATTTAACAGAAGTAGAATTTTTCTGACATGAAAAAAGAAATAAAGACAATAAGCCTAGTATAAGATTTTTGGTCATGGCGACAATTAGTTTGTTGTTATTGCCGCTAAGTAAGTGTCTTTGTTATGGGTTGGTTTTTGAAATTATGACAATTGACTTCAAAATAATCACATACTTAGATTATTTGGCTTAACTTTCTTATTGTCAATTATTTATGTTTTGAGTTTCCTTTGTTCTGTTTTATATTACTTATACTTTTGTAACAATAAGTATAAAATATTAACTGTTATGTGACATTGAAATGAAGTTTAGTCGCTCTTATACTATTTAAAACTAAAACTTAAATGATTTTCGATAGCTAAGAGGAGTTGATTT
>CAKZOO010000121.1 GCA_937136455.1 uncultured Flavobacteriaceae bacterium | reverse complement strand
CGCCGGCTCCACCAAATACAAGTACCACCTCATAGCAAGACCACTCTGAAACCCCTAGCAATAGGGGTTTTTTTATTGCCTGCAATTGTCATCGCGCACTATACTGTCTCAACACATATCGGGGTATATGGTGGTATACGCGGGGGTACATACTCCATGCGAATACCTGATACCCCCAGCAGGTAGTAAATATGCCGTTAACAGATACCGCAGCTAAACAAGCAAAACCAAAAGACAAAACGTACAAGCTTTCGGACGAGCGAGGCATGTTCTTGCAAGTAACACCCAAAGGACAGAAATACTGGCGCCTAAAATACCGTTATGCTGGCAAGGAAAAGTTAATGGCGCTTGGCGTGTACCCTGAAACAAGTCTGAAGGAAGCTCGCGAACTACGTGATAACGCAAGGGCACTCATCAGGCAAAACATCGATCCTGTTGCCGAAAGACAGGCGCAAAAGGCTCATCGCGAGTTCGAAGGCAAAAACAGTTTTTCAGCCATCGCAATGTACTGGTTTGAAAAGGAGCAGCCCCACTGGTCTGAAAGCCACGCCAAAAGAGTTAAGCGTGCAATCGAAAAAGATCTAATCCCTACACTTGGCAACAAGGGCATTGCAACCATTACTCCACCCGAACTTCTGCAGACGCTTCGCAAGATTGAAAGCAGAGGTGCAATTGAAACCGCTCACAGAGCTAAACAAATTGCCGGTAAGATTTTTCGTTATGGCGTAGCAACCGGTTTGTGCGAGAGAGATATATCTCACGATATTAGCGATGCACTAGCAAAACCAATCAAATCGCATCTTGCTGCCATTACCGACCCAAAAGAAGTAGGCAAACTTTTGGTAGCCATAGATAGCTATCAGGGCACGCCCGTAGTTAGAGCCGCTCTTCAAATTTCACCAATCCTTCTATCAAGACCCGGCGAGATAAGGCATATGGAATGGTCAGAAATAAACTGGGAAGAACAGCGATGGGAAATACCAGCAAGCAAGATGAAGCTGAAACAACCTCATGTAGTCCCCCTACCCCAACAGGCTCTTGAAATATTAGAAACACTTAGGCCGCTCACAGGGCATGGGCGTTATGTATTTCCGAGCGCAAGAAGTAGCACAAGGCCACTAAGCGATAACGCAACTAGAACGGCACTCAGGACTCTTGGCTTCGACAATGAAACTATGACACCTCACGGCTTTAGAGCTATGGGAAGGACAATACTTGATGAAGTATTGGGTTATCGCATCGACTGGATCGAACACCAACTAGCCCACGCTGTTAAGGATACCAACGGCAGAGCTTATAACCGCACAAGTCATCTACCACAACGCGCGGAGATGCTCCAACACTGGGCAGACTATCTAGATGAACTAAGAGCCAATACACTCAGTAACAACGTCGTAATTGGTGACTTTAAACGAGGTAGTACTAATGGCAACAACTAGAAAAGTTTTCAAAAAGTGGTACACATTGAATGAGGCTGCAGCAGCAATTAACAATATTAATGGTGATAGCTTATCAACGTTTGACATGATTGACATGCTGATATGTGAGCAGTTACAAGTTCACTGTGTACTTCAAAATGCCAGAGTTTTTGACAGTCCTTTTGAGCATGACATAAAAAATGAAACGAACGATGGCTTAATATCCATTAACACTTTGCTTGGAGTTTTTGAGATAGATAAAGCTGAGAGCTCACAATTATTTTTTACACTTTTGAATAATTTGCAAATCAGTGCAAACGAGCAACTTTCCTTCAATATTAACACTCCCTTCAAAATCTGGATCGACCAAAAGGAAAATGAATTTGCTTACACATTTGGTTGCGCACATATAACCGATACACCGACGAATGGATTCGATATATCACGACTACTAATTTTTCATAAAGACCTTGAAGCCCTTCTCTCTTCAGGTAGGGATGACATTTCAAGTAAAAAACTAACCGGGCAAACTGAATCCACACAATCTGCTAACAAAAAATTGATGATGATTGGATCTCTTTGTCATGCATTAATCAACGGCTTGACTGGGCAGCACATGAAAGACAGCAACCTAATCGTGGAAGAGCTTGAGCGAAGAGGACTACCCACAGTTAGCGCGAAAACTCTTGGCAAGTATCTTTCGGACAACGAATACATGCATCAGAATGACACAAAAATATAAACAGAACTTTCACAAGAAGTCAGAGAACTTTCCACATTAGCACAGGGCAAACTGTAAGACTGCTCTCACTGTTTCATCAAACATCAGTGAGGGTAAACAAATGCCAACAGCAACCAAACCTATCAAAGACCAACCACAAGCCTTTCCCAGCATAGGCTTAGTA
Source organism: uncultured Flavobacteriaceae bacterium (assembly GCA_937136455.1). Taxonomy (GTDB): domain Bacteria; phylum Bacteroidota; class Bacteroidia; order Flavobacteriales; family Flavobacteriaceae; genus MAG-120531. Next base: position 15,027 of record CAKZOO010000121.1, on the reverse strand, counting down.
CGAGTTAAACAAATCCTAACCATCATTCCCGTTGGTGCCTCTACTTGGCATCGATGGGTACGCGAGGGAAAAGCACCCAAACCATTCAAGCTATCCGAGAACACAACTGTCTGGAAGGCAGAAGACATCCATGCTTTTGTCGAAAAGATGTGTAAGACAGGTGCAGCAGAATGAACAAGTCAGAGCTTTACTCATTTTTTGATGGGCAGATTAGTCGTTCAGCAATTCGCCAGAGATACGACGAATGGGTTATCCAAGGTAAGTATTGCATCATAGCTGTCGAAGATAATCTTATCGACATCTGGCTATGTAATCCCCAAAACATATCGCAAGGATTAGGTACTAGGTCGATAAAAAATCGTCTAGATGCTCTAAAAAGTCCTAGTACAACGCTGGTTAGAGAATTAACAGGTGAAGGTATAGTTCGGACACGCTGCAAACAAGATGTGCTCACAAACCTCAAATTACTAGGCATCCGCAAGGCAAGGAGGGTAAGCGAGGCTCAAAGACAAGACTTCATCGACCGAATGCAAATCAAAAGCGCTGGTCAGGAGATGGGTGATGCATAAATTGACCCCCTATTTTTTTTGCAGTGCACAAAATAACCAATTGAATGAAATGCCAAAATCTTGCAATCGCAGCAATGTTAAGACTCGGTATTTCATATTATCTATACACACCCAAACAATGGCCTAGCGATGGCCAGACGATTAACCAACAGCACCCACATAAAGCTAAGCGGTTGTGATCTACCCATCAATACGTCACAAGGTAAATACCGATGCTACGAAGAGATACTAGAACGAACTTACAGCCAAATGGATGCAATGCTGAGCCATCATTCGCGAGCACTGATCTTCAGGCTGGACTTATCATGCGAGAGCTACACATCTGACAACAAACTAGTTAGCAAGCTCATTAGAAAGCTAAGAAAACACCTGCTTACGCAATACAACATGAAGCGTTTTGGTTATGTGTGGGTGAGAGAACAAGAGAAAGCAAAGGCTCAGCATTATCACCTTGTCCTCATCGTCGACGCTAACAAGGTTCGACACCCGTCCAAAATACTTCAATGGCTAGAGGCTAGATGGCAACCATACGGAAGACCATGGACACCAAAGAACTGTTTCTACTTAGTTGGCAGAGATGACCATACAAAGCTAGCAGAAGCATTTGAACGCATTTCCTATTTAGCCAAAGAACGCGGCAAAGGATACGTACCTGCAGGTACAAACAGCTACTCTGCCAGCAGATTAGCACTAAAGGACTAAAATGTACTGTTAACTAGCCCAATCAGAAGCACTTGCACAGCTAAACTATTGGCATGTATGTTTGCATTAGTTTTGTGAGTAAAGCTTATTTAATAGACAAACTTATTCAATCATAAATGAGATTATCATCAAGGTTGCCATACTCAGGGATGTCCAGAATTTCAGTAATCTTCAACAAAAGACTAATTGTATTAAAGAGTGCTACCCGACTAGTACAAAAGAACTATTGATACATAAGCCTTTCAAAGATAAATTCATTAATTTGATAACTCAAAATCACAACAAAGCTTTTAAAGATACACATTTGAAATGGCATGCAGAAATAATTAAGTAAAAGAAAGCACAGCATTTCATGGGGATTAGTTTGCAGAACGGTTAATGTAGGGGAGCTTAATGAAAAATATTAAGAAACCAATATTTATTTCCTTTTTAACAATTATCATCTTTAGATCTGCCATTATAAATTCACAAGAGATAACTTCTGAGTATGATCTCTCTTTACCGGTCTGGGCTTTTTTAGTAAATCAACCCAATTCTTTGAATTTCCCTTCAGGTAAATATCAAGCTGAAAATGGAAGCGATATATACGTCGACGATAAAAGTGGTTCACTGTTTAACATTCCCATCATTCAACATAGTTCGCTAAGGCAGCATAGTGGTTGGAATTATGCTGGACACGATGTGAATTCTGGTCCTGGATTTTTTGGGGATCAAGTTAAAAGCTGCGCAATTGCTGATTTGAATGGAGATGAATATTTAGATGCCGTTGCAATGACCGTAACAACATATCAAGTGAATGATTCATCGGCAGAAGCTGATGCTTTGAATCCAGAGCGCAGACCTCGAGTTCATCTTCTAATAAACAATAAAGATGGAAGTTTTCTTGATGGATCATTTTTAATTAAAGGTAATATTGATCGTGTTTACTCATATAAAGATATCAATGTTTCAGACATCAATAATGATGGAATAGATGACATTTTGACCCCCTCAGAGGGAGGCGGTTATGGTCTCATACGAGACGACGGCATCATGATTATGATGAGCCAGCCTGATGGTACATTTCAAGATGCCACAAGTTTAATTGATTTTCCTCGAACAACAGTTGATAGAGGAGAGTTCTCCGAAAATGTTATTCAAGTAACCACTAGTATTTTATTGGCAATTGATATTAACAATGATGGATGGAAAGATATTTTTACTCTTGGATCGACACATGATGAAGTAGGCAACGCATTCCCTAACATCTTAATTAATGAAAAAGGAAAAAAATTTGTACCTTGGGATAAATACAGTCGTGGAAATCCAGGACTGCTTGGCTTAAATGATTTTTTGGCTTTTAGAGGTGGTAAAGTTGCTGATGTTGATCTAGACGGAGATGAAGATCTAATAGTCATGTGCTATAACCAATGTTTTCCTGAGAATTCTGATCTTTATCCAAATAGAAATACCAATGGCATAGTTTTCATCAACGATAATGGTGACCTAAATACAGAAAATATGATTTTATTACCGCCAGGTTTGTTCGGTGAAATCAACAAAAATGATAGTTTAGACGTGGGAGATCTTAATGGAGATGGTTATCCTGATATTGTTTTTGTTTCTGGGCAAACAGATCCATACTATGTTAATAGATCTATACAAATAATGATCAATGATCATGGAAAACAGTTCATTGATGAGACATCACAGAGAATTAATGATTTAAGAGATGAATTCAATGGACATGCTGAAGGTAACTTATATTTAATAGACTATGATCAGGACGGTGATCTCGATATATTTGATTTCCAAGTAAATGTTAGGGATGGTTTTGCTAGCTTGACAACTCCCGGTGGAGACAATAGTTATCCATATTGGCCTTCTGGAGTTGCTTTATTTTTGAACGATGGTAGTGGTATTTTCGAACCAACAAACCAAGATATAATTAAAATTCGCTCATTAGATGAGGCCATTGAATCTAATCAAAATTGGCGACTAGATTCAATCAAGAATCCAAACAATGTATGCCCAATTGATTTTGGCGGTTCTTACGGATATGGGTTTTTGTTAGCTACAAATGGTTATCCAAGCTCCGCTTTTCCTGAGCCTGAGGGCGGGCAAACATCCGCTATCGGTTCAGTAAGGAGGTTAATCAAAGATGATAAAAAATTATTAATCAGAGGCGATTAATAATATTAATTTCTTGAAATTTTTTGCAAAAAAATACAGCTTATATTGTGAGATAATGGAGCTTTAAAATGAAACGATTAATTTTTTTGTTAGGGCTTATTCTAAGTACTAACTCCTTAGCAGCTACAGGAACAATGGCTGATGTTACTATTCAAAAATTGATTACTGCAGATACGCGATTTGGTGGTTGTATGGCAATGCTTTCTAAGCCTATTTCAACAGCGCTAGCTAACTGTCCTGATAGCTGGGTTACTTTTGCCTGCGATGGTTCACTCAACAACTCTGTCTCACGGGCAATGATGAAGTGGGAAAACGCTAAGCTAGCCTATGCTTTAGGTAAAAAGGCACTTTTAATTGTAGATGATGCCAGAAAGGTTAATGGATATTGTTATGCAGACATCTTCCGTTTAGAGGACCAATAAATCAAATTTGATTGTTCCTCATGTATTGATAAATCGTTACAACATTTTTGCTAGCCATTTTATGGCTAGCATAAGTATAAGAGTTTTGCAGTTTTACCAACATGATCTTGCCAAGAATAGTAGGTCTAAGAGAGATAGTATTATTTGTATTGGGGCAGGCTGAAATTAAACTGAGAATATATGGCTTGTAATTTAGTGGGTAAAAAAAGGCTCTTATACATAACAGGTAGAGGCGGTAATCATTGTGCTGGTCTAGGGGAGTACCTTAAAACACTTGACGTAGTTTTTACCGGCCTCTCAATAACAGATGAATTTTTGAAAGCTGACTTTGACCAGCAGCTAAATGAAATAGATAATCGTATTCGGTCATCAAATCCTACGCACGTTGTAGCGAATTCATATGGCGCTTATTTGTTGCTTCATGCTTTATTAGGCTCAGCGCCACTTCAAGCTAATGTATTATTGTTGTCTCCAATTCTAGGCAAAGGAGTCAGTTATAATCGTATGGTAAGGCCGCCAATGGCTAGCAGACTTCTTGATGTATTTAGGTCTGGTTACTTTCCAAAACCATCGAGGCTTGAGCTACACATGGGCGAAAGCGATATGCCTGAATTAGCAACCGCGGTCGCAAAAGATGTTCGAGCTGATCTATTGAATATCATTCAAGGGCAGGGCCACGCTCTAGATTATTTGACTGTGCAAGAGATAATAAATGATTTTTATGAGGTTGCTTAGGTGATAATCCATAAGCATTAGCATGGAGTTGGTTTAGTTATGTTTGATTTCCTAAGCGGGAAATTTAATTCGTCACAAGAGATATATGAGTTCCCGTCAGATCAAGACTTCCTAGACAGTGTTAGTGATATATTCAATAGGGTTATGTTCCATAAAATTGACCCAATGACAAAGTTTAGTTCGCTTGAGAAAGCACACAAAAATTACTTTAAGATTGTTTCTACACCAAAACAAAGTCCATTAGGTTTTTACTTTGCTATTTATTCAGGTACGGATTCCCCTTGGGATGACATGACTACCTTTGATATTTGCTCTGCATATAGTGAGCAAATGGCTTTGCTAGCCTGTCTGAGGTCGATCTCAGGGTATTTACCTTTAGTGTATGAAGATGAGTGGCTAGGGATCGATTCGGGGGTTAGAGATGGTTTGCAGACGGTTCTTGGCGCTTCGCCTTTTAGTTGAACTCTGAAGGCTAAGTTCAACTCGTAGTTGTAGTCATCATATGGCTAATAGTGTGATCATGCTCTTTTTTAGGGTGACTTCTATGACTGATAAAGACGAAATGCTCGAGCGAGTATTGTTCATGCTTGATGAATTGTTGATGCTGATTAACGATGGTTGTGAGAATAGGGTGGCTATTGAGGCGCTAGTTAGGCTGTGTGGCTACCACTGTGAAGCATGGCTGATTGAATCGGGACGGGTTGGGATTGTTAAGTCTAATGCTTCAGATTGGCTAGTCTAAATGGATAGTAAATTTTGCGTCCCTTGCAGCGACACTACTGTATTTTAGTTCAAATTTACGTCAACTTATGCTTCAAATATACTGGTGACGTTTAGATTAGAGGGCCAGTAAATCTTCAACTTTTATATTCTAATCACCCTATAATTTAATAAATCAGTGAATCGCCAATAGCTTGCAAGGGCTATTGAGAGCTGTTAATTTGAGCATATATTTAAAGGAGTTATATATTGAAAAGGACATTAATTACCATATTTATTCTTTTTATTGGTTTTAGCTTGTTTCAAAATACAACAACCGATAAGCCTTCTCCTCAAAAACCTGAATCAATAGCTTCGAACCAGCTACCAATAGCTTCAAATGAATATGATAAGTTATCTGCAAAAAATATAAAAAATAATAAAAGTGGTGAAATCGAAATTAGCATTGATGCTCTAATGCTATTAGATTCTGATGTTTTTGTATATCAAGATTTCATTTCTGATGAAATACTTAAAAGTGAACAAATAGAACGTGTAATAAATAACAACTCAACTAGTTATTTAACCACCGTTATACTAGACGGGGTCCCAAGGCCACTAACAATAACGATTTCTAATGATACTGTATTTGCTTCAATACCAGCTTCTGATGGTACATATTTTGGCAAAGGCAATTTAGATAATATAATTCTTGAAAAAGCACAGCCTTTTAACGATGCCGTAATTCATGATTCAGAGTTTATTTTTCGCGACATTGAAGTCCAAGAAAATCCGAAGGAACCAATATGTATAAACTGCTAGTCTTTTTATCCGCGATATTTGTAACTCAATTTTCTTATTCAGCTCAGCGTGATTTCGATTTAGTTTGTCCGTGTGATGTTGAGCTTGTTTCAGATGGTTTGGCGAAAGTTAGTTTTGGTTTAACAAGAATTTATGAAAATTTTGACATTAATAGGGTTGAGGTTTATTTATCAAAGAGTGATTCAGATGCTTATGATACTGGTATTTACGCTTCATGGCAGACTAAATTAGAAGACTTGCCAGATATTAATTCTTCTAAAAACTATGACGTTGACCTTCCAGTTAGAAGTACTAGTTCGATCTATTTAAATACATATATGGAGATAAGTTTTTATTCAGGAGATGAATTTAAATTTAGTCTCAGAAGAAAATTAGAGAGTAATTTAAATAAATCAATTAACTATGGTTATAGCAGAACTGGAAGCTTAGTTTTTATCTCTAGACCAGAGGCTTCTCTAAATGGTAACAACCTAGAAATATCAATCCCGATGATTAAAAATTTATCAACGGAGATTGCTCAAAAATTCCATATTATTATTGCTCAGCAAAATACAAGTGAAGGTCGTTTTTATCGGCTTAACGAATTTGAAGTTCCAAATCAGTTAAATTCAGGTGATAACACAAATTCATTTGAAGTGTCAGCTGAATTAATACCGGAATTTAAAGACACACATTCAGATATAGTCATTCATGTTGTTCGTTTGGATGGAAATAACGCAATAAGTGATTGGTTAATAACTGATTATATTTTAAGTATTAAAGAACCCCAAAAAATTCAAGAAAATTACTATCAAACTTCTAGTATAAGGTTTTTCAAGGATTCAAATAAAGATGGTATCTCAGATTATAATGAAAATTATTTCAACCTAGATAATAAATTTCCAGCATCAATAAACAATTGGGAAGTTAATGTCGGATTTGTAACAACCGATGAAGCTCAAAGTAACTCATCAAACATAGATGCTTATGCTGAACACATTATAAATCATTCAAATAATATTTTTGAGAACAGCGGAATAAAAGCTACGTTAAAATTAAGTACCCTTGTAACAGTAGGCGGCGTTGAATCTACGCCAATATCATCAGATGATGAAAATAATCAAATTAGTTTACTTACAAGCTTTCAAGGTCCCTTCGAAAAAGCAAAGGACTTATACGAAGATAATAAAACTGATGTTATTGTAGCCATTTCCCAATCTGATGGGAAATTTTGTGGTGTTGCTAATGGTTTTAGCGTTTTTGATAGAAACACATTTGATGCCATTAATATGGCAAAAGTTGGCAAATTTAACTTTGCTGTGATTGGGGCTGATTGCCCCGATAGTACATTAGCTCATGAGTTTGGTCATATTGCTGGTCTTGGCCATAGCAGAAATCAAATGGAAGTTGGGATTAGACCTTTCTCTGTTGGTCACGGTATTAACTCTAAGTTTGTAACAATAATGCCCTATCAAGAGTTCTATGACAATGCTGTTGAAATTGAACTATTCTCAAATCCAAAGCTAAATGATTGTTCAAATTATGCTTGTGGAATTGACCTCACAAATATCAATGGAGCTGATGCTGTTTTTACGTTAAACCAAACCATCCCGCATATTGCAGCCATCAAAAATGGTAATACACCAATTATTTCTTTGATTGGTGAACAAAAAGTTTCAATCCCAAAAAACAATAAATACAAAGAATCTGGAGCAACAGCTTATGATATTGAAGATGGCATAATTACTAACCAAATAAAAGTAACAGGTAATGTCGATACATCTGTAAATGGTTCTTATGAAATTGAATATTCTGTTTCCGACTCTAATGGAAATACATCAACAATAACCAGAATAGTTACTGTTGAAAATGATGCTGATGGAGATGGTGTAAACAATAGCAATGATGATGATATAGATGGAGATGGTTATATAAATGATGGCGATATCTTCCCATATGATTCACTAGAATGGTTTGATTCAGATGGTGATGGAGTTGGTGACAATGCAGATGATACATACAATCCATCATCAACTGCACAATTTGATTACTTAAACAGAATGCACGAATGTAGTAATGCTGATGACTTTATTGAGATTGAAATAGATGGACATTTATCATTAAAAATCCCCAGAAACAGTGCACTGAGGACTAAATTATCAATTGGTAAGCATGTAATAAGAATATTTAAAAATTACTCATTAGTAAGTACTGAAGTTTTAAATTTCTCAAGCACAATAAAGTGGAAAGGCTGGGGATGTAACTGGGACTCATTTAATTATGATAGCGATATTTCAAACTATACAATCATCCAAGATGATGATTTGGATGGTTATATAAATGATGGTGATATTTTTCCAGATAATTCTTCAGAATGGTTTGATACAGATGGTGATGGTATCGGAGATAACAAGGATCAAAAGTTAAATACTGAAAACATTACAGAAACATATTATTTAGTTAATCGGATGGATAAGTGTACCCCACCATTTAATGATCATAGTGTTCACTTTATTTTAGACGGTAAAAAAACTTCATTATTAAAACCTAAATCAATTTTGAAAATTAATTTAGCTATCGGAAGTCATGTCCTTGAGATATATCGCGACGGTGTTTATCAAAAAACAATGCTGCTTGCTGTTGGTAATGGATCAAGTAATTACGAAGGTTGGGGATGTAACTGGGACAATACAGATTTAAATAAATTATTAACTACATATACAGTTTATTATGATTCTAATGGTGACGGAGTCTTTGACGAAAGTGGAAATGGAAATAGTAATGACTCATTTTATGTAATTAATGGCACTAACATCATCCTTATCAAAGCGATTCTAGATGCACAGGAAGCTAAATTAGCTCAATAAGCTGACACTAGTAGCTGTGCATTCACTTAAGTGTTAAATCACTGCTAGTGTCTCGTTTACACTAGTTAGAGAGACTGATGATTTTTACTAAATCACCCTTCAGTTAAGTAGCAAATCAACCACAATCTACTAAACTGAAGACAGTTGAAACATAACAAATTTGCTGGATAGCTCAAATATTGAAGTCTCCTAGAAATGTTGCCTTTCTAGTTAGGTCTCTTTAAAACCCTTCGGATAGTACATATCCAAGATTTTCTACTCAATCTTCTATGGTATCAGCTTCACCATGAATATCACCAATAATGTCATAACCCTCAATTAGCATTCGAATACTCCGTATATTTGGATGCAATCTTCTCGCGGTGCTAATATTTACTGTCGAATTTAAACATACTTTTTAGGATAACATCATGAAAACACGTTATCGCAAACGCACTATAGAATTCGAAAGGCTAGACTCAAAAGTCTTAAGCGCAGTCTCAAAGCTATCAGCTGGACAAGATTACAATTTACGTTGGGAATGTGAAAAAGATATCTCTCTAAAGCTTTCTGGTTGGAGAGATCAGAGCGGTTTTTGTGTATACAAAAGAAAATGTTTAACCGCATATCGTATAAACATTATATACCAAGATACTGGTTTTGGCCAAAGACCATTGTGGGTTTGCCCCAACGGGTACTGCAGCGAACGATGTTTAAAATTATTCTATTCTTGGAAGCAAGATATCTTTCTTTGCCGACAATGCATCCATGTTTCATATGTTTCGCAAAACGATTCCAAAGCCGACTATCTAAGTCATAAAATCATCTCATTGAGAGAAGAACTGTGGGGTAAAGACAGTATTTATCTGAAATATGGCGATGGTTTAATGGAAAGTTGCGATGATTGGGAGAAACCAAAATGGATGAAATGGCCAAAGTTTATTATTAAACGATCCAAAATAATTGAACTTGAAATGGCATATTGGAGTTTGATACCGAAAACAACTTTGCCTCTTTAAAGTGTTTATAAATTCTGAGACCTTAGAATGGACAACTTAAAACTCGTGAATGAACTACACAAGATTACCCTTAATGTAGTATTTGATTATTTCCAAAGACTTGGTGGCTCTGGTCAATATCTTGGTTTCGAAAAATGGCATTGCTATGCACTTGTTTTGATTGTTAGCCTAAAAATCGATAAAGATATATTAACTAATAACCGCATATTACCATGACCTTTCCCCCAGAATTAAAACCATGACTTTGATGAGATTTCCAATAAACAGTAGATACTGGAGATCTCAAAATGAAGAAGCGATACAGCGAAGAACAAATCATCAAAGCTATCAAGCAGCATGAGGCTGGCGCCAAAGTTGACGATATTTGTCGTGACATGGTTATTACGTCGGGCACTTTTTACAATTGGCGCAGTAAATACGCAGGGCTTTTTTGTTTCTTGGTGCTGGGTAACACATGGGTAACTTTAACTGCATAAAAATACTATAAAGACACCCTCTTCTCTCGCATATTCAATTCCAACTAGCTTTTTATCTTTCCAGAATTCAACATGGGGGACGGGGTGCGGGTTTACTTTTGTAATATATCAATGTACCTCTTCAGATTTGCTAGAGGTGATTTTGAAAAAGTTATTCTGTCTTTTGTATAACTTTTACAGGGAAGGCCGCATTAGTTAAATTTTCTGAAAGAGATATGGGTGTCAAAGCTCCATAGTTCACAATATAGTTAACCTGTTTACATTCGCTTGGCGGGACATCTAGATGACCGCCATCAATTGCTGACTTAGCAATGAAGTTTGTATTCTCAGTACCAGTTTTTCTGAACCTGTAATCATTATCAGATAAACGATAAAGAATACCCACATGAGAACCAAATGCTGGCCCAGTACAATCTTCGCTGGCAAAAACAATTGTGTTGATAGTTTGATGCCCCTGAATAAATACTTTTGATTTACTTTCATCATTATATATTTGCGCAGACAAGTTACTACCAATTAACCCTTTATCATCTATTTTTATTTGAAATGAGAATAGCGGTCCATCCAAACTGCTTCCATAATACTCAGCAAGAACAATGTCGTTAGCGTCAGAAATAACAAAGTTACCAGATGGTATCGTACTAATATCTGGACTTTGCCCAACATTTGTTGGTTGAATCACCACAACAGTCCCTGCACTTGCCAATACACCCGAGCTACCATCGGCACACTCAATGATTACACTGCTGTCCTGTTGTCTTGCTGAGCAACCACTACCCTCAAGTGACTCCAATGTCTTAACCCTAATATCCAAGTTGCTGAAGTTGGAGTTCACGTCGTCAGCATTGGCGGGCTTACCGTTCTCAAAGGTGACTAGCGGTTCACTTTGAGCTACAACCCCCATAGAAGCCAGTAGCGAGCAGATGAGTAGTGTTTTACGCATTGTTTTATTCTTCCTTTGTGCCTTTGGCGTTCTGGATATCTAAGATGGCTTTGAGTAGCACGATATTGCTACTAGGTGGCACTGGTTCAGAAGTTTTATCAAGTGGATCTGTGCCTTCCTGAAGCTCCTCTGTATCCGTATATCCATCCCCATCGTCATCTGTGTCAGCGTTGTTACCAATACCGTCACCATCGGTATCCAGAGTTTCTGTGGCGTCATTGGGGAAAGCGTCCTCAGTATCTATGACTCCATCATTGTCAGAATCTGTGCTGACGGGAGCTGAGGGTATTGTGTCAGACCATACAGTTTCACCCCAGTTGCCTTCGCCCCAGATTAGGGGTTCTTGGGCTTGAGCATTTGATGCAAACAAAAAAATAAATGATGCAGCAACCACATTTTTATTCATTATGGCATCTGCTCTAAACGAAGCGGAAATGTTGGGTTTAACAATTTATCGGGCATAGTATATTCTTCAAAAGTAGCTAACTTATATGCGGTAACAGCACTGCTAGCCTTACACGCACCGTTTGCATCTTGATATGAGTGGGTAAGTAATCTTGCTTTTGTCGGATTTGATGTATATGTGAAGTATTTACCGCTTACTTTGACAATACTATTTAAGTCAGGACCATATGGAACGCCGCTACATGAATTATCTAAATAGTAGAGCTTATTCTGACGAGTAAGTAAGGGAGTTTTTATAGTTATGCTGCCGTTGTTAATATAAATTTCAGCTTTAACTCCTGCTATGTAAACAAAACCGTCATTAAATGGAGTATCCAGATCTTCGCCTTCAATGACTTCAAAAAGAGTTGTATTGTTAGCATCTTTTAAAACTATTTTGCCTGTGTTAATTCCTGCAAGGTCAGTTTCATTAGAGTTAGTTTCGCTATTGCAGTGTATGTAAACTTCAACTGAGTTTATTTGTGTTCCTGAGCACCCCACAAGTCTTGAAATACTAGATGCTTCTTCAGCTTTAAGTCTCTCATTGAGGTTTGAGAAGTTTGAGTTTACGTCATTGGCATTGGCAGGTTTGCCATTAGTGAATTCAATGAGGTCAGTGGTTTGAGCAAAAGTAACTGAGGAAATCAGGAGGGATGCTGTTAGAACTAGTTTGCGCATAAACTTTCCTTGAGTAACTGAGACGACCATGTCAATTGAATAAACAGTATCAGTCTAGCTGCTGTTGAGCAAACAAAATGAAGCCCCAAAGTTACCTAAGGGGCATCTTTAACAAGGAGATCAGCTGTTGCATATGATTGCTTCAGCTGTCTTCAGTTTAGTAGGTTGTGGTTGGTTTGCTACTGTACTGAAGGGTTAGTCTTTAGCTTCCTGTGCATCAAGAATGGCCTTGATTAAGATTATGTTGCTGCCACTTATCATTGGTTCTGATGTTTTGTCTAAAGGATCACTTCCTGCTTCAACTTCTTCACCATCTAAGAAGCCGTCACCATCGCTATCAGCAACTTTAGGATCAGTTCCAGCTGCAAGCTCATCACCATCTTTAAGGCCATCAGAGTCCATGTCAGGGTTCTTACGATCCAAGCCATTGTTTATCTCGAAGTTGTCACCAAGGCCATCATCATCGCTGTCAGCTTGTTCTGAGTCATCTAATGGAAATGCGTCAGTTGTATCTACAAGACCATCATTGTCATCGTCATCATCACAAGCATTTCCAAGACTGTCCGTGTCGCTATTGAGCTGATCTTGGTTCGCTACTGATGGGCAATTGTCAGAGTTATCTCCAACGCCATCACTATCGTTATCTTTAGTTTCGTTGGGGTCATTGGGGAAGGCATCAGCATTATCACCCAAGCCATCTTTGTCACTATCAGACCACTCTGAAGGGTCTAGAGGGAAAACGTCTGCTTCGTCGACCACATCATCGTTATCGTCATCAGTATCAGCGTTGTTACCTATACCGTCAGAGTCTGTGTCGAGCCATTCAGTGGGATCTAATGGGAATAAATCATCACCAATATTCTTTCCGTCATTATCTGGGTCAATTAAAACAATTCCTGGTTCACTCTCATGGTAATAATTTGCCCCCCAGCACACTGGCCCGCTCTTATCGATTGCGCAAGAATGGAAGTAGCCAGATGTTAGAGTGAAAGGGGCATCTAGACTGGGAACATTTGTCCGATTCTCTACACCATTATAGCCCCAACAATGAACGCCTAAAGAATCCAGGGCACAAGTATGAATTCTTCCGGATGCAACAATAAAAGGTCTTGATAACTCAGGCACTTCCAATTGCCCGTAAGTATTACTACCCCAGCAGTTGATTCCCTCATCGTCTATGGCACATGTATGAAATCCGCCAGAGCTTATTGAACTTGGGTTTGATAATGGCGGCACATCAATTTGCCCTTCAGTATTAGATCCCCAGCAGGTCACACCGTAATCATCAAGAGCACAAACATGCCACTCACCAGCACTAACCATTACAGGATTAGATAATTCCGGAGTAGGAGCGTAGGTGTCTCTACCCCAGCAATTTAAACCTTCGTCGTCGATTGCACAGGTGTACCCATACCCCGCACTGATTTCTTTAGGGTTCTTTAGGATTGGCGGATTTAGCTGCCCATATTCATCTCGCCCCCAGCATTTCACGCCTACATCATCTATAGCGCAGACATGATAACGCCCGACGGCTAATGCCTTGGGATTAATAAGGGAAGGGATGCTGCTACCAGTAAAAGATGAACTCCCCCAGCAAGTAACTCCAGCATCGTCAAGTGCACATGTTCCAAACTCTCCAGCTTCCATTTCGTAATCTGGTATTGTTGGGTCTCTAGAGTGATTAATTTCCCACCCATCCGGAAGAGTGTCGTTATCTGTGTCAAGAGCTAAGGGTGATGTTCCGGATTGAAACTCATCTAGAGCATTAAGCCCATCATCGTCCATATCCAAAATAGCGTCAGATGCATCATCAGGAAGCAGGCCAAATTGTTCCTCCCATGTATCTGGCATTCCATCTGAATCCGAATCTGAGGAGTATTTGTCTTCTAGGGGCCAAGGATCATTCAAATCAATAACACCATCGCCATCATCATCAGCATCACAGGCATTACCCAAGCCATCACTATCAGTATCTAGCTGATTCTCATTAGCAATTGACACGCAGTTATCTGCAGAGTCATCGATACCATCGGAGTCGCTATCGGCAGCAAATGAGTTAAACGAGAGAAGTGCTAGAAGCAATAGCAGAAGTGGGCGCATTGAAATGTAGTTCCATTACATTGATGAACTCAATATACACGTCACATTTTGCTGGGACAAATTTTGTTATTTATTTCTCGGCAAATGATTTCACAAGAACAATCAATCTTTGCTGGCTCTTTGCTAGTTCAATAGCTTTACGGTCATCCTCAGACATACAGTCAAGACTTGTATAGTGGATGATCAATGGTGCTTGGGTATTATGCTGTCGTTCTAGCTTGATCAGTCTCGAGGAAATACTCATTTCACAGACCTCTCTATAAGGGGTACAAAAGGGGGTACAAATCAATAATAAAAATAATTTATTGTTAAAAATCAATATTTTAATATCTAAATTTGATTGACGCCGGCTCCACCAAATACAAGTACCACCTCATAGCAAGACCACTCTGAAACCCCTAGCAATAGGGGTTTTTTTATT
>CAKZOO010000120.1 GCA_937136455.1 uncultured Flavobacteriaceae bacterium | reverse complement strand
ATTGTTAGAATAAATTCCTAAATAACCCTTGACCACCGAATAAACTTTCTGTAAGATTGGTTTATAAATTTTTGAAGGAGAATGAATTGTGAAAATTATTAACCCTTTCGAAGGGAAGTTTGAATTAAGTAAGGAACAGCTTGCTATAGTAGAAGCTTGTAAGAAATATAATATTGTAAATATTGAAGCTGTAAGTGGTGCAGCAAACCAACCCTAAACAGTACGAGGCGATGATTTCTTCTCTTCAACAAGAGAATACTAAACTTCAAGCTAAAGTGGCTGAGAATACCGCTGAGAAGAGTGTAGTAGGTTATAAAGAGTATCGTGTACGTTTTGTAGATTATATCAATGGTTGTAAGACAGGTTGTAACGGTAAATATAACTCTTTACGTGATTACTTATCTGATATCAAAAGTGGTTTTGATGGGAAGGAATATAACCTTTACGCAGAACCTTATAATAATGATTCACGAGTGTCTGTGTATATTCATAAAGGTTTCTTAACTTGGAATCAAGCAGATAAAGTACATCAACACTTTGTGAGTATGGGTTTTGCCGTGAAAGTGGTTGGTGTAAAAGGTGCAGAGATTTACAAATAATTTAAATATTTAGTTGACAAAAGCTTGTTGAGAGAATAATATCTTTCGCAAGCTTTTATTTTATGAGGAGAACTATATTGGAACAACATTTATTTATCGCAGATACACATTTTGGGCATAGCAATATTCACGAGAAGTTTCGTACACAATTTGAATCTCAAGAAGAACATGATACTTACATCCATAATAATATCTTAGAAGCAGGAGATAAAACTAAGACATTGTGGATCTTAGGTGACAGTTTCCTTAAGGAAAGAGAGTTTTGGAGATTGGATGAGTACCGTAAAAAGTATCAACAAGTAAACGTGGTATTGGGTAACCATTGTCACACAGGTTTACCAAGATATATTTTCAGAGTAGATAAAGGTGGACAACCAGTGTTCAACAATGTTAATGTGTTCGGTGTGTTGAAGAAATTTGGATTTTGGTTGAGTCATGTTCCCGTCCCTGATTATGAACTTTATCGGGGAAACTGCATTCACGGCCACTGTGTTGATATGGATACAGAAATACTTACAACTTCAGGTTGGAAAAAATACGATGACATTGTAGTAGGAGAAGAAATTTTATCAGTTAACCCACAGAACCATAAAGAAATTATAAGAGATAAGATTTTAAACAAGTTCAAGAGGTCTTATACAGGGGATATGATTACTGTGAAAAACAGATCATTTAGTATGAGAGTCACTGATGAGCACCGAGTTCCTTATATCAGTCAAAAGGGAGGTTTTAATGTATTACCTGCAAAACAAATACTTGATAGGTCAGTATTACGTACTATATCTTCAGGGTACGCAAACAATTCAGGGGTAAGTTTACCAGACAACATTCTTGAGCTTTATATAGCAATAGCGGCTGATGGAAGTATTACTCCTGCTAATCTGGTCAGATTTATATTGAATAAAGAACGTAAGATTACGTATATAAAAGGTTTGCTAGAAAGGTGCGATATCTTTTACAAAAGCGGTGAAAACAAGTCAGGTAAGTATATACATTTCAAATTACCAGATTGCCTAAATGATTGGAACATTAAAGGTCTTGACTTAAAACTTCTTAATTGTAATGAACACCAAGCGGAGATAATAAGGGAAGCTTACAGAAACACAGATGGTAATCGTAACATTATTTTTACAAGTAAACCTTCAGAAAAAGATATACTTAGTTTAGTTTTTATTCAAAACGGTTATAGAGTTACAATCTCAGAGAGGATACACGGTTATGGTAAAAAATTAAGCTTTTCTTTATCAGTGACACCTAAAAAATCTATAAGAGGGTTTACAAGGTTTCGAAACTACTGTAAAGTGGAGAAGGTGGTTAACGAAGATGTATGGTGTGTTGAGACTAATTCATCCTTCTGGTTTGCAAAGCGGGGGTCTACTATTTACCTCACAGGTAATTGTCACTCCAAGAAAGTTGGAGAATGGGTACACTTAGATTACGGCTTTGGTGGTGTAGAAGGTAATGTTTTCGTTGAAGATGATCGCTACTTCTGCGTGAGTTGTGAGAATATTGATTATCGACCAATTAGTTTACAGAATATTAAAGAATTGAGAGGATGGTGATGATAGGTAAATGTTTCCAAGGTTGGGGTAAAGAGTATAACAGTAAGGGTATCTGTTGTTGTAACTGTAAATGGCAATCTAAGTTAGTTAAGCATCCGTGGAATCAGGGCGAGTTTAAAGGTAGGATCAGTGAACAAGTTAAGGACTCCGAAGGAAATACTATGTGGGTGTGTACTGTCCAAGATGGTGTTGCCATGACTATGAATACAGAACATTCTATGTGTGAAATGCATACACCCAAGGAGTACCATTATGAATAGGTTTCAGAAAGAGTTAGAAGAAATAGATGATATGTTTGAAAACATGTCACCAGAAGAGTTTAAAAAGGATTTAGAAAAGGTAATGAACACTTACCCTAATGGTGAAACTGTAGATGATTTCCTTAACAGGATAAATGACCAATACACCAACCTAATTTCATCTATGGTAGAGAATGATTTATTGGAGGAAGCAGTACATATACTTATTGAAGTTAAGGAGAGATTACACCTTTTGGATAAATTATAGCATTGATAGTGCTTACGCAAATACAACTATCGACAAGATAAGTAAGTTTTTAGGGAAGGGGAATGAAGGAAATATTTGACATAAAAGAGGTTACAGTTAAAAGTTTAAGATTTGATGAAGAAGCTTGGGATGG
>CAKZOO010000119.1 GCA_937136455.1 uncultured Flavobacteriaceae bacterium | reverse complement strand
TGCAGGCACTACGCTTCATTCTGTTTTAAATCTTAATAATGCAGATAATGGTTCGAGAAAATGTATTATTACTACAAATAATGAAAATGCCATTTGTGATACAGTAACCTATCCTAGAGTAAAAAGAATTATACAAGGTTACACAAATAAAAATGAAAAGGAAATGCCTTCTTTTTCAAACAATAATTTATATATGTACAAAACCGTATTTGTAGACAGAGAACCTTCTTTACAAAACAAACGCCAGCTTACCCAATTAGCCACAGAGTTATTGTGTATTAAAGAAGATTGTTATACAGAGGTTACAAGTGAGTTAGGCAATGAAGCTTGGCACAAACTATTTACCAACAACCAAGAGCAATATGTATATGTTATCTACGACGATATGTATATAGAAGAAGCGGTAGAAGCCTTAACTGCATTTGTAACAAAACAAGTACCAGAAAGCAAAATAAAAGTATATGTATTTGCCAATGGCCAATACGCCTACCACGAGGAGTTTGAGGATATAGCAGATAATATAACACTTGCAGCCTTACCAGATGCTATTTACAAAGCTTACCAAAACGTATTACCTAAAGAAAACAAGGAGTTTGTACCAGAGCTAGAGGAAGAGGATATGGATGTTGAACCAAAATTAGATGTACAGTAAATGATTACACTACGCAAATACCAAGAAGAAGCGGTAAGCCGCTTATTAAAAGATACATATAGCTTACTTAAAAAACCTGGTGCTCGCCATAAAATGATACTTAAAGCACCAACAGGTGCTGGTAAAACCGTAACAATGGCAGCTTATCTTAATCAATTATGTAATGAGATACCAGACCGTTTAGATGTGCTTAAACGCAAAGTGGCGTTTATTTGGTTTGCACCAAACCAATTGCACTTACAAAGTTACCTATCACTTAAAGATTTTTTTGAAGAATTACGTACTATAAAACCCATACAGTTTGAAGATGTTACAGATGGCAAACTACAACCTAACGAAATGTTGTTTGTCAATTGGCAATCGGTAAACAAAGAGAGCAATCTGTTCATCAAAGAAAACGAACAAGGCAAAGACTTAATCAAGTTTGTGTACAGCGCCATGCTCGATGATATTGAAATCATCTGCATACTTGATGAAGCGCACTACCACGCTAATGGTAAAAAAGCCAAAGAGCTATTGCAAAAGATTCATGCAAAAATTGAGATAGATGTATCTGCTACGCCACTTTTCAAGTCTGACTATGGCTATACCATCAAGCGAGATGAGGTGATTGAAGCAGAAATGATTAAGAAAAATGTGGTACTTAATCCTGCCCTAGATCATCATACACAACAAGGTCGTTCACTCAATCAAGTATTGTTGGAAGAAGCCCTGAAAAAGCGAGAAGAATTAGCTAAGGCTTATCAAGCAGTAGGTTCCAATATCAACCCTCTATTGCTCATTCAACTGCCCAACGAGACCAAGACAGAATCGGCTTTGGATAAGCAAATGATTGAGGAGGTAGAAACCTACTTAGAGTATAAAGCCATCACCACTCAAAATGAACGTTTGGCTGTTTGGCTCAGCAACACCAAAACCAATTTAGAAGGCATTGAAGCGCATAATTCAATGACAGATGTATTGCTGTTTAAACAAGCCATCGCTTTAGGTTGGGATTGCCCAAGAGCTGCCGTTCTATTGATTTTTAGAGAGATCAAACAAGAGCACTTTGGCATTCAAACCGTAGGTAGAATTTTACGGATGCCAGAACAAAAGCACTACCCTAATCCAATACTCAACAATGGTTATGTGTACACCAACTTGAGTAAAGATGTCATCCATATTGTTCAGGAAGACATGGACTACATCGTTCAAAACAAGGCATATCGTGTAGAACGTTATCAAGAAATAGCACTGCAGTCGGCTTTTATCAATACACGATTAACCCGTAACCGTCTCGGTTCCAAATTCAGAAAATGCTTGTATGAAGCAGCAGAAGAATACTTTGGAGTTACTACAGACCCAAGTCAAACAGGTGGCAAAACCATAGAGGAGTTCAACAAGGAAAGGCTATCAGCAACCTTTATTCAGATGGATGTGGATCAAATTGAGATTCCCATTCCAAAGGATTTAGAATTGGTAATTGTAGAAGGAGCCACACGAGTTGAAGAAAAAGAAAAGTTTGCTAAAACTTCCAATGAGCTAAACACTTTATTCCGTCAATTCTGTAGAGACCATGTAGGCGGTTATGCCAAAGTGGATTCTACCCCAGTGTTAGAGTTGGCTCTAAAAATGTTCTTTGAAGAGTATATCATCATGGATGAGTTCAAAGCCATTAAGGTGATGCTCTTTGAGCAAAACAAACCCAAGTTCATAGAACTAATAGACCAGGCATTACTCAAGCACGAGCAACTGCAAAAAGAAAAGGCAGCACAAGCCACTAAAAAAGTCGAGCATAGCCAGTGGGACGTACCTAGTGAGAGAATATTCAATGAAAACTATGAACAGAGAGACGCAGATACGCATGCATTGGAGCCTTTTTATGAATACAGAGGTGCAAGCAGCCCTGAAAAGCATTTTGTTGAGTTTCTTGAAAACAATAAGCAACACATAGATTGGTGGTATAAAAACGGAGACAAGAACAAGGAAGACTTTGCAGTTACCTATGAAGATGTAAACGGTATCACCAGAGGTTTCTATGTTGACTTTGTTATCCGACTAAAGAACGGCACCATTGCCTTGTTTGATACTAAAACTTTGGATTCAGACCCCAACTTTGTTCGAAAGCACAATGCTCTGTACAATTACATTCAAGAAAAATCTTCACCACAAAAGCCATTGATTGGAGGCGTAATTGTACCAAGAAGCAAGTCAGATTTTAGCGTTTGGAAATACGCTGACAACCTGATTGATAAAGCCAACGACCATACAGGTTGGGTTGCATTTGACCCAGCCATAGCCAATACTAAAACCCATGCATCATGAGTAAAAAAGGACTAGACTCGTTATTCGTGCACTATGGCATACGCAAAGACGATATGACCACTATAGAGCAATTATGCGAAAAGCATGAAATAGACCCTGAATGGGTGAAAGAATATTTATTGAAGGGCTACCATGAGAAGAAAATTAAAAATGAAGAATTGGATGAAAAAGCCCTCAAAAAACTCATTGAAAAAGGACTTCAAAAAATTAAGTAGCCATGCTAATCAAACGGATACGAGCCAAAAACTTCAAAACCTATCTCAACCTTGATTTAGATATTGTTACAGATCCAGACAAGCCTATTGTTCTGATTGGTGGAGCCAATGGTGGCGGTAAAACCACCTTTTTTGATGCCATCTATGGAGCCTTATATGGCTTACAAATCAATACAGAAAGAAACTTCAATGAATTGCTGAATGCAGGTGCATTGGGCAAAGTAGATGAAAAAATTGAACTTGAATTGTTCTTCTCAGGCCGGGTACTCAATCAAGAGCAGTCTTATGTCCTCACACGTACCTACATGCTTAACTCGGCTAAAAAGCCTGTTGAAAGTGTAAAACTCAACATGAATGGCTCCATATTTCAATACGGTACTGCAACACCACCTGCTCAACGTGCAGAGCAAGAAGCCCAAGTAAACAAAATCATCAAAGGAAACCTACCCGAAGAACTAAGCCGCTATTTCTTGTTTGACGCTATGGAGGCAGGTAACCTGCTGAAAGAAGATAGATTGAATCGAGTTATTCGAGAGAACATTGAGAATGTAATGGGCTTCAATCGCTACTTATCCATTGCAAAAGCAGCTGAATCTTTAGCCCAAGATTATACGGCCCAACTCCTTGAATTAGAAAAAGAGAAGAAAGACTACCTCGATTTAATCGATAGCAAGAAAAAGGAGTATGAACTCTTGGGAGAACTGAACGAACAGCACCGTAAAGCATTGGATTATTCAGTTTCCAATAAAGACTTGTACGATAAACTCAAGGCAGGTCTTAACGAAGAGTCCACCATAAATAATAAGGTAAAACAGCTAGAAGAAGAATTAAAAGCTGTTGAACGTGAAGAGAAACAGTATAAAGAAGAAGCTAATGAGTTCATCAAAAACTTTGAGCTGCATATTTCTCTTCCAAAACTAGCGGAAGTACTGCATAATGATATTTCGCTGATTCTGAGTGAAAGAAAACAGACGGATAGCAACGAGTTATCACATATCTCCAAAGGCAGCTTAGAAGAAGTACTTGTTAAGGCCATCAACATTCTAAATAATAAAGGCCATCAGCTAAAAGATGTGTCCGTAAGTGAATTGGCACACAATGTATTACAGAGCTTTAAAGAAGAACAAACCACTTCTAAGTACGACTATTTCACAGCCCAAGAGGTGAATGCCTTAGAATCTTTAGCCAACGGCAATTATCAGAATCCTTACAACTCACTTTCGTATAGAAAACAAACACTTGAGCAAGAAATAGCCAATTGTGAAAAAATTGAGAAACAAATAGAAGAACTCAAATCTCAAGTCCCAGGCAGTGATTATTCTTTGATTAAGGCATACGAAGACAATGAAGCTACTATCAAAGACCTAGAGGTTAAAATCAAAGAAAAAGAAGGGCACATTAAAAAAATTGAGGGCAAGATTCAGCAGTTTGATATTCCAACAACCGAAGAGCCAGACCCCAAGTTTGAAGCACTAAAGAAGCTAGAACCCCTTTTTGAAGAAATAGCCAACACCCTACTCAAGAATAAGAAAGACAAGATTGAAGAGAAAATGAAAATAGATCTCAATGCCAATCTTGCTGCATATCAAGATGTAATTAGTCGTGTTGAGCTTTCAGAAGACTTAAAGGACTTGAACTTTAGCATCTATCACAAATCGGGCAATGAAATCTACTTAAGCCAATTGAATACAGCTTCAACGCAAGTAGTGGTTCAGGTATTACTAAAGGCATTGCATGAATTTGGAGATTATGACCCACCTGTAATGATAGACACAGTGATGGGTGTATTGGATGAAACAAGCCGAAGCACGCTCTTGGAAAATTACTTCCCCGAGCTTTCTCACCAAACTATCCTGTTGAGTTCAGATAGTGAAGTTAGACCCAATTCAGACTTAGAGAAAATCGCACCCTTTGTTTCAAAGGCTTACACACTAATCAGAGATAAGGAGCTTCAAAAAACAGATGTAGTTGAAGGTTATTTCGGAAATCAAATTGAAGGTTAATCATGGAAGAAGTAGCATTACATAATATACGCCAAAGTGAAGGTTTGCTTGATGCCCTTCAACCATTAAAACAGAAAATAGAAAAACGCTTAAATCTTCCTGAGTATAGAAAAGACACCAAGCACATTTCTCTTAACAACAATTTGCTGCAACGCCTAACACTTGCAGCGGGCTTATCACTTAACCACAAGAGAAATTGGACTGAAATAGAGAAACTCTCAATGGAAAGCCTAAGAATCCATGAAACAACCTTTACCAAATTCAATCTCCAGCAATTGTGGTCTAGCCTGATCAAGTATCGCTATAACCATGTTGAAATTGATTGGTCGGTAGCAGCAAATAGAAGTAGAATTATCAATTTCGAAATGCGCAAGGGATTGGAATATCTGCTTGATGATGACAACCTCGATAAATGGCTCAGTATTACTACAAAACAGGGCAAGGCATCATTCGGAAACATTCCTTTGCTTGATTTAAATATTGGTTCCTACCAAGATGACATACCTGCTACACTTAACCTGAATGCTAGAGACATACCAAATACACAAATACTTGTGGCGGGCTCAACAGGTTCAGGAAAGTCCAACTTACTAGCTGTTCTAATGCGTGAAATGCGCTCCTTAACTGTAGAGACAGCCTACCCGGTTAACTTTCTTTTCTTTGATTATAAAGGTGAGTTTTCAGACCCAGCCAATCGTTCTTGGTTTAGTCATTTTGAAATAGATGATTCAGCTATCCTTGATCCAATAAAAGAGCCTCTTCCCTTTTCGCCTTTTAAAAACTTCGTTGGCAAAACGCAAAATGAGATAAACCTCTATGCAACAGAATTGGCAAATGCTATTGTAGCCATAGATAATGCTAGAATGAGCGCCAACATGAGCAATCGACTATCTGAAGCTGTAATTGCTGCATACAGAACAACGAAAAACAAACCAATTTCATTCGAGATTATCCTGAACGAATACATCAATCTACAAGGTGAAAAGGACAAAGCGAAAGACGACAGTATTAAGTCAGTGCTCAAACAACTAATACGGAACAACCTCTTCGCCAAAGAAGACAACATCGACCTAATCAATAACAGTTTTGTAGTGAAGATGGACGGCTACCCAAAAGATGGTCCATTGGCAAAAGCAATTGTTTACTTCATTATTTCAAAGCTCAATACCATCTATGAATCATTGCCAAAGCAAGCTGTCTCAGAAGAATGTGTAGAGATTAGGCATTTCACCATAATTGATGAAGCCCATTACATGCTAGACTTTGACAACAAGCCACTTCGTGACTTGATTGCAGTTGGCCGAAACAAAGGTCTGAGCATCATTTTAGCAACACAGAACATGGATAGCTACAAGTCTAAGTTCTTTGACTTTTATGCAAATGCCCAGTACCCATTAATCATGAAGCAGCAATCAATAACTGATTCAATAATCAAAGACCTTTTTGGCGTTTCAGGAAGTGAATTTCAGGAAATCAAGGAAGCCATATCAGGCTTGGCATTAGGTGAGCTGATACTGAAAGACTCAACTTCAATAGCTTTAGGAATGGGCAAGAAATACAAAAAGATAAAAGTAACCAGATTCATATAGTAACTACCCTATGGCTACCCAAGATTCATTCTTTAATACACACCCATCTTCACTATGGAACTAAGGACTGTACAGGAACTTGCTGCTGCGATTGGCTATCCGCCTAAAATAATCTTAAAACAGATAAATGAAGGTCAAGCCAATAAGATTTCTAAAGACAAACTATTAACAAAGTCAGATTGGGGAATAATTCATGACACATTATTGGTAAAAACCAATTTGATAAGTCAACCTGAACACAAATCGTATATAGCTCAACAAGCAGGCAAGCCTTTCGATGGTAAAATAAAGCAAAACTTCCCTCAATTCGCTCCTGCAACAGACAATGATCCTGATTTTAATAGAAAACGCACACCTGCTAAGAAAAAGGCTATAACCAATACAAAAAAGACATCCAAATCAGTAAACTCTAAGAAAAAAGAAAGAGTACGAATTTATCGCCCAAAATCAATTATTGCCGAATTAAGAGGTAAAACCGGTGTTGCTAAGTCCATCGAAAAATATCAAGATGTTGCACCTAAAAGAATTAGTGATTTTGCTAAAAAATATTACCTCACCTCTACTACCTTAATTGATCTATTAAGTCAATACTGTGAAGGCAATAGTAATAGCTATAACCCTAATACAGCTTTAACTAGCTCTGAGTTATCAATCGTTCAGAAATTTTGTGAGGAATGGTTAAAGGAAATGGAACCGAAACATAAAAAAGGAAGCAATAAACCAGTTTCAAAAGGAATTGGCCGCCATTTAAAAGCAAATGCTAAAGAAAATAACTTTAAAGCAAATTATTTCAAATTAATATTTATAGCTAGCGGCAACAAACGCTAACCTCTCTTAAAAATGGATAATTACTATGTCTATAGAAACTAATCTATTCTTTAACATACTAACCTTTGCACCACAACATGAGAAACTAACTTTCTACTTCACTACCGATGAAGACCAAAGCCTTCATCGCATGCATTTCAATCTTTTACCAAAAGACGTAGCTTCAGCATTGAGCAATCTCAATCCTGATGCAGAACATGCGTTCACTTCGTTCACTGATGAGCAAGATGGGCTTTCACCTTTTGAATTTGATGTAAAAGACCAGGGCATCTCATTTAAGAAGCGTTATTATGGTTGGAAGCTCGCCCAATATTTCACGCATTCACTAGGCTATCCGGTAAAGCAAGGATTTATAGAAGAATTACAGATTTGGGAGCACAGACCGAAGGAGAGTAACAGCCAATTCAATATTTACTACAAATACTCCATCAAGATTCAAGCACTTAAAGTTTCAAACAAGTTTGAGTTGCTTTTATCCTTTGATGGCCGTTCTAAAGTCTTTAAGAAAAACAGCGTTCAGCTAACTCATGAAGTAGGCTCCGATAAATTCAATTGGGTACTCTACCAAAATGAATTACACAAATGGAAAGAGCTTTCTACCAATCCTGAAATAAAGGTCAAGTACGAAGAAGTCTATCCCATACTCAATAAAGAATTAGAGCAAGCTTTACAGCTGCCAATAATCATTCCAAGACCCGACAACAAATACAAGAATTACTTAGAGCTAATCACAGCTTTCAAAGACAAGTATTTGGCAACTGATGAATTTCAGGATGTAATTCACCTAGATTCCCTAAACTTCCTAAAAGTCCCAACAGGCAAAATATT
>CAKZOO010000118.1 GCA_937136455.1 uncultured Flavobacteriaceae bacterium | reverse complement strand
AAATATGGTAAAGTATTTTTCAAAAGCGGACATTTCTAATTTGCCGAACTACCGGACATTTCTATTTTGCCCTGACAATTAAATAGTGTGCTTTACATGTTAACTTTAATTTGTAATTAGGTGTTCACGGCCGTGAACACCTACCTAGCAATATAGTGTTCACGGCCGTGAACAGTAAACTACACATCTAAAGTTTCGAGTAACTTATCTTTAATCTCATCAATTGAGAACTTTCTTCTGACACTTTCCCCTAAAGTTATACGTCCTTGCTCTGTTATTCGAAATAACACTTTGCCATCACTACTTTTCTGAACATATGTTCTATTTCTGTTTAACTGTTTATTGGAGAAGAACTTACTTAAACTTTTCTCAAGAAATTGCTCTCCTCGCCCATCTCGAATGAGGGGTGCCAATGCTTTAAAAGCATCAAGATATTCTTCTCCTCTTGATAACTGAGCAGCAATAAATCCAGCTGTTTTTGATGACACCTTACTCATATCTCCTACTTCTTTCCATATATCATCATGAACTTTGTTAAATGCCAAAATATTACTCATAGCACCTTTTGAAACTCCCAGCATTTCAGCCAGTTTATTTTGTGAAATATTTTTATCTTTCATTAATCTTGAATACACTTTTGATAATGAATAAGCAGACAAAGACTCTTTCTTATTTTCGCTTGTTTGTATAACAAGACACTCACCATCGTTCGCTGTTGTAATAATGGCCTTTAGAGGTATACCTGCCTCAGAACATGCTCTCCACCTGCGCTCACCAGCTATCACTTCGTATTTCTCATCAAGGCTATCGAGTTTTCTAATAATAGCTGGTTGTAACTGACCATTTCGCTTTATATCACTAGCTAACTCATCAATATCCCCTAATTCAAAATCATTTCTATCTGAATATAACCAATTAATACACTTCTTTGGATCAACAGTCACAACCTCAGAAGGTGTGCCTTTTAGCTGCTCAATCTCTGCCCTTAAAATATCCCTTTCTTTAGCTATTTCATCCGCTATACTTTCCCAGTCTTCATCTATTTGAAGAGCCGCTCTATTCCGCTTAAACTGTTCTTTTTTGCTCATGGCATTCCCCTTCTTGGTTATTTGGCGTTTTTAATAAAGTCTAAAACTTGTCTGTAATCTTCAGCAACATCATGCTTTGGATCATAATCTGCCACAGATTGCGGTGGATACGCATCACATCCTTCTTTTACCTTCACTGTATTTTTGATGGTAGTTGGGCAAAAAACATCAGGATACCTATCTTGAACCTCCTCTAATATAACCTTATCTAAAATCCTGTACGGTCGAGCAACATCACTACAAAAAACTGCTGCCACTCTTACTTTTTTATTTATTTCTCTAATCCTTAGTTTTTTCACATGTTCAAATACATCAGAAACCCCCCAAACATCAAATTTATTTGGTTTAAAGGGGATAACTACTTTATCAGCTGCCGCAATTACAGATACATACCAACTTCCTTTTGATGGCAAACCATCTATTAAAATGTAATCATAGTGTGGTTTGAACCACTCCAAAATTTCTTTTAATGCAAAAACAAGATCATGTGGTTCTATGCCAGCTATATCACTAGACATCGTATTTGTCGCCGCGAGAAGATCCACCCCTAGTACATCATATTTCACATCAGACTTTTTATAACTATATGTCTTACCGGAATCATTTAGCCTTAAAAGATCACTGATAGATAGTTTTATATCATTAGGAAATGGTACTAGGCTTTTAGTTGCGTTTTGCTGAAAATCAGCATCAACTATTAATACATTATTTTTGCGAGTAGGATCTATCTCAGAGTTTTGCTTAGAGAGCATTAAAGCAAAGTTTATTACACTCGTTGTCTTCCCTGAACCACCTTTATGGTTTGTTAAAGCCCAAACCTCTGCAAGAGCTGAAGGAAGACTAGGCTCTGTAGACATTTGGAATATTGGTTTCGCTCCTTCAGATAACCACTGTTCCATTAATTTTAGCGCCTGAACAGGTGCCACTTGATAGTGCTTCGAATCCTTTGCCGTTAGCCATTTTTTTACAGTATTTGGTGAGTAACCTGTGATCTCAGAAATATCTGCATGTTTTAACTTTTTATCAGCTCTTATTTCCTTGATCCTGTCATTACAATCCATCACTTCTGTCATATATTCCCCCTTTGAAAATAGCGCCCTCATTTATCACTTTGACTACTGGAATCTCTGCTTGCTTTATATTAGTTCTTTTACGCACTTCCAGAATGTACCTCTATGGTACTATCGTGAATATATTGACGCAAGAATTACTTTTAAGGTAATATTTTTTTGTGACAAAAAAAAGGCTCGGGTGCAACCGAGCCTTTTTCTAAATCAATTTGGTTGATAACTAAGATCAAACCTCACTGTTAAATCTTAGTTATTTTACCGAATTTAGTCAAATTTTTGGTGAACAACTAAGGACGATGCACGCATGTCAAAAAATAAAAAAATTTATGCGTATTACACCGCTAAAAACAACAAGAAAATTGAAGATTTAATACCACTAGCTGGTAACTGGAAATACGCTTTAGTTCTTGATCAACTTGCTTTTTGGTCAATAAACTCAGATTACATACTCCCAAAGGAATCAAAAGCAACCGGCTGGTTTTGCAAAAAATATTCAGACATGAAAGATGATCTAGGATATTCCGAATCAAGTTTATACCCCATATTCAGCAAATTCGAATCAAATGGGCTGATTGAGCGTGTCAGAAAAAAAATTAAAGGGGATACTCGAACATGCATTCGGATCACTCATAAGCTTTTAAGTGCCCTAGGGATAGCTCGACATAACTCTGGTAGTTATCAACAAAAAGGTAAAACATCCACTGAACAAGAAGATAAAGAAACAAATTCATGCTCACTAAATACTCAAAACTATAGCTGTAAAACTACAAAAAATATAGTTTTATATAAAGAAGATATAGAACAAAAGTATGAAGATAAAATTAATAATATTACTTTTTCAAACTCATCCACAAAACTGGATAAAGGATTGGATAGTTACAAAAATATTTTCAAACAAGTTGGTGAGAGGTTAGAGGAGGTTCAAAAACGATACATTGTAGGTGTGATTAATAATTTAAAACGAGATCATGATTTACAACTTTCACTGTCAAACAAAGAACTATTTGCCCAGTTAACCTTTGCTGTACTCAACAAAACATTTATTCCAACAGCTAAGACGTTTAAACATCGTATGTCAGTATTTTCGAAGTTATTAAGGGAAGGGCGATGGTCAACACCAAGGGGTTTTTACAAGTACTCAGATTTAGGTCAATCAATTTCTGACAAGAAAAAACTTGAGAAGTCACGGTATGAGTCTGAAAAAGTTAAAGAGTGCGGTTTTAATCGCTACATACCAGAAACACTAAAGCCAATAACAAAAAGCAATCAAGGCACTTCATCTCAGACAGTTCTAGTTCAAAGTTTAGTTCCTGATAGTACAGAAAGGACGCTTAACTTAGAGCTATCGAGTGTACAAGGAGAGATAAATCAACTATCAAAAATGCTGAAGTACCAAGAGGGCATAAGACCTCAGCTAACTAAAGCTGAAGCCAAAAAAAATAAGTTGCTCGAAAATCTAAAAGCTGTCAAAGCAGGTAAGCAATCCGGTAACCATGCAATAGCACCTGAACCTCTTGATATTTAGGAATTGTGCGCTGGGATAAGCTGCACACATCTTGCGGGTGAAAGTCCTGCCTTGGAAGGGGAAGCTAGCCTCACCAAGTAGCGAGTCTTGCGCTGTTGCGGGTAACCTCAACAGTGAAGCGTAGATAGCGAAACATTCGAGCCGAAACCAAATGGTGAACGTGATAGCCCCGTAATAATAAGTCGTGGAAGCTGACAGTATGGTTCCACTGGTAGGCAACAATCTTCTGGAGGTAAACCTAGCAAACACCCAAAAGAAGATAACCACCGGGGTCACAGGCGTCGGCGAGTTTGTAGAGATGTGTGACGGAACCCAGGAGGTCCACCTGCTTCTCAACGGAACTGAGTACTACCGCTCAAGTGAACCCCATAAGAGCGACAGAACGAGCATGTGGAAGTCGGAGTCAATCATAGTAGCGTTGAAGCGAGTAATGATCGTGGAGCGAAGGGTTGGCAAATAGAACTAGCGTAAGAGAGAAACAATGACCGTACTCAGCATTGACGGAAAATCGTGGTTAACGAAACTCGAGCGCCTAAGCAAGAGAGCAGCATCAGAAAAGTCAATGGTGTTCAATAACCTTGGCCACCTGATTAACTTTGAGATGCTCAAAGAACTTCTTCAGCGGCTTAATGGAAGTAAGGCAGTTGGGGTTGATAGAGTAACCAAAGCAAAATATATGGAAAGTTGTGATGAAAACTTGAGAAGTTTAATTACAAGAATCAGAAAAGGAACCTACAAACCTAAGCCAGCTCGCTTTACCGAAATACCCAAAGATGATGGAGGTAAACGACCTCTTGCCGTATCTTGTCTCGAAGACAAATTAATACAGCTTGCGGTTAGTGAAATACTGAGCAGAGTTTTTGAGCCCTTATTTCTCCCCACATCCTATGGATTCAGGCCTGGCTTAAACTGTCACGACAGCTTACGGGCACTGCAAAAATCAGCATTTAAAAATTGGCGAGGAGCTATTATCGAAATCGATATCAAAAAGTGCTTTAACACGATACCCCATAAGCCTCTAATGGCGATGTTGAGGGAGAAGATTTCAGATGAACGTTTCATTAAGCTAATTGAAAGACTGATTCAAATGCCAATCCAGGCTGGTAAAACGATTACTCAAAATAAAGTTGGATGCCCGCAAGGCTCTATTCTTTCTCCCATCCTATCAAATATATATCTTCATTATGTCATCGATGACTGGTTAGAAGAAATAAGGCAAACCCACCTAAAAGGGCGAGTTGAACTGATAAGGTATGCAGATGATATGGTCTTCACCTTCCAATACCCAAAGGAAGCATCACGATTCTATCGAGTGTTACCTAAGCGTCTAGGTAAATATGGCCTAACAATGCATGAGGCAAAATCCCAAATGCTTATGGGCGGACATATTCACGCACAAAACGCTGACAAGTATGGAAAACGTCTACCAACTTTTAAGTTTCTAGGATTTACCTGTTACTGGGGTAAAAGCAGGAAAGGGTACTGGCGTTTAAAACTCAGTAGTCGCAAAGATAGGTTTGCGGCAAAGCTAAAAGGTCTGAGGGGTTTTATTTGGAAAAGATTGCACTGGGATATTAAGGAGATAATAAGAGTGGTAAAAAGGGTATTAACCGGGTGGCTCAATTACCATGCAGTCTCAGATAATGGTAGAAGGGTACAACTGTTTATACATCTAAGTAAACGTATCTTGTTTAAATGGTGCAACCGTCGAGGCGGTAGGCGCCGTATGAATTGGGAGAAGTTCACTCGAATACTCAAGCAGCACCAATATCCCGAAAGCTGGAAACTAACGTCAATGTTCTAAATCGTGCTGAACTTTACTGTTCTATTGGGAGCCGGATGCGGTAGTTCCGCACGTCCGGTTCTGAGGAGGGGCTGACTGGAGTGATCTGGTCAGTCTACTCAACTGAATGAATGCCGCTGTTTATAAATGGCTCAATTATCACTTGGTTGCTATGTGGATTTAGGTGGCTTATAGATATTG
>CAKZOO010000117.1 GCA_937136455.1 uncultured Flavobacteriaceae bacterium | reverse complement strand
AGGTTCCTCGCGTATCATCGAATTAAACCACATGCTCCACCGCTTGTGCGGGCCCCCGTCAATTCCTTTGAGTTTCATTCTTGCGAACGTACTCCCCAGGTGGGATACTTATCACTTTCGCTGGGCCGCTCAGAATAAATTCCGAACAGCTAGTATCCATCGTTTACGGCGTGGACTACCAGGGTATCTAATCCTGTTCGCTACCCACGCTTTCGTCCATCAGTGTCAATTAGTACTTAGTAAGCTGCCTTCGCAATTGGTGTTCTATGTAATATCTATGCATTTCACCGCTACACTACATATTCCGCCTACTTCAATACAATTCAAGATAACCAGTATCAAAGGCAATTTTACAGTTGAGCTGCAAACTTTCACCCCTGACTTAATCATCCACCTACGGACCCTTTAAACCCAATAATTCCGGATAACGCTTGGACCCTCCGTATTACCGCGGCTGCTGGCACGGAGTTAGCCGGTCCTTATTCTTACAGTACCGTCATCACCTTACACGTAAGGCTTATTCTTCCTGTATAAAAGCAGTTTACAACCCATAGGGCAGTCTTCCTGCACGCGGCATGGCTGGATCAGGCTTGCGCCCATTGTCCAATATTCCTCACTGCTGCCTCCCGTAGGAGTCTGGTCCGTGTCTCAGTACCAGTGTGGGGGATCTCCCTCTCAGGACCCCTACCCATCGTCGCCTTGGTGAGCCGTTACCTCGCCAACTAGCTAATGGGACGCATACTCATCTTTTGCCGTAGCCTTTAATTATTAAATGATGCCATTAAATAATACTATAAGGTATTAATCCAAATTTCTCTGGGCTATCCCTTAGCAAAAGGTAGATTGTATACGCGTTACGCACCCGTGCGCCACTCGTCAGCAAATTAGCAAGCTAATTCCTGTTACCGTTCGACTTGCATGTGTTAGGCCTGCCGCTAGCGTTCATCCTGAGCCAGGATCAAACTCTTCATTGTTAATTCTTAAATATTATTTACGAACTTTAATAAAAAGTTAAACCTTCACTCAAAGGATTAATCAATCTCGATTTGATTTAAAATCTTTCCCAAATGTTTCCATTTGGTACGCTGTCTTTTCAATATGTTAATGAACTTTTTTTTTACTCTTTACTTCGCTACTTGTGTTGCAAAGCGGGTGCAAATATAGAACTGTTTTTTCGTTCTCACCAAACCTTTTTCAAAAAATTTTCATCTTTTTTTTTGACTAAAAACTAAACAGCTGAAAAGCTGCATTTTACAAGGAAAAAATTAATTGAAAAAATTCCAAACTAAACCGAATCTCACTACAAAATCACGATAAGGATAGCTCGGTGCGATATAATAATTGTACCCAGAAAGGGGAGCATTGATGTGTTCTGCTTTAAAAAAGATACGCGTTTGACGAATTCTTGCATTGACAAAAAGATCAATTAAGGGATAAGCCCCTAGATTTTCACCCTGAGATCTGGTATAAAATTCACCCATTAATGGAAGATAACCATTCGCTCTGTACGAAGTAAAATACTTAAAGGAGATTCCTGTTTGCAAAAACATAGCATGATCAAATACATCCGATGAGAAATAAAGAGTATTTCTAGTTAAATAATGAGGCAGCATTAAAGCATCTTCTTTCTGTTCTACCTTTTGAATCAAAGAGGTGTGATCAAAGGCCCATTTTCCAAATTTGATCTCCTTATTGTATTTGAGTTTTAAATGTCCTACTGTTGAGGTCGATTGAACAGGCCTTATTGTAGGTGATGAACTATCTACTGTATGAAGCACCAATCCAGGATCACTCGTTAAATAGGTAAAGTGATCTATTATATTGAATGAGGCCTCTAAGTTCCCCAATAAAGAAGACTTCATCACAAAACTAAGTGCTGAGGTTTTCTCAAAACTAAAATCCTCACGATGATCCCATCTATAATTAGTATAGTCACTCTGATAAAACAGATAATTAAAGTCTGGCATTCTCGATTTGAGCTGTAGATTCAAATCGAATTGATGCTGATCTTTGATCGTTCCACTAAGGGTCGCATTTAATAAATAGTCTGATAGCTTCCCTACTAAGGTGTATTGCAAATCACCTTTTAAACTAAAGGCTCCAAGTTTCTTTAAATAACGACCTCCTAAGATGAGTTCGGTATCTTCCATTCGATTAAGACCCAAACTATCCGGAACAGAAGTCGAATTAAATCGATAGCTGTAGTGGTCACTCTCAAGAGAGGCCGTAAGCTCTCCTAGTATAGGATTGGTAAATTCCGCTGAAACTTGTTGCTTGCCCAGCTCTAAAATAGCTTTATCATCTATCATCGAATTCTCAAAATCTCCAAATAATTCAGAAGCCCCATTTTGAGAATAGCCAACCGAACGCGTTTCAAAACTCATCATATGACCAAGCTTTAAATCGCTCTTTCGCTTTTGGGTCGTATCCTTATTCACTCTTGTGAGTTCATATAGATGATCCATATAATAACGCTTCCCTTTAAAACTTGAACTCGCACCGTAAAGTCGAAGATCCACAATTTTGCGATCCAAATAACGAGAATCACCCGATTCAAACTGATCTACTTGTCTTGTTAAGCCTCCGTGCTCTTCATTCTCTGAGTTGAGTCCTACAAAATGTCCACGTAGGGCATATTTAGAGTTTTTAGAGGTATAATTAAAACTCGTTCTAAAATTTGCAAAACGAGCGTCCTCACTACTGTATTTTCCAACAGATCTAAATCCAGTGTTCTCTAATGAAACATTAAACTGCTTAGACATATTAAAGGTTATGTAGATATCTAAGAATTGCCCATTGTCGACCGAAGTGATAAAGGTAGCCTCGGTAGTTGGAATCGGAACATTGTAATAGTTGACATCCTCCGTATCCATATAGTGATAACTCTTTGCTTTCCCTCCTATAAAAGGCAAATAGGTTTGATTGTTCTCTTTGTAATCACCAGTTAAAGATGCGTAACCCTGTCCCATATTAGCAAAAGGCATCAGCTCTAAATCATCTTTTCTGAGAAAATTAAACTTGTAGTATTTAGAAATGGAAAGTGAACTATCTAATGCAATAGTATCCCTTTTATGAGAAATAATCTTAAAATCTTTATTTCCTAATCGAATCGTATCGCGTTTTACTATCGTATCGATCTTCACTCCCTTATCAGAGAGAACTGATTGAACCTCTCTTCGCATCGATTCATCGAATTGTCTGGAGGAATTGTTCCCTTTTTTAGGCACCTGTGCCAATGAAAACTGAGACAGAAGTACGAATAAAAGACAGAAGTGTAATTTCATAATTGTTTGTTCAAGGCAAAGGTAATTATTTGATTAGAACCTAAACTTTAAAAATTTATCTAAATTTACAGTTAAAATCCAACAGAGTGAAGATCCTATGCTAGAACAATTCAGCAAGACTATCCTAGTTGCCGGTACTGACGAAGCTGGAAGGGGATGCCTAGCGGGTCCTGTGACTGCGGCAGCAGTCATCCTTCCCTTTGATTTTTACAATGAACTCTTAAACGATTCCAAACAACTCAGCGAAAGAAAAAGAATGTTATTAATGCCGCTGATCAAAGATCAAGCAATCTCCTATGGAATCTGTCATATATCACATCAGGAAATCGATCAAATCAATATCTTAAATGCCTCCATCTTAGGAATGCACCGTTCTTTGGATGCTATGAAAGTGGATCCAGAAATGATTATTGTGGATGGTACTAAATTCAAACCCTATAAAGAGCTCCCTTATCAGTGTATCGTCAAAGGAGATGGAAAATACTTAAGTATTGCTGCCGCTTCTGTCCTTGCGAAAACTGCTCGAGACCACTATATGGAAGAACTAGATATGCTGTATCCGATGTATAATTGGAGACAGAACAAAGGGTATCCAACCAAAGAACACCGAGAGGCTATCAAAAAATACGGACTCAGTCCCTATCACAGAACCTCATTTAAACAGTTACCAACTCAAACTAGCTTGGAATTTTGAAGCAACTCAATTACTATATAACAATATCCTTCCTAGGATTATTACTTTCTCTGAATAGTTGTAACAATCTCAACTCATCAGATGAACTCATCAATCACATTCCCGATCAAACTCAAATCTTGTTAAGGCTTCCAAAAAAGTCAGAAACCTCAGATCTAAACTATCATTTAAATCGCTTATTGAGCTTTGAAGAATTTGAGAATGTTCAAGAACAACTCAAAGTCTTAAATGGATATAATCCTGAAAACGAAGGCTTACTGTCTTTTGTTCAACTCGAAAGAGATAAATTAGATTTTATTCTTGTTAAAGAATACAAAGAGCCCCTACCCATCCGATCAGACTCCATTGCTGAATTTGACTATGAGGGTGAAAAAACACACAGTAGATCTTTTGAAAATGCAACCCTCTACAGCTGGTCCAATCAATACCATCATTTTCTGAGTTCTTCTCAGCTCCTAATTGAAAACAGTATTAGAAATTACAATCGAACTACAGCGGCATCTGAATTAAAACAACTGTATCAAAAATCTTCTCAAAACAATCTATTTATTCGAGCTAATGGAGATTCATGGTTGAATAAAAAATTAACAATAGGTTCCTTCCAACCCAAAAATTTAGGCAGTTGGATTGCACTCGAAACCACATCAGAAATCAACCACACCAGGGCCCACGGTTTAACTACTCTAAATGACTCCATTGAACACTTTTTGTATTTGTTTCAAAATCAAAAGCCCGTTCGAATGATCTCAAGTCGATATGCTCCTTATACCACTGATGGTCTTTGGTCGTTTGGCATCTCAAACTTTGAACAATACGATCATAACAGAGACAAATACCAGGGTAAAAAACACAAAACAGATTCGCTTTTCAGCTATGTGAATGAGTTTGCTAAAATTCAATTTAACAATCAATTTGTTCATTTATTTAGAGCCGTTAATGCAGATCAATTATTTGAGCAGTTAACCAAAGATCCTATTGAATACCAAGGAGTCTCCATCGCAGCATTAAACTCTGAAAAATTCAAAGATCATTTTAGTCCGATGATAACTACAAGTGAAGATGTATTTGCTAGTTTGATTGACGATGTGCTCCTGACCTCCAAAACCCAAGAAGCTTTAAAAACCGTCATCAGTTCCTACAACACAAAATCGACCTTTGACAAGAGTGCTAGCTTTAAAACCATCGAAAAAGACATTGCCAAGGAAGCTACCATTAACTATATTGGAAAACTCTCCAATAGTATTCAAGAATTAAAGGATGAACCCGAAGAAGTCTTTTCCTATCAGTGGGTTGCTAATAAGGATTTCTTTCACTCTCATTTGAGTTTAAGGGGATTGGACACGATATCTCAGACAAATCAAATCGCTCCGCTTTTTAGCGTAAAGCTAGAAGCTCCTGTTCGATTAGGTCCCTTTGTTGTAGACAACCACCGCAACAATTCAAAAGAACTGATCGTTCAAGACCAAAACAATCAATTATACCTGATTGATTCTAAGGGAAAACTACTTTGGAAAAAACAATTAAACAGTCCTATTCAACAATACATTCATCAGGTTGATCTCTTTAGAAACAAGCGACTTCAATTTGCTTTTACCACTGAAAACCAGTTGATGGTGCTCGATAGAAATGGAAAAGAAGTCAGCAGTTATATCAAAAATTTTAAAGATGGAGGACTCGGCCCCTTAGCAGTATTTGATTATGACAACTCTAGACAGTATCGAATGGTATTTTCACAGGGAACCAGCATTTATATGCTCAACAACAAAGGATCGAATGTCAATGGATTTAACTATTCAAAATCAGAGGCCCCTCTAGCAGAGGCCCCAAAACACTTTAGACTCAACAACAAAGATTTTCTAGTCTTTAAATTGTCTAATGGAGGTTTAAAAATACTAAACCGAAGAGGAAACATCCGAATTAAAACTCCCACTTATTACGATTATTCTTCCAATGAACTCGATGTGTTTCAGGGACATTTTGTGTTTACCGACACCGAAGGAAACCTCCACTATATCGATCAAGATGGAAAAGAAGTCATTCAAAATCTTGCGATTGGACCTGATCATTTGATCGATGTTAGTGAGGAAGGTATTGTCAGTCTAAATGAATCTCAATTAAAGTTTCGAGATCAGTTATTCACCCTGCCCTATGGTTCCTACTCAGAGGTGAAAATTCTCGAATTCAAGAAAAATTATTTTATCACTACAACGGACAAAGACACCCATCAAGTATATTTGTTTGATTCCAATCTTAAGCTCTTAAATCAATTTCCAGTTTTTGGATTTAGCACTGCTCAATTAGATGATTTAAATGCAGATGGAAAGGCAGAACTCATCAGTTTGGATGGTCCTGATGGAATTATAGTCTATAGTGGTCTTTGATTAACGATCAGGATTGTTGAGAATCACTAAGGCAGCAATAACTCCTGGAACCCATCCACAAAGGGTCAATAAAAAAACAATTAAAATAGATCCACATCCTTTTCCAATAACAGATAAAGGTGGAAATAAAATCGCCAATAATACTCTCCAAAAACTCATAAGGTTGGTCTTTTTAGTTAAGACGAGCTGATCACAAAATTGTTACAATGAAGACAGCTTTGCTTCGAAAAGAGCAGCAAAATGAACTGAAAATTTGTCTTTAACTTCTTGCATATCCACCTCTCTTTTTAGCTCTAACTGCATCGAAGTTACCGACTTATCTCGAATTCCACAAGGAATCATTAAATCAAAATAACCCAAATTAGCATTTACATTCAGTGCTAAACCATGCATGGTTACCCAACGACTCGCACGAACGCCCATGGCACAAATCTTACGTGCAAAAGGAGTTCCTACATCTAACCACACTCCTGTTTCACCTTTGGAACGTTCGGCTGAAATGCCGTATTCTGCTAAAGTCAGAATCACTGCCTCTTCCAACATTCGTAGGTATTTGTGAATATCGGTAAAGAAATTTTCTAAATCTAGGATTGGATAAACGACCATTTGTCCTGGACCGTGATAAGTGATATCCCCTCCTCTATTGATTTTGTAAAAAGTTGCTCCTTTGGATTTGAGTTCATCTTCAGAAGCTAATAAGTTTGACATATCCCCGCTTTTACCAAGAGTAAAAACATGAGGATGCTCTACAAAAAGCATATAATTTGAAGTAGCCAAAGGTTCATCAAGCTCTCGATTCGCTCTTTTTTGAGCGACTATTTTTGCAAAGAGTTCTTCTTGGTAATCCCAAACTTCTTTGTAATCTTTTAGTCCGATGTCTTGAACCTCTATGTGCTTATTCAAACTCATTAGTCAACTAGACTGATCATTAAAGCATCACCTTCTTTATAAACCTGAGCTAATTTGTGTTTCGTAAGACCTTTAACCGACTTATCCCACTGCTTATTGCTCATCCCTGTTGCCTCTTTAAGTTCTGCAAGGATTTGTGGTGATTGCTTTTTAAGTAAATTGAAAACAGAAGTTTCAGCTTCTGATAATTCAACTGCTTTCTTTTCAGGTCTCATTTGAGGGAAGAACAACACTTCTTGGATTGAAGCATTATTAGTCATCATCATCACCAGTCGATCGATTCCGATTCCGATACCAGAAGTTGGAGGCATACCGTATTCTAAGGCTCTAAGAAAGTCTTGATCAATAAACATTGCTTCGTCATCTCCCTTTTCAGAAAGTTTTAATTGCTCTTCAAAGCGCTCGCGTTGATCGATAGGATCGTTGAGCTCTGAGTAAGCATTAGCGAGTTCCTTTCCATTAACCATAAGCTCAAATCGCTCTGTTAAATCTGGATTAGAACGGTGTTCTTTAGTCAGTGGACTCATCTCTTTTGGATAGTCCGTAATAAAGGTTGGTTGCACGTAGTGATGTTCACAACGCTCTCCAAATATTTCGTCGATGAGTTTTCCAACTCCCATGGTTTCATCTACATCGAGATCTAATTTCTTAGCAACCTCTCTGAGTTCCACTTCTCCCATACCTGCAACATCATATCCTGTATGTTCTTTGATGGCCGAAAGAATTGGCACTCTTGGATAAGGAGCCTTAAATTCAATCTGGTGTTCTCCCACCTGAACCTGAGAGCTTCCAGTCGCTTCAATCGCTACAGTCTCCAGTAACTTTTCAGTTGTGTCCATCATCCAGTTGTAATCCTTGTATGCAACATAGAGTTCCATCACTGTAAACTCCGGATTGTGTGTGCGATCCATTCCTTCATTTCTAAAGTCTTTAGCAAACTCATAGACTCCTTCAAATCCACCTACAATCAAACGCTTTAAATACAATTCATTTGCAATACGAAGGTAAAGTGGCATATTAAGTGCATTGTGATGCGTGATAAACGGACGTGCAGCTGCACCTCCAGGTATTGGTTGAAGAATTGGAGTCTCTACTTCTAAATAACCCATATCGTTGTAAAACTTACGAATGGTATTGGTGATTTTGGTACGCTTCACAAAGGTGTCTTTTACCTGAGGA
The DNA here is from genome assembly GCA_937136455.1 of uncultured Flavobacteriaceae bacterium. Taxonomy (GTDB): domain Bacteria; phylum Bacteroidota; class Bacteroidia; order Flavobacteriales; family Flavobacteriaceae; genus MAG-120531. The sequence goes on along the minus strand of CAKZOO010000117.1, from coordinate 83,472 downwards.
TTTACGATCAAATCCACATAGCGTTGACGGTAACGAAGCTCCGCATCGTTAAACTCATCGTGAACTTTTCCTTCTGCATCGACCTTTGGAAGTGGCAAGGGACGTAGTGCCTTACACAAAATCTCAAAGTTCTTTACCAAAATGGTTTTCTCACCCACCTGAGTGGTAAACATAGTTCCTTCAACGCCTAGGATATCCCCTAAGTCAACGAGCTTTTTAAAGACCTCATTGTAAAGAGTTTTATCTTCTCCTGGACAAATTTCATCTCTGTTAAAATAGACCTGAATTCTACCTTCAGAATCTTGAAGCTCCGCAAAAGAAGCTTTACCCTGAATTTTCTTTCGCATCAAACGACCAGAAATCACCACTGATTTACCTTCCTCATAGGCGTCTTCCATACTGGAAGAACGAAGGGTTACTGGATATAAATCTGCTGGATAAGGATTGATCCCCATCGCTTTTAACTTGTCTAACTTTTCTCTACGAATGATTTCTTGTTCTGAAAGTTGCATAGGTTTATTTTTAACTGACTGCAAAGATAACGCTTTGAACCCTATGCTACAACTCAATTAATTTGAAATAAAATTAACCATTTAAAGACTGAAAAGTGCAGTTCATCGAATCATCTAACAACTAGCAATAAAAGCTCATAATTTGATAGAAAAAAATTATTCTATCATGAAATCTTCCATCTTCAAAATTGGTTTCTCCTTTCTATTTCTTGCATGAAAGTGAAAATTTTAACGACTCCTTTTATGAGAGTCTTGCGTGGAGGGGATTACAAAATCAAAATGTAGAGGCATATAATCAACTGGATAAATCTAAAAAAGAAGCGCTAAATAAATTATACGAAGAATTTTTACCAGAGTTAACTAAAAATTGCAACACTAATTAATATGAAAAATTTAATAATTACACTCGCTTTCCTTTTTTACACATTCTCATTTAGTTTTGCTCAAGAATCTATAATGAAAAGAGATAGTATATTTATAAACATTGATGGTGTTGATTTTCAAACTTCAAAATACAATAAGAATATAATAACCCCTATTGTAGCTTCTAACCCTTTTAAAGAAATTAAATTTATTGAGTTAGAAGAATTAGATAGCTTACAATATAATGAGTCTATTAGCTTCGAAAGTTTTATTAGTTTTTCTGAGTTTATATATCCAAAAAGTTCAGTAACAAATTTGAATGAATTATATAAAAAAACAGCCTATAAGAATCTATTTTTTATTTCAAAGAAAAACAATAGAATAACTAGAATAAAAGTATATGTTTCAATTAATTAACAAATATGCCTCATGCACTGTTGATTTATGTTTATCTTAAATGAAATACTACATCTCAGCATTCAAAAATTTATTCAATTTCAGCAAAGAAGCTTCTTTAAAAGACTTTTGGTACTTCTTTCTCTTTAATATAATTATTACCGTTATTTTTGAATTGATATTCAATAAATACGGACTCCCTTCCTCTTTTTATTCTGTTTATAGAGCAATCACAATTGCTGTGCTTTTATCAGTAGGATTTAGAAGAATAAAGAACACAGGGTATTCACCTTGGCTTGTATTTATTCCTATTGTCAATTTAATATTAGCAGGTATGCCTGAAAAAGAAAAGCAATCTTAAAAGTCTATTTAATATCATTATTTATTTTACTACTTTTAGTTCATGCGAACTAAACAACTTGGGCTCTTATTAGGTCCACTACTTTTCTTATCGAGTTTTTTAATTTCTGAACCGCTGATATCTCCAATTGGGGACCATGTGATTGCTGTGGCTATCTGGATGATTACCTGGTGGGTTACCGAAGCTGTATCCATTTCTGTAACTGCTCTTTTACCACTGTTGCTCTTCCCTCTATTAAAAATCATGCCTATTGACGAGGTAGGAGGCTATTACGGCTCTCCCATCATCTTCTTGTTTTTTGGAGGTTTTGTCTTAGCATTGGCGTTGGAAAAAGTCAATCTTCACCGAAGAATTGCACTGACGATTATCAAATACACAGGAGCCACTCCTAATAAGGTCATTTTAGGTTTTATGATCGCTACAGCCTTTTTGAGTATGTGGATATCCAATACAGCCACTACAGTTGTGATGTTACCCATCGCTATGTCGGTGATTTATTTACTGATAAAAGATGAAGATGGCTTTACAAAAAAGGATAAGAACTTTGCGCTGAGTGTGATGCTCGGTATTGCATTCTCCGCCAATGCAGGAGGTATAGCCACTGTAATTGGAACACCTCCTAACTCGGTGCTAATTGGACTTCTTGAAAACGAATACCATATTGAAATCTCCTTTTTAAAATGGATGGTACTCGGTTTACCCTTTTCAGCCTTGATGATTGGAATCATCTATTTTGTGCTCATTAAATTTTTCCCTTCAACTGGACTTAATTTTAATGCTTCTAAAAACGTGATTCAAGAAGAATTAGAAAAGTTGGGTCCTACCAGCTCCAGAGAAAAACACGTGCTCCTAATTTTCGGAATCACTATTGCATTGTGGATCACAAGAACATTGATTAATTCTGTGTTTCCTGGCTTAAAAATAAATGACACCATGATCAGTATGGCAGGAGCTATTGCTATGTTTGCAATACCTCATTCTCTTAAAAAAGGGGATTTTATTCTCGAGTGGAAAGACACTCAAAAGCTAGCTTGGGGAATCCTAATCTTATTTGGTGGCGGTTTAGCGCTTGCAAAAGGAATGTCTGCAAGTGGAATTGTCGACAGTGTATCTGAACTGATTTCAAACGCCAACTTACCGGTGCTTGTAACTGTTGGAATCCTCATCGCATTGATGCTTTTCTTAACAGAACTGATGAGCAATGTCGCCCTTGTGGCTGTTCTTGCTCCAGTGGTAGCAGGGATTGCCATTGGATTGGAAATCCCGATACTCTATTTACTTATCCCAGTTACCATTGCAAGTAGCTGTGCTTTTATGCTACCGATGGCTACACCTCCAAACGCCATCGTATTTGCCTCTGGATACATCAAAGTTAAGGATATGGTTCGCGTTGGTATCTTTTTAAACCTCATCGCTGTATTTCTACTCATTATAGCCTACCAATTTATAATTCCATTATTGTTTTAATAATTGTACAAACAAAGCAGAAACTCTATCTTTAAACTCAATTATAAACTTAACTTAAACCCTTACATATGCTTACTAAAAAAATAAGCCTTGTACTTCTCGGAGCTTTTATGCTCGGGACTACCTCTTCCAACGCTCAAATGTGGTGGAACAAGAAAAAGAAAGCTGCTCCTGTAGAGCAACAAAAACCCAAACCCAAAGTAGATAAGAATGCTCCAAAACCCTATTCAGAGGTCATCACTAAAGAAGCCATCACAGATGAAGGATTGTTTAGCGTTCACAAAATAGGAGCTGATCGCTACTATGAAATCCCCGACTCCTTACTAGGCAAAGAAATGCTTATGGTAAGCCGTATTGCCAAAACAGCTAATGGAATCGGATTCGGCGGTGGAAAGATCAACACTCAAGTACTTCGCTGGGAAAAGAAAGAGAATATGATCAATTTAAGAGTCGTAAGCCATGATATTGTGGCTGATGATGACTTACCAATTAAAGAAGCGGTGGTTAACTCTAACTTTGAACCGGTACTTTTTTCCTTTAAAATAGAAGCGCTGAGAAACGATTCCATTGTAAAGAGTTCCGTAATCAAAGCTTCTGATTTGTTTTCAAAAGATGTCAAAGCATTAGGAATGCCTGATTCTTATAGAAAACGCTACAAAGTGACTCGATTGGATAGCGATAAGAGTTTTATCGAAAGCATTAAATCCTACCCATTAAACATAGAAGCGAGACACGTAAAAACCTATATCGCATCAGCTCCTCCTTCTAATTCTAGTTTAGGTACCATTTCAGTAGAGATCAACAATTCAATGATCTTACTTCCTGAAAACCCAATGAAACGTCGTTATTTTGACAAAAGAGTGGGTTGGTTTAAACGCGATCAAGTTGATTATGGATTAGAAGATCAAAAAACTAAAACTGTTTCCTTTTTAGATCGTTGGAGATTGGAAGTTAAGGATGAGGATGTAGCGAAATTCAAAAGAGGAGAACTCGTAGTGCCTAAAAAACAAATCGTTTATTACATCGATAGAGCCACTCCAAAAAAATGGGTTCCATATATCAAGCAAGGAATTGAAGATTGGCAGGTTGCTTTTGAAGCTGCTGGATTTAAAGATGCGATCATCGCCAAAGACCCTCCAACTGTCGAAGAAGATCCAGAGTGGTCTCCTGAAGATGTTCGCTACTCTGTAGTACGTTATTTAGCTTCTCCAATCCCGAATGCGAATGGACCTCACGTTAGTGATCCTAGAACTGGAGAAATCTTAGAATCGGACATCAATTGGTACCACAATGTCATGAGCCTTCTTAGAAACTGGTTTTTTGTTCAAACAGCCGCCATCAATCCAGAAGCTCAAACAGACGCCTTTAAGGATGAAGTGATGGGAAGACTAATTCGTTTTGTATCCTCTCATGAAGTAGGTCACACCCTTGGATTACCTCACAATATGGGGTCTAGCTCTGCTTACCCTGTAGATTCACTACGCTCTGCGAGCTTTACCAAAAAATACGGTACCGCACCCTCAATTATGGATTATGCCCGATTTAACTACGTTGCACAACCCGAGGATAAAGGAGTGGCTTTGATGCCCAATATTGGAATCTATGACAAATACGCTATTGAATGGGGATACCGTCCAATCTTAGATACTTCTGCAGAAGATGAAAAACCAATTTTAGATCAGTGGATTTTAAAGCACGATGGAGATCCATTGTATCGATTTGGACATCAACAAGCCGGAGACGTTGTAGACCCAAGTTCTCAAACTGAAGACTTAGGTGACAATGCCATCTTAGCGAGTCAATACGGAATCAAAAACCTTCAGAGAATCGTTCCAAATCTCATTCAATGGACAGAGGAAGACGGTAAAGATTACGATGAATTAGACACGCTTTACAAGCAAGTACTATCTCAATTTAATCGTTATATGGGTCATGTATCCAACAATATCGGTGGCGTATATGAGAATCACAAAACCTACGATCAAGAAGGAGTTGTCTACACGCTTGTCAGTAAAGACCATCAAAGAAATGCTATTAAATTCTTACACAATGAGCTCTTTGAAACTCCACAGTGGATGATTGACAAAGAACTCTTTAGCAAGATTGAGTATTCAGGTGCTGTAGAGCGAATTCGTTCAATGCAAGAACGCACCCTCAACAATATTTTGAGTCTAGGAAAAATGGCTCGACTCATAGAACAAGAAACACTCTATGGATCTGAAGCCTTTTCATTAGTTGAAATGACTTCTTCACTCAGAAAGGGTATCTGGTCAGAGCTCTACAGTGGAAAATCAATTGACACCTACAGAAGAAACCTTCAAAAGGCTCATATAGATCGATTGGGATACTTACTTACTGCTAAGAATCAATCAAAACAACCAGATTGGGGAGGTTATATCAAATCAACTGCTGTTAACACCTCTCAATCAGATATTCGTTCGGTTGCAAAAGCAGAACTGATCAATCTTAAAAATCAAATCAATTCATCTAAAGGAAACTTTAGCGATCAAATGAGTCGTTATCACTTAGATGATTCTGTCTCTAGAATTGACGAATTATTAGATCCAAAATAATTGAATAAAATTTTATAATTAAAACCTCCACCGAAAGTGGGGGTTTTTTTTTATGATATGTTTAACAGCCTCATTTTAAACCTTTTTATGCAAAGGATGTCTTAGTATTAAACACTAAAAAATTAAGATCATGAAAAAATTAGTATTGACAACCCTCATAGCAATTGCCGTTTCTTCTGTTTCTATTGCTCAACAAGCTCCAAGATCTGGTGGAATGAAAATGATGCAAATGCATCAACAAGACGATTTCACTCCTGAACAACGCGCTACTTTAAAAGCTAAAAAGTTAACCCTAGCACTTGAATTGTCTGATAAGCAACAAAAAGAATTAGAAAAGCTCTTTAGTGAAGAAGGAAAGATGATGCAAAAGCATCACCAAAAAATGAAAGCAGACAAAGAGGCTGGAAAAGAAGTCAATCCCTATGATTTGATGAATCAACATATGGATCTTAAAATTGATCACCAACGCAGAATCAAAAACATCCTTACTGAAGACCAATACACAAAATGGTCTAAAATGAATAGGCATCATGGAATGAAAAAGGCTCCTATGGGAAAAATGCTGATGCATCACAAAAATAAATCAGCAAAAATGATGCATATGGGAGCTGCCAAAGATCACCAGTGTAGTGGTGATTGCAAAATGGAAGGCAAAGAACACAAAAAAGGAGCCATGCATCAAAACAAGACTCCAATGAGAAGATAAAAATCGTCTGGTTAACGATTTAGTTTAGTTTGACACCCCCAAAGCAGTTGAATGTTTTGGGGGTATTTTTTTACTTCAACTCTTTCACAAAATCTGCTAGGGCTGCAATGGTCTTATCTAAATCTTCATAGCTCAAAGCATCGTTTAAGAAATAACTTTCAAATGCAGAAGGTGGAAGGTATATTCCGCGATCGAGCATTCCGTGAAAATAGGCTTTAAAGGTATCGTTATTGCCTAGGGCTGAAGTTTTAAAATCCACTACGGGTGTGTCTGTAAAGTGAACCGAAATCATCGAACCAAATCGATTGATTTGAGCAGTGACTCCTGCTTGATTTAAAACGTGTTCCAATCCTTGGTGTAAATACTCGGTTTTCTTCGCCAGACGATCAAATACTTCTGCATCCTTATTCAAAGCTTCTAACATGGCGAGTCCTGCTGCCATAGCCAATGGATTTCCGCTGAGTGTTCCTGCTTGATACACTGGTCCTTCAGGAGCTAAATGACTCATGATTTCAGCAGAAGCTGCAAAAGCTCCCACAGGAAGACCCCCTCCGATGACTTTTCCAAAACATACAATATCGGCCTTGATCCCTAATACTTCTTGAGCTCCCCCTCTACCGAGTCTGAATCCAGTCATTACCTCATCAAAAATAAGCAGTATGTTTTGCTCATCACAAAGCGTTCTCAATCCAGATATAAACTCAGGACTCGGTGGAATACATCCCATATTACCAGCTACAGGCTCGATGATGATCGCTGCTATTTCTCCTGAATTGGCATCGACTAATTGTCGAACCGATTCCAAATCGTTATAAGTAGCTAACAAGGTGTCTTTTGCGGTACCCTGAGTAACTCCAGGACTATTGGGTGAACCAAAAGTAACAGCACCACTTCCTGCTTGAATCAAGAATGAATCGGAATGACCGTGGTAACAACCTTCAAACTTGATAATCTTGTCCTTATGGGTATAGCCTCTAGCCAGACGTACTGCAGACATACAGGCCTCTGTTCCTGAATTTACAAAGCGAATCTTTTCAATATGAGGAACCATTTCAACTGCCAAAGAAGCTAGTTTGGTTTCAATTTCTGTTGGAGTTCCAAATGAAGTACCTAATTGAGCTTTTTGAACCACCGCATCGATCACCGGCTCAAAGGCATGTCCTAAAATAAGAGGACCCCAAGAAGCGATAAAATCGATATAGGTATTCCCGTCGACATCTTCTAAATAAGCTCCTTTAGCCTTTTGAATAAATATAGGAGTTCCTCCTACTGATTTAAATGCTCTTACCGGAGAGTTGACTCCTCCTGGAATTACTTGATTCGATTCTGAAAATAGTTGACTAGATCGTTGGTATCTCATATTACTTAGCTATAATAAGTTCTTGCCCTGTTTTAATTGAATTGTTTTTAAGCTGATTCCACTTTTTCAAATCCTTGATGGGAACCCCGTAAAGCTTTGATAAATAGTATAGGGTTTCACCCTTTGAAACTAGATGGGTTTGTCTATTTTTCTTGTTTTTTGAAATGAGTGGCTTTTGTTCCTTGTTCTGGGCAGTGACTGTTTGTTTTTGAGGATATTGATACACTAAAGCTTGCTCCTTTTTGCGATAGCGAATCTTGTCATATGACTTTAAATCATAAGCCTTAATATAGGCCACCAGTCGACGTGCATATTTTCGATCAGTAGCATAACCTGCCTTTTTAAGACCCTTGGCCCATGCCTTATAATCTCTAGGTCTGTAATTAAACAGAAATGAATAGCGATTTCTCTGAGTTAAAAACAGGGAATGATCTCTATAGGATTCTCTAGGCGAATCGTACACTCTAAAGCATTCATCCTTGGCGTCATCATCGTGAAGAACTGATTTTCCCTCCCATCCCGTATGGCATTTGATTCCAAAGTGATTGTTTGATTTTCTGGCTAAAGTGCTTTTTCCAGCACCACTTTCTAAAATTCCTTGAGCGAGTGTAATACTTGCAGGAATTCCAAATTCTCTCATCTCATCCTGTGCTATTGGAGCATAGGTTTTAATATAGGAGCGCACCTCATCATTGGTATTGACCCTAGCGGTAAACACAAATGGTTTTTTGACAATCGAACAGGATTGCAATGCTAAACTCAATATTGAAAAAAGCACGAAGTATTTTCTCATGATTGTATTTCAGAAATATTTTTTGTTCTTAAATAGGCGTTCATACCTTCAATCGCTTGTAATCCACCCGTGTGAATCATCAAAACACGATCGGAAGGCTTAAAGTAATCCTTTTGTGCTAAATCAATAACACCGTAAATCATCTTTGAGGTGTAAATTGGATCGATTAAAACACCGGTTTTTTGATAAAAATCATTCATAAAATCGACCAGTTCTCTTGTTATTTTAGCATAACCCCCAAAGTGATAATCAGTGATGAGTTCCCAATTGGATTTAGAGGTAAAGGTACAAATATCTTTTTTCAAAAAATCACCTTTTAAAGCAGGAAAACCCAAAACATATTGATGATTTAAAGCAGAGCGGATCACTCCTGAGATGGTACCTCCAGTTCCAACTGCAAGAGCTATATGGGAAAAGGATTTATCAGTCTTGTTTAAAATTTCCTCACAGCCTTTTACTGCCAGTTCATTGGTCCCACCTTCTGGCAACATATAAAACGAACCAAATTTCGACTGGAGTTGCTCAAAAACTTCTTTGGTGTGCTTTTCTCGATAGGCTTCTCTGGACACAAAATGCAATTGCATTCCACAGGAAGACGCAAACTGAAGACTCGGATTTAATTCCCCAAAGGCTAATTCTTCACCTCTTATTACGCCTATAGATTTAAAACCTTTTTCTTTGGCTGCATATGCAGTAGCGACAATATGATTTGAAAAGGCTCCTCCAAACGTAAGCAGGGTATCATATCCTAAATCTGTAGCCGCTTTTAAATTATAGTAAAGCTTTCGGTATTTATTTCCTGAAATATGAGGATGCAGCAACTCCTCTCTTTTGATAAACAATTCGATTCCCCTCTTTGAAAAAGGCTCAAAGTAAGAGCTCAAATCAACAAGTGGAGACTCGGTCATTATTGTGAATTTGTTTTGGGATCATATCCATAAGGACAATGTCTACAGCCTGATTCACAACAATATCCTCTTTTTAGATGATAGCTCTCTGTAAAGACTTTAAACCCCTGATCGGTCCAATAGTAATCTTCTTGTTCTTTTAATTTCATTTTCATTGTCCTATCTAACGTTTAAATGAGGGTATTTATTGTAGAATTCGGTCTTTCTTTGATCATTTTTTTTTAAAAATTCTCGATGTTCTTGACTTTCGGGCTGAAAGGCTTTATGTGATTCTGACTTGAAAATTGACAAGGCTATTTTCATATCAGCTTTACAAGAATCATTCATATATAAATTGACAAAACGCTCCCAAATGAGATCGATGGCTAAAGAATTAGGATGCAATAAATCACGATCGTAAAAGCGATAATCTCTAAGTTCATCTAAGAGAATTTCATAGCTTGGAAAATATTCACAATCCTGATGGCTATCCAGAAATTCAAATAGTGCGGTCCTCAAATGAGCTTTGGAACGATTGTTTTCGATGAGCCCATCTTTCTTATGACGAACTGGAGAGATCGTGAAAATTAGTTGTAGCTGAGGATTTAAAGCTTTGACTGTTTGAAACAGTTGATCTACAGAATCATAAATCTCAGTAGTTGAAAGCAGTTTTTTTTCAAATAAGTTCGCATTCTGTTTGTGGCAGTTCGCGACAATTTGTTGGGACGCTATTAACTCATATACAAAAGCAGTCCCCAGAGTCACAAACAAATGAGAGGCCTCTTTCAACTGCTGATGCGCTTGTTGAATTTTAGCGTTCACTGCATTTGCTAATTTAGATCGATTGATTTCACTGAAAGAAGAATGCAAATCGTAGTGAAACCACAAATCTTTGTCTTGAATGAATTCGTCCTCTTCAAAGTACTTCTGATTTGCAATCGCTGAAATCAAATTAGAAATTGAAACTGGATTATAGCTAATTCCAAAAGGATTGGAACTCACCTCAAATAAATGACTGGATAGCTTATCTGCTATGGAATCACTAAAACATGACCCCACAAGCATCAACTTTGAATGGTAGTCGATGGAAGTATTTGAATTGTAACCTTCTATTTTTGTAGAAAGTTTCATCAGTTAACCTATGAATTTCACTGCTTCTTCTAAAGCCTTTGCAATTCCCTGAGGATTTTTACCCCCTGCAGTTGCAAAAAAGGCTTGTCCTCCTCCTCCACCTTGGATGAATTTTCCGAGTTCTCTAACAATGGTCCCTGCATTGAGTCCTTTCGCTTCAACTAATTCTTTGGAGATGTAACAACTCAACAATGCTTTACCATCGTTGTTAGCTCCAAAAAGAATGAAAGCATCCTTCTTATCAGCAGCTAATTTAAAGGACAGATCTTTAATCGCAGCAGCGTCCAATTCTAATTCTTGAGCTAAGAATTGAACTCCATTGATAGACTCAAATGCAGTTTCTAAATCAGAAGCAACAGTTAGTGCCTTTTCTTTTTTAAAGCTTTCTATTTGTTTTTTGAGTTCTTGGTTTTCAGAAATGAGTTGTTCAACCGATGTTACAACATTCTTTTGATTTCCCAATTGCTCTTTAACCGCCTCTAATTCACGTAAACTCTCATTGAAGTATGTTCTTACAGCATCACCAGTAATGGCTTCGATACGTCTTATCCCTGCTGCTACTGCAGATTCTGAACTTATTTTAAAGCTCCAAAGCTCTGAAGTATTTTGAACATGGGTACCTCCACAGAGTTCTATAGAGCTTCCAAATCGAATAGTTCTTACAGCATCACCGTATTTTTCTCCAAAGAGCGCCATCGCTCCCTGTTTTTTAGCTTCTGCTAGTGGAATATTTCTACCCTCATCCAGCGCGATCGCTTCTTTTATTTTTTCATTTACCAAGGCTTCAACCGCTGCTAATTGCTCATCGGTCACCTTAGAGAAATGCGAGAAATCAAAACGAAGGTTTTTGGATTGCACTGCAGATCCCTTTTGCTCTACATGAGTACCTAATACGGTTCTCAAAGCTTGGTGCAACAAGTGAGTCGCGGTGTGGTTTTTAGCAGTTTGCATACGAGCCACCTCATCGACCACTGCATTAAAACTGCTGTCTAAATATTCTGGAAGTTTTTTGGTAAAGTGTACAATTTCATCGTTCTCTCTCTTGGTGTCTAGAATCATGATAACTTCTCCTGTTTCACTTTCTAAAACACCTTTATCTCCAACCTGTCCACCACCTTCAGCATAGAATGGAGTCATATTAAATACCAATTGGTATAAATCCCCATCTTTCTTAGAGCTTACTTTGCGGTATTTAGCAATTTTTACATCAGCTTCTAGATAATCGTAGCCTACAAACTCTTGGTCTTTATCTTCGAAAAGCACCGTCCAATCTTCTTTTGAAACCTCAGATGCTTTTCGAGAACGATCTTTTTGAGCTTTCATCGCCACATCAAACCCTTCTTGATCGAGCTCCATTTTATTTTCAGATAAAATTAAAGCGGTCAAATCAATTGGAAACCCAAAGGTATCATAGAGTTCGAATGCCTTTTCTCCAGAAAGGGTATTGTCTTTTGATTCACGCATCAAACGATCCAATAATCCCAACCCTTGATCGAGGGTATTTAAAAAGGATTGCTCCTCCTCTTTGATCACATTTTCAATTAATTGAGCCTGGTTTTTTAATTCTGGAAATGCATCACCCATCTGTCCTACCATCACCTTCACCAATTGATACATGAAGGGCTCTTTGGACCCTAAAAAGGTAAATCCATAGCGCACCGCACGCCTTAGAATTCTTCGAATCACATAACCAGCTCCTGTATTGGAAGGCAACTGTCCATCGGCAATTGAAAATGCAATAGCTCTAATATGATCGGCTACAACGCGAATCGCAATATCTGTTTCCTCTTTAGACCCATAGGTCGTAGCGGTGATTTTTTCTATTTCAGCAATCAGTGGTTTGAATACATCGGTATCGTAGTTGGATTGAACAGCTTGTAAGACCATACAAAGTCTTTCAAATCCCATTCCTGTATCGACGTGAACCGCTGGTAATTTTTCCAGACGTCCATCTGCCTTTCTGTTGAACTGAATAAATACCAGGTTCCAAATTTCAATCACCTGAGGATGATCCTTATTGACGAGTTCTGCTCCTGGAACTTTCGCTTTTTCCTCAGCAGAACGAATATCTACGTGTATTTCAGAACAAGGACCACAGGGACCTTGATCTCCCATTTCCCAGAAATTGTCTTTTTTATTACCGTAAAGAATTTGAGAATCTGGAACCAAAGCACTCCACAATTTTTTAGCTTCCTGATCTTCTTCTAAAGCATCCTGGTCGTTTGAACCTTCAAAAACAGTCACATACATGCTGTCTTTGTCTATTCCACAAACATCCGTTAAGAATTCCCAAGCCCATTCAATAGCTTCTTTTTTGAAATAGCCATTTCCTCCTGCTTGGTCAATTCCAAAACTCCAGTTCCCCAACATTTCAAACATGGTATGGTGATAGGTATCTTTACCTACCTCTTCCAAATCATTGTGCTTTCCACTAACTCTCAAACACTTTTGAGTGTCGACCACACGCTGTGAACTCGGATGTGAAGTCCCTAAAAAATAGGCTTTAAACTGATTCATTCCCGCATTGGTAAACATCAATGTAGGATCGTCTTTTAAAACCATAGGTGCAGAGGGAACAATCTTGTGTTCGCGCTCTTTAAAAAAGTTTAAAAATTGTTTTCTTACCTCTTGAGACTTCATCAATTCTATGTATTTATCAGCCATTTATAAACAAAGGACTGTTTTATGCAATGTTTTTAATATCTTGGATCATGTTAAAACTACTATATTTGTACTCTAACAATCGAGCACAAAAATAGTACAATTTCTAGAGATGTCTAAGGTAAAATATTATTACGACGCTGAGACCCTGTCTTATAAGAAAATAGAAGAGAAAGCTTCGAAGAAGTTTGGACGTATCTTTTTGTTTGTACTATCGAGTATCTTAGTAGGTTTTATAGGACTTATCTTCTTACTCAACACCTCTATTATCAATACTCCAAAAGAGCTTTCACTCGAACGTGAGGTAAAGAATTTTAGACTTCAATACGAGCTGCTCAACAAAAAAATGCAGCAGATTGAAAAGGTTTTAGCCAATATTGAAGACCGGGACAACAGCATATACAGAGTGTATTTTGAAGCCAATCCAATTCCCGAAGAACAAAGACGAGCTGGTTTTGGGGGGCTCAATCGCTATCAAAGTTTGGAGGGATATCAAAATTCTGATCTGATCATCAATACGACCAAGCATATGGATATTATTCAGAAACAATTGGTCGTTCAATCCAAATCCTTGGACGAGATTGCTAAAATGGCTGCTGACAGAGAAGAATTACTCGCTGCCATCCCAGCGATTCAACCTGTAGCCAACGAGAGTTTGAAACGAATGGCTTCTGGTTATGGATGGAGATCTGATCCTTTTACCAAGGTGAGAAAACGCCACTGGGGAATGGATTTCTCAGCACCCAAAGGAACTCCCATTTACGCTACTGGAAACGGAAAGATCATCAGAGCTGATAACAGAGCCTCTGGTTTTGGAAAACACGTTCGAATTGATCACGGTTTTGGTTACATTACCATCTATGCCCATATGACTGAATACAATGTTCGCAGAGGTCAAACGGTAAAACGCGGAGATATTATTGGATTTGTTGGATCTACAGGAAGATCTCAAGCGCCTCACCTGCATTATGAAGTGTGGAAGGATCGCAAGAGAATCAATCCCATCAATTTCTATTACGGAAATCTTTCTCCGGAGGAATTCCAAATCTTATTACGCAACGCGAGTCAAGAAAACCAATCACTCGACTAATGCAAGAACTTCCTGAAAAACGATATTACAGTATTGGAGAAGTGGCCAAAGCCTTTGATGTCAATACCTCTACGATTCGATTTTGGGAACAAAATTTTGAAATCCTAAAGCCTAAAAAAAACGCGAAGGGCAATCGAAAATTTACTCCTAAAGACATCGAAAATCTCAAGCGAATCTATCACCTTGTCAAAGAGCGCGGATTTACTTTAGATGGAGCCAAAAAACAACTCAAATTAGAGCATTCGAATCAACTCTCTACCTTGGACATTATCCAAAAGTTAGAACACGTCAAAGAGGAGTTGTTAAAGATTAAAAATCAGCTTTAGTCCCAAATTCTTTTTATTGGACTTACTGAAAAGTCCCTCACTTCAATCGTAGAATCGGAAGTATTCAACACTTCAATCGTTTCGTAATTAGATTGATTAAACATTCGAGCTGTCATCACGCGCTCACCTTTATTGACAAACAATTCCACTGAAGAAGCATCCACATAGAGTTCTATTTCATTTATTTCTTTGGGGATAAAATCAGCTTTGATTTCAGCAAAGAAGTTCTCTGAAAAGTCAACGAGTCCTGATATAGATCGATCGATCACTATAGAGCCTGAATCTGAAATAGAGACAACCAATTCTTCCTGCTGCTCATTCTTTAGTTTGAGTTCTACCGATCCTTTTAGACTGAATTGTATTTTAGAAGTCGACAACTTTTCTTGTTTAAACTCTTTTGAGGAATTTGATATCATATCAAATGAGCTTGAATCAGATGATAATACGATTGAACTAATAGATTCAACAGGATAGGAAGTCAAGATCAGTTCCTCTTCGACCCTTTTTAAACGGAGCTGTCTTGGAAGTGTCATCGCAGACCTCCACTTTTTGGTTGGAGTCTCTTGTGCATAGGACCAATTACTCATCCACCCTATAAATAGTCGCTTGTCATCACTTAATCCATTATAGGTTACCCCAGCATAATTGTCAGTTCCTAAATCAATCCATTTGGATTCTTTTTGATCTGAATTAAAGGTGGTTCCATCAAAATCACCAATAAAGTACTGTGTTCCACTTCCTCCATTTGGAGCTCCTGGATTGATACTGATCAATAAGACCCATTTGCTTTGATCGCTTCCTTCAACTTTGAGTTCAAATAAATCCGGACATTCCCAAACACCGCCGTGAGCTCCAACATCCTTCCCAAAATCACTCATATATTCCCAGTCTAATAAATTTGAAGATTTCCAAAGTTGCATATGATCCCCTGCTACAAGCACCACGGTCCAAGCATTTAATTGCTCATTCCAAAACACTTTGGGATCTCTAAAATCTCTAATAGAATTTTCATTGGGAATAATTGGATTGTTCTCGTATTTCTCCCAACTAACTCCATGATCTAAGCTATAAGCAAGCCCTTGATATTGAAAGTCATTTCTTCCCTGCTTTTCACCTTTGGGGTCGTGATAGGTGTAAATTGCGATTAAGGGAGGATTTTCAGCTGTCCCTAAGCCAGAAGTGTTTTTGCTATCGACAATAGCAGATCCAGAAAAGATATACCCTAATTCATCTGGAAACAAGGCGATGGGTTGATGCTCCCAATGCACTAAATCTTTGGAAGTGGCATGCCCCCAATGCATCGGTCCCCACACAATAGCATCTGGATAATACTGGTAAAACAAATGATAAATTCCATTTTCATACACTAAACCATTGGGGTCATTCATCCATTTTGAAACTGGTGTAAAGTGATATTGAGGTCTAAATGCTTCTTGATAATCTGAAAGTGCCTCAGCAGTTACATCTGCTGTAGAAGAAGATTGTTGCTTACAAGATCCAAGGATAAAGATTCCGACAAAGAGAAAAATATACGATTTATTCATAGGTTCAAGTTTGGGTTTGCAATATACAATTTATAGGGTTTGTGTCCTCTTTTTAACTTTTGTGAATTATAAGTATTACTTTTGCAGCAAAGAATAAGTTATGAGTGCAATTGTCGCTATCGTCGGAAGACCAAATGTTGGAAAATCCACCCTTTTTAATCGTTTGATTCAAAAGAGGGAGGCTATTGTCGATGCCGTCAGTGGAGTAACTCGTGACAGGCATTACGGAAAGAGTGAATGGAACGGTAGAGTCTTCTCTGTTATTGATACCGGGGGCTATGTCCTTGGATCTGACGATGTTTTTGAAAAAGAAATCGACAAGCAGGTAGAACTTGCTATCGATGAAGCTGATGTCATTATTTTTGTGGTGGACGTTGAATCGGGAATCACTGGAATGGATGAAGATGTTGCAAAGATTCTAAGACGCGTTAAAAAGCCTGTTTTACTCTGTGTCAACAAAGTGGACTCTTCCAAGCGCATGGATGACACCTATGAGTTTTACAATTTAGCACTCGGTGATTTTTACCCTATCGCTAGTATTAGCGGAAGTGGAACTGGAGAATTACTGGATGCAGTAGTCGAAGCACTCCCTCCAATTAACGAACGCGATGAAGAAGATGAATTACCTCGATTTGCCGTAGTTGGAAGACCTAATGCTGGAAAATCATCATTGATCAATGCCCTTATCGGTGAAGAGCGTTATATCGTAACCGATATTGCAGGAACAACCAGAGATAGTATCGACACCAAATACAACCGTTTTGGATTTGAGTTCAATCTTGTAGATACCGCTGGTATTCGTAGAAAATCAAAAGTAAAGGAAGACTTGGAATTTTATTCAGTAATGCGCTCGGTACGAGCCATTGAACATTCTGATGTCATTCTTTTAGTACTCGATGCCACTCGTGGATTTGACGGACAGGTTCAAAATATCTTTTGGTTAGCTCATAGAAACAATAAAGGAATTGTAATCCTGGTCAATAAATGGGATTTAGTGGAAAAAGACACGATGACGACCAAGGCCTTTACCGATCAAATTCATCAAATTACAGCTCCTTTTACAGATGTGCCGATTGTCTTTATATCAGTATTGAACAAACAGCGTATTTTTAAGGCAATTGAAACTGCGGTAGAAGTATATCAAAACCGCTCTAGAAAAATTAAGACTAGAGAGCTTAACGATGTGATGCTTCCAATTATTGAAAACACACCGCCTCCAGCTCTTAAGGGTAAGTACATCAAGATTAAGTTTTGTACGCAATTACCGACACCTTATCCCCAGTTTGCATTCTTTTGCAACCTTCCTCAATACGTCAAGGATCCCTACAAGCGATTTTTAGAAAATCAACTCAGAGAACACTTCGACTTTAGTGGAGTTCCCATCAGTATCTTTATGCGTAAGAAGTAAGAAGGTTATTCAGAATAGCCAAAACGTTTTAACTCTCTGTTGTTCGAACGCCAATTCTTATTGACTTTGACATAGAGTGCTAAGTGAATTTTTTTGCCGAAGAATTTTTCAAGGTCTTTACGAGCTTCCATTCCTACTCTTTTTAGAGCCGTCCCTTTATGACCGATGATAATCCCTTTTTGGGTATCGCGTTCAACCATAATTACCGACCGAATACGGATAATTTGATCCGTTTCTGCAAATTCCTCTGTTTCAATTTCAACAGCATAGGGAATTTCTTTTTTATAGTGTTTGAGGATTTTTTCACGAATACTCTCATTGACAAAAAAGCGCTCTGGCTTATCGGTCATCTGATCCTTTGGATAATAAGCTGGTCCTTCTGGAAGTAATTCTTTGATACGCTCAAATACCCCTTCAATATTGAACTTTTCAAGGGCAGAAATTGGATGAATTTCTGCATTGGGCAATTGCTCTTGCCAATAATTCACCTGTTCTTCAAGAAAATCTTGTTCTGCCTTATCGATCTTGTTAAGCAATAAGAGCACAGGTATCTTGGCATTTTGAATTTTCTTAAAAAACTGCTCATCTTTTAAAGCCTTTTCACCTAACTCCACCATATAAATGAGAACATCTGCATCTTCAAAAGAGGATTTTACAAAATCCATCATGGCTGATTGTAACTCGTAAGCAGGTTTGATAATTCCAGGAGTGTCCGAGAGAATCATCTGATAATCCTCTCCACTAAGAATACCTAGAATTCGATGTCTAGTCGTTTGTGCTTTATTGGTAATGATAGAGAATTTCTCCCCCATAAAAGCATTCATGAGCGTTGACTTCCCCACATTGGGATTCCCTACAATATTGACGTAACCAGACTTATGTGTACTCATATGTTTTTTCTATTGTTGAAATAGGTCTTTGCAGCTTGGTTGACCTTTGGAGCTAATATAAATAGGGCGATCATATTGGGAATGACCATCAGCGCAAATGAAAGGTCGATTAAATTAATCACCAAATCAACGGAAGCTACTGCAGCAAAGGTAATACTAAAGACATAAATAAAATTGTAATAGCGTCCTTTCTTTGTTCCAATTAAAAAGTTGAGGCATTTAGTACCATAATAGGCATAGGTAAAAAGTGAAGAAAGTGCAAAAGCTGATACGATGATCATCAGTAGCACATCTCCTACTCCAAAGAGCGATTTTTTAAAGGCGATGAGTGTCATGATAATTCCGTTGTCTTGGGCTTCTAAATAAGCTCCAGAAACAATGATGGTCAAAGCGGTAAGCGAACATACTACTATAGTATCTATAAAGGGACCCAACATGGCCACCAATCCTTCTTGTACTGGCTCTTTGGTTTTTGACTGTCCGTGAAACATGGGGGCCAATCCAACTCCTGCTTCGTTTGAAAAGACCGCTCTTCGAATTCCGATGATCACCAATCCCCAAAAACCTCCAGTAACGGCCGTTTCAAAATTAAAGGCCTCTTCGAAAATAAGCGCAAAAGCTTGTGGAACACTTGAAAGATTAAAGAGCATAATCATTAGCACCGACACTAAATACAAGACCACCATAAAGGGCACCATGGTAGAAGCAACATTGGAAATCTTCTTTAAGCCCCCAAAGATGACAACTGAAGTAACAACAGATAATACAAGACCGATGATGGTTTTCCAAACCAATTCAGAGGCTTCAAAAATAGACTCCCCAGGAACGATTACATCCATCAGGGTTTGGGTGAACTGATTGGTCGTAAAGGCTGGAAGTGCTCCAAAAAGACCAGCGATAGCAAAGAATATTGCCAGAGGTTTGGCTTTCTTACCCAAGCCTTCTACAATATAATACATAGGGCCACCTTGAATGGCTCCAGAACTATCGGTCCCTCTAAACATTATTGACAAACTACAGGAATAGTATTTGATGGCCATGCCGATTAAAGCTGTCATCCAGATCCAAAAAACTACTCCTGGGCCGCCCTGATAAATAGCGATGGCGACTCCAGCAATATTTCCCATACCAACTGTAGCAGCTACTGCCGATGATAAAGCTTTAAAATGACTGACTTCACCGGGGTCTTTTTCATCATCGTATTTTCCAGCGGTAATCGCAATGGCATGCCCAAAATATTTAAAGGGAACTCCTTTGGAATAAAAGCTCAAAAACAGCCCTCCTCCGACGACTAAAAAAAGCATAACCCATTCGGTATAGGGTAAAATTGAAGCTAACAATTGGTTGATCAGATCCATAAATGATTCGTTTGGATACCAAGATATAAATATATAGCTACAACAGAAACAAAATTTTAATCATTACTTTTATCTTTATTGTCTTCAGTCGCAACCATTTTTAAACATGAAATACGTTATTTTAATTCTCGCATCTATTAGCTATGTATTCATCATCATCAACTTTTTTGAATTGAGTAGAAATCTAATGATTGGTGCCACCATCTTAAGTAGTATCATTTATTTTAATCTGATTAAATCTACTTTTCCAAATGGTTATAAATGTGAAATTGAGGCATTTAAAAGGCTGTTGGGTAAAGGCAAAAAAAACTAAATATATTTTATATCTTTAGATTCTTGTTAACTAACTAAATACCCTCTTTTTAACATGAACAGAAGAAATGCTATCAAGTCTATGGCTTGGGCTACCTCTGGTGTGCTCGTATTGAGTTATTGCAGCCCCCTTCCAGAGCTAGCTTATTCACGAGTCGGTCTCAATAAGAAAGATCGAAATTTAATCATTTATGTATCCCTTCAAATTCTTTCAGAAGACCCCTTAAATTTTCCGACTAGAGAATCTAGAGAAGAATTTGTCTTCTCCTGGATCAACGATATGTATACCGACCAAGAAATCAAAGATTTAGAAAAAGGATTGGAACTTTTTAAAGCGAGTTTTGATGGATCCTTCTCCAATCTTTCGACTGATGAACAAAACGACATCCTTCGCAAAAGCTTAAAGGGTGATGATGGTGCTGCTGACTTTGTCAAACAAATTAAAAACATCAGTGTACTTCATTTTAGAACCACTGAAAACTATATGACTCAGTATTTGAATTACGAATTTATCCCTGGTAGATACTTTGGATGTATAAACAGAGCACAGGTATGAGTCAAAAGCAAAACACATTCGATGCCATTGTTATCGGAGCTGGAATGTCAGGAGGATGGGCCAGCAAAGAACTATGTGAAGCAGGTTTAAAAACGCTTTTATTAGAGCGTGGAAGAAATGTTGAACACATCAAAGATTATCCAACGACCAATCTCAGACCTTGGGAATTTGAACACCGAGGAGGATTAACTGCCAAAGAGCGAAAAGAAAATCCAATTGTAAGCCGTTGTTATGCCTTTAGAGAAGATGCCAAGCACTTTTTTGTAAAGGACGACGAACACCCTTATATTCAAGACAAACCCTTTGATTGGCTCAGAGGATATCAAGTTGGTGGTAAATCCATTATGTGGGCTCGTCAAGTTCAACGCTGGAGCGATTTTGACTTTGAAGGACCAGCAAGGGATGGATTTGCAGTAGATTGGCCTATACGTTATAAAGATATCGCTCCTTACTACAGTCAAGTTGAAAAATTCATAGGTGTTAGTGGATCCAAAGACGGTGTAGATACGCTTCCAGATGGAGAATTCCTAAAGCCTTTTGAGACCAACTGTGTCGAAGAATACTTTTCAAAAGTCATCAAAGAATCATACGATGATCGCCATGTGATTTATGGAAGATGTGCTCACCTTTCGGAGAGCAAACCAGAATACGTAGCCCAAGGAAGAGGACGTTGTATGAGTCGAACGGTCTGCCAGAGAGGATGTCCTTTTGGGGGTTATTTTAACTCAAATTCTACGGTTGTTCCTGCTGCAATGAACACAGGGAATCTTACCATGAGAACGCATTCTGTAGTTCACTCCGTACTCTTTGACGAAGAATTAAACAAAGCTGTTGGTGTTCGAATCATCGACTCCAATACCAATGAACAAATCGATTATTACGCCTCTATTGTTTTTGTAACAGCTGCGACTTTAAACACCAATTTAATCCTCTTAAATTCCAAGTCAAAGCGCTTTCCAAATGGACTAGGAAACGATCACGGACTACTTGGAACCTATGTAGCATTTCACAATTACAGAGCGACCATCAGCGGAGAATACGACGGTTTTGCAGACAAGACCACCGAAGGCAAAAAACCTACATCTCATTACATTCCACGTTTTAGAAATGTATACAAGCAAGAGACTGATTTCTTAAGAGGATATGCGGCTGGATTTGGTGCGAATCCAATTCGCGAAACTTCCTCTGAAGGCATTGGAGAGGAGCTTAAAAACAATCTATTTGCGAGTCACGAAACTGGCAAATGGCGTGTAGGATCTCATATGATGGGTGAAACCATTCCTAAAGCATCCAATAGAGTTTATTTAGATGACACCAAAGTAGACCGTTGGGGAATTCCGATGCTTCACATCGATATCGATTACGATGAAAACGATGAGAAAATGATCCAAGATTTCTTTAGAGAAATGACTAGTATGTTTGAAAAGGCTGGCTTTACCAATATCAAAACAAATGATAACGGAAGAAACCCTGGAAATGACATCCATGAAATGGGAGGCGTACGAATGGGTAAAGATCCCAAGACTTCCATGCTCAACGAGTGGAATCAAATGCATTTGTGTAAAAATGTCTTTGTAACCGATGGAGCCTGTATGACTTCCACATCGACTCAAAACCCTTCACTGACCTTTATGGCACTCTCTGCTAGAGCAGCACAGTTTGCCGCAAAGGAATTTAAAGAAGGAAGACTCTAGAACAATTCAAAAACTTGGGCATCTCTAGCTGGGATGCTCAATGTTTTTTTGATGTCTACTTGCTTTCCACTAAACAGCTCTGATCCTTGTGAATAGGCATTCAATAATTCATTAAATCGAGAGAGTTCGATGGATTGATCCTCTTTTGAAGCATTGACAACCACCATTACTGCTTTTTGATCTAGAACTCTAAAGTACACATAGACCTCGTTAAAAGGAATAAAATGAACCGTTTTCCCTCTGTGAATCAACTCTTGATGCTGTCTCCATTGGAATAAGGTTTTAACGATGTCAAAATAAGATTGCTCTTTTGATGTACGAGTTTCAGCATCAAATACCGAACACTCATCATTTGG
This sequence comes from uncultured Flavobacteriaceae bacterium, assembly GCA_937136455.1. Classification (GTDB taxonomy): domain Bacteria; phylum Bacteroidota; class Bacteroidia; order Flavobacteriales; family Flavobacteriaceae; genus MAG-120531. The sequence goes on along the minus strand of CAKZOO010000117.1, from coordinate 60,728 downwards.
CCAACCACCGGGCATATCCTTACGCAAGTCGGCATCACCTTTGGCCTTATCACCCTTAAATCCTATTTCAGATCCATAGTACAACTGTGGGATTCCTCTTGTAGTTGCCAAAAGGGTCATCGCAATTTTAAAATCACCTAGTGATTCATTCTTTTCATTAAAACGCATGGTGTCGTGATTCTCAGCAAAGATCATCACATTGTTGATGTCTGGATACAAATAATCCATTCCTATTCCATTGTACATCTCAATGAGTCCTTTATCCCAAGAAGGTTCATAAGTCATCATACGCTGTAGGGTTTCAAAAAACACAAAGTCCATCACTGAAGGGAGTTCTGAATTGAAATTTTGGATTTCAGCAAGCTTAGAATCTTTTTGCCAATAGGCTATAGATGCCGTATCGTGATACCAGGATTCACCGACTATATTAAAATTGGGGTATTCAGCCATAATGGCCTTGGTCCAAGTGGTGACTCCTTCCTTTTCGGTATAAGGATAAGTATCCACTCGATATCCGTCTAAATCAGCGTATTCAATCCACCAAATCGCGTTATCTATCAGATAATTAAGCATCATTGGGTTGGATTGATTTAAATCGGGCATGGAAGGTACAAACCATCCCTTTTCTGCCAAAAAGCTGTCTGCTTTTGAAGCATTGGTATCGTAAACGGTACTGAGTCGATAATTCGTCTGTGCATAACCGTTTTCACCATCAAAGTAATGAATCCAATCCTTTGAAGGCAGGTCTTTAATCATATAGTGCTCTAAACTCCAGTGATTGGTCACATAATCTTTAATGAGTTTCATGTTTCGTTTGTGTAATTCTTCACTCAGCTTTAAATAAGCCGAATTTCCTCCGTACCTACTATCGATATGATAAGTATCGCTACAAGCATATCCGTGATAGGATCCTCTTTTGTCGTTATCCTCCAATAGCGGAGTACTCCACAAAGCGGTCATGCCGAGCTCCTTTATATAGTCTAAATTCTTTATAATCCCTTGAATATCCCCTCCATGTCTTCCCCATGGATCTTCCAAATTAGCCTTTTCATAGGTGTCTTTAGTGGAATCATTAGATGGTTCCCCATTTGCAAAACGATCAGGCATCAATAAATAGACAGCATCCTGAGAACTAAAGCCCTCGCGCTGAGCACTGCCTTCTCTTCTTTTCTTTAACTCATAAGCATAGGTAGCAATTCTCTTTTTTCCTTTTTTTAGTTCAAACAAATAGGAACCTGCTTTTAAATCCTTGGTCTCCCAATTGTAAAACAGATAATTTTCATTCTCAGTCTTGATCACTTCATCGACTTTTTGTCCGTCCAAATACAAATCTCCTACTCCTATTTCATTTCCATAAAACACTAATTGAATCTCAGATCGATTCATACCTTCCCACCAAAAGGGAGGTTCTACCTGTTCTAATTGAGCAAAAGAAATTCCACTAAAAAACAAAAAAAGAAAACTGCTAAATAAATATTTGATCCTAGGCATGATTATTGATGATTAATGAGTTCATTAAGGTAAAAATACGATGTATAATTCTTAATTAACTAGTATATTTGAGTGTATTTATGTTTAAAACCCTCTTCCATACCATTTTAATTGTTGGGCTCTTAATTTTGAGTGCTCCCTCTGCAATAGCTCAACAATGTAATCTACAAATCAAAGGAGTCATCGTAGATTCTCACGACGATACTCCATTAGAAGCTAGTTCTGTTTTGATTCTCGAAAACAACAAAACTGCTTTTAGCAATTCAAAAGGACAGTTTGAACTCACTAATCTCTGCGCAGGTACTTATACACTCTATTTTGAACACATTGGATGCAAGCCTATTGAGTACAAAGTTGAACTATACAAAAATGCAACAGACATATCTATTGAACTCGAACACCATATCGAGGAACTTGACGAAGTCACTGTTGCCAGTAAATCGTATTTATCTGTTTCAGATTCAGGAGTAGAAAAACGTATCGAATCTGAGTCAATTCAACAAAACAGCTCCCTTCAACTCGCTGATATCGTTTCAAAAATAAGTGGAGTGACTAGTTTGAGTACTGGAAATGCCATCAGCAAACCTATTATCAATGGATTGCATTCATCTAGAGTCATGATTGTCAACAATGGAGTTCGTATGGAAGACCAAGAATGGGGATCTGAACACGCTCCTAATATGGACGTCAATACCGCTTCCTCCATCACTGTTGTCAAAGGAGCTAATGCCTTACAATACGGAGGAGATGCTATTGGAGGAATTATCCTAGCCGAACCAGAAAAAATAGCATTTAAAGATTCCATTTACGGAAGGTCTATTATCGGAACTGAAACAAACGGACGTGCTGCCTTTATCAATTCAGCATTGATCTTCAGTAAGAAAAACGGCCTACAGGCAAAACTTCAATCTTCCTACAAAAAACAAGGAGATGTTCAAACTCCAAACTATTATTTGACCAATAGTGGAAATGAACATAAAAACCTTTCAGCCTATATCGCAAAAAAAACAACCCAAAAGGGAATCTCATCTTACTTCTCTTATGTCAATTCAACGATAGGAATTCTGTCTGCTTCTCATATTGGAGATGCTTCAGATCTCTATAGAGCTTTAAATGCAGACCGTCCCACAGCCTTAACGGACTTTAGCTATCAAATCAATGCTCCAAGACAAGAGGTCGATCATATGCTGCTAAAAGTCAATGCTTATTCCATCATTAGAGACAAAGGCAAACTTCTATTGCAATTTGATTATCAAAACAATCACCGTAAGGAATACGATTTGAGAATTGGCGATCAAAAAAATATTGCAGCTTTAGATCTTGAACTCTTATCAGAATCTTTAAGTTTAGATTATCACTCTTACAGATCAAATGGTTTTCAATACAAAACTGGGGTTCTAGGAAAATATCAATTCAATTATTCCAATCCAGATACTGGAGTCAAAAGATTGATCCCTGATTATGTGAAATTACACGCCGGCATTTATGCTGTTGCAGATTATGAAATGGAGGATACATCAGCATTTGAATTTGGTCTTCGATTCGACTACATCGATCTGAAGTCCTATAAATTCTACCAAAAATCAAGATGGGAAGACCAAGGATACGACCAACTCTTTAGTGATTTTGTAATATCAGAATCAGAGAATCAAGTATTGACCAATCCTGATTTTCAATTTCCATCCCTTACCGCTACATTAGGCTATCACGCTCATTTTGGATCTAAAACGAATCTGGCAGCAAATATCACCCGTTCAAAAAGAGCCCCAAACCCTGCAGAATTATTTAGCGATGGCTTACATCATTCAGCTTCGAGAATTGAATTAGGAGATTTGAGTTTTAAACAAGAAACCTCCACCAAACTTTCAGTAGCTATTGAGCATCAATCAAGTTCAACAAATCTCTCCATACAACCCTTTTACAACGCCATTGAAGATTTCATTTTCCTGAGACCATTTGAGGTAACTCAAACCATCAGAGGATTTTTTCAGGTGTGGAGCTATGAACAAACAAAGGCAGAACTCTACGGATTAGATATTGATTTTAAACAAAAGTTATCAAATTCTATTGAGTACAATTCACAATTTTCATGGGTTCACGCTACAGATCTTGACAAAAATGAAGCCTTGATCTCCATACCTCCTCTTCAATTCAACAATGAGTTGTCGCTATCAGATCGCAGTGGCAATCAATTTGGAATTAAAGCTACATCTGTAGGAAAACAAAACCGATATCCAGATTATAACTTTAACATCTACATTCCCGAAGATAACCAGTGGAAGCTCATCGATATCAGCAGCACTCCAAAGGCGTATCAGCTTTTGGGACTTTTTGCGAATCTAAATTTGAGTAATCAGTCCTCGCTTTCGATAAGAGTAAACAACCTATTAAATACAAGCTACAGAAATTACCTCAACGCTATGCGTTATTTCTCAGATGAAATGGGAAGAACTATTACTGTACAATACAAAATCAATTATTAAAATGAAGAACATCACTTTTTTTACTAGTCTTATCTCATTAATTTTTTTAAACTCTTGTGTTAAAACCCTTGAAGCTCCAGAGCTTATCAACGAAGAAGAATTGATTACAACTCTTGTTGTAACACTAGAGTCGGCTACAGATCAAATCGAATTACGCTATACCGATTTGGATGGTGATGGTCCGAATCAAGGAGTTTTTCAAGCTCCAAATTTAAAACCTAACACGACCTATAGCGGCAAGCTACAATTCCTTAACGAAAGTGAATCACCAGCAGAAGACATCACTTTAGAAATCGAAGAGGAGTCTAACGATCATCAGGTCTTTTACGTAGTCAATGGATTAAATGCGACTATAGAACCAGTCAATATTGATTTGAATGGTTATTACCTAGGAACAACATTTAGTCTAACCACCTTGTCAGTATCTGAAGGCCAATTACAATTCATCCTTAGGCACTTACCTACAAAACCAAATGATGGCAATCCTGCCACGGCTGGAGGGGCTACGGATCTATCGGTGATCTTCAATTTAAAAATCACAGAATAAGAATCCTTAAAATTAAGATAGGAGGAATTTGATATTTATGATTTTTTTGAGGTTCCATCGATGTTTTTGTTAAAAATTGATGCTTGACTCCTCTAATTATGGGAAAACACTATATTTGTGTCGATGAATAACACAATCGCACATAGTATATTGCGTTTCCCAAGACGCCGCCGCCCGTAAGGGTGCAAAATTATCTATGGAATTAGGTGTGTCCATTTCCTCTCTCAAGAACCTCATCAAAATTTTATCAATTTAATACCAGTAACTACAATGAAAATTGTTAGTGCTAATAAATCGCATTTTAAATACGCTCCTGTCATTTGTGATACCATAGCTGAATCGGCCAAAGTCAGAGGAACAGGTATTGCAAAAAGGACTCCTGAGTACATCCAAAAAAAGATGGAAAATCAAAATGCCATCATCGCATTAGATGGTGACCAATTTGCAGGATTTTGCTATATAGAGGTTTGGGGACACAATAAATTTGTCGCCAACTCCGGACTTATCGTCAATCCAGACTACAGAGGTCAAGGATTGGCCAAAAAAATTAAGAAAGCTGCCTTTGAACTTTCAAGAAAAAAATTTCCAGAGGCAAAATTGTTTGGAATCACTACAGGCCTAGCAGTGATGAAAATCAATTACGAATTAGGATACAAACCTGTCACCTTTTCAGAACTAACAGATGATCCAGATTTTTGGAATGGATGCAAAACCTGTAAGAATTTTGATGTGTTAAACAGAACAGACCACAAAATGTGTCTGTGTACTGGGATGCTTTACGATCCAGAGCAAAAGAAAAGCACTATGGGTAAAATGTTTAATCCTAAAGCATTTCAACGTTTAAAAAACATTAAAGAAAAATTATTTCTAAAAAAGAAAAAAGAGTAAAAAATGAAAAAGTTAGTCATTGCATACAGTGGAGGATTAGACACCTCTTATTGCGCTAAGAGTTTGTCCAATGAAGGTTATGAGGTTCACGCTGTATCGGTTAACACCGGAGGATTTTCAAAAGAGGAAATTGCAGATATCGAATCAAAGGCACTTGCATTAGGTGCTCATACCTATGTGTCAATCGATGCCGTACAAACATTTTACGACAAAGTTGTAAAACACCTCATCTACGGAAATGTACTAAAGAACAATACCTATCCATTATCTGTTAGTGCAGAACGTATTATTCAAGCCATAGAGATTGCCAATTACGCCAACGAAATTGGAGCGGAATACATCGCTCATGGATCTACTGGTGCCGGAAATGATCAGGTTCGTTTTGATTTAATCTTTAGCATTATCGCTCCAGAAAAGAAAATCATTACTCCAATTAGAGATAATACCCTAACTAGAGAACAAGAAATTCAGTACCTCAAAGAAAATGGAATTGACTATCCATGGGAAAAGGCAAAATACTCTATTAACAGAGGTCTTTGGGGAACTTCAGTTGGAGGTGTTGAAACCTTAACTTCTAAAAACGCGTTGCCAGAGGAAGCTTATCCTTCTCAATTAAGCGAATCGGGCTCAAGAAAGCTCCAATTGACATTTGAAAAAGGGGAATTGGTTGCTCTAGATGGTAAGAAAGACAGTCCACTCAACAATATTATTGCTCTAGAAGCAATCGCTTCTGCCTATGCCATTGGTAGAGATATTCACGTAGGTGATACTATTATTGGCATCAAAGGTAGAGTTGGTTTTGAAGCTGCTGCTGCCCTTGTGATCATCAAAGCACACCACTTATTGGAAAAACACTGTTTGAGTAAATGGCAACAACACCAAAAAGAAAGTCAAGGAAACTTCTACGGCATGCTCTTACACGAAGGTCAGTATTTAGATCCAGTGATGAGAAATATCGAAGCCTTCCTTACAGATACTCAAAAGAATGTGAGTGGCGATGTCTTTGTAAGTCTTCACCCCTATCGTTTTTCTTTAGATGGAATCGAATCCAAGCACGATTTAATGAGTGCCAAGTTTGGATCCTATGGAGAAGAAAATAAAGCATGGACTGCTGAGGATGCTAAAGGATTTATCAAAATAACAGCAAATGCTGGAAAAATCTACAAACAAGTCAACACAGATGATTAAAGCAGGAATTATAGGAGGATCGGGATATACTGGGGGAGAACTTATTAGAATTCTAGACCAGCATCCAGCAGTTGAAATCGATTTTATATACAGCACCACACGTGCTGGCAAAAAGGTAAGTTCGGCACATCCGGATCTAATCGGAAGAACTGAATATGTTTTTACATCAGACGTTAATTTAGAAGTAGATGTCGTATTTCTGTGTCTTGGACACGGAAATTCACTCAGCTTTTTAAAAGAATATAGCTTTTCTGAAAACACCAAGATCATTGATTTAAGTACCGACTTTAGAGCTCAGAAAGACGCTGAATTTCTAGGGAGAACCTTTGTATATGGTCTTCCTGAAAATCACAAAACGGCCATTGAAAATGCTAACGCCATTGCCAATCCAGGTTGTTTTGCTACAGCGCTTCAACTTTCTTTAGCTCCATTAGCTTCAAAAAAAATGATTACATCAGAAGTTCATATCAATGCGACAACTGGAAGTACAGGTGCTGGTATTAAACCTTCAGATACAACTCATTTTAGTTGGAGAACAAGCTCAGTTTCTTGGTACAAAGCCTTTAATCATCAACACTTAAATGAAGTTGGAGAGCAACTTACCGCCCTTAATGATTCAGCACCAGAATTGTTGTTCATCCCCAACAGAGGGAATTTTACCAGAGGTATTTTCGCTACTGTTTATACGGAATTTGATGGAACTTTAGAAGATGCTAAGGAATTGTATTCTAATTACTACAAAAACGCTCCTTTCACTCATTTAACAGAGGAACCCATTCACCTCAAACAAGTGGTAAACACCAATAATTGTCATCTTCATTTGATGAAACACAAAAAGTATTTAATGATTACTGCAGCCATAGATAACCTTTTAAAAGGAGCATCTGGGCAAGCTGTTCAAAACATGAACCTTATCTTTGGATTGGAAGAAGATATGGGATTACAACTCAAACCAATAGCATTTTAATTTAAGAGCCATGAAAATAGCCATCATCGGAGCAGGAAATTTAGGAAAATCAATTGCCAAAGGAATTTTAAATTCTAATGGAGCTACCCATATGTTTCTCACAAAGAGAAATACACGATCGATTAAAGATTTTGAGACTTATGGAAATGTAACTGTGACTTCAGATAATAAAAAAGGAGTTAAGAAATCCGACATCTTAATTTTTGCATTACAGCCTAGTCAAATGAAATCTGTATTGGAAGAAATCAAGAAAGAACTTACCGATAAACACGTGATCATCTCTACCGCTGCAGGACTTGAAATCGATCAAATTGAACAATTAATCGGTAGTGATAAGCATATTTTAAGAGCCATGCCTAATACTGCAATTTCAGTTGGTGAATCCATGACCTGTATTTGCAGCAATAGCAAAGGAGAATCTCGAGTAGAACTCGCTGAGGCCATCTTTAACAGAATGGGGTCTTCTATGATCATTCCTGAACATTTGATGCAAGCTGCAACAGTGATCTGTGCCTCTGGTATTGCCTTTTGGATGCGTCTCATTAGAGCGACGACTCAAGGAGCTGTTCAATTGGGTTTTGAAGCTGAAGAAGCTCACGAATTAGCTGTAAAGACCTGTAGTGGCGCTGCTAAACTCTTAGTAGAATCCAACTCACATCCTGAGGCTGAAATCGACAAGGTAACCACTCCAAGAGGTTGTACCATCGAAGGATTAAACCAAATGGAACACGAAGGATTGAGCTCTGCACTGATCAAAGGATTGCAACGTTCTTATGAGAAAATCAACAGTATTAAATCGAACCAACTCTAGACTATGAAGCTATTTGATGTATACCCACTCTACGATATTACCCCCGTTTCAGCACATGGAACTACAGTAATTGATAAAGATGGGGCGCACTATTTAGATCTTTACGGAGGTCATGCGGTGATTTCAATAGGTCATTCACATCCACATTATGTGAAACGACTTAAAGATCAGATCGATCTAATAGGATTTTATTCCAATGCGATTCAAAATCCACTTCAAGTTCAATTAGCAGAAAAACTCGGCAATCTATCCGACTGTGAAGATTACCAATTATTTATGTGTAATTCTGGAGCTGAAGCCAATGAAAATGCATTAAAAGTAGCTTCTTTTATCACTGGTAAAAAACGTGTGATTGCATTTAACAATGCTTTTCACGGAAGAACTTCAGCCGCAGTAATGGCAACTGATAACCCAAAAATACAAGCTCCCATTAACGCTCAACAAGAAGTGAGCTATCTTCCTTTTGAAGATGCTAGAGCTTTAGAAACTGAACTGGCTAAAGGTGATGTATGTGCTGTGATCATCGAGTGCATTCAAGGGGTAGGTGGATTGGACATGCCTTCTGCAGATTTTATGACAACTATTGCAGAACTCTCTAAGAAATACGGAGCCATGATCATCGCTGATGAAGTTCAGTCTGGTTATGGTAGATCTGGAAAGTTTTTTGCATTCCAACACTATGGGTTACATCCTGATATCATCACCATTGCTAAAGGAATGGGAAATGGTTTTCCAGTAGCTGGAGTCCTACTCGCTTCACATATTGAACCTTGGATGGGAATGCTTGGAACGACCTTTGGAGGAAACCATCTAGCTTGTGCGGCATCACTTGCCGTATTAGAAGTGATCGAAGAAGAAAATTTGATAGAAAATGCCGCTAGCTTAGAAGCTTACTTTAGATCAAAGGCAGAGGAGCTACCTCAAATCAAAGCCCTCAAAGGAAAAGGATTAATGCTGGGAATGGAATTTGATTTTGAAGTTGCTGCACTAAGGAAGAAATTAATTTTAGATCATCATATTTTTACAGGTGCAGCTAGTAATAAAAATCTTCTCAGAATACTCCCAGCACTCAATGTTAGCAAACAAGCTATCGATCAATTTTTCGATGCCTTAAAAATAGAACTCTCATGAAAAAATTTACCAATATTAGCGATCTAAAGGACCTTAATACTGCAGTAGATGAGGCCATCGCTTTAAAAAAGAACCCCAGAGCTCATGTGACCCTAGGAGAAGGAAAAACTGTAGGACTTCTGTTTTTTAACAAGAGTCTTAGAACCCGCTTGAGCACTCAAAAAGCAGCTAACAATTTAGGAATGCACGTCATGGTGATGAATTTTGGCGATGAGGCATGGAATCTAGAATACGAGGATGGCACCATAATGGAAACCATTCGTTCGGAGCACGTAAAAGAAGCTGCTAAGGTCATGTCTCAATACTGTGACATTATCTGCATCAGAGCTTTTGCTGGATTGGAAAACAAAGAGGAGGATCAGGCAGAACCCGTTTTGACAAACTTTATCAAATACGCGACGGTTCCTATTGTCAATTTAGAAAGTGCCACTGGTCACCCACTTCAAGCATTCGCTGACGCCATTACCCTAAAAGAACAAAACTCCAAAAAGAGACCAAAGGTGGTTCTTTCTTGGGCACCACATCCAAAGGCGCTCCCTCATGCAGTTGCCAATTCATTTATCGAGATGATGCGCTATCAAGACGCTGATTTCTGTATCACCAACCCCAACGGTTATGATTTAGATCCTGAAATCACTAAAGGAATAGACATCTATCACGATCAGGAGGAAGCTCTTAAAGATGCTGATTTCGTCTATGTGAAAAACTGGTGCTCTTTTGAAGATTACGGAAAAGTCAATATTTCCACAAGAGAATGGATGATGACTAAAGAGAAGTTAGGGGATGCTAAATTTATGCACTGTCTACCTATAAGAAGAAATATAGTTGCTGAAGATGCCGTTTTAGACTGTGACCAATCCTTAGTCATTGAACAGGCAAACAACAGAACTTATTCGGCTCAATACGTTTTAAAAACACTCTTGGAAAACTAAACTCATGAAACATAAACCGATCCTAACCATTGTTAAAATTGGAGGTGCCATTATCGAAGATTCAAATGCACTAAAAGCATTTCTCGAAGATTTTAGCACTATTCAAGGCCCTAAAATTCTCGTTCACGGAGGAGGTAGAGATGCTTCTAAAATGGAAGAGCGTTTAGGGATCAAAACTACTATGCATCAGGGAAGAAGAATTACTTCAGCTGAAAGCTTGGAGGTTATTTCAATGGTTTATGCGGGTAAAACAAATAAAACGATTGTCGCATTACTTCAATCAATGGATTGCAATGCGATTGGACTCAGTGGAGCAGATGGAAACTGTATAGTGTCTCACAAGCGAACTGGAACAGAGATCGACTATGGATTTGTAGGTGATATCGATGAGGTAAATGCGGATCATATCGCTGCTTTAATCGATCATTTTTGTCCTGTATTCTGTGCTATTACCCACGATGCAAAAGGACAATTACTAAACACTAACGCCGATACCATTGCCTCTGCGATTGCTACTGCTATGAGTAAAACATATCAAGTAAATCTCTATTACTGCTTTGAAAAACAAGGAGTACTTCTAGATATTGACAAACCTGATAGTCTCGTTAAGTCCCTTAACAAACATTATTACAGAGAATTATTAGAGCAAGGAGTCATAGCCGCTGGAATGATTCCAAAACTTCAAAACTGTTTTGACGCCCTAGATAAAGGAGTGCATCAGGTAGTTATAGGTCCCAACACCCTCTTTAGAGAAACAAGTACTAATTACACCAAAATTACAGCAGCATCATGAAGGAGCTTTTAAAAAAACAAGCCGTTGACCTGCTCAAAGATTTGATCAGCACTCAATCTTTTTCATCTGAAGAAGAAGGAACTGCTGCGCTTATTATCGCTTGGCTTGAATCCCATCAGATTCCTTATAAGCGTCAAAAAAACAATATTTACGCATTTAACAAATACTACCAGGAGGGCAAACCATTACTCCTATTAAATTCACATCACGATACCGTAAAACCGAACACTGCCTATACCAGAGACCCCTACAGTCCCGATGTTGAAGGAGATGTACTATACGGTTTGGGCTCCAATGACGCTGGCGGTTGTTTGGTATCTCTCTTGGCTACCTTTGCCTATTTTTACGACAAGAAAGACCTCAATCACAATATTGTAATTGTAGCCTCTGCTGAGGAAGAAAATTCTGGTCCAAATGGGCTCAATTCCATGATGGAAACACTTCCAAAAATTGATGTGGCCATCGTTGGAGAACCAACCCTTATGGATCTGGCTATTGCTGAAAAAGGATTGGTGGTTTTTGACGCTGAAGTATCAGGAACTCCTTCTCACGCCGCTCATCCTAATAGCAATAACGCTATTTACAATAGCATTTCGGTATTGGAGTGGTTTAAGAATTACAAATTTGAAAAAGAATCAGAGCAATTAGGACCTGTTAAGTTAACGGTAACTCAAATCAATGCAGGACATCAACACAACGTAGTTCCTGCCCATGTCAATTTAGTGATTGATGTACGTGTGAACGATTGCTATACCAATCAAGAAATTGAACAAATTCTAACACAAAATGCTCCTTGTAAAATCAAAGCACGATCGCTTCGACTCAATTCATCGCGAATCGATCCGGATCATCCACTCGTGAAATCCGGAGAAGCATTAGGAAGAGGAACCTATGGTTCTCCTACCCTTTCAGATCAAGCCGCACTCTACTGTCAATCGGTTAAATTAGGACCAGGAGATAGCAGAAGGTCACATTCAGCAGATGAATTTATTTACATCTCTGAAATTGAAGAAGGAATCGACATCTACATCGCTCTATTGGAGGGCTTTTTATTAAAATAAACGACTATGAAACTCTGGGATAAAGGACTCGCAACAGACAAAAAAATCGATCAATTCACCGTTGGAAACGACCGTGAATTGGACTTACAACTAGCTGCATACGATGTGATTGCTTCACGTGCACATGCACGTATGCTCTCTACTATTGGGCTGATCACTGAAAGCGAATTCGAAGAATTGAACGGTGGATTAAACGAAATTGCAAAATCTATTGAAGAGGGAGAATTTACCATTGAAGATGACTTTGAGGATATGCATTCCAAAATAGAATACGTTCTCACTGAAAAGCTAGGGGACACAGGTAAAAAAATTCATGCAGCGCGTTCTAGAAACGACCAAGTCTTAGTAGCCTCTCAACTTTATCTCAAGGCAGAACTATCCGCTATTAAAACTGAAATCAAGGAACTCTTCGATCTTTTAATCCAATTAGCAGATCGATACAAAGGAGATCTCATGCCAGGATATACCCATCTTCAAGTAGCAATGCCTTCCTCTTTTGGACTTTGGTTTTCTGCTTATGGAGAGAGTTTAATCGACGACATTCACTTTGTAAATGCCGCCTTAAAAGTTTGTGATCAAAATCCATTGGGGTCTGCAGCCGGTTACGGTTCTTCTTTTCCAATCGACAGAGCAATGACCACAGAAGAATTAGCTTTTAACACCCTTAAATACAATGTGGTTGCAGCTCAAATGGGTAGAGGTAAAACCGAAAAATCAACAGCATTTGCACTCAGTTCTGTAGCAGGAACCCTTGGAAAAATGGCAATGGACATCTGTCTGTATATGGGACAAGACTTTAACTTTATATCCTTTCCAGACGAGCTCACCACGGGCTCGAGCATCATGCCTCATAAAAAGAATCCTGATGTATTTGAACTTGTAAGAGGAAAGTGCAACAAACTACAGGCCGTACCAAATCAGCTGACAATGATGCTTGTCAATCTTCCATCGGGTTACCACCGAGATTTACAGCTCTTAAAAGAAATCATCGTTCCATCCATTCAAGAATTGCGTTCGTGTATCGAAATGATGCGATTTAGCCTCAAAGACATTCAACCTCGTAAAAACATCACTGATGATGCTAAATACGACTATATGTTTAGCGTGGATACTTTAAACGAACTCGTAAAGTCTGGGATGCCTTTTAGAGATGCCTATAAGAAAATGGGTGTGGGTATTGAAAAAGGAAATTACAATCCTAAAAGAGATTTAAATCACACTCATATTGGATCTATAGGACAACTTTGCTTAGAAGAAATCAAAGCGAAGATGGAACAAGCTCTAGTTTAAATTCCAAATACCAATATTGAGTACAGTTGCAAAAGCCACCCAAAGAATGTAGGGTATCAGCAAATAGGCAGCAGTCTTATTGACTACCTTAAACCATTTAAAAGTAAAGATTAGCAGTATAAAAAGTGTTAGTATTACAAGGAGTCCTCCTACAATGGAGTGAAGTCCAAAAAACACAATACTCCAAAGAGCATTGAGAAGTAATTGAAACAAAAAGTGATAAAGCGCTGTTTTGACCCAAATATGATGAAAACCTCTATTCCAAACGATTCCCACAGAGACTCCCATCATGATGTACAACACAATCCAAACAGGTGAAAATACACCATTTGGGGGAGTGAAAAACGGCTTGTTAATAGTTACGTACCAATCTGTAATTGAATCCATTACAGCTAAACTTGACAAAAAGCCAACAAGAAGGCAAATCATCACAGCGATTCCGATATTAAGGTAACGTTTCATCATAGGAGATGCTCTAGAGTATAGCTCTAAAATAACACTTTATTTTTATTAGTTGTTCTAATGATATAAAACTATCTTTGTTTTTTTATAGTAGTTGTCAGATGATTGAACTCTTTAAGGACTTAAAAACACCTTCAGATCAAGGAATTACAAGCTGGGAGGCTCCCAGTAATATAGCTCTTGTAAAATACTGGGGTAAATTTAAAGATCAAATACCTGCGAATCCTTCGCTGAGTTTTACACTTTCAAATTGTCATACAAAAACAACCCTCAACTATCGTCTACGATCTAAAGTCTCTGATGATTACAGCATCGATTTTTATTTAGACGATCAGCCAAAAGAAGACTTTATTCCAAAAATCAAAACCTTTTTTGATCGAATTGAAGCCTATTTACCTTTTTTAAAATCCTATGATTTTGAAATCCGTTCAACCAATTCATTTCCACATTCGAGTGGTATCGCATCTTCAGCCAGTGGAATGGCTGCGTTAGCGCTCTGCCTCTTGGAGATGACCGTAAGATCGATTGAAGAGACCAACTCCGAGGACTTTTACCAAAAAGCGTCCTTTTTAGCACGGTTGGGCTCAGGTTCAGGCTGTCGATCCATTGAGGGACCTCTGGTTCAATGGGGAAAGACTCCTTCCATTCCTAAAAGTTCGGATTTATTTGGAATCCCTTACCCTAGCGAGATTCATCCAGTTTTTGAAAATTATCAAGATTGTATCCTCATTGTTCACAAGGGAAGTAAGGCAGTGAGTTCTACCCTAGGACACCAATTGATGGAAAACCATCCCTTTGCCAAGCAGCGCTTTGCACAAGCTCATCAACATATTGAAAAACTCATTGAAATCTTTCAAAGTGGTGATTTAAATGCCTTTGTAGAACTCGTAGAGCTAGAAGCTTTGACCCTACATGCTATGATGCTCAGCTCGAATCCAAACTTCATTTTAATGAAGCCTAACACCCTGGCTATTATTGAAAAAGTTAGAGAATTTAGAGCTCTAACAGGCATTCCAATTTGCTTTACGCTCGATGCAGGAGCGAATGTACATTTACTCTACCCTCACAAAGACGCCATCGCTTCTTTTGACTTCATTCTTAAGGACTTAGTTGCTTTTTGCGAAAATCAGCAGTATATTTGTGACCAGTTATCAGTGGGAGCAAAGCGACTATCTTAAAACTTCATCTATGAAAGGACCTCTTTTTTACGCTAAAATTCTACTTTTCGGAGAATACGGAATTATCAAGAATTCAAAAGGTTTGGCCATTCCGTACAACGCAGCTAAAGGTGCTTTAAAAATAGATGAACAGCCTTCTGAAAAAGCGATAGAATCCAATAAAAAGCTCGCTCAATACGCAGTCTATTTAGAGCAGCTTCAAGAGGAACAATCCGATCGTTTTTCCTTTGATATCGAACGATTAAAAGAAGACATTTCTAAGGGAATGTATTTTGATTCTTCAATTCCACAAGGATATGGAGTAGGATCTTCGGGAGCACTAGTGGCTGCGATCTACAACAATTACGCGACGGATAAAATCACAGTATTAGAAAATTTAACTCGTGAGAAGCTTCTAGAATTAAAGCAGCTATTTGGTACTATGGAGTCTTTTTTTCACGGAACTTCTTCTGGATTAGATCCTCTAAACTCTTATTTGAGCTTACCGATTCTAATTCAAGCAGAAAACCATATAGCCTCTACTTCGATTCCATCTCAAAATATCGATGGAAAAGGTGCCGTATTCTTATTGGATAGTGGAACAGTTGGTGAAACAGCTCCTATGGTTCAAATTTTCTTTGAAAAGATGAAGACCGAAGGATTTAGATCTATGCTGATGAATAAATTCATCAAACACACTGATGCCTGTGTCGATGATTTTATCAATGGAGATTTTAAATCGCTTTTTAAGCACCTCAAACAACTCTCTGGTGTTGTTTTAAAGAACTTTAAACCGATGATTCCTCAGCAGTTCCACGAAGTGTGGAAAAAGGGAATCGAGACCAACGATTACTACCTCAAACTCTGTGGTTCTGGAGGAGGTGGTTATATTTTAGGATTCACACAGGATCTTGAAAAAGCCAAGAAATCCCTAGAGGGACATCAGATCGAAGTGGTTTACACTTTCTAAAATGTCAACTACCAGCCTTAAAACAAATCTGATTAAAGGCCTCGCTTTTTTTTCAGTACTCAGAGGCTACAATATCATGTTGATTGTAGTTGCTCAATACCTTTGCAGCATCTATATATTAGCTCCAGATAAACCCCTAATAGAACTTCTCTTAGATCTCAATCTTTTTCTTTTAATCGTTTGCACCTCTCTTGTGATTGCTGCCGGTTATATCATCAACAACTTTTACGATTGGGAAAAGGATTTGATTAATAAGCCCTATAAAACTCTGTTAGATAAGAATATATCTCAAAGAGCCAAGATCAACGCCTATGTAATTTTTAATTTTACAGCACTCATTATTGCTGCCTCTATATCGTTTAGAGCAGTGGTGTTTTTTAGCGGTTATAGTTTTGGAATCTGGTTGTATTCTCACAAATTAAAAAAGATTCTCTATATGGGAAATCTCATGGCAGCAGCTCTTGCTATAACTCCTTTTTTCACGGTATTTGTTTACTATAAAAACTTAGACTTTTACATCTTTTTACACGCTATCTATCTGTTCTTACTGTTGCTCATTAGAGAACTAACAAAGGACATGGAAAACTTAGCTGGAGATCTCAGTCAAGACTATCAAACGATTCCTGTACGATACGGTTTATCGCGTTCCAAATTATGGATTAGTGTTTTAACGCTGTTGAGTTTTATCCCCTCCTACTTACTCTTTATAAGTGGTGAAATTGGATTGATGAAATGGTATTTTTTACTAGCTAATATCCTACTTATTTTTGCAATCGTATGGGTATACAATTCCCGTTCAAAGAACGATTATAGATTAGTTCATATCCTACTAAAAATTGTGTTAGCCTTAGGGGTTTTTAGTATTATTCTAATCGACACCTCAATAGTTGACAGCCTCTTTTCTTTTAGATAGTTTATTCGAATACTTCTGATTACCTTTGCCACAAATTAAGTCCCATGAAAAGTCGTAAGCCTCAATCGAAGAAAGCAGCAACTAACAATACGCCAAAGAATGCCTCAGAAGGCATTCGACTCAACAAATACTTGTCAAACTCAGGAGTTTGCTCGAGAAGAGAAGCTGATATTTATATCGAGGCAGGTTCTGTGACAGTCAATGGTAAAGCGGTGACATCAATGGGATATAAGGTGAAACCTGGCGAAGAAGTTCGCTTTGATGGAAAATTACTCAATCCTGTAAAGATGGAGTATATTCTGCTTAACAAGCCTAAAGACTTTGATACCGTTAATAGAGATGCCTCTGGAAGAAGATCAGCCCTGCAACTAATAGCCAATGCCTCCAATGCTCCCTTAAGCCCTGTAGAGAGACTCAATAAGACCTCATCGGGTTTGATGATTTTCACCAATGATGGTGAGCTGATTAAAAAATTATCCGCTCCTAAAAATGGATTTTCAAAAATTTATCACCTTAGCTTAGATCGCACATTCTCTCAGGAAGATATGGATACTCTTAAAGAGGGAATGGCACTGGATGGAAAACTAGTTAAAGTTCACGATATCAGTTATATAGAAAAAGCTCCTAGAAACGAAATCGGGATAGAAATTAGAACCACTAGGAAGAATTTAGTTCGAAGAATCTTCGAAAAATTAGAATACGAGATTGTACATCTCGATCGCGTTGTCTATGCAGGACTTACCAAAAAAGATTTACCAAGAGGTCATTGGAGACCCCTTACAAAACAAGAAATAATCAATTTAAAAATGATTAAATAATGAGTGATAAAGTAATCATTATCAAAAAAAAGAACGGACAAATTAGTGTTCTAGGACCTGTTGAAATTCAAGACGAAGATGGAACTGTACTAGCGACTAAAACACGTTGTAATTTTTGCAGCTGTGGAAAGACGCAAGATCCTTTGTTCTGTGATGGTTCTCACAACAAATAGTCATTTTCAATTGTTTAGTGCAGAACTAGCTATATAGGCAGTTGTCCAAGCATTCTGAAAATTATAGCCTCCAGTAATGGCGTCGATATTTAAGACTTCTCCTGCAAAATACAGTCCGGAGTGAATCTTGGATTCCATAGTCTTAAAGTTAACTGATCGAAGGTCTACCCCACCTGCAGATACAAACTCCTCCTTAAAGGTGGACTTTCCGACGACCTGAATACGGGTATCGTTCAACTGGTTGGCTAAATTAACAAGCTGAATCTTATTTAGTTGAGCCCATTGTTCTCCCTTTTGAATCCCTGCCGATAGGACTAGGTATTCCCACAATCGTTTGGGAAAATTGAATTCATTAATATTGAGCATAGTTTTGGTTCCTGAATTGGATTTTAATTCCATCAGTCGTTCCAAAACATCTTGATGACTCAAATCAACTAACCAATTGATACAAAGTTCAAACTGATAATTTAAATCGGCGAGAGAACGCGCACCCCATGCGGAACACTCTAATACTGCCGGACCGCTAAAACCTTGATGTGTGATTAACAAAGGGCCTCTAGAGCTTATGTATTTTTTATCAGATGTTTGAATACTGATTTCCACCTCAGAGCTTAAGCCCGAAAGAGCTCCCATTGGATGAGGATCTACTTTAAAGGTGAAGAGTGAAGGAACAGGCTCTACAATAGGAATCTCCAATGCACTTAACTGCTTCCAAATAGCCTTGCTAGATCCTGAAGCGATCAAGATATTTTTTGCAAAATACTCCTTTTTATTCGTGCCAATTTTCCAATAATCCCCTTGTTTTGAGATTGATTTCACCGAAGTGGAGGGACTGAGTTGTACTCCTTGTTTTTGAGCTAATTCCATTAGGAGATTGACAATCGAAGCTGAAGAGTTTGAAACTGGAAACATACGCCCTTTATCCTCTTCTTTTAAGGGGATTCCATGTTCTTCGAAGAACGAAATGACATCTAAGGGACCATAGGCATAAAAAGGTCCGAGAAGTTCTTTGTGGCCTCTGGGATAATTCTTAACTAAATCTTTGGGATCTAAAGTATAATTGGTCACGTTGCACCTTCCTCCTCCAGAGACCTTAACTTTTGATAAAAAAGAGGGGCTTTGTTCTAAAATTAGGACTGATTTATTGGGATTGAACTTTGAGAAATGAATTCCAGCGTAAAATCCAGCTGCTCCACCACCCACAATAATAAAATCTCTATGGTTTAGCTCATCCATTAGTTTAACTCCTTAGCCCTGTCCGGATAGTTACAAAACACTCCATCTACTCCCCAATTTTTAAGACGTTGTAAGTCTTCGATTTCATTAACAGTCCATGTATACACTTGAAAATCAGCATCGTGAATTTTATGTGTGATTTCTTGTGTAAGTGATTTGTAATAAGGGTTAATAGAAATAGCATTTAAATTTCGAGCTATCTCTATCGCATTTAAAGGATTGTCTTCTGTAAGTATACCGATAGGTATATTACTGTTAAGGCTTCTCATATGCTCGAGTTCTTCCCATTTAAAACTAGAGATTACTATTTCAGAGGGCTTTAACAACCCGCTCTCAAAGTAGGTGTTTAAAAGATGACTCACTGGTATCGCTGTACCTGATCCCTTAAGTTCAATATTGATTTTTGTTTTCGAAGCACAGAGTTCGAGCACTTCACTTAGAAGCGGTATGGATTGCCCATCATTGAGGCGAACTTGTTCCTTGAGCTCTTTATAGCTATAGGATTCTATAGCACCCTTGGCATTGGTTAGTCGATCGAGTTGGTCATCGTGAAACACTACTAACTCCCCTGTAGGCAACACAAAGACATCGAGTTCAATCATTGAAACACCCAAATCCAATGCTTTTTGAAAGGATTTGATGGAATTTTCCAACTCGTACCCCATAGCTCCTCTATGAGCGACAATTGTAAATGTTGATTGGGCGTAACTCATACTGTATACAAATAAAACTACAGCTAAAAGATACGCCTTTTTCACGATTAGTTGTTTAAGAGAATTCGATACGCGTATGGAGCTAAATCAAAGGAATTTTCTAAACTTACAGATTCCTCAGAATAAAAATCTTTAAAAGTTCCCGATTGATGTAATTGCACTGTTACCGGCTCAGCACTAAAGTTTGCCATGTAGATCAATTGATCACCACCCTTTTGCCTTAAAAAAGACAATACCTTATCGTTAACACTATTGTTTATATTTTGATAAGAAGCAGGCTCCACACCAGTATCTAAGGCCGAGGTCGCTTTTTTAAGCTGGCCTAATTTTTTATAGACATCGTACATATGACCTTTAGTGCGATCGATACTGTCCTTTTCAAAAAAGAGCAGTCTTCTGTCTAAGTCGTATTCCTGACCACTGTAAATAAGAGGCATACCAGCAATAGTATACATCAATACAGCAGCAGTTTCAACAGCACCCCCTAAACGTTCATGAACCGAACCATTCCATGAATTTTCATCGTGATTGGAGGTGAAATTCATCAAGATGGCCTCATGCGAATACTGCTGTTTTACATTCTCCATTCGAGCTCTAAAATCATCGATAGGCTTGTGTCCATTTGCAATATCATTTGAAAGGTGATGGGTTTCCCATCCATATACCATATCAAATCCAGCTTGAATTAAATGTGGCTCCCAGGCCTCAGCAAGCATGAAAATTGGTTTCATAGCTCTAAGCTGAGCAATAGTATGTTCCCAAAAGTCTGTAGGAACCATTCCAGCCATATCGCATCTAAAGCCATCGATATCCGTTTCTTTGATCCAATACTTCATATCTTCGAGCATCTGTGCTCTCATATCGTGATTGTCATAGTTTAAATCAGCTGTATCGGTCCAATCGGTTCCAACAGGGTGCGTAGGATTACCGTTTTCATCTTTAGTATACCAATCTGGGTGCTGCGTTAACCAAACGTGATCCCAACCAGTGTGGTTAGGAACCCAATCTAAAACAACATACATATCCAATTCATGAGCTGTGTCGATCAATTTCTTAACATCTTCGAGAGTTCCAAATTCAGAATTTACTTTTTGATAGTCTGATACAGCGTAATAAGAACCTAGAGTTCCTTTGCTCTTTGTGGTAGAGATTGGGTAAATCGGCATCAACCAAATTAGATCTACTCCTAACTCTTTTAGTTTAGGAAGATCGTTGGTAAAGGCTTCAAAACTCCCCTGAGGAGAATACTGTCTTATATTAGCTTCGTAGATCACCGCATTTGCGATACGCTCCTTAGAAATTGGAGCAATTTTAGTTTGAGTTGGATTCATTTCTGTACAAGAAATTAAGTTGATTAAAAGTAGCCCAAGAATAAACCTTTTCATTTTAAAGTGCAATTTTGGTTTCCTCTGATGGGTTCAGAACGATACGCTCTGAATTTATTCTCATCGACATTTGACTGTCACCTGATAAGGTAATTGAGATTTGAGCCTGATCGATACTGATTTTGAGAATTCTATTTCTAAAATTGATCTTGAATGAATACGAATCCCATTGTTTTGGAATTTTAGGATTAAAAGACAATTTATCATCTACAATTCTCATTCCTGCAAAACCTTCCACAATACTCATCCAGGTTCCTGCCATTGAAGTAATGTGAAGTCCTTCTTCTACTTCTTTGTTATAGTCATCCAAATCTAACCTAGAAGTTCTCAAATAGAATGCATAGGCTTGATCCATTCGATCTAATTTTGCAGCTTGAATAGAGTGAACACAAGGTGAGAGCGAAGATTCGTGAACTGTGAATGGCTCGTAGAAATCAAAATGACGTTCTAAGCTTTTTATATCAAAGTGGTCTTCAAAAAAGTAAAATCCTTGAAGCACATCTGCTTGTTTGATGTAAGGAGACCTTAAAATTCGATCCCAACTCCACTTTTGATTGATAGGACGTTGTTCCTTTGACAATTCTGAAACGGTTATGAGTTCTTTATCTAAGAATCCATCCTGTTGCAAGAAAATATCGCGTTCTGCATCATAGGGGAAGTACATTTGATCTGCAACAGCTTTCCAAAGTTCCATTTCAGCACTTTTGAGCTTAGTTACACCCATGATTCTACTATAGTCATCTGGATAACCATCTTTGACCTTTTGAATCTGTTCCAAGGTATAATCGATACACCATTTTGCGATGTAATTAGTATAGAAATTGTTATTGACATTGTTCTCATACTCATTTGGACCCGTTACTCCCAAAATGACATACTTGTCTTTCTGAGCAGAGAAGGTCGCTCTTTGATGCCAAAAACGCGCAATACCAATCAATACTTCCAATCCAGCTTCTGGAATGTATGAGTAATCTCCAGTATATCTGTAGTAATTAAAAATTGCAAAAGCAATCGCTCCATTACGGTGAATTTCTTCAAAGGTTATCTCCCACTCATTGTGACACTCTTCACCGTTCATAGTTACCATTGGGTAAAGTGCAGCTCCATTTGTGAAGCCTAATTTTCCAGCATTTTCAATAGCTCTATCTAATTGGTTGTATCGGTATTGAAGTAAGTTTCTAGCGACTTCTTCATTTTTAGTCGCCATATAAAACGGAATACAATAGGCTTCCGTATCCCAATAGGTACTTCCTCCGTATTTTTCTCCTGTAAAACCTTTAGGTCCAATATTTAATGTAGCATCCTTACCAGAATAAGTTTGATTGAGGTGAAATACATTAAATCGAATTCCCTGCTGTGCTTTCACATCACCTTCGATAACAATATCTGATGAAGACCAAATAAGTTCCCATGCTTTAATTTGATCTTCTAGTAAATTGTCAAATCCGATGGAAAAAGCAGTATTAACAGCTTTTTTAGCAGCTTCAATCACTGTTTTATCTGGATGATTGCGACCGACTACATACCCGCCGTATTTATAAACTACTAACTGTTGATTCTCAAGAAGATCTAACTCATAGTGATGTGCAACATAGGTTTCGTTTTCCTCTACTGTATG
Organism: uncultured Flavobacteriaceae bacterium; assembly: GCA_937136455.1. GTDB lineage: Bacteria > Bacteroidota > Bacteroidia > Flavobacteriales > Flavobacteriaceae > MAG-120531. Next base: position 37,701 of record CAKZOO010000117.1, on the reverse strand, counting down.
GGCTTGACTGTGTTTTTTTCCATCGACAAAGAGTTCAGCACCCATATATGTACAGGTTTTAAACTCAGTTTTAAGGGTATGGGCAGCAATGAAAGCGGTATTGCCATCGGATTCTACATCAGTAGTCCTCCAAAAATCATCATCCCAGTTAGAGTCGTTATTCTTAATCCCTGAATCTAAAAAGCAATTGACCGAGATGCTCGTATCTTGATTCAAAGGAGTCAACGCATACTTGATGGCCCCTATTTCATCGTAATTCATACTCAAAAACCTCGTTGCCTCTACAGCAACAACAAGGTCGTTTGGAAGTGTCGCTACAAAACTGCGTTTATGCCATCCTTCCTTCATATTGAGCTCTCTTCGGTACTCACGAACCGCTTTACAGGTATTTAAATCTAATACAGAACCGTTGATTTCAACGTGAATTCCTATCCAACTTGGAGCATTGAGAACCTTTGCAAAGTATTCTGGATATCCGTTTTTCCACCAGCCTACTCTCGTCTTATCCGGATAGTATACACCACCAATATAACTTCCTTGAAAACTTGGTCCAGAATAAAATTCCTCAAAATTAGCACGTTGACCCATTGCCCCGTTACCAATACTAAATAAACTTTCTGATGATTTCACCTGATCTGCACTGTACCCTTCTTCAATTATACTCCAAGGGTTCGCTTTTATATAATCTTGATTCATCCTATTAGTTCTGTTATAAATTCGTTAGTAATTTCATTAAAATTTTCAATATTGTAGTCTGCTTCGTTCAAAACATTTTGATCACCTACTCCAATAGAAATCATTCCAGCAGCATTCGCAGCTTGAATTCCAGCAATAGCATCCTCAAAAACAATAGTGTCTTCTGCTTTAACCTGAAGTGATTTTGCTGCTAATACAAACACTTCGGGATCTGGTTTTGCCTTTGAAACCTTGTTTCCGTCGATAATATCAGAAAAATACGATAAGAGGCCAACTTTTTCTAAAATTGGCACAGCATTTTTACTCGCTGAACCAACAGCCATTGGAATTCCTTTTGATTTTAATAATTCTAAAAATTCTTTAACTCCAGGAAGCACCTCAGACGGATTCATATCTGCAATATAAGTGAGGTAATCTTCATTTTTTTGAAAAAGCCAATGATCGATTTGATCTTGATTAGCCTCAACCCCAACCTTATCGAGTAAAATTTCCAGGCAGCGCTTACGACTTACTCCTTTAAATTCTTCGTTTTCTTCTTCAGTAAAATCGTAATTAAATTCCTCAGCAAATTTTTTCCAAGCTAAATAATGGTATTTAGCGGTGTCAACTAAAACACCGTCGAGATCAAATACAAAAGCTTTTGTGTTTATTGTCATATATTTTGCGATACGAGCATTCAAACGAATGCGATTCTTAGTTTTGGATTCATGTTTGGCGAAGACAAATGTAAAAACTTAAAGACTAGTTTCTATGTCAAAATGAGAAAATCTACTAAAACGTTTTCATTTAAAACTTCCTATAACTCGATGAATATCAAAAAACTATTAAATAAAACCTTATAGTAAAAAACAGCTGTTATTACCTTAAAATACTTCAAATTCAACATCACCTCAAAGAATTCACTAAATAAGCTTACATACTAGATCTTTTTAATTCTAAATTATTTGTCACCCAAAATCAAAAATTCGTGTGATTATTAACAAATTGACAGATAATTTGATGAATTATTGTCTAAATAATCTTACTACAAGGTTTTCGTTAAGAAATTGTTAAAATCATCTTGTTAAAAAACGGTTTTTCCTTGAATCGTATACGCTTTTTGTTTATTATTGCACTTGAAGAATTGTTAAAATGCTAGTTAATAGCTAGTGTTTATGATAAAAACAACATAAATATTGGTATAAATTATCAAAGTCTCATTTTAAAACTCTAATCGATTGGAGATAGATGAGATTTGTATAATTTACATTAAAAAGCTGATTAACAATGATTTGCAAATTTTTAACATTTTAAAAACTAAAATTTAACTAAACTTAAAATTAACTATTTATGAAAATTATGCTACTTAAAAGCTTTCTGTTAGTTGGTGCACTTATGTGTTTCGGCTTGGCGGGAGCGCAGACGGTATCAGGTAATATTTCTGATGCAAATGGTCCTTTACCAGGTGCAACAGTTGTTGTCAAGGGTACCGCTACAGGAACTACTGCAGACTTCGATGGTAATTATTCAATCGAGGCTGGAAGTGGAGACGTATTAGTTTTCTCTTTCGTAGGTTACAACGCGAAAGAGGTTGCAGTTGGAAATCAAGATACAATTAACGTTGTTCTTGAAGCTGCTAACGAATTAGAAGAAGTTGTCGTGACTGGTTATGGTTCTCAAAAAGAGAAAGAAATTACATCTGCAGTTGTATCTGTAGACGAAGAGTCTTTCAACAAGGGAGCTATCAACGACGCTTCTCAATTACTTCAAGGTAAAGTTGCTGGTTTATCGATCTACAACAAAGGTGGAAACCCAAACTCAGGAGCTACTATTCGTTTGAGAGGTCTTTCAACTATCGGTGCTAACTCATCTCCTTTGGTAGTTATCGACGGTGTTATCGGTGCATCACTTGCAAACGTTGACCCTAACGATATCGAAAGCATCAACGTATTAAAAGATGCTTCAGCTGCTGCTATCTACGGTTCTCGTGGTTCTTCAGGTGTAATTCTTGTAACTACAAAAGGTGGTAAAGCTGGAGAAACTCAAGTTTCTTACAACGGACAGTACTCTATTGCTCAAATCGCAAATCAAATCGATCTGATGACACCAGACGAATTTATCGCTCAAGGTGGTCGTGATTTAGGATCAAAAACTGATTGGTTAGATGCTGTAACTAGAGATGCTGCAACTCAAATCCACAACGTATCTATTTCAGGTGGTGCTGGTTCTACTAGCTACCGTGCATCTTTAAACTCAAGAGATGTTGAAGGGATTCTTTTAAACTCTGGATTCCAACAAATCAACGGAAGATTAAATCTTTCTACTAGAGTATTAAACGATAAATTAAGAGTTGAAATCAACACTTCTTTTACTGATAGAAAGCAACAAAACGGTTTCAATGAAGCACTTCGTTATGCTACATTGTACAACCCAACTGCTCCTATCTACGGTGCTGATGCTCCTTATGCATTTGACGGTTCTACTTTTGGTGGATACTTTGAAACTTTAGGTTTATTTGATTCATACAACCCTGTATCAATCATCAACCAAAACATTAACTCTGGTAAGAAAGTTGAGTTAAACTACTCTGCTAATTTAACTTACGACTTATCTGATGCTATCAATGTTTATTTCAGAGCTGGTCAACAAACTTCTCGTTACGGAAACAAATTGTACTACGCTCCAACTTCACTTTGGAACGGAAACGCAACTTCTTTAACAAGAAAAGGTTCTGCTACATTCTACGATGACGAGTACTCATTCAAATTGATGGAAACTTACGCAACTTACACTAAAAGTTCTGAAAACATGAATTTAGTGTTAACTGGAGGTTATTCATTCCAACAACAAAACTTTGAGTCACACACTTTTACTGCTGGTGACTTCCCTGGAACTCAAATTGAATATGTTGACGCAATCGAATACGCGCAAGATTTATTAAACGCAGGTTTAATCGGAGCTAACTCTAACAAATCTCCTGATCAATTAATCGCTGCTTACTTTGGACGTGTTAACTTAACATTGAACAACAACTTCTTCTTTAACGCTTCTATTCGTAGAGAAGGTTCAAACAAATTTGCTGGTGACAACAAATGGGGAACATTCCCAGCTGTAGGTATTGGTACTGACTTAAACGAGTACTTAGACTTAAACGGAGTTAACCAATTAAAAGCTCGTTTATCATACGGGGTAACTGGTAACTTACCTTCTCAATACGGTCTTACACAAAACATCTACCCATTCGGATGGGCTGGTGGTGGAACTACTGGTGGTACTACTAGTCGTTCATCTTTGGCTAACCCAGATCTTAAATGGGAAGAAAAATCAGAGACTAACTTTGGTCTTGACTTAAACACAGATCGTTTGACTGCTAGTTTAGATATCTATTCTCAAACTTCTAAAGATTTCATCATCTTAAGAGCTTTAGATGCAACTGAAAATGATGGATATTCTTCTCAGTGGGATAATGCTGGTACTATGACTTCTAAAGGTTTTGAATTAGCATTAAACTACGATGTTACTGACAATTACAACACTGGAATCGTATTATCTAGAAACAAAACTGTTTTAGATGAGTACGTATCTGATGCAGCTGTATTTGGTAACATGGGATCACCTGGACAAAACTCTACTTTCGCTATCCGAGTAAAACAAGGAGAAGAAATTGGACAAATTTGGGGACCTGTTTATGATGGAACAACTACTAACGGATCTCAAAACTTTGTTGATGTTAACGGTGATGGTGTCTTAAACATCGATCAAGGTAATGCTCTTAACGAAGATGTGGATTTCGAAGTATTAGGTAAAGGTACTCCTGATTTCGAATTAGGATGGACTAACCAATTAACATTAGGTGACTATACCATCAATGCATTCTTCAGAGGAGCATTCGGACACAGTTTAGTAAACTCATTCCGTGTATTCTACGAACCAAGAGTTGGATCACAAAAATCATACAACTACGTAAATACTGAATATGCTACTGATGATATCACAAATGCACAATTTAGTTCTTACTATGTTGAAAAAGCTGATTTCTTCAGATTAGATAACTTGACTATTTCAAGACCATTAAACTTGAACAGCGATGCTTTCAAATCTGTTACAGTTTCATTAAACGCTCAGAACTTGTTTACTTTAACTAACTATTCAGGAACTGACCCAGAGCCTGCTTTAGTAGATATTGAAGATAATGGTAACCCATTAGCTCCTGGTATGGACAGAAGAAATAACTATTATTTAGCTCGTTCATTCACTCTTGGAGTTAATATCAACTTATAAAAAACAATAATGACAATGAAAAATATATATAAATTAATGTTAGGTATGGGACTTGTAGGGTTAACTTACTCTTGTACCGACTTAGAAGAAAATTTAGTAGGAGAGCTAACACAAGAAGTTGTAGTTGACGGTGTTGTTAACCAATCTTACTGCGCTGATCCAGGACCATCTGATGCCCTTTCTGGAGCTTATGCTGCGATCAGAAATGCAGGTACTGCAAACCACGGAGGTTACTTCTCTGTACAATCAGTATCTACTGATGAGATGGCTGTAACTCAAAAAGGAGGTGACTGGTATGACGGTGGAATCTGGTTAGATGTTCACAGACATACACAAACTTCATCAAACGGACCTATTACAGGAACATGGGATCAACAGTATAACTCTATCGCTGAGGTTAATGCTGCTCTTGGATCTGTAAGCGGAAATGCTGGATTAGTTGCTCAAGCGAAAGTTTTAAGAGCATACTTACACTGGAGATTATTAGACTTATACGGTCGTATCAAATACGTAACTGAATCAGGTGCAACTGCACAATTAAGCAGAGCAGCTGGTTTTGCTAAAATCGAAGAAGATTTATTAGCTGGTTTAGGGATTGATGCAGCTGATGTAACAGGTGATTTAGCAGGAGCTTTGGCTTCTTCTCCACTTGGAACTTCAGACACTAAATACCGTGTAAACCAATACTCTGCATTAGCGATCTTAGCTCGTTTGTACTTAAACGCTGAAGTATACACAGGAACTGCTAAGTGGGCAGAAGCAGAAGCAGCTGCAGCTTATATCATTGACAACAGTTCATACAAATTAGCTGACAACACAGTTTCAAGACCAAATCCATCAAAGCGTCCTGCTGTGGATTCTGATCCTGCTAACTTAACTGGATATGCTACGGTGTTTGCTGCGAACAACTGTGATAACCCAGAAATTATCTGGTCAGTAGAGTACAATGAGGTTTCTGCTGGAGGAATGAACTTCCACCAAATGTCTTTACACTATGCTTCACAAGAAACTTATAAGTTTGAGGCTCAGCCATGGAATGGATATTCAGCTTTAGCTGACTTTTATAACTCATACGAAGATGGTGATGCTCGTAAAAAAGCGAACTTCTTAGTAGGTCCTCAGTTAGACTACAACGGAAACGCTATCGTGGATTTAGCATCTGATGCTGTTGATCCTGCAATTAGCTACTCTGTTGAAATCAATGAATTGGAGCCAAATGCTTCAAGAACTGGTGGAGTACGTTTAGGTAAATTCGGTTTTAAATTATTTGCTAGACCTGACCTTGACAATGATTACCCAATTATTCGTTACGCTGACGTACTTTTAATGAGAGCTGAAGCAAAAGCTAGAAAAGCTGGAGACTGGTCTTTAGCTGCTGCTGATGTAAACGCTTTGAGAGCTAGAGCTGGATTAGGAAACTTAACTGTTACTGCTGATTCATTCTTAGCTGAAAGAGGTCGTGAAATGTTCATGGAGTCTACTCGTAGAACTGACCTTATCCGTTTCGGAAAATGGGGTGCTTCTTGGTGGGAAAAAACAAACAGTGATGCTTACAGAACTGTAATGCCAATCCCAGCACAAGCAATTCAAAACTCTAACGGTTCTTTAACTCAAAACTCTGGATACTAATATCTAGCACTTGAATTAAATTACGATGAATTTATTAAAGGCCACCATTTAGGTGGCCTTTTTTAATTGTATTTATTTTAACAATCTACTCCTATTTTTAACAATCCTATAAGGACTATTTTTAGAAATCAATCAGATAAATTAGTACCTTAGAGGCCTCTGCCAAACTAAACTAAAACAACCTATTTTGAATAAAATATATCTATATTTTATTGCATTATTTTCATTGGGATGTGCCAACCAACCTCTTTTTGAATTAAAAGAGAATAGCTCGTTATCTTTTGAAAATACTCTGAGTTATTCTGAAGAATTTAATCCCTACACCTATAGAAATTTCTTTAATGGAGCTGGAGTTGCAATGGGTGACATCAACAACGATGGATTAGTAGATGTCTATTTTACAGGAAATATTGTTGACAACAAACTGTTTTTGAACAAAGGAAATTGGGAGTTTGAAGATATTACGTTGACAGCTGGTGTAGGTTGTCCAGATGTATGGTCTACTGGAGCCACCTTTGTTGACATCAACCAAGATGGTCTTTTAGATCTATATGTTTGCAAATCTGGTTTGCCAGAAGGGAAAAATAGACACAATGAATTATTCATCAATCAGGGAAATAATACCTTTAAAGAAGAGTCTAAAAAATACGGATTGGATATTGTGGGATTGTCTGTTCAGGCAGCATTTTTTGACTACGACAAAGACGGTGACTTAGATTGCTATATATTAAATAATTCCATACGCTCGGTGGGCGCTTATGATCTTATTGAAAATCAAAGAACTATACCTTCTAAAGATGGTAATCGTCTTTTAGAAAACAAAAATGGTTTTTTTGTCAATGTATCGGAGCAAGCTGGAATATACTCCTCTGCAATCGGCTTTGGTTTAGGAATTACACTTTCAGACTTTAACAAAGATGGTTGGACTGATTTGTTTATCTCTAATGATTTTTTCGAAAAGGACTACCTCTACCTCAACAATCAAGACAAGACTTTTACTGAAGCTAGCGATCAATACTTTACAGCTTTATCTATGGGATCAATGGGAGCTGATGCAGCAGATTTAGACAATGATTTAAAAACAGACCTCATTGTCACAGAAATGCTTCCCGAATCTCTAGAACGAAAGAAGTCCAAACAAATGTATGAGTCTTGGGACAAACATCAGCTAGCAGTAAATAAGGGTTATCACAAACAGTTTCCTAGAAATGTTCTGCAACGTAACATCGATAATTTAGGTTTTGCAGAAATCTCAAGACAATCAGGAATTGATGCTACTGAATGGAGTTGGGCTGCTTTATTATTCGATATGGATAATGATGGATTAAGAGACATCTATATTTCTAATGGAATCTATAAAGATCTTTTAGATCGTGATTATTTGGCCTACATGGCAAATGAAGAAAAAGTGCGTCAAATGATTCATAACGATGAAGATGTTCTTTCCAAACTGATCGACATTATGCCGTCAAATGCTGTCCAAAATGCTGTTTATAAAAATAAAGGAGATTTTATATTTGAGGATATGCGAAATCTATGGGGAATGAATCAACCAAGTTTTTCAAATGGTTCAGCCTATGCAGATCTCGATAATGATGGCGATCTAGACCTAGTAGTTAACAATGTAAATATGCCTTCTTTTGTTTATGAAAACAAAAGTGAAACACTTGGGAATAACTACCTAAAAATTTCATTAAACGCGGGAATTAAAAATGCATTTGGTTTGGGATCTAGCGTAACCCTTCACAGTAAAAATGGATCTCAAATCTCAGAATTATACCCGTCAAAGGGATTTGAAAGTTCTGCTCCTAATTACCTGCATTTTGGTTTGGGCCAACTATCGCAAATTGATAGTATTGAAGTAGTTTGGCCAGACTTAAAAAAAACGATACTATACGAAGTTCCAGTCAATCAACATTTAAAAATCACTCAAGAAGAAGCCGAACTTAAAAAATTAGTTTCAAAAACTATTGAAAGTGATTCTAAGGATTTATCGCTTTTTAAATTCAAGCATCAAGAAAATAATTTTGTCGATTTTGATAAAGAGCGACTACTCCCTCAAATGTTTTCAAAAGAAGGCCCTTGCATTTCAAAGGCAGACCTCAATGCTGATGGTATCGATGATTTTTATATTGGTGGAGCAAAAGGGCAATTAGGAAGCCTCTATATTTCAAACGCACAGGATTTTGATTTAGTTCAAAAGCCATTTTCAAAATCAAGAGATAGTGAAGACACCACCAGCCTCTTTTTTGATGCAGATCAGGATGGCGATTTAGATTTGTATGTTGGTAGTGGAGGTAAAGATTACCAATCTTATTCCATTAACCTGGAAGACCGAATTTACATCAACAACAATGGAACGTTTGAATTATCTTCAAATATTAAAACACGAACAAGATTTAGCACTTCTGTGGTTCAACCATTAGATTATGATCGTGATGGAGACTTGGATCTCATCGTAGGAGAGCGCTTTAAAACTGCTACCTACGGAATAAATGCCGATCTTCACTTATTAGAAAATGATGGTACCGGCAAATTCTATGACGTAGAAGTTTCTTCATTTAAATCCCTTGGTATGATTACAGATTTGGTTGTTTGGGATATGGATCAAGATGGATGGGAAGATATCATCGTTGTTGGAGAATGGATGCCGATCAGTTTGTTCAAAAACAATCAAGGAATTTTTTACAATCAAACAGCGGCTTATGGGCTGTCTAAAACTTCAGGAGCTTGGGAATCCATTGCTCTGGTTGATTACAATCAAGATGGAATATTAGATCTAATTGCTGGAAATAAAGGACAAAACTCATTTTACAAAGAAGGAATGCGAATGTATGTCAGTGATTTTGATCAAAATGATACTATCGAGCAACTATTTTGTTACCGCATTGACGAAAAAGATTATCCTATCTCGGACAAAGATGAACTCATCATGCAGCTCCCTTTCCTAAAAAAACAATATAAATACTACAGTGATTATGCAAAAGCATCCATGAAGGATTTATTCACTGTCGAACAATTGGAAAACGCAATTCAAAAATCTATTGACTTGGTTGATTCCAGTGTTTTTATTTTCAAAGGAGATACGTTTATTTTCGAACCACTTCCCTCAGAAATACAATATTCCAATATTAGTGCCATTCACAAAACAGATAAAGATAATGATGGTATTCCTGAAATTATTTTAGGAGGAAACAATTACAGTGTAAAGCCTCAATTTGGAGCCCAGGATGCATCCAAAGGCTGGATTCTCAATTTAAAAAACAAGATGCTCTCGAGTTTAAATATTCCTGGTGAAATCAGAAATTTTGAAACGACAAATTACCATAACAACACACTATTAATCACTACTATTAACAATGATTCGATTCACTTTAAAAAGCTGGACTAACCTCCTTTATATCATAGGGATTGCTATCGTATTTTCATCATGCCAACGCAGTGAATACGACCGAACTGTCAAGTCAGAAATGGCAAAAAACTTAGAGCTAAATGAACTGAAATTTGGCTTAAAGTTTAAAGACACTAAAGACGAGTTTTTTGCAAAGTGTAAAGCCTTAAATCAACAAAAACTTGTAACACACGGAGGAAATAATCAAAATGTACAGCACATCCTCAATGACACTGCAAAGGCTCCAATCCGCTATTTATTTTATGGAACTTTTGATGACAAGCGTGTCATGAACGGCTTAAAGATGACTTTTTCCTATTTGGGTTGGGCACCTTGGAACGAACATTTGTACAACAAAGAATTGCTACAGGTAGTTATGGATACCTTACAAATTTGGTATCCAGGAAATGAATTTAAAGTACTCAACAACAAAAAATTAGAATACCCAATATATTACAAAGTAGATGGCAACCGTCAAATCTTATTACATTTAGAAGGGACTCGAGATGTTATTGGTTTGATTCAAGACCTCAATCAAAAACAATACTAATTATGAGATTATTTAGATCAATACCCTTAATAGCAGTATCTCTGTTTCTATTAAATGCCTGTGAATCTTCAAGTGATACGTTATTCAGTTTGAAATACAATGACTCAATTGGGGTTGATTTTTCAAATGATTTAGGTTTTTCAAATGAATTTAATGTGTACACTTACCGCAACTTTTACAACGGTGGTGGTGTCGCAATAGGTGATATTAATAACGATGGGTTGTCAGATATTTATATGACTGCGAATCAGAAAAAAAATGAGCTCTATCTCAATAAAGGGAATTGGAAGTTTGAAAAAATAACAGCGTCTGCAGGAGTTGGTGGAACTAAAGCTTGGTCAACTGGGGTTACGATGGTCGATATCAATGCAGATGGTCTATTAGACATCTATGTCTGTAATTCAGGAGATGTTAAAGGAGACAATAAGCAAAATGAATTATTCATTAACAATGGCGATTTAACCTTTAGCGAACAAGCAGAGGCATACGGATTAGCAGATAAGGGCTATTCTACACACGCCTCTTTCTTCGACTATGACAAAGACGGAGATTTGGATGTGTATTTACTCAACAACTCTTATCAATCCATTGGAAGTTTTGATCTCAGAAGAAATGAAAGACCTATTCGCGATGAACTCGGTGGCGATAAACTCCTTAGAAATGACGGAGGTTATTTTACAGACGTTAGTGAACAGGCTGGGATATATGGATCTGTAATCGGATTTGGTTTAGGGGTAACCGTTGGAGACATCAACAATGATGGCTGGGAAGACCTGTATATTTCAAATGACTTCTTTGAGCGCGATTATCTTTATATCAACAATCAAGATGGCACCTTTAAAGAAACACTTACATCATCGATCAACTCCATAAGTGGTGCTTCTATGGGAGCGGATATGGCTGACATTAACAATGATCAACAACCCGATATTTTTATCACTGAAATGCTCCCTTCAGAATACGAACGACTCAAATCCGTAACCACTTTTGAAGATTGGGACAAATACTCCTATAACGTCAACAATGGCTATTTCCACCAATTCACCAGAAATATGCTCCAACTTAACAATGGAGATGAAACTTTTAGTGAAATAGGAAGACTTGCCGGTGTTGAAGCCTCTGATTGGTCTTGGGGAGCCTTGTTTTTTGACATGGACAACGATGGTCTCAAAGACCTGTATATTGCTAATGGGATTTATCGAGATTTGACCGATCAAGATTACTTACAGTATGTTTCCAGCGAAGAAGTGATCACTTCTATTGTCAGTGAACAAGAAGTCGATTATAAAAAATTAGTGGAAATCATTCCTTCAAATCCTGTAAAAAATCACGCCTATCTCAACAAAGGTGATTTGAAATTTGAATACTCCGAAAAAACAGGTTTAACAACTCCTAGTTTCTCTAATGGATCTGCCTATGGTGATTTAGATAATGATGGCGATTTGGACTTGGTAGTTAACAATGTCAACATGCCTGCCTTTATCTATGAAAACCACGCCGATTCTAAAACGCAAAACAATTACATCAATTTCAAATTAAAAGGCACTGAACAAAACCGCTTTGGAATAGGAGCACGAATCATCGTAAATGACGGAACAACCACTTATACAATTGACCAACAACCAATTAGAGGGTTTCAGTCGAGTATGGATTTAAGACCTCATATCGGCTTAGCATCTACAGGACCTGTAACTGTCAAAGTTTTATGGCCGAATGGCCGTATCAGTCTTTTGGATAATGTTCCTCTAAATCAAACCTTAGAAGTGGATATTGCTACTGCTCAAAAGACAACAACCAACAACGATCTTTTAAATGTGAATCTCTTTCAAAAAGAAGCGCCCTCTATCGATTATGTTCACAAGGAAAATCGCTACATCGATTTTAATAAAAACCGTTTATTACACCATATGATGAGTACTCCTGGTCCAATTTTAGCTAATGGAGACTTTAATGGAGATGGTTATGAAGATATCTATATTCCTGGCGTTAAAGACCGTAAAAGCGAATTGGTATTCGGTACAAAGGATGGTTTTGAAACCCATACAAACTTCGCTTTAGAAAACGATGTTGAAAAAGAAACAATTAAAGCCCTTGCTATAGATGTTGACAACGACGGAGACTTGGATCTATATCAAGGAAATGGGGGTGTTGAATTTTCAAGATTCTCTCAAACCCTAGCCGATCAATTGTTTATCAACGATGGAACTGGAAACTTTGACTTGAGCCCTTATGAGTTACCTACCGCTACAAACTTTTTCAACACAGGAGCAGTCGTATCCGCTGACATCGACAACGATGGAGATCTCGACTTATTCGTGGGAGAACGTACCGTTAACGATGCCTATGGAACTCCTGGTTCAGGACATCTTTTAGTCAATAATGGTCAAGGACAATTTAGTGACAAAACCGAACAAATTGGTGCTGACTTAATTGATCTAGGAATGATCACAGATGCGCTTTTTAGTGACGTTGATAACGATGGTGACCCCGATTTAATAATCACAGGAGAATTTATGGGCATTGAGTTATTTGTCAATAATAATGGAGTCTATCAACGTGAAAAGTCCAATCCGCTATCCGATTTAAAAGGATGGTGGTACACCCTTGAGGCCACAGACATCAATGGGGACGGACTTATGGATTTTGTTGCGGGTAATCACGGACTAAATTCTAGATTTAAAGCCTCTAAATCCAATCCGATTCGACTTTATGTAAAGGATTTTGATAACAATGGTGCTTTAGATCCGATCATGAGTTTCAAAGCTCAAGATGGGAAGTTCTACCCCTACAATCTTCGTCATAACTTAATTGATCAAATTAAAGGACTCAAAAAGAAGTTTCCGAATTACGAAACCTTTAAAAATGCCAATATGAGGACCATGTTTGACAAAGTAACTCTAGAAGAAAGTTTACAACTAGATGCCACCTACTTTGAATCAGCGCTTTTTATCAATCAAGGTAATTTGAGTTTTTCAGTAACCCCTCTACCAAAAGAGGTGCAATTTGCTCCAATTTTTGCAATTGAATCAGGAGATTTTGATCAGGATGGAGATCAAGATTTACTTCTGGGAGGAAACTTGTACAAGGTAAAACCTGAGGTGGGGCGTTACGATGCAACTTATGGCGTTTATTTAGAAAATGACGGCAAAGGAATACTTCGAAATAGAACTAAAGAAAGTGGCTTTCATCAAAATGGTGAGATTCGCTCTATCAAATCAGTCAATAACAAAATTATAGTAAGTCGTAATTCAGACTCGCTCGTCATCTACCAATACTAATATGAAACACTATAGCCTTCTTAGTCTAGTAGCTTTACTGATCTTAAGCTGTGAAACCAAAACCACAGAACAAACCCCTATTCATTTTAATTCTTTGGATCCAAAAGCAACCGGTGTTGACTTTGTAAACACATTGACGCCTACAGGTGATATGAACATCATTGAATACCTCTATTACTTCAATGGTGGTGGGGTTGGAATTATCGATATCGACAACGATGGATTCGATGATCTATTCTTTACAGGAAATCAAACTCCTGACAAGCTGTATCGCAATTTAGGGAATATGAAATTTGAGGACATCAGTGCCGCTGCTGGAATTGGAACTGAAGACAGTTGGTCTACTGGGGTGACCGTTGCTGACATCAATAATGATGGATATCAAGACCTCTATGTTTCAAAAGTTAGCAATTACAAATCCCTTGAAGAGGCGCATCATATGCTTTACATCAACAATGGAGATCGCACCTTTAGTGAGCGCTCTTCCGAAGTTGGTTTAGACATTTCTCGTTTTGGAACCCAGGCGAGTTTCTTTGATTACGACAATGATGGCGATTTAGATGTATACCTTCTCAATCACTCGATACACACCCCTCGAAACTACGGCAGATCCGATCAGCGATCACAGACAGATGAACTAGCAGGTGATTTATTATTAGAGAATAAATTAAATGAAGGGAGCCTCCATTTTGTTGATATAACCCAAGCTGCTGGTATTTATTCAAGTTCACTTGGATATGGTTTGGGGCTCAGCACTACGGATCTCAACATGGATGGCCTAATCGATATTTATGTAGGTAATGACTTTCATGAAAATGATTACATCTACCTCAATCAAGGAGATAAAACTTTTAAAGAGGTGAGTAATTCTGCACTCAGTCACAGCTCCAGATTTACAATGGGATTGGATGCTGCCGACATCAATAACGATGGACTAACGGATGTTTTTAGTTTGGATATGATGCCATACGATCCCGATATCTTTTTAAAATCGGGGGGAGAAGACTCAGATAAAGTTTCTCAAATCAAAGAATCCTTCGGTTATCACCCACAATTCGCTCGTAATCACGTCCAAATCAATAATGGGAATGAAACCTTTAAAGAGGTCGCAATGGTGTCCAATCTTCACGCTACAGATTGGAGCTGGTCGGTATTGATTCAAGATTATGACAACGATGGTTTATCGGATGTATTTATTTCAAACGGCATCTACAAACGTCCCAACGATCTTGATTTTATAAATTACGAATCTGATGTGGATCTATCGAAATTCAACGAAGAGGATCAAGATGAATTAGAACTAGAATTTATCAAAGTAATGCCTAGTATCAAAATTCCAAATGTCGTATTTAAAAACAACGGGGACTATCAATTCGATCGCTTTACGACAGAAGCTGGACTGAGTGACTCCTATTCGAACGGTGCTGCCTATAGCGACTTAGACAACGACGGCGATTTAGATATCGTAGTAAATAACATCAATGAACCCGCAACGATTCTCGAGAACAACAGTGTAAAAAACAATTTCTTAAGCCTGCAATTTGATTCAAAATTAAATCCTTTCGGAGCAAAGGTTTACGCCTATAAAAACGGCTCACAATGGTACCGAGAATTAACAGCAACAAGAGGCTTTGAATCGGCTTCCACACAAAAAATTCACTTTGGATTAGGTTCCATTCAAGAGTTGGATTCCTTGAAGGTGATTTGGCTCGATCAAAAAACCACAGTGCTTTCAAATGTTAAAACAAATCAACAATTATTAATCGATCGCAAATCAACCTCGACCTCAAATTTGACAAAGAGTTCCAATGAATTGTTTACAGTTGCTCCATTTGATTTTGTTCACAGAGAAAATGATTTCAATGACTACGATAAAGAACCCTTGATGCCAGAGCGCTTATCAATTGAAGGTCCTGCCTTAGAACGCGCTGACTTCAATGGAGATGGATTGGACGATTTATTCATCGGTGGGGGTAAATACCAAGCTTCAGAACTTTTTCTTCAGCAAAAAGATGGAACCTACCTACCTAAAAAATTAAAAGTATTTGAACTCGATGCCATTCATGAAGATGAGGATGCCGAAGCATTCGATTTTGATAAAGACGGAGATTTAGATCTCTATGTGGTTTCTGGAGGAAATGAATATGTTGAAGGCGTTCTCCACACTACGGATCGAATGTACATCAACAATGGCAAAGCGGAATTCATCAAATATCCGGCTGCACTCCCCTCCTACAACGGAGGATCTATCTCTGCTGGAGACTACGATGGGGATGGTTATGAAGATCTCTTTTTAGGAACTCGTTCGATGCCTGGCGGATATGGATTGTCACCTAATAGTTATATTCTTAAAAACACTCAAAAGGCTAATTTTGAAATGGCTGCTCATGCTAGACTTGGAATGATTACGGATAGCGAGTGGGCTGACCTTAACAATGACGGCTTGCTTGATTTGGTTTTTGTTGGTGATTGGATGCCTGTAACCATACTCATCAATATTGGAGATGGAAAATTCGACAATCAAACAGAGGAATTTGGATTAAATGACACCCAGGGTATGTGGAACTGTGTAAAGGTTGCAGATGTCGATCAAAATGGAACCATGGATATCATCGCTGGGAATGCTGGTTTGAATTTAAAATGGAAGGCCTCGAAAGAACACCCCATCCAACTCTACTTAGATGATTACGATGAAAACACCTTTTTAGACCCTATCATTTTTTACAATTTCTTTGGAGAAAACGTCCCTTTTGCTTCAAAAGACAAACTCATTTCTCAGATTCCAGCCCTTAAAAAATACTTTGTTAGATACAGCGATTTTGCTAAGGCTAAAGACATTCACACCCTTACTGGGAAAGACACCATCATGCAAACAAAAGAAATTAAGGAACTGCGTTCGATGGTTTTCTTAAACGAAAACAACACTAAATACAATGCTGTTCCATTACCTATGGAGGCACAACTCTCTACCATAGAGGATGTTTATTTTGACGCTGGAGACCTCTACTACGTGGGTAACTACAGCGGATATGTAACCGAATTAGGTCCTTCAAAATCGAATTCAGGAGGAGTCCTTAGCCATTTTAAAAATGGTAACTTTACCCAGAACAACTCACTTGGACTACCTGCTCATTTGGAAGGTAGAAAGATTGATAAAATTTCAGATAAAACTTTTATAATTTTGACCAATAACGATAGTGCTTATACTATCACCAAAAAGAATTAAGATGAAGATCAAAGCATTTTTCACCATCCTTTCTTTAGCAGCCCTAATTCTATTTAGTAGCTGTGAAGAAAAAACTGAATATAAAGATCACTTAAATGATGCTGCTCTTTTTAGAGAAGTAGAACAAAAACTCTCAGATGTAATTGTATACGATATCTTTTCACCTCCGATTGCATCAAGAGTTCACGTATATCCATCGATTGCTGCCTATGCCATCATGCAACAGGCGCATCCGGATAAATATCAATCACTACAGGGACAATTAACCGATTACACGGATGTACCCGCCTTAGAGGATCGCAAAGTCATTCCTAACTTAGCTGCTGTTCACGCCTTTTTAACAGTGGGTAAGGCTCTTATATTCTCAGAAGAAAAGATAGAAGATTATCAACAACAACTATATGACCAACTTCAGGATGAAGGGTTGTCAAGTTTGGAATTTAAAGCTTCTATTAAATACGGTGAAGCAGTAGCTGAACACATTTTAAATTGGGCTGATGGTGATTTTTACAAACAGACGAGAACCTTCCCTAAATATACGATCCAAGAAGAAGATCGCTATTGGAAGCCTACTCCTCCAGACTATATGGAAGGAATTGAACCTCACTGGAACAAGATTCGTCCAATGGTATTGAAATCAGCAGATCAGTTTCCTCCTGTAGATCCTTATCCTGTAACTATGGATAAAGACTCCCCATTCTACAAAGAATTGATGGAGGTTTATGAAACTGGAAATATGATCGCTGAAAATAAAGATAGTGAAGAAGCAAAGATTGCCAGCTTTTGGGATTGTAACCCTTACGTTTCTCATCACAAAGGACACGCGATGTTTGCAACCAAGAAAATTACCCCTGGAGGGCATTGGATTGGAATTGTGAAAATTGCTTCTGAATTAAAAAACGATTCATTTGATCATACAGTTAATGCCTATATGATGACATCAATAGCATTATTCGATGGATTTATCTCTTGTTGGGACACCAAGTGGAATACTTTGGTAGTTCGTCCTGAAACATTGATTAACCAGTATATTGATGAAGAATGGCTACCACACTTACAAACACCACCATTCCCAGAATATACCTCAGGTCACTCGGTAATCTCCAGAGCTGCAGCAATCGCCCTTACTGCTGTTTATGGTGATAACTTTGAGTTTTTGGATACTACTGAACGTGTCTACGGATTAGGTGATCGTTCTTTTAAATCGTTCATTGATGCTTCAAACGAAGCTGCGATGTCCAGACTTTACGGTGGTATTCACTACCGCAGAGCCTGTGAGGAGGGAGTCAAACAGGGTGAAGCAGTAGGAACATATATAGTTAAAAACCTGATGACCTTAAAATAGAATTAATTCACTATTTTTAGTGACCAACAACCAAATTACTTTAACATGATTGGAATCTTATCTTTTATTGGATTTACCCTCTTAGTAGCGGTTATTTCCTATTTAGCAACCAGAAACACCAATGAACAATCCTCAGATGGCTACTTTCTAGGAGGACGCTCCCTTACAGCAGGTGTCATAGCTGGTTCTCTTTTGTTAACCAACCTCTCCACCGAACAAATCGTGGGACTCAACGGATCCGCTTATGATAGTGGTTTGTCCGTTATGGCTTGGGAAACCTTAGCCGCTATTACAATGGTTGTCACGGCAATTTTCCTCTTACCACGCTACCTAAAAGGGGGGCTCACAACCGTTCCGCAGTTTCTTGCAAGTCGATTTGACATTCAAACAAAATCAATTACTTCTGCCCTATTTTTAACTGGTTATGTCGTTGTATTACTTCCTGTGATCTTATACTCTGGTTCCGTAGCGATCAGCGGAATGTTTAACATCCCAGAGCTCCTAGGTGTTTCTCACACGACTTCCATTTGGATCTGTGTTTGGGGAATTGGTATCATTGGATCGATTTATGCTGTTTTTGGAGGATTAAAAGCAGTAGCTGTATCGGATTCAATCAATGCGATTGGATTACTTATTGGAGGATTATTAATTCCTGTATTTGGATTACTTCTCATTGGTGATGGTAGTATCACGCAAGGATTGAACGAACTTATCTCATCCAATCCTGATAAGTTTAAATCGATGGGGAGTGAATCGGATCCCGTTCCGTTTCATACACTTTTTACAGGAATGATGCTCATTCAATTGTTCTATTGGGGAACCAATCAACAGATCATTCAAAGAGCTTTGGCGGCTAAAAACTTAGTGGAAGGCCAAAAGGGATTACTCCTTGCAGCATTTATCAAAATTTTAGGTCCTATTATCGTTGTACTGCCTGGTTTGATCGCCTACCATGTATTTAATGGTGGATTGGAAGTTGCTGATCAAGCGTATCCAAAATTAGTAGCTGAAGTACTCCCTAAAGGACTGATTGGTTTTTTTGCTGCAGTACTATTTGGAGCTATTTTAAGTTCCTTTAATTCCGTATTAAATTCTTCTGTGACACTCTTTGGGATTGACATCTACAAACAACACATCAATAAAGAAGCGGATGAAAAAACCATTGTAAAAAACGGAAAGACCTTTGGAGTTGTTCTAGCTATTGCTTCGATGTTTATTGCTCCACTGATTGCCAATGCTGGAAATTTATTTGATTATTTACAAGAAGTCAACGGCATTTATTCCATTCCAATTCTAACGATTATATTAGTCGGATATACCACTAAACGAGTACCTGCACTTGCAGCTAAAGTCGGATTAATTTCTGGTTCCGTGTTATACATTATCAGTCAATTTATTCTTCAACCGAGATTTGAGAACTACCCACACTACATTGATGTGATGGCCATCTTGTTTATTCTCAATGTCATCATCATGCTCGTCATTGGAAAAATTTGGCCACGAGCTACTGATTATGTTCAAGAATACACCAAACAAGTCGACATCACGCCTTATTCAAAAGTAAAGCAAGTAGGGTTGGCGATTTGCGTCATTGTGATACTGATCTATTGGTATTTTGCATAAAATACTTTAACAAGACCTTAAAACAATTGGGCTGTAAGATTTTATATCTTTACAGCCCTTTTTAGTTGATATGAGAAGACTTATTTACATACTAATTGCACTTGTTAGCTATCACGCATACAGCCAAGAAGACACTGGAAAACCCATCCCTATTGAAAGTGGAAAAGGGAACAGCAGTGGAATGCCAAAGATTAGTCCTCTCAAACAAAATAAAAAGAATCCTCTGGAATACAACAAAGAGTTTAAGATTGAATTAGAGCCCCAAAAGCGTAAAATCAATATGCTTCCCAATAATAATTTAGTTCAAGCTGGCGCGTACTTTGATTTCGACCCAAAGGTTGGACCTCGAGAAAATGAAGTAGAAAAAGAAATCTTTGGAGATATGTTTTTAGGCAATGTTAAAGTCTATGACAAATTTGTAGGAGTCGTTTGTAGAGATCACCAAATTGTCGATGGAGATCGCGTTAAAATACTCCACAATGGAGAAGTCGTTCACGAAAACTTCTACCTCTCTGGCGCCTATAAAGGAGTCAATATCGATTTAGTCAAAGGTTATAACACCATTGAATTCGTAGCCCTTAATCAAGGAAGTTCTGGACCCAATACTGCAGAGCTCGGAATCTACGATTCAAAGGGAAATCTACTCAAAGAAGGGGTTTGGAACCTCTCCACTGGATCCAAAGGAACACTAGTTCTAATTAGAGAATAGTTAGACTATTCTCCTGGATGATACTTCTGTTGTTGATCCTTTAAAACATCTTCTCTATAAAAGAGCACTTCTTTAAAAGTTCCTGTTCTGTACAACTGCTCTTGATCTGAAAAGTGCTTGGAACTTGGGTTTCCACTTTGACCACCTGCGAGTAAACTCTTTGCTTTTAGTCGCTTTCCAAACTCAACCACGGCAACAAAGGAGTTTCCTCTGGTACCGTAGATTTTTTTAGTATTGTTTGTATAACGAGCTCCGTAGGCAGCAAGTGCTCCCCATCGGCCAGAGGCCCATCCAATTGGAATACTCGGTAAGGAATCATTAAAAGCCTGACGAGTCGCTCCATCAATACGCTGGTAGCGATTTATGGCACCCCAGGGTGTTTTCCAAGATCCAAAATCAGATTCCAGAATTCTTATTGCTTTTGTAAAGAGTGCTACTTTCAAATTGTCATCAGCAGCTGATCCCATATATTGTAGAAATTCCATAAAACTCATTCCTGAAGGACGTTTAACCTCTTCCATAATTTGAATTGCGTAGTAGCGAGCAAGGCTCATAGCAATACTCTCTTCTGAGGTTCTAAAATCCCATTGCTTCAATACTCGAGCAGCCTCGAGAGTATTTTGGTCGTTGCTTTTAGTTTCAACAGCAGTAACTAAACCAGGTATTAAATCAGCAAAGGCAGGGAGGTAGGTGTCGTAAGCTAAATCGATTAAGCCATCTAAATCAATTTTATCCATTTTTGACAATAACTCTATGGCGTGAACTCCCCTGTGGTTTTCATCAGCTGTAGCCATATAATAGGGATAATCTTCTTTCTTTGGGCTGTACTCTTGAGCCGCTGTAAAAGGAGTTGAATTACAATTTTGCAACCATCCGTTCGCAGGGTTGAGCAGCATAATGGTTTCATTCACCTGGTGAGCTCCTTGCCAATCAGTCTTTGAAGTAGATCCATCTACTGCTTTTGAAAAATCGAAAGCAACATCTCGCTTTGGAACAAAATTTCCATGAAAATAGGCGATGTTTCCATCACTGTCAGCGTAGACCGTATTATTAGAAGAGTTGGTTCTAATCTCCATCATTTCTCTAAAGCCTTTATAGCCCTCTTGCTTGGTTCGAATAAAAGATTGTTCAAGTGCATTGACAGGATCCCATAGCATGGCAGTTGCAGTCCACTTTCCGTCTTCTATTCCTGTAATTGGACCGTGATGGGTTCTGTAGATGGGAAAGGTTTTCGATTTTAGAGTGCCTTCAGCGTCTTTATAAGCTAGGGAGATTTCATCCATTTGAACTGCTCTAAGTTCATCGTCATATTGATAGAACAGTGTAGCTCCTTTTTTAACAATGGTTTCTTTATAAAGATCCATCACATCGGTATAGGTAGAAGTATGCATCCATCCCGTATGCTCATTAAAGCCTTGATAGACAAAAAATTGCCCCCAAGTCACGGCTCCATAGGCATTGAGCCCCTGTTTACTAACCACATGAACTTCTGGTCTAAAAAAGAATGAGGTATGAGGATTGATCAGCAGCATGGCATTTCCAGATTTGGTGTGTGATCCAGCGATTGCGATACCATTTGAACCAGCTGGCTCTTCAAATTCCTTTTCTTTATGAATTAGAGCAACCTCCTCTGTAGACAAAGACATTCCCTTTTCGTAAAACGATTTTATTTTCTGAATCGATACGCGTTCGATATCCCCTCCAATGGATCCCTCTGAGAAATACATTGGCATCCATGGCTCAAAACGAGTCAGTAATTTAGGAGTAACTTCAGGATGTGTATAGAGGTAATAATTGATTCCATCAGCAAAGGCGTCACAGAGCTCTTGAAGCCATTTTGGAGCCGATTGATAAGCCTTAATGGCTTCTTCTTCGGTCATAAAGAGTTTTGCTCTAAGATCAGAATAAATTGCTTCCGCTCCCTGAACCTCTGCCAATCGACCAGTAGCCCAGATATAATTCTCTTCTACTCTATTAAAATCGTCTTCGCATTGAGCGTAGAGTAGACCGAAGACTGCATCGGCATCTGTTTCCCCATAGATGTGTGGAACACCATAGGAATCGCGTATAATTTCAATGTTTTTAGATTGTATTTCCCACTGCTGAACTTCAGTCAGTTCAGAGGTTTGACAAGATAGGAGAACAAGAGAGAATAATACAGAAAATAAATACTTCATGAGGGTTAAATTTTCTCTAAGATAAGAAATTCAACCAAAGAATTTGAAGTTATACTGCAGTCACACTTTCGATCTGAGGAACGTACTTTTTAATCGTCATTTCAACCCCAGACTTCAAGGTCATTTGATTGATGGAGCAATTATCACAGGCTCCTTTAAAAGAAACCTTTACATGAACACCGTCAACAATATCAACAAGGTCGATATCGCCACCATCAGATTGCAAGAAAGGTCTGATTTCCTCAAGTGCTTTTTCAATATTTGTTTTTACTTCTTCTGGACTCATTCTTTATTTTGTTGAACAACCAGCCATGGTTGTAATCTTTATAGCCTCTGTCGCTGGCAATTCTTCATTTCTCTTAACTAATTCAGATACCATATTTTTGGTCAACTGATCAAATGCTTCATTCAACACTTTATTTTCTTGAAGTGCCGCAGGTCTTCCGACATCTCCAGCTTCGCGAATTGATTGAACCAGTGGTAACTCACCTAAGAAGGGCACCTCTATAGTCTCACTTAAATTCTTAGCTCCCTCTTTCCCAAATATATAATATTTATTATTGGGAAGTTCTTCAGGGGTAAAATAGGCCATATTCTCTATGATTCCAAGTACTGGAACTTGAATCGATTCTTGTCTAAACATCGCAATTCCTTTGCGAGCATCTGCAAGTGCTACCTCTTGTGGGGTACTCACAACAACTGCTCCTGTAATTGGAAGTGCCTGCATAATACTCAAATGAATATCACCTGTTCCTGGAGGTAAATCGATTAATAAAAAGTCTAATTCTCCCCAATGGGCGTCAAAAATCAATTGATTGAGTGCCTTGGATGCCATAGCTCCTCTCCAGATCACTGCCTGATTCGGCTCTGTAAAGAATCCAAGCGATAACATCTTAACACCATAGGCCTCCACTGGAACCATTTTAGACTTTCCATCCACCGTTACTGCTAATGGTTTATGTCCAACCACATCAAACATAGTAGGCATGGATGGCCCGTATAAATCCGCATCTAAAACCCCTACTTTAAATCCTTTTTGTTGAAGGCTTACCGCAAGATTTGCTGTAACAGTAGATTTACCAACTCCACCCTTACCAGAGGCTACAGCGATGATGTTTTGAATTCCTTCAATTGGTTGACCCTTAATGAGGTTTGGTTTAGGAGCTGAAGCTTTTTCACTCACCTTTACATTCACCTGCACCTTTGCTTTTTGATATACCTCGTCATGAATAATCTTCATGATTTCAACTTCGGTCTTTTTCTTCGCCTGTAGACTTGGGTTGTCAATTTCAACATCGACAACAACCTCGTCTCCAAAAATCACTACATTTTTTACCGATCCACTTTCGATCAAATTTGTTCCTGCACCAGGAGCAGAAATCAGTTCGAGAGCCTTGAGTATATCCTTTTTATTAAGAGTCATTTTAATGAGATTAAATTTAAATAAATCAGAGTGTAAAGATACAGCAACGAGATGAATTTAGGAAGCTATAACTCCAAATTCGGATCCCAAAATACGACTTTAAAATCCTGTACCTGAGAATCGATTACCTCGACTCCTTCACTCTCTAAGAGTTGTTGCATTAGATTAGTTCCTTCGAAGTGATGTTTCCCACTAAGGAGTCCATTTCTGTTGACTACTCGATGTGCTGGAACATCCTCTAGTCCATGAGAAGCATTCATCGCCCAACCCACCATTCGGGCTGAAGATTTAGATCCTAAATACTGTGCAATGGCTCCGTATGAAGTCACCCTGCCATAGGGGATTTCTCTACAGACTTCATATACTCTTTGAAAAAAACCAGTCGTATCCTGTTTCATCTAACGATAGTATAATCGAATCACAGTAATCATTACCAAAATGATCATTAATGCAGATAGCATATAATTGAGACGCTTGCTAAAACGGTGCTTTTCAATCTTGACGTTCTTAAAGTAACGAGCGTAGAAGAGCAAAACAGCAGCAGTACCAAGAGAGGCCCCTAAAACAAAAACAGCAGTGTCAATTGGATTAAACTCAATCCAACCAGAAGAGCGCCACATGGCGTTGATCCCAGAATAATAAGGAATTGCCAACATATTTAAACTCGCAAGAATCAATCCCTTTAAAAAATCATTTCGTTTTTTATCAGAGGCTATTTTAGTGCGTTCATCCTTGACTTTTTTTGCACTAGCGTAAAAATAGACACTGAGAATGGCAAAGACTCCAATTGCAATTTTCATCAATAAATCAATTACCTCAGGATGTTTGTAAAGGTATTTGGATACCTGTACTCCAATAAGAGATTGAATTAGCACAATGATACAAACCCCTAGTGTAAACAAATAAGCATTCTTCTTACCCTTACTCACTCTGATCTTTAGTGCTGTTAAATTGAGCATGCCAGGAGGCATGGTTCCTAAAAAGGCCGCTGAAAAAGTGATAAAAAATAAGGTGCTGTAATACTCCATCCTAGGGTTTAAATCGCATATAGGTAATTGGCTTTCCTTGCTCAAGATACTGCTTTTCGTAGAAAGTTTGAATATCTAATACCTCAGAAGGTGCTCCTTCGTTTTTATAGACATTGTGATTGGCGTACTGCACCTCTAGTCCAAGGCCGTGACAAAGGCCTAAGGTATAACCGTGCATAAATTCGGAATCGGTCTTTAAATGTACGACTCCAGAGTCATTTAGAATATTTCGATAACGGTCCAAAAACACCTCATTGGTCATACGGTGCTTGGTTCTCTTGTATTTGATTTGGGGGTCTGGAAAAGTGATCCAAATTTCAGATACTTCTTTTGCATCAAAGAGATGATCGACGAGTTCTATTTGAGTTCGAACAAAACACACATTGCAAAGTCCTTCGTCAATAGCAGTCTTGGCACCTCTCCAAAAGCGTGCCCCCTTAATATCAATTCCGATATAATTGACATTGGGATTTAAACGAGCGAGTCCAATGGTGTACTCTCCTTTTCCACATCCTAATTCTAGAACGATGGGGTTGTTATTACCAAATTTAGCATTCCAATTTCCTTTGAGTTCAAGTCCATTGGTCACCACCTCTTCTCTAGAGGGTTGAATGACATTGGAAAAAGTTTCGTTTTCTTTAAATCGCTTAAGCTTATTTTTGCTCCCCATTTGGATGTAGATCATTAGATTTTTGCAAAGTAAAGGAAAATTCAGAACCTATTTCCTTTGTACTCTCAACAAATATCTTTTGATCGTGAGCTTCGATGATGTGTTTTACAATAGATAAGCCCAATCCTGAACCACCTTGCTTGCGATTACCACTCTTATCGACTCTGTAAAATCGCTCAAAAAGTCTCGGCAAATCTTCTTTTGGTATTCCCTCACCATTATCGGTAACTCTTAATAAGATTTTTTTCTTACTAATACTTTGTATACTAATCTCTACAGTCCCATCTTGCTTGCCGTATTTAATGGCATTGTCCACTAAATTAGTAACGACTTGCCTTATTTTTTCTTGATCTCCAAACACATTAACACCAGCAGAATAATTCGTATCAAAGGTCAAGGTTATTTTCTTTTTGGCAGCTCTCATTTCCATCATTTCAAAGACAGCTTCCACTACCTGAACAATATCAAAATTGATAGGTTCCAATTGCAATTCACCCATTTCAAGTTTGGTAATCAAATCGAGATCTTTGATAATATAAGTAAGACGGTCAGCAGCTTTTGAAGCTCTTTCAAGGTATTTTACACGAAGTTTTTCATTATCAGCTGCACCTTCAAGTAAGGTATCTATATAGCCCTGAATGGTAAAAAGTGGTGTTTTTAATTCATGAGATACATTCCCAATAAACTCCCTTCTAAAATCATCTCTTCCCTTGAGACTTTCCAATTCAATCTTCTTGTTGATGGCATAAGTCTCAATCTCTTCTGTTAAGGATTTTACATTTGTAGTGATAATATCTCTATTGACAGGACTCGATTCTAAAAGTTTTAGTGTATCTCTTAAGTGCTTTATACTTCTGTAGATGACTCGTTCAATTCTAAATTGAATGACTCCAAATGATACAACAAATGAAATCGAAAAATAAAGCAGTGAAAATCCAATGTCAAAATTTCCTTGGCCAACCAAAAAAAGGGTCGTTATAACAGTTAAAAGGCCAGAAATTGCCAATGAGGTTAGCAGGGCAAATTTGTAGGATTTTTTTTCTTTAGGTTCCATTATTTCTCAACAAACTTATACCCTACTCCTTTGACGGTTTTAAAACGTTTGTCTCCTATTTTTTCACGAAGTTTTCGAATGTGAACGTCTATGGTACGACCTCCAACAACAACATCATTTCCCCAAACGTGATCAAGTATCGCTTCTCTAGTAAATACTTTATTGGGTTTTGAAGCCAATAAGGCTAATAATTCAAATTCTTTTCTAGGAAGATTAATCACCTTTCCTTTTAATTTGATTTCATATTGTTCTCTATCGATTTCTAAATTGGATAATTGAATGCTTTCGATAGATGATTCTTCTTTCTGTTCCGAAGTATTAAATCTTCTTAAAAGTGATTTCACCTTACTGACAAGAATCTTTGGTTTGATGGGCTTAGTTATGTAATCATCCGCACCCGCCTCAAATCCAGCCATTTGCGAATAATCTTCTCCTCTTGCGGTAAAAAAAGCTATAATAGTCTGATCCAGTTGAGGTAGTGATCTTAACTTTTCACAAGTCTCGATACCATCCATCCCTGGCATCATTACATCCAAAATGATTAATTGAGGTTGCTGTTCTTTCGCCAATGCTATTCCTTCAATTCCATTACTAGCTGTATAGACATCATATCCAGCAGATTCTAAATTGTAAGAAACAATTTCAAGAATATCAGATTCATCATCTACAATTAATACCTTCATTAATTTAAAATTATTATTAAGATAATGCTTCAAATTTAGTGATTAATAAGCATATAGGACTTTTTAAACAGAATCATAAACTTAAATTAACTTTAAGGTAACATCAAAAAAAAGCTCCTTCAGACTTGAGGAGCTTTGAAACACTTAGTTAATACTAATTTCATCTATTGACAATCGCTTCTTTTTGATCCCAAAGAATGTGATTTACAATTTTATTATCGATATAATCTACTTCATTGAGTTTTCCATTTTCCCAAATAAACCATTTTCCCGTTTTCTTCCCATTAGCGTAATAACCCTGAGCAATTTTTTCTCCTTCTTCATTATACATCATCCACAACCCACTTAATTTTCCTTCCTTGAAAAATCCTTGTTGAGAAACTTGACCATTTGAATGATAATAAACAGCTTCAACTCGATCACCATCCTTAGTGTATTTGGGGTTAGTTTCTTGTGCAAACACTCCAGTGCTTAATATACAAATCATTAGGCTTAATACTGTTTTCATCTTATTTCATTTTTGATATAGTATAAAATTACGAATTAATCATTTGGAAACATTGGCTTAACAATTTGGTAACCTTAATTTAACATAAGCTTTTTAATCACTGTTTATCAGTTATATATGTGAATATATTTTTAATTAAAACTAACTATTATTCATGTTTTTTAAGAGCTTAACACAATCATAACATCAAATAGCGAATTGATAATACTGACTTAACAGAACCTTAGCGCTTGAAGGATATTTTTGTAATAAAAATAAATCGATGAAAAAAATTAGTTTACTAATCGCCTTATGTGTTTCTGCTATCAGCTTTGCTCAAATGGCAAATGATAAAGGATCCATCACCGGAAAAATTTTAGATCTTGAAGCTGACAACAGTCCGCTTGCATTTGCAACGGTAGAGGTTGTGGATACCAATAAAACTGCAACTACTGATTTTGATGGTAATTTTACTGTCATTGGTTTAGAACCTGGGACTTACAAATTAAAAGTTCGCTTTTTAGGTTACCAAGATTTGTTCACCAAAGACCTCATTGTGGAAGCTGATCACACTAACAATATTAGCTATTCATTAAAAGCAATTCACATAGAAGAATAAGGCTTATCCAGACTCTATACAACCTCCTTTTCAAGGGGGTTTTTTTGTGTCTTAATTTAAGATTCTCTTAACCTAAGCATAACTTTAATATAGAAGTTTAGTAAAGTTATGCTAACCTTTTTCTAAGGCTTGCTCACGTTATTTGCAGAAAATTTAACGATTCGAAATGAAAAAAATTTACCTAGCATTATTTGTACTTGCAACTGCGATTTCATTCGCTCAAGAAACAGGAACAATTCAAGGAAAACTTACCGACAAAGAGCTCAATGACGAGCCTTTAGTCTTCGGAAATATCCTCATCAAAGGAACTTCACTGGGAACCACTTCTGATTTTGATGGCCTTTATGAGTTCAACAATCTAGAACCTGGAACTTATACCTTAGAAATAAGCTTCTTAGGTTATGAAACCATCACAGCTGAAAACATTGTTGTAAAAGCTGGAGAGATTACTAAAGCAGACTTTTCATTAGGAGCCTCTCAAGGAATGGCTCTGGAAGAAGTAGTTGTCGTAACAACGACTTCAAAAGAATCAGAAGCGGCACTTTTAGTAGAACAAAAAAATGCTGTGGCAATGTCTACAGCAATTGGATCACAAGAACTTGCAAAAAAAGGGGTTGGCGATGCAGCCACTGCGGTTACAAAGACTACTGGGGTATCAAAACAAGAAGGTAGCGGAACCATCTTTGTTAGAGGATTGGGTGATCGCTACAATATGACCACACTGAATAAACTTCCTTTACCTTCAAACAATCCTTCAAGAAAGAATATCGAACTGGGAATGTTTACTACCGACATTGTAGAATACATAGGTATCGACAAAACATTTATCGCTTCCAACTACGGAGATTTTTCTGGTGCGAATATCAATATTAAAACTAAAGACTTTAAAGGAACTTCATTTATTGATATTTCTTTAGGTTCAGGAGTGAACACGGAAGTGTCAAAAGCAGATACCTTTTACCTAAACGACGGTCCTAACAAATCAGGATTTTATTATCAATCCTATCCTTTATTTCCGCTAAACAATTACAACTTTACAACGAGTTGGGACCGAACTATTGAGAATAACCCTATCAATAGAAACGCTTCTTTAAAAGGAGGTTTATCATTTTATTTAGGAGAAAACACCAAGGTGAATTTCTTTGGAATGGCTTCTCACGATAATAATTTCAGTTATCAAAACGGAATCGTTAGAGGAGGTATTACTGTCTCTGGTTTAGCTAGAAGAGATTTTACTTATGATTCCTTCAAGTACAACACCAACTCCACAGCAATGGGAACCATCGGTGTTCGTCACTTAAAACACTTCTTGCAGTTTAACAGCTTGTATACCAATACTTCTTCTCAATCTCAAAATGAGTACTATGGTGTCGTAGACGCATTTGATTATGCGCCCGAAGGAGGAGCTGTTGTACAACGCTCTGTATTTGATCGCACTGTACTACTAGTAAATCAATTGTTAGGAGAGCATCAACTGAGCGACAGCTTCGCTGTAAATTGGGGTACATCTTTTAACATCACTCAAAATGTGATTCCTGACAGAAGACAAACAATGATTTCTCCTGATAATTGGGATAATCCAGAGGGTCCAAAGTCTTTTCAACAAACATTGAACAGCTCAGACAACCACCGCTTTTTTCAAAACTTAAGTGAAGAAGAATTTGCTGCAAACTTTGAAGCAGTGTACAAATTCAAGAAAAATGAAGATGATTTATACGATGGTATTCTCACTTTTGGATACAACGGACGTATGAAATCAGTAGACTTTAAGGCGACTCAATTCAACTTTAGAATTACAAGACGTCTTTACGGTGCTGTTGTAGACCAGCCAATTGTTGAGGATGTTCACAATCTCGACAGTTATTTCAATCTAGAAAACAGAAACGCTGGATTGTTCTCTATCGAAACCTTTAGAGGGAATTTAAACACCCCCTCTGCTCTTGTTCCACAAACGTATGACGGAACTCAAAATATCCATGCTGCCTATACCAATTTGACCTACAAATTATCAGACAAAACAACTGCAGTAGTTGGATTAAGAGCTGAAAAAATAAATCAGACGATTAACTGGAGTACTTCTTTAGATCCAACTGGGGGTACTGCTTCTTTTAATGCTACTGAATTCTTACCTACAGCAAGTATCAAAGTTGCTTTGAAAGAAGATCAAAACTTAAAATTAGCAGCGAGTAAGACCTATACACTACCTCAATTCAAAGAACGCGCATTGTTCCAATACGAAGATGTGACTCAGGTATCATTTGGAAACCCATCCCTTTACGCCTCAACAGATTATAACTTTGATGCTAAGTGGGAGCTCTTTCCAAAGCGCTCGGAGCTTATCTCTGTAGGAGGTTTTGCAAAATACATCCAAAACCCCATCAACGATGTAACGGTTAACTCAGCAACTAATGATTTAAGTTATGTCAACACAGGAGATAGTGCTACGGTATTTGGTATCGAATTCGAAACGAGAAAAGATCTGATCAATCACGAAACTGAAACAGAATCTGGATTCTTAAAAACCCTAATGACTTTTGGATTTAATGCCTCTTATTTGATTTCCAATCAAGAACTCGATGCTCAAAAAGTAATCGATGAAACCACTGCTGCTGGAATCTTACCACTTAGTGTGGATTTCACCAATAGTTCGAATAAACTCACTGGAGCATCCGATTTGTTACTCAACGCTGATATCAGTTTTTCTAAAGAATTTGAAAAAGATCGCAATTTAAGTGCTACTGCTGCATACAACTATTACTCAGATCGAATCTATGCCTTAGGAACCGAAGGAAAAGGAAATTTAGTAGACAAAGGATTAGGAAGCTTGGATCTCATTGTTAAATCGGATCTCACAAAAAACCTAAGTCTTGGTCTTAGTGCTAAAAACATCTTAAATCCGGAAGTATTGAGAATTCAAGACATTCAAAATATTGAGGTGCTTTCATATAAGCGAGGAGCTACCGTTAAGCTTTCTTTATCCTATAACTTTTAGTTAATACAAGCATTACATAAAGGTAAATTATCACTAACGCTTAGTTTAAATACTAGGCGTTTTTTTGTTTCAGAATTTAAAACATAAATCAATTAAAATTAAATAATGAAAAAATCAATTTTAAAATTTGCTTTACTATCATTAGTACTAACAGCGAGTTCTTGTATAAAAGATGAAACTCCTGTAGTAGATATTCATTCCAATGGAATTCAAGATGGAGATGAGACTGGAATCGATTGTGGAGGTTCTTCTGGAAATGAATGTCCTGTAAATAATGAATTATCAGGTGATATTTCAGATGCAGTAGTATTAGATGCATCTATTGAATACGATTTAACTGGAGCTTTAGTCGTTCGTGAAGGGGGATCTCTAACCATCCCAGCCGGAACAGTAATCAAAGCATCAGGTGGAACTTCTTCTTATATTGCTGTTGCTCAAGGTGGACTCATTTATGTGAACGGTACTTCTTCAAATCCAGTAGTAATGACTTCAGCTGCAGAAACACCAGCTGCAGGTGACTGGGGAGGATTAGTGCTTTGTGGAAAAGCTCCTACAAACGTAGGTGCAACAGCAACTTCTGAAGTTGCTGATTTAACTTATGGAGGTACAGATGCGAACGATTCTTCTGGAGTATTAAAGTATTTAAGAGTAGAGTATACTGGTGCGACTTTCAACTCTTCAAAAGAATTTAACGGTGTATCATTCTTTGGAGTGGGTGCTGGAACAACAGTTGACTACGTTCAATCTTATGAAGGTGGTGATGATGGTTTAGAGTTCTTCGGAGGTACCGTTAACCCGTCACACTTAGTTTCTGTCAACTCTGGAGATGACTCTATCGACTTTGCTGACGGATGGTCTGGAAATGGATCCTACTGGTACATCTTAGGAGGTGCTAAGGCTGGTATCGAAGGTTCAAACAACGGTGATAACGGTGCTGCGACTCCAATGACAACTGCTACCCTATCAAACATCTCTGTTGTTGGACCTGTAAGTGAAGGGGCTCTATACTTCAAAGAAGGTGGAGGTAAATTCACCATTGACAACTTCTACGCTAAGGGAGTTAACTTAGGTGTCAAAGTAAAAAGTACAGACACCAATGCTTCTGATCGTATTGAAGCTGGTGATCTTATAATGACTAACGTACAATTTGCAGATTCAGCTGAAGGATTTATAGCTCATGACTACACTGGTGCTACTCAATCGTTTATTTCTGAGGGAATCACTACAGGTGCTGGATCTGGTGCTGCTGCTCCAAGTTGGACTCAAGGTTGGACTATTGGACTTGATAACACGACAGCTGCAACTACTGAAAATATTCAAGGAGAAATCTCAACTGATATCAGTTTAGATGCTTCAATCGAGTACTACTTATCAGGATCTCTTGTAATTAAAGACGGAGGTTCATTAACCATCCCTGCAGGAACCATCATCAAAGCTACTGGAGGAACTTCTTCTTATATCGCTGTGGCTCAAGGTGGACAAATTTTCGTCAATGGGACTGCTGATGCTCCAGTTATTATGACTTCTAGTGCAAGTACTCCTGCTGCAGGTGACTGGGGAGGATTAGTGCTTTGCGGAAAAGCTCCAACTAACGTAGGTGCTACTGCTACTTCTGAAGTTGCTGATTTGACTTACGGAGGAACAGTTACAGATGATAACTCTGGTGTTTTAAAATACTTAAGAGTAGAGTATACTGGTGCGACTTTCAACTCTTCAAAAGAATTTAACGGAGTATCCTTTTTCGGAGTTGGTTCTGGAACTACAGTTGATTATGTTCAATCCTATGAAGGTGGAGATGATGGATTAGAATTCTTCGGAGGTACCGTAAATGCAACTCACTTAGTATCGATCAACTCAGGTGATGATTCAATCGATTTTGCAGACGGATGGAACGGTACTGGATCTCATTGGTATATCAAAGGAGGTGCTAAAGCAGGTATTGAAGGATCTAATAACGGTGACAACGGTGCTGCAACACCTATGACCACTACAACACTTTCAAATATTACTGTGGTAGGCCCTGTAACCGAAGGAGCACTTTATTTCAAAGAAGGTGGAGGAAAATTCACAATCGACAATTTCTACACTTCTGGAATTGACAAAGCGGTTAAAGTAAAAACTACAGATACCAATGCTATCGCAAGAATCGATGGTGGCGATTTAACAATTACCAATATACAATATGACAATAAAGCTGAAGGATTTGTAATATCAGATTACGCAGCTGTAGCAGATCATATCACTGAAGGAACAGCTACAGGTGCTGGAAATGGAGCCGCTATCCCTGATTGGGCAGCTGCTTGGATAAAGCAATAAGCTACTTTTGTGATTTTAATAAACAGAGCCCCTTTTTTGGGGCTTTTTTTATGTTTTATTTAAAGTATTATTAGCTTTTATTTTTTATCTTTAGCTAACTAAACTTTTTTAACTAACAACTCACTCACTCGTCTCACGATGAAAAAATGGTATTTCATATTGTTTTTCATTGCAGCTATAGGTATCTCTGTAGCTCAAGAGACTAATGAAGTACCAGGACTCAACATCTACCCAAACCCAGTTACTCAAGGAGTTGTTTATATAGCCACCGACAGCAATCAAAGTAAAGATATCATCATCTATGATGTGTTTGGAGCTATGAAGCTCAGAACCACTCTCGATCAAGAAGCACTTTACCTTCAAAATTTAGAAGCTGGAATCTACGTGATTCGAGTAACTGAAAACAATCGTACTTCTACTAGAAAATTGATTGTGAAGTAGCAGTTCTAATGATGTATCTTTGTGCTGAAGATGCGCGATCCCTTTAACATACAAACCGAAGAAGAATTTAAGGCTTATGCCTTAGAGTTATTTGCCTATCAACATCAAAACAACAAGGTTTATCGTCAGTTTTGTGATTTATTAAAAGTGGATCTCTCAAAAGTTCAACGTCTTGAGCATATCCCCTATTTACCCATAGAATTCTTTAAACTTAAAGAAGTGTATTGTGGTACTCCCGGAGATTTTTACTTTAGTTCGAGTGGAACCACTTCTAGTGTAAACTCAAAACACTATATCGAAGACTTAAATCACTACACTAAGAGTTTTAGAACAGCTTTCAATCACTTTTATGGCCCTATAAATGATTATTGTGTTCTAGCATTGCTTCCTTCTTACTTAGAACGTGAAGGCTCCTCATTGATCTATATGGCAGAAGATCTCATTAAAGAAAGCAAGCATCCTCAATCAGGCTTCTATCTCAATGAATTAGATTCCTTAGCTAAAACTTTAAAAGAATTAGAATCCAAAAACACCAAAACCTTACTTATTGGAGTATCCTTTGCACTATTGGATTTTGTTGAAGAATATCAAATAGAGCTACATAAAACCATCGTTATGGAAACTGGAGGTATGAAAGGAAGGAGAAAAGAACTCATTAGAGCAGAGCTTCACAAATTACTTAAAGAAGGATTTGGAGCCAACGTAATTCACTCTGAATACGGAATGACCGAACTTCTTTCACAGGCTTATTCCAAAGGAAACGGACTGTTTAAAACACCTCCCTGGATGAAGATCTCTATTCGTGATACTAGAGATCCCTTATCGCTCATTGGAACGCATAAAACAGGAGGAATTAACATCATTGACTTAGCCAATAAGGAGAGCTGTGCCTTTATCGCAACCGAAGATTTAGGAAAAGTATATCCCGATGGCTCTTTTGAAGTATTAGGTCGATTTGATAAGTCCGCCATTAGAGGATGCAACCTTATGGTAATGGATCCTGCATAAGCTTTGAACTTCTTTAGAAGTGAGCTACAATTCTATAAAATCATCCTTATATTTGCCACAAATACGATATCTAGTGAAAAACTTTGTAGAAGAACTCAAATGGAGAGGCATGATACACGATGTGATGCCTGAAACAGAAGAACACTTACTCAGCGGAATGCAATCAGCCTATGTTGGAATTGACCCAACGGCTGACTCCTTACATATTGGACACCTTGTCGGAGTGATGATGCTCAAGCATTTTCAGTTATCAGGACACAAGCCTTTTGCACTTATTGGAGGAGCAACTGGAATGATTGGAGACCCCTCTGGAAAATCACAAGAACGTAATCTTCTCGATGAAGCTACTCTACGTCACAATGAAAATGCACTTAAGGAACAATTATCGCGTTTCTTAGATTTTGATGCTCATCAAGATAATGCTGCAGTGCTCGTTAACAATTATGACTGGATGAAGGATTTTAGTTTCTTAGCTTTTATTCGCGACGTTGGAAAACACATCACGGTTAATTATATGATGGCTAAGGATTCCGTAAAGAAAAGACTCTCTTCTGAGGCAAAAGAAGGAATGTCTTTTACTGAGTTCACCTATCAACTCGTTCAGGGATATGATTTCTTACACCTTTTTAAAGAGCACAATTGCACCCTTCAAATGGGCGGTTCAGACCAGTGGGGAAACATTACCACAGGAACGGAACTCATCAGAAGAATTGGAGGTGGAAAAGGATATGCTTTAACTTGTCCACTGATTACCAAAGCAGATGGAACGAAGTTTGGAAAAACTGAAGGAGGAAATATCTGGCTCGATGAAAACAGAACTTCTCCATATGCTTTTTACCAGTATTGGTTAAATACCTCTGATGAAGATGCTGAAAAATACATCAAAATCTTTACGCTTTTAGGAAAAGATGAGATTGAAGAATTGATTGAATCACACCGAGAAGCACCTCATCAAAGAGCACTTCAAAGAAGATTGGCCGAAGAAGTTACCGTTATGGTTCACTCACAGGAAGCCCTAGACAATGCCGTGAAAGCCAGTGAAATTCTATTTGGAAAATCGACTGCAGAAGATGTCAAAGGGCTTAATTCGAGAACCTTTTTAGAAATTTTTGAAGGTGTACCTCAGGCAGTTCTCTCAAAAGAAGAATTAGCAGAAGGTCTTGATATGATTGGAGCTCTTGCCGCTAAAACGAATTTCTTAAGCTCTAACGGAGAAGCCAGAAGAGAGCTCAAACAAAATTCCATAGCGCTCAATAAAGAAAAGGTTGGAGAAGAATACACCATAAGTGAACAAGATCTAATTGACGGAAGCTATGTGCTTCTTCAAAGAGGTAAGAAAAAGTATTTCATTATTCGATTCGAATAGTAAAACCTTTTATTTATTTTTTAAGCATAAAAAAACCGAGTAAGTTATTTACTCGGTTTTTTATTTGTGATGCTTCTACTAATTAATTCTTTGCAGAAGTGTGATATTCTTCACTTACATTCATAACAGACTTCACCAAGTCTTTAGTCTCTAACAAGAGGTTGAAATAAAGTGTTGTATTCTTAGGTGATGATTCTTCTGTTCTCGTTCTAGAGATCTGCTCATCAATTTTTGTTGAAATTAAATCTAGAGCTTCTTTTCTTGATTTAAGAACCAATTCTAATTGCTTGAAATCTTTATCACTAAAGATCTTTTCAATTTTAGTAAGCAATTCAGATATGAATGCTTGAATCTCTTGTAGATCTTTAATTTGATTGTATCGAAGTGGTTTGTGGTTGTGATCCACATGCTTATAACTCTTTTTAGCAATGTATTCTAAAGATTGAGCAACATCAGTAAGATAAGCGAGAACAGTGATATAAAAATTACTACCTCTAACACTTGTCTCATGTAAATTCTTAATGAAATAGAATAAGTGATTACGAAGTTCTTCCACTTCCGCTTCTAGCTTCGCAATTTGCTTTTTACTCTTTTTGAGTTTTTGAGCATCTTGCTTTGCCAATCCTGAAATCACATTTTCATAAATCCTTGAAGTTCTTTTCATCACATCAGCGATATTATCTGAAGATTCACTGATAATTCCTTGAACTGTTTTACTTTCAGACTTCTT